>NZ_QTLM01000001.1:159625-803783 GCF_003602695.1 Bacteroides sp. AM07-18
TTTACTCCTCAAAAAAGGAGAGTCATCCCATGCGGAAATAGCTCAGTTGGTAGAGCATAACCTTGCCAAGGTTAGGGTCGCGAGTTCGAGTCTCGTTTTCCGCTCTTTTCAGATAAAAAAATCCCGCAAGCATTGTTCGGTGCTTGCGGGATTTTTTTGTTGTATGGAAGTTGTTGTTACAGTTTCTGTAATGAGAATCCGAGCATCATTCCGTCGTAGCTGTTGGCCAGCGAGCCGATACTCTTCAGAGTGGAGTTGCTGCTTTTGCTGGAGAGGAAGGTTATCAGTTTCAGTAGCTTGTCCGATTCGAACAGCAGGTCCATAGTTGTGGAGGTAGCGTTGACCTTGGCATTCATACCTATCAGCTTGGCGAATTTCAAGTTGACCTTTTGGGTGGATGCATCGTAGGAGTAGCTTCCCTTCATGCTCTTTTGCCCTACTTTGGCGCTGAATGTGCTGTCGGCGTTGAATGTGAATGACATTTGCCCGGCTTTGATGCCTACTTTGGCAAGCTGTTCGTCCAGTTTCTTTTCTGCGGCTGTGGCGGCAACGGCACCGCCGGCTTTCTGCAGCAGGTTGTCCGATTCGAATTCAATGGCGGAGCCGGTATACGACCAAGTGCCGGTCATATCCGCTGTTGACTTGCCGGTCACGGCATTTACCGCCTTCTCTATATTTTCTTTGTTGAACAAATCCTTGATGGATTGTGCATGACTATTGCCGGTCAGCAGTAGTGCGGCAACAAACAGTTGCCAAAAAACTAATCTTTTCATTTTACTTATGTCTATTGTTTGCTATTCAGGCTTTTGTTGATACTTTCGATATAGTCCAGCAGCTCTTTCCGTCCCATGCGGTTTTCAGAAGAGGTGATGAAGTAGGGAGGCAGCTCTTCCCACTGTTCCTTCAACTGTTCCAGGTATTCGTTGATGTGGGTGTTCAGTCTGCCGCCTTTCAGTTTGTCGGCCTTTGTGAAGACGATGGCAAAGGGTACGCCGTTCTCGCCCAGCCATTCCGTAAACTCGAGGTCGATGGCTTGGGGAGCCAGCCGGCTATCTATAAGAACAAACAAACAAGTCATCTGTTCGCGTTGCAGTATATAACTTTCTATAATACGTTTGATTTGTTCCTGCCCTTTCTGTCCCCGTTTGGCATAGCCGTATCCCGGAAGGTCTACAATGTACCAGCTCTTGTTGATGAGGAAATGGTTGATGAGCATGGTCTTTCCCGGTGTGGCAGAGGTCATGGCAAGCCCTTTTCTCCCGGTCAGCATATTGATGAGACTGGATTTTCCTACGTTGGAGCGTCCGATGAAAGCATATTCGGGAAATGTGCCTGCGGGGCATTTCCGCACGTCTGTGTTACTGATGACGAATTCAGCGTTTGTAATATCCATTTTGTTGCCTTTTTGGGGTTTTACGTGTGGCAAAGGTAGCACTAATTTCATAAGTTTGCACTATCTTTGCCCAGAAAGCGAAGATAGGCTGCACCTCAGCATAAAAAATGAACGAGTTCATTTTATTCTGCATTCGGTTTGCACTATCTTTGTGGCCAATAGGAGAATTTTAAGTATGAATGGACAGTTTCCCTCTACATTATTGGAGAAGGCGGTAAATGAGTTTGCCAAGTTGCCCGGAGTGGGACGCAAGACGGCTATGAGGCTGGTTCTTCACCTGCTCCGCCAGGATACGGCAGTGGTGGAAGCGTTCGGCAATGCCATCGTGACGCTGAAGCATGAAGTGAAATATTGCAAGGTATGCCATAATATATCAGATACGGAGACGTGCCGCATCTGTTCCAGTCCGCAACGGGACGCTTCTGTGGTTTGTGTGGTAGAGAACATCCGCGATGTGATGGCTGTGGAAGCCACACAACAGTTCCGTGGTTTGTATCACGTGCTGGGAGGTGTCATCTCGCCGATGGATGGCATTGGCCCCGGAGACTTGCAGATAGAAAGCCTTGTGCAGCGGGTAGCCGCCGGCGGCATCAATGAAGTGATTCTTGCGCTGAGCACGACGATGGAGGGAGATACCACCAACTTTTATATCTACCGCAAGCTGGAAAAACTGGGCGTGAAGCTCTCTGTCATAGCCCGTGGCATTTCCATCGGCGACGAATTGGAGTATACGGATGAAGTGACTCTGGGACGCAGTATTGTGAACCGCACTCCATTTTCCGGAACTGCCTGATTGTTTGGGCCATTATCAATTATTCATTATCCACTATCAATTTACTAAATGGAAGAACAAATAAAGAAGACCGCAGCGCGTGTCCGAACAACTTTTGCCTATTTCTGGATGCTTCCCATCCTGCTCGTTCTACTTGGAGAAACCGGAGGCGGATGGGTAGGTATGTATGCCGGAGATGTACGTGTCACCTATATGGCTGAGACGGTAACCATTCTGCTGGCTGCCTCTTGCGTACCCATAGCCTTGAAACTCTTTTCATGGGTATTAATCCGGAAAATAGATGTAGTGACGCTTCCCGAAGCCCTCCGCCTCTATGCGCTGTGGAGTGGCGTGCGGCTGGCATTGCTTGCCATACCGGTGCTTGCAGGCTTTTTCACCTATTATATCATGTTGAGCAGTACGGGTGCACTGTGTGCACTGATAGGACTGACGGCTTCTCTGTTCTGCCTGCCGGGTGAGGGACGCCTGCGTAAAGAACTGCATATCAATAAAGAAGAAGAAATGTAACCGACTGGAAGATATGAATAAATCTTATTTCTGCAGTGAAAGGGTGCGTCTCCGTGCTATGGAGCCGGAAGACCTGGAAGTGATGTATGCCATGGAGAATGATTCCCAGACTTGGGATGTGACGAACTTCACCGTGCCCTATTCCAGATTTGTCTTGAAACAATATATTGAGAATTCCGAGTGCGATATGTTTGCCGACCGCCAGCTGCGTATGATGATTGTACGTGCAGAGGATGATGTGGTGATAGGTACCATCGATATTACAGAGTTTTCTCCCATGCATGCCCGGGGAGAGGTGGGCATTGCCATACGGAAGGAGTATCAGGGCAATGGTTATGCCAAGGAAGCGCTGCGTTTGCTGTGCGACTATGTTTTCAGTTTCTTGTATCTGAAACAGTTGATAGTCCATATCTCGGTGGATAATGAGGCAAGTATCCGCCTTTTTGAATCCTGCGGTTTTGTGCGTTGCGGGCTTTTGAAGGAGTGGTGGCGCGTAGGAGGATGCTATAAGGATGTCGTGCTGTTGCAACTTCTCCGAAGCACTAATTGAGCGTTGGAATCTGAGGGAAACGCGACCATATTTCATATTTTGCTCCCAGCTTGCACAATGCCTTCTTCCAGAGTGTGCCGCTGGCCGCCTCGTTCATTAGCGAACTGATGTTTTCTTTGCCTACCAGCCAGGTGTTTTCTTCAATTTCCCGGCCCAGTTGTTCGTACTCCCAGCCGGAGTATCCCAAGAAGAATCTGATTCTGCCTTGAACGGGATTTCCCTGCATGATGTAGTTTTTAATGGCTTCAAAGTCACCGTTCAGGTAGAAGCCTTTGCCGATGGACAGCGCTCCGGTAATACCCTCGAGCGTGTGCAGATAGAACAATGTATCTGTGCTGAGTGGTCCTCCTTTATAGATAGGTATACTTTCCGGGCAGTCGAAGTCTTTCAGCACATCATTCAAGAATAGGGGGAGCGGTTTGTTCAGAACCAGTCCCATTGTGCCGTCATGTGTATGGTCCACCAGTAGAATGACGGATCGTCCAAACATATGGTCACACAAAAAGGGTTCGGAAATCAAGACCTTTCCCTGGGCAGGAACCACATGGTTTGTTTCTATCTTGAATAGATTTATATTGCTATACATGCCCCTAATATACATAATATTCCACAATAAACCAAAGTTCTTCGCTGTTTTTCATTTTAAAAGTTTCTTTTCTCAGATTTTATGGCTTTTTTTATTCGGAGAAAATACTTAAGTTTGCAAGTAATTGGCAATTTAATGCAATGAAATATACTACATTATATACGTTAATTTTAGGGCTGTTTTCTATAGGATGGACGGATTGCCCGGAGGATTTTATGGAGCGTATGCAGCGTCCGGGACATTCTGAAATACAGCTTTCTAAAGTGACGATAAGTGGCCGTGTGCTGGATGAAAGCGGGTTTCCGTTGGCCGGTGCCACTATTCAAGAGAAAGAAACTGCCAATGGTGCGATAGCGGATTCGGAAGGAAAATTCACTCTGGTGGTTGCCGATAATGCAGTGCTTCGTGTTTCGTTTATCGGCTACATGTCCCAGGATATTGAGGTGGAAGGACATTCGACCTTTCATATCACACTAAGAGAAGATATGATAGAGCTGGATAACGTTATTGTTACCGCTTTGGGTATCGAAAAGAAAGAAAATTCTCTTTCTTACGCCACAGATTTAATAAAAAACGAGGAGTTGACGCGAGTAAAAATGCCCAACTTAATTACTTCGTTGACCGGCAAGTCGGCAGGTGTGCGTGTCAATCAGGTTTCTTCCGGTCTGGGAGCCTCAGCCAAAGTCAGTATCCGTGGAATCCGTTCGGTGGCGAGTGACAACCAACCGCTGTATGTGATAGACGGTGTTCCCATTCTGAACTCCACTTCCGAGCAAGCATACTCTGCCATAGGCGGAACGGCCAATGCCGGCAACCGTGACGGAGGAGACGGCATTTCCAATCTGAATCCTGAAGATATAGAGAGTATCAGTATCCTGAAAGGAGCTCCCGCGGCAGCTTTGTATGGTAGCCAGGCTGCCAATGGGGTGATACTGATTACTACAAAGAAGGGGCAGTCGCACGGGCAGCGCAGTGTTTCTTTCTCGACGAGCCTAATGTTCGACAATGCTTTTGCGCTACCCAAGATGCAGAACCGCTATGGAGTAAGTGACGGTGTGGACAGTTGGGGAGAACGGGCAAACCTTCCCGAATACGATAATCTGAGAGACTTCTTCTCTACTGGTGTCACCTCCATAACTTCCATCTCCTTGAGTCACGGCAATGAGAAGTTGCAGAACTATTTCTCCTATGCTAATACTACGGGGCATGGCATCATTGGGAAACATAACCTTTCGAAGCACAACCTCACTTTCAGAGAGACTTCCGTTCTATTGAATTCCCGTCTGAAGTTAGATGGCAGTATGAACCTGATGCGCCAGGTGGTGAAGAACAAGCCTACCGTGGGTGGTTTCTACATGAATCCTTTGGTGGGGCTCTACCGTTTTCCACGGGGTGAGGATATTGCTTATTATAAGGAGAACTTCGAGGTTTATGATGAGGGTAGAAACTTGAACATACAGAATTGGCATACCTCCTACGAGGATTTTGAGCAGAATCCCTACTGGATTACCAATCGCATATTGAGCAAGGAGAACCGCATGCATGTCATAGTCTCCTTATCCGCCAATCTGAAGATAAACGATTGGTTAAGCCTGCAGGCCCGTGGCAA
Source organism: Bacteroides sp. AM07-18 (assembly GCF_003602695.1). NCBI lineage: Bacteria > Pseudomonadati > Bacteroidota > Bacteroidia > Bacteroidales > Bacteroidaceae > Bacteroides > Bacteroides sp. AM07-18. The sequence continues at coordinate 165,064 of NZ_QTLM01000001.1, forward strand.
TGTAGACTATATTAACGACAAGGTGCGCCAGCAGTTCTATGCCTCTACCGCTCCGGCGTTGGCGGGAGCCAATGGGCGTTATATCGAGATGGACTATCAGGAAACCCAATATTACGGAGACGCCATACTGATGATGAAAAAGCAGTGGGATGCATTCTCTCTCAACGCGGCGCTCGGTGTCAGTATCAATGACAAGACTGTGAACTCCACCCGCTATGACTCTAAAACAGCTTCGCTGAAATATGCCAATGTGTTCAATCTGGCCAATATCATCATGAATGGTTCTGCCGGGCTGGACCAGAAGATTGATGCGCGGCGCCAATTGCAGTCCTTGTTTGCGACGGCACAACTGGGCTACAACGAGTTTGTCTATCTTGATTTGTCGGCCCGTAATGACTGGTCTTCCACGCTGGCTTATACATCTCATGAGAAAAGCGGGTTCTTCTATCCCTCCGTGGGATTTTCGCTGATATTCAATAAGCTGATGACTTTACCCCAATGGGTGTCACTGGCAAAGATAAGGGGGGCATACAGCATGGTGGGCAATGATATTCCCATGTTCATCACAAATCCTTCCTCGCATATCACGGCGGGCGGAGAGTTCCTGGCAAGTGATGCCGCGCCGTTCAAGGATATGGAACCGGAGATGACGCACTCCTTTGAGGCGGGTATAGAAGCGCGTTTTTTAAAGAACCGCATTGGTTTGAATGCCACTTTCTATAAGACGAATACCCGGAACCAGTTCTTCAAGCTTCCTACTCTGTCGGGCGATAAATATGCCTACCGTTATGTCAATGCGGGTGATATACAGAATGTGGGGTGGGAGATTTCATTGGATGCCGTTCCTTTGCTGACAAACCATTTCAAGTGGAAAACAGAGGTGAACTTCTCCACCAACCGCAACAAGATAATTTCACTGCACGAAGCGCTGAAGGAGTTTCTTTACGGTCCTACCAGCTTCTCGTCCAGTTATGCCATGAAATTGGTGAAAGGGGGCTCTATCGGTGACATCTACGGAAAAGCTTTTGTACGTGACGATGCGGGCAATATCGTTTACGGCACGGAAGGAGACAATACCGGCATGCCTTTGGTGGAAGGTGATGGCAATACGGTGAAAGTGGGCAATGCCAATCCAAAACTGATGCTGGGCTGGAATCATATGCTGTCTTACAAGAATTTTTCTTTCTATTTTCTGGTGGATTGTCGCTTTGGAGGCGATATTTTGTCCCAGACGCAGGCGGATATGGATATGTATGGCGTTTCTGAAGTCACGGCCCGGGCCAGAGACAAAGGTTATGTAATGCTTGAAGGTAACCGGATAGATAATGTGAAAGGATTTTATAAGAATGTTGTAGGCGGACGGGCCGGGGTGACGGAATATTATATGTATGATGCCACGAACATCAGGCTGCGTGAGCTGTCCGTGGGCTACCAACTGCCTGCTGCCTGGATGGAAAAGACCAAAGTCCTCAAGCGGGCACAACTGTCCTTTTCGGGACGCAACTTGTTCTTCTTCTACAAAAAGGCGCCTTTCGACCCTGACCTGGTACTCTCTACGGGCAACGATAACCAGGGAATTGAAGTCTACGGTATGCCTACCACGCGTAGTTGGGGATTTTCTTTGAAGTGTGAATTTTAAGAGGGGGAGGGAGACTTGATATGAAGAGGATTATAGTACTGATTGGCATGGTTTTCGTGTTTCTGGCTTGTACGGGAGACTTTAAGGAAATCAATACGGACAAGTCCGGCGTGACGGACGAGGACTTGCAGGCCGACTATAACGAACATGGCATCCGTCTTGGAATCATCCAGCAAGGCATCTATTTCAATTACGACTACGGAAAGGGGAAGAACTGGCCTTTTCAGTTGACCCAGAATTTGAATGCCGACATGTTCAGCGGTTACATGCACGATGCCAAGCCTCTGAATGGAGGTTCGCACAATTCGGACTACAACTTGCAGGATGGATGGAACAGCGCCATGTGGGGACATACCTATGAGTATGTTTTCCCGCAGATATATCAGTCGGAGAATGCCACACGTGATCGCATGCCTGCCTTTTTCGGCATTACCAAGATACTGAAGGTGGAAGTGATGCACCGTGTCACGGACTATTACGGCCCTATTGTGTATAGTCATTTTGCCGATCTCGAAGCCCGTTATATGCCCGACACGCAGAAAGAGGTCTATAATGCATTTTTCTGTGAACTTGATACGGCTGTAGCTGTACTTTCCGATTATATTGTCGAGCATCCGGGAGCTTCGGAGTTTGCGCGTTTCGATATGTTGTTGGACGGTGATTATGACTCTTGGATAAAGTTTGCCAACTCGTTGAGGATGCGGCTTGCCATGCGCATTGCGGTAGCCAGTCCGGAGAAGGCAAAAACGGAATTCCGTAAAGCGATGGATAATGAATACGGAGTCATTCGGGAGGCGGACGAGTCGGTGGCGGTTTCCACGGCGAGTGGATATACCAATCCGTTGGGCGAGATAAACCTTGTTTGGAATGAAGCTTATATGGGAGCGCCGATGGAGTCCATACTGAACGGATATGAAGATCCCCGTCGTGAAATCTATTTTGCCACTTGCCAGGATGAACAGTTTGCAGGCGAGTATCGCGGCATTCGTCAGGGTACATGCTTTGCACATAACTATTATAATACACTCTCAAAATTGAAAGTTACCCAGCAGACTGATGCAGTGTTGATGCCGGCAGCAGAAGTCTGGTTCCTGCGTGCCGAGGCTGCCCTACGGGGATGGACCGATGAGTCGGTGAAAACCTGCTATGAAGAAGGGGTAATGGCTTCTTTCCGTCAGTATGGCATCTTGCAGTCCGATGCTTATCTGGAGAGCGACTTGTTGCCTGCCGATTTTGTGGATACCTACGATATGGAGAATGATATTACCGCCCGTTGTCAGGTTTCGCCACGCTGGCTGGAGTCAGCGGATAGGGATACGAAACTGGAGAAGATTATTACCCAAAAATGGATTGCCATGTTTCCTGAAGGGTGTGAAGCTTGGGCGGAACAGCGCCGGACGGGGTATCCCCGGCTATTCCCCGTGCGCTTTAATCACAGTAAAGACGGGTGTATAGATACTGAGACAATGATTCGCCGTCTGAACTTTCCCGGCGGACTGAAGACGGAGAATGCCGAGCAGTATGCCGCTTTGGTAGAGGCACTGGGTGGAGATGACAATGCCGGTACCCGATTGTGGTGGGATACCGGCATCAACTGGTAGAGATACCTTATTATTATATAGGGATATTTTTTATTGGATGGGGTGATTCTCGGCAAAAATTGCCATACGTTCGTCCAACTGGTCGTACTGATGGTCTTGGATAAAGGAAGTGCAGGCACGTAATCCTTCCTGATGGCTTCCGGTGGTCACCAGTGAAATGGCGCTTACACCGTAGTACATTAGTTCCCGCGCAAGTTCTCCGCTACTCATGCCCGGGTAACCGATGGTGAAATAGAAACCGTCGGCAACGGGATCACCCAAATCATTGTCGTATACCAAGTGGAAACCGTGGCGCAAGAAGATTTCTTTCAGGCGGCGGGCACGTTCACCGTATACTTTCACTTCATCAAGAAAGTTGTATTGATCTTCATTAGCTGCTTTAAGCATGGCGGCAAGAGCATACTGAGCAGAGTGGCTGGTGCCGGAGGAGAGTGCATAGAGTACGCGGTGGATGAATACTGTGCCGAAGGTGCCGCCGCCGTAGCGTTGTGTCAGCCCGGGATAGGCCCGGTGATACAGTTTGTCCGAAATGCAGCTGACACCGATACGTTGACCGGCATAGCTGAAAGCTTTGGAACCGGAAATGAGCAGCACGTAATAGTCCGTATAGTGTGCCACAGAAGGTTGGTAAGGCGCTTGGAACGGTTTGCTCAAGTCTTGGCGGAAGTCCATGGCAAAGTAGGCGAGGTCTTCCAACACAATGACGTCATATTGGGTTGCCAGTTCGCCGATGATGCGCAACTCTTCTTCTTTCAGGCAAATCCAGCTGGGGTTGTTGGGATTGGAATAGACGATGGCAGAGATATTGCCTTTGCTGAGGTAACTTTCCAGCTTCGCTTTCAACTTGTCGCCACGGTAGTCATATACGTCAAAGGTTTCATATTTCTGTCCCATCACGACCAACTGCTGCTTCTGTACCGGGAAACCGGGATCGATGAAGAGAATGGTATCCTTTTTCTCATCGCACTGGCTACATGTGAGGAATGAAGCGAAAGTTCCTTGCATGGAGCCGGTAACTGGTACACAACCTTCGGGGGCTACATCTACATTGATAAAGGCTTTGATAAAACGTGCTGCTTCCTCTTTCAAGGCGGGAAGTCCGTTAATGTCCGGGTAGAGGCTGGCAATACCATTCTGCAATGCCTCCACCTCGGCCTTTACGCCGACGGCTGAGGGGGGGAGTCCGGGTACACCCATTTCCATTTTTATGAATTCCACACCCGATGCCGCTTCGGCATTGGCTGCAATGGCTTTTACTTCACGGATGGTTGCTTTGGCAAAGTCTGTGATATGAAAATCTGCGATAGTTTCATCTATCAACTTACGTTCAATAGGAGTATTTCTCATGATTTCAATATTAATTTAGTTTTGCAAAGGTAACATAAATCTCTTATAATCAAGCTATGTTAAAAAAAAGATGATTTTTTTTCTTTCAAGCTATTGCAGATATAAGAATTTTGTCTACCTTTGCAACCGCAATCGAGAGAGATAGCAACGAAAGAATGAAATAATGGTGCGTTAGTTCAGTTGGTTAGAATACATGCCTGTCACGCATGGGGTCACGGGTTCGAGTCCCGTACGCACCGCGAAAGTAAATAATAAATTAAAGCAAAGCTCTGAAATTCAAGGATTTCAGAGCTTTTTTTGTTTTCTGTATCGGCAAGAATAACGATTAAAAAAAAATCATGCGTGGGATTATTCGTGGGATTTCTGCCAGTCTTACTATACTCATCTGATGAACTTGAACTTTCTTGCGGTATAATCGGGAATTCGGGTACAAATATCCGTAAATCATATACACCTTCGCTTGTGCTATCGCGGTACCTTTGTCATCAGAAGTTTAACAAGAAAAATAGAGTAATATAGCGTATGGCAAAAACAATTTTAGGAGTTCTGTCACTGCTTGTCATAATGTCGTGCAGTATTCCCGTAAAGGAGAACACCGTTCAACCCAATATAATGGAAACGAACAAGAAAAATCTCGGAAATCTGTTGGCGCTCTATCCCAAGCCGATGACGGTTGTTGGGGCGGAGGTTGAAGGGAAAGTAAACTGGCTAGTGGTAGGGCATACGGGTGTTATTGGACATGAGCGGATACTCATCAGCATGAGTAAAAGCCATTACACTAATCAAGGGATAAAGGACTCAAAACGACTTTCCGTCAATCTAGTGAGTCGTGAAATATTGCCGAAAGCTGACTATGTGGGAAGTGTAAGCGGTGCGACGGTCGATAAGTCGGAGGTGTTTGCCTACCATATTGGCGAAAACGGTACCCCCGTTATAGACGCATCACCCCTCACCATGGAGTGTGAGGTGGTAGACATCTATGAAACTGAAGGTTTCGACAATTTCATTTGTGCGATAGTCAATACATACGCTGCTCCTGAAGTGCTTGATAATAACGGGAAACTTGACTATACGAAGCTGAAACCCGTATTGTTTGAATTTCCGACCTATTCCTACCTTGCCACGGGAGAGATTATCGGCAAATGCCTGAATCTGGATAAGCAGCCGGGTATGTGCGCCAAAGAGCCGATGAGTGCTGACGGTATCGTGCGGTTGTCGAAAATCGAGGTTTATCCGCAGTATCTCGACGAGTATATGAAATACGCAACCGAAGTAGGCGAAATCTCTCTGCGTACCGAATCGGGCGTACTGACTATGTATGCGGTCGGCGAGAAGGAGAATCCCTGTAAGGTGACTATTCTCGAAACCTATGCGAGCCATGCGGCTTATGAAAAACATATTGCATCAGAACACTTTCAGAAATACAAGCAAGGAACGTTGCACATGGTCAAATCATTGGTCTTGTCTGACCAGACGCCACTTAATCCGGCTAACAAGCTCAATAACTTCATGCAATAAATAGAACGACTATGAACAAGATTTTTTTAATTTCAGTATTCAGCATTTTAACACTCAATGTTATGGCACAAGAAAAGATAGTACAGACAGCAGGACGCACCCAGTTGGGTGAGTTTGCTCCTAAATTTGCGGAACTAAACGACGATGTCCTCTTTGGCGAGGTCTGGAGCCGCACCGACAAACTCGGTCTGCGTGACCGTAGTTTGGTAACTATAACTTCTCTTATCAGTCAAGGAATCACGGATAATTCGCTCGTGTTCCACCTTCAGTCGGCAAAAAAGAACGGCATCACCCGTACGGAGATTGCTGAAATCATCACCCATATCGGATTCTATGCCGGTTGGCCCAAAGCGTGGGCAGCGTTTAATCTGGCCAAAGGCGTATGGGCAGAGGACACCGCCGGTGAAGATACCAAAGCCGCGTTCCAGCGTGAAATGATTTTCCCCATTGGAGAACCGAACACAGCATACGCACAGTACTTCATAGGTAACAGCTATCTTGCTCCCGTTTCACGTGAGCAGGTTTCCGTCTCTAACGTCACTTTCGAGCCTCGTTGCCGCAATAACTGGCACATACACCGTGCTACTAAAGGCGGTGGACAGATGCTTATCGGTGTTGCCGGTCGTGGGTGGTATCAAGAAGAAGGCAAGCCGGTAGTAGAGATTCTACCCGGTACGGTTATCCATATCCCTGCAAATGTGAAGCATTGGCACGGTGCTGCTTCTGATGGTTGGTTTGCCCATCTTGCTTTCGAAGTTCCCGGTGAGGATACTTCTAATGAATGGCTAGAGCCGGTGACGGATGAAGAATACGATAAACTTAAATAACACCACCCACACTCCCGTAATTCAAGCGATTACGGGAGTTTTTGTTTTATGGAGCTATGATTTAGTAGCTGGAGGGGACAGCATAATCCGTAATTTGGGTATAGATACCGGGGATTTATCTACACGGCATATGACGGATACCGCCTATTTTTGCATTATCATTAATTTGGTAATAAAAATTAAATAGGAGAAATTATGACTACGAACGAATTTAAAGAATATGTAAAGACGCGTCAAGCGCTTAATACGGAGGAGATACACCGTTTTATGGACGAAATGAGCAGTGAAGCCAGGCGTATCACTTTCCGGCTGAACACCGCATACTATACGCCGGACGAAGTACGTGAGTTGCTATCCGAATTGTTCGGTTATCAAGTTCCGTCATCGTTCCGGGTATTTCCGCCGTTTTATGCCGATTTCGGGAAGAATATAACAGTGGGCGAAGGCGTATTTATTAATGCCTGCTGTCATTTTCAAGACCATGGTGGTGTGATAATCGGCGACGGATGCCAAATTGGGCATAATGTAGTCTTTGCAACGCTCAATCATGGTTTGCCTCCGGCTGAACGCCAAACTACCTATCCGGCACCAATTGTACTAGGCAAGAATGTCTGGGTAGGTTCTAATTCAACGATTCTTCAAGGAGTGACAATTGGTGACAATGCTGTGGTGGGAGCTGGAGCGGTCGTGACGAAAGATGTGGAAGCAAATACAATAGTAGGTGGTGTCCCCGCAAAATTGATAAAGAGAATAGAATAATAAAATTGAAAACAAGATGAAAATAATATCAAATACAGCATTTGGCGGAGAAAGACCTTTGTTCGAATTGCATGACTTACGTATGGAGAATGTAGTTATCCGTGCTGGAGAATCAGCCATCAAGGAATGCAGCAACATCGAAGCTGTTGATTGTCGGTTCGAAGGAAATTATCCCTTCTGGCATGTTCACGGATTTGTTATCGACCGTTGTTTTTTCGATGTCGGCGGGCGTTCGGCACTGTGGTATTCCGACCATCTGAAAATGACTGATACGCGTATCGATGCACCCAAAATGTTTCGCGAGATGCATGACATCGAAATAGAGAATGTAGAGATAAACGATGCCAATGAGGTGTTCTGGCGTTGTAAAAATCTGAATATCAAAAATCTGAAACTGCATGGAGGAACTTATCCGTTCATGTTCAGCAGCGACATCCGCATAGACGGATTGGAAAGCGACAGCAAGTACGTTTTCCAGTATGTGAAGAATGTGGAGTTGCGCAATGCCAAAATCACTACGAAGGATGCCTTCTGGGAGGTGGAGAATGTGACAATCTACGATTCTGAACTCAACGGCGAATATCTCGGCTGGCATTCGCACAATCTCCGGTTGGTGAATTGCCATATAACCGGTGAGCAACCGCTCTGCTATGCCCACGACCTCGTACTGGAGAATTGCACCTTTGGTCCCGACTGCGACCGGGCTTTTGAATATAGTTCGGTGCAGGCAACCATCAAAGGAACAATAGGCGGGGTGAAGAATCCACGGACAGGCTGTATCACTGCCGAAAGCTATGGGGAAATCATTCTCGACGAAAATATAAAGGCGCCTGCCGATTGTGAGTTGAGGCTTTGGGATGGTAACTGGATTTATAAATTATGAAATACGATTTCGATACAATCATCTCGCGTCGCGGGACGAATTCTTATAAATGGGATACTCCCGAAGAGGAGAATGTACTGCCCATGTGGGTGGCGGATATGGATTTTCGTACAGCACCCGCTATTATCGATGCCTTACAAAAGCGGGTGGCGCACGGTATTTTCGGTTATACAAAAGTACCCGAAGCCTATTATGATGCGGTTGTCCGGTGGTTCGATGACCGGCATCGCTGGCAGGTTGATTCCCGGTGGATTATCTATACGAGTGGTGTCGTGCCGGCTCTGTCAGCCATTATCAAAGCCTTGGCCATGCCGGGTGATAAAGTCATCGTTCAGACTCCTGCCTATAATTGTTTCTACTCATCTATCCGTAATGACGGATGCGAGTTGTTTGCCAATAATCTCATTTATCAGGATGGCCGCTACGTAATCGACTTTGCCGATCTTGAAAGGAAAGCTTCCGATCCGAAAGCAAAAATCCTGCTGCTGTGCAATCCTCACAATCCGGTCGGACGGGTCTGGACTCTGGAAGAACTGCAGCATATAGGTGATATTTGTTTACGGAATGAGGTGTTTGTCGTGGCGGATGAGATTCATTGTGAACTGACTTACGAAGGATATGACTACACACCCTTTGCCTCCTTGTCCGAACGCTTTTTGCAAAATTCCGTCACTTGCGTTTCGCCGAGCAAGGCGTTCAACCTTGCCGGGTTGCAAATCGCCAATATCATCGCAGCCGATGAAGAGGTGCGCCGCCGTATTGACAGAGCCATCAATATCAACGAGGTATGCGACGTCAATCCGTTCGGCGTAATCGCCACAATGGCAGCTTATAACGAAGGTGGGGAATGGCTCGATGCCTTGCGGAAATATCTGCGGGGGAATTACGAATACCTCCGCTGCTTTTTCGGAGAACGGTTACCACAATATCCCGTGCTGCCACTCGAAGGAACTTATTTGGTTTGGATAGACTGCCGTGCCTCCGGTATCAGCTCAGATGCTGTCGCCTTGCGTTTGCAAGAACAACAGCATCTGATGGTCAATTCCGGTACGATGTACGGTCCCGGTGGAGAGGGCTTTATCCGGCTGAATATCGCTTGTCCCCGGGCTCTGCTTGCTGATGGACTGGAACGGATGGCCCGTTTATTCTATCGTGAAGTCTTCTGATTTAAATCCGCTGTAATACCTACCGGCGAAGGCGGTGAACTTCAGGACACAATAATCGGGATCAGTCACTCCTTCGGGGTAGTACATAGTGTCGCCTTCCTGCCATATCATTTCCTTACTGGTGCTGTCCGTCAGTATCTCCATCGTGCCGCGCAGCATTACGCCCTTGAAGAAGCGTGTGTTGCAGACGTAAAGGCATGCCCGGTTATTTTTGAGAAATTGCGAAACGCGCATCGACGAGGTGTTCGTTGATAGGTAAATGTGTTTGAGCCCTTCCCTTTTGCGGGTTTGCAACATGGCCTTGATGTTGGGAAAGCCTTCGGCATCCACCGAACCGACAAAGATGGTTTTTTCCTTGTCAATCATGTTTCCTACTGTTTTTTCTGCATCTCTCATTGTTTGTTTTTTTTATGGGTTATTGTTTCAAGGGCAAAGATAGCCGGTAAGTGGAACTTTTGTACAATAAAAAAGAAGGAGGATATGTCACTTTTCACGGTTTCTCCATTTTCCGGTAGGCGAGGGGAGTATACCCTATACATTGTCGGAAACTACGTACAAAGTAGGAGACGGTTGAGAAATGGAGTTCGGAGGCTATTTCTGAAATGGGGAGGTCGGTGTAGGTGAGCAGACGCTGGGCTTCGTCTGTAACCTTGTTGAGTATGTACTGCTTGGCGTTGATGTTTATGGCCGAAGAGAGGATTTCGTTCAGATAATTGGGAGTGATGCATAGTTTATCGGCATAGAATTGTACAGAATGCTGCTCCCGGAAGTGCTCCCCAACCAATTCGAAGAATCGGCTGAGGTGGAAGCTGCTGATATCTTTATGTGGCTCCTTACCCGTCTCCGGAGGGATAGAGGTGCGGTAGGCACGGTTGAGTAGCATGAGGACTTCGTAAAGTAAGGCGCGTAATATGCCCGTATCGTGTGGGTGGAAAGAGTCGATTTCGACCTTTATGTCGTGCAGAAGTTGGAGTATTCGTGCATAGAGCCCGTTCGGCAGTTGGAGTTTGTCTACCATTTTTCCCATTCGGAAGAATGGGAGGTGCTGCACGAATAGTGGGTCTTTGAAGAAAGAGGTCAAAAAGGTATCCTCAAAAATTAGAGCATGACCGTTGCCGATACGGTCTGTGTCCCAACTGCGCACCTCACCTGGTTTGGAGAAGAATACATCACCGGGAGCTGCCAAGTGTGTCCGGTTACCGATAGTGAATTCTCCTTCTCCTTCTGTGATGAAGGTGATGTCATAGTAGGTCAGAATATGTACTTTTCCCTGGGTCAAGAATTTCCGGGTATACTGCAAATCAACGACATCTATCAGAAGTTCGCTTCCGTACTTAGTTTTGTAGAAATTGTATCGTGGGATGGCATTTTTCATGGCTTAACATTGTATGATGGCAGTAAAGTTAGAGAAAAAGTTGCTCCGTACAATAGCGAATAGGAAAATGTTGGGTAAAGACCGGGAGTTTTGTTTATCTTTGCACCCGCAATTATCAATCGCCTTGCAACGATTGTCTGGAATTATCATATTATGAAACAGAAACGAATACCATTGGTGGGCGGACAATACCTTGTGCCCTTCATTTTGATTACCTCTCTTTTCTTTTTGTGGGGATTTGCCCATGCCATTCTGAATGTACTGAACAAGCACTTTCAAGAGATACTGGATATTACGAAGACACATTCGGCCTTTATACAGATGACGATGTATATGGGATACTTCATCATGGCCATTCCTGCAGGACTTTTCATCAGTCGCTTCGGATATCGCCGGGGTGTGGTATTCGGTCTGTTGCTCTACGGCATCGGTTCGCTGCTCTTTATCCCCGGGCAGCATTATCTGTCTTTTAATCTTTTCTTGTTTGCATTGTTCGTGATAGGTTGCGGACTGACGTTTCTTGAAACTGCCGCCAATCCTTATGCCACAGAATTGGGCGCAAAGGAAACTGCTGCCAGCCGACTGAATTTCGCACAATCCTTCAATGGTCTGGGATGTATCTGTGCACCGGTACTGGCTGGACTGCTACTCTTCTCGAAGGATGGGCAGACGGGCTCGGGTAATGTCGCATTGCCCTATATCTGCATGGGGGTAATTGTGTTGCTGGTAGCGCTGGTCTTTTCAAGAATCAAGTTGCCCGAGATTGAACATAGTGTGGAGGTGGACGAAGCTGGTAATAAGGTCGGATTGTGGTCACACCGGCTTTTCATTTTCGGGCTGATAGCCTTGTTTGCCTATGAGGTCGGCGAGATTTCCATCAACAGCTTCTTCATCAACTACGTGGTGGAGCAGAATTGGATGAATGCCCGCGAAGCTTCCGTAGTGCTTTCTTTCGGTGGACTGGGATTATTTATGTTGGGACGTTTTGCCGGTAGCTGGATTATGGGACGTGTGCGTGCCGAGAAAATGTTGTTGGTGTGTGCTACGGGCACTGTGATGACTACCTTGTTGGTGTTGCTGGATGTAGGAATGGTGTCGCTTGCAGCTCTGTTGTGCGGATATGCATTTGAGGCTATTATGTTTCCCACGATTTTTGCACTTTCCTTGCGCGGGCTGGGCAACCATACCAAGAGGGCTTCCTCTTTCCTGATGATGTCTCCCGTGGGAGGCGTGGTAGGTCCGCTGTTGATGGGACTGGTGGCAGACCATACGACGATGGTGTGGGCGTTCATCGTACCGCTGGTTGCCTATTGCGTGGTGTGGGCATATGCCCGCAAGATGGTGTCCGTCTCTACCGCTTCTTCAATATAGAAGGAAGCCTGCGACTCCGGCAAGGATTATCAGTAAGATAGGGTGGAGGTTCCACTTCCACGTCACGCCGAAAGCGGCTGCAAAGATAAGTATGCTTTTGTAATCTATGAAATTTTCCTTGTTCATCAGCAATAGGGCAGCAGCAGCTATCAATGATACGGACATGGGCAGCAGTCCCGACATTGCCGCCTTGATGTATTTGTTGTCCTTGCATTTCACGAAGAAGTAAGAGATGAGCAATACCAGGATGAACGAGGGAAGACATACTGCAATGGTGGTCACGACAGCTCCCCACACGCTTTGAGTAACTGCATAGCCCACATAGGTGGCACTGTTGATGCCTATCGGACCAGGCGTCATCTGCGAGATGGCCACTACGTCCGTGAATTGTTGTAGGGTGAGCCAGTGATGGTGGTCCACCACCTCATATTGGATGAGGGACAACATGGCGTAACCGCCTCCGAAACCGAACATTCCGATTTTTAGATATACCAATATCAGCTGCCAATAAATCATATCTGTAATTTTCTCAGTTTATCTTTTAACCATAATGTATAGAGCATTCCTCCTGCAATTCCTGCAAGGACAATGTATACGGGGGATAGCCCGAATTGCCAGATGAGTATGGTGGCGATGGCTGGAAGCACCAGTTGCCAATACTTCAGCTTCAGTGCCCGTGCAGCCGAAATGCAGGGTATCACAATCAGTGCGACTACTGCCGGACGGATACCGTTAAAGATGCGTATCATCACCTGGTTGTCCTGAAAATGAGCGAAGAACATGGCTATCAGCATCATGATGACAAAAGAGGGGAGGATTGTGGCAAGTGCACACACCAGGCTACCTTTTACTTTATGCAGCTTGTAGCCGACGAATATGGATATATTGACAGCAAAAACACCGGGAAGTGACTGGGTCAACGCAAACATTTCCATGAAATCTTCTTTACTCATCCATCTCTTTTTTACGATTTCCCGTTCAATGAGAGGTATCATAGCGTATCCGCCACCGATAGTGAACATTCCTATCTTGGCAAAGGTCATAAAAAGCAGTAAATATTTCATTATTTCTCTTCGGGTGACTTTCTTTTGCAAAGAAACCCAAATTAATCAACATATACAAATTAGGGGGATAATATTTATTTATTAATATTTTATATTGCAGGGCTATATTCTTAAATCTATTTAAAAGGAGAATATTCCGTCGTAAATAAGCTTTATCTTTAACACGTAATTACAAATAATATAAATGTAGATATGATACAGATAGTGCAATTACATGGTACGGATAAAAAGCTGTACGAGCTTGTAGCCCCTTTGGTTATGAGCCCGGAAGTGCTGAAACAGAACTACAATTACCCTTTCCGGACATCGGAAGAGTACGAGTGGTTTGTTGCTCTGGATAATAAACATGTTGTAGGTTTTGTGCCGGTGGAGCACAAGAAGTATGAATGTGTCATCAACAACTATTATATTAAGGAAAGGAATGTTGACACGCTAAAATTGCTTCTGGAAAAGGTACTTGAGAAGCAGGGCGAGGAGAGTAGTCTGACGGCTGTTAGCTTTGTTGAAGATAGGGATGTCTTCAGCGAGCTGGGCTTTTTGGAAGACAAGGTATGGACCCGTTATGTGAAAATGAAGAAAAACTGATAATTATGGCTGCACCCAAAAATGTGTATGAACTGGCGCAAGAACGTCTTGATGTGATTTTTAGGGAATTTGACACGATATGCGTCTCTTTTTCGGGAGGAAAAGATAGTGGAGTGTTGCTGAATTTGTGCATAGACTATATCCGCCGGAACCGGCTGAACCGTAAACTGTGTGTATTCCATATGGACTATGAGATACAGTACAGCATGACCATTGATTATGTGGACCGGGTATTGGAGGCAAATAAGGATATATTGGAGGTGTATCGTGTTTGTGTGCCTTTCCGTGTAACGACTTGTACGTCGATGTACCAGAGTTACTGGCGTCCGTGGCAGGAGGATTTGGAGGACATTTGGGTAAGGAAGATGCCGAAAGGCTGCCTCACTAAAGAGACGTTTCCTTTCTACACTCCCGAAATGTGGGATTATGAGTTCCAGATGCACTTTGCCAAATGGCTGCATGAGAAGAAGGATGGAGTGCGTGCCTGCTTTCTCATAGGCATCCGTACGCAAGAGAGTTTTAACCGCTGGCGCAGCATCCATCTGAACCGGAAGTATCAGATGTACCACAATTACCGCTGGACCTCGAAGATAGGCAATGACATTTTCAATGCTTATCCCATTTATGATTGGAAGACGACGGATATCTGGACGGCCAATGGCAAATTCGGCTTTGACTATAACCATTTGTATGACCTATATTATAAAGCCGGAGTCAATATCGAACGCCAGCGTGTGGCAAGCCCTTTTCTTTGTGAGGCACAAGAGAGCCTGAAGCTGTATCGTGTCATCGACCCGAATACTTGGGGAAGAATGATAGGGCGGGTCAACGGGGTGAACTTTACCGGTATTTACGGAGGGACGCGTGCTATGGGGTGGCAGACGGTCCGACTGCCCGAAGGGTATACGTGGAAAGGCTTTATGCAGTTCCTGCTTTCCACCTTGCCGGAAGAGACCCGGAGGAACTACTTGAAAAAGCTTACCGTCAGCATTGAATTCTGGCGTACAAAAGGGGGCTGTCTGGCTGACGAGACCATCCAGAAGCTGAGGGATGCAGGAGTGTCCATTGAAGTGATAAATACCACGAATTACAAGACAAACAAGAAGCCGGTGCGCATGGATTATCTGGATGATATTGACATCGCGGAATTCCGGGAAATTCCCACTTATAAGCGGATGTGCATATGCATCCTGAAGAATGACCATGCCTGCAAGTACATGGGTTTTGCCTTGAACAAGGAAGAGGCATACAAAAGAGACAAGATAATGGAACAATTCAAAAATATGATGTTATGAGCGTAGATAAAAGTCCGGTATATAATGTAAAGGCAATTCCAATAGAGAAAATACAAGCAAACGATTACAATCCGAATGTAGTGGCACCGCCCGAAATGAAGCTTCTGGAGCTTTCCATCTGGGAAGATGGTTTCACCATGCCTTGTGTCTGTTACTATGATGAGGAAGAGGATAACTACATCCTGGTGGACGGTTACCACCGTTATCAGGTGTTGAAGACATCCAAAAGAATTTATCAGCGCGAAAACGGGTTGCTTCCCGTGGTCGTGATTGACAAGGAACTTTCCAACCGTATGGCGTCCACTATCCGTCATAATCGTGCCCGTGGTACGCATAATATCGAGTTGATGTGCCATATTGTTGCGGAATTGGACAGAGCCGGTATGTCTGATGAATGGATAATGAAGAATATCGGAATGGATCGCGACGAAGTGTTGCGTTTAAAGCAAATTTCGGGTCTGGCAGACTTGTTTGCGAACAAGAACTTCAGCATTCCGGATAAGAAAGAAGAGTATGTGGCGGATAAATAAATGAATATTTCAGGGGTGGATTTTTTAATCTGCCTCTTTATATTCATTAACAAGTGAAATATTTCGTTGCAAACTTGCATAATTTAGTCAAATCGCCTACATTTGTCAGCATCAAAACAAACAGAATAGGTCCTATGTGCTTTAAGGCACTATAAAAAACATTACATGAAGAAAATTTTGGTTAGTGGCGGTGCTGGTTTTATAGGTTCTCATCTTTGTACCCGATTGATAAACGACGGGCATCAGGTGATTTGTCTGGATAATCTTTTCACCGGTTCGGAAGGAAATATCACTCATCTGAAGAGCAATCCCCGCTTTGAATTTGTACTGCATGATGTGGAAACCCCTTATGAGGCAGATGTGGACGAAATCTATAATCTGGCTTGTCCTGCTTCTCCCATCCACTACCAATATGATGCCATTAAAACCATCAAGACTTCTGTATTGGGCGCCATCAATATGCTGGGACTGGCCAAAAAGACGAATGCCAAGATATTGCAGGCTTCTACCAGCGAAGTGTACGGTGACCCCGTTATTCATCCCCAAGTGGAAAGTTATTGGGGAAATGTAAATCCAATTGGCCTCCGTTCTTGTTATGATGAAGGGAAGCGTTGTGCCGAGACATTGTTTATGGACTATCACCGCCAGAATGGAGTGCGGATCAAGATTATCCGTATATTCAATACGTACGGTCCTCGGATGCTGCCGAATGACGGACGGGTGGTTTCCAATTTCGTGGTTCAAGCATTGCAGAACCAGGATATTACAATATACGGTTCGGGTAATCAGACGCGAAGTTTCCAATATGTAGATGACTGTATAGAAGGTATGGTGCGGATGATGAACACGGAGGACGATTTTATCGGTCCGGTAAACTTGGGAAATCCGAATGAATTCTCCATATTGGAACTGGCGGAAAAGGTCATTAGGCTGACGAATTCCAAGTCGAAACTGATTTTCAAGCCACTGCCTCATGATGATCCCAAACAGCGTCAGCCGGACATCACTCTGGCAAAGGAAAAGTTGGGCTGGGAACCGACTATAGAGCTGGAAGAGGGTTTACAGTATATAATAGAGTATTTTAAGGAATATCGTTCCTAACTAAATAGTAATTTTGATAACGGGAAAAACAATATAGAAAGATGAACATGGAAATAAATCCTTCCGAATACAAGATTCTCATCGTTGACGATGTGATGTCAAACGTTTTATTGTTGAAAGTGCTTTTGACAAATGAGAAATTCGCGATTGCTACTGCAAGTAACGGGCGGCAAGCGTTGGAACAGGTGGAAAAGGAAAATCCTGATTTGGTTTTGCTTGACGTAATGATGCCGGACATGAGTGGTTTTGAAGTAGCTCAACATTTAAAGTCAAATCCGAATACAGCTGATATTCCAATCATCTTTCTGACCGCACTGAATAGTACGGCAGATATTGTGAAGGGGTTTCAGGTTGGCGCGAATGACTTCATCTCTAAGCCTTTCAATAAGGAGGAATTGATTATCCGTGTTACCCACCAAATATCTTTGGTAGCTGCCAAACGGTTGATTTTGAGTAAGACGGAAGAACTGCAACGTACTATTGCCGGGCGTGACAAGCTTTATTCGGTGATTGCCCATGACTTACGTTCTCCGATGGGATCCATCAAAATGGTGCTGAATATGCTGATATTGAACTTGCCATCTGAGAAAATTGGCGCCGAAATGTACGAGCTTCTGACGATGGCTAATCAGACTACGGAGGATGTGTTTTCATTGCTGGATAACCTGCTGAAATGGACAAAGAGTCAAATCGGTAAGTTGAACGTGGTTTATCAGGATGTGGACCTCGTCGAAGTGACAGACGGTGTCATTGAGATTTTCAGTATGGTGGCAAGCCTGAAGAAGATAAGAATCCGCGAGATGAAACCGGAAAAAATGATGGTCAACGCTGATATTGACATGCTGAAGACAGTGGTCCGTAACTTGTTGAGTAATGCCATTAAGTTCAGTAAGGAGAATTCAGAGGTACTGGTGAAGATGGAGGAAGTAGATGGTATGGCAGTTGTCAGTGTTCAAGATCATGGCTGTGGCATCAGCGAGGAGGGGCAGAAGAAGTTGTTGCATACTGATACGCATTTCAGCACGTTCGGCACGAACAACGAAGAAGGCTCGGGACTGGGCTTGTTGCTATGCAAGGATTTTGTCGTGAAGAATGGCGGTAAACTGTGGTTTACTTCCAAGGAAGGCGAAGGCTCCATATTCAGCTTCTCTATTCCGGTGAAGAAGTGATAACGAAGAAAATAGAACGGATGGTCCGTTGAAGTAAAACAGACCATCCGTCAGACTCAAATAGACCGTCTGTTACGGTCGTGCAGACCATCTGTTTCTTATGAACGGATGGTCTGTTTTTTTATCTCTTACACAGACTGCGGAAATCGCAATATTCACATTTCCGGGTATCCTCTGTTTGGCTGAATGTTTCTTCTTGGCTGAATATCTCCTGCAGGAGTCCGTGCAGCCGTTCGCGAAACTCGTCTTCGAAGAAAGCGAAGTTGTTGACCGGTACCTTGGGTTGTCGCGGCGCTCCCATTTCGATGACCGGGGAGTAGCTTTCGGAAGCTGCCCGGTGGATGTAAAGTAGGGAAGGGGCTACCTTCAGCGATTGCTTGCGGCAGAGGATGGCGGCGTACAGAAACGTCTGGAAAATATAGTTGGGACGGTTGTCGGCGGGAGTAAACAGTTGTTCTATATTTTCAGGAGTCTTGGGAGTACCGCCTGTCTTGTAGTCCACGATACGTAGCGTGTCTCCTTTGCTGTCCAGGCGGTCGATGGTACCGCCTATCTGTAAGGCAAGCTTTCCTTGCGGAGTATCTATTTCCATCATTTCTCTGACGTCCTGTTCCATACCCTCCATACGGAACGGGGCATATTGCAGGTCATTGCGCAGAAGCTGGCGCAGGTAAGAGGCAATGACTTTGGAATGGATAAGCTGCGTACCGTTATATTCCGGTTGCTCCGTAAGGGGCACATGGAAGAACTTTTCTTTAAAAGCATTGTCCACATAGGCTTGCAGGCGGACATCGTCTTTCAGTAACTGTTCCAGGTCTTCTTTACGTATTTCCCGTCCGTTGGTTGTCAGTTCGTTGTACACCAGTTCGGCAGAACGGTGGAAGATGGTGCCGAAGAGGGTGGAGTCTATTTCGGCGCTTACTTCATCGAGAGCCTTCAGGCCGGCTACGTATCGGTAGTAGAATTTCAGCCGGCAGTCCAGATAGGCATTGAGGGCAGAGGGGGAGAAGAACGCTTTGGGACGTCGGTGGATGTCGTAGGCGTCGAACATCTGTTGCAACATCTCCGGTGTCTTGTGAATCTCAATTTCCAGGGCTTGTTGTGGAGATTGTCCGGCTTCAAGGTACTCAAGGGAGATGTTGTGCGGCGACTCTACCAGGAATTGCAGCATGAAGCGGGACATCTCCCCGCGGTTCAGTCCGTCCGAAGAGATGTTATATAATAAGGTGACGTTTTCTGCCCGTTGGATGAGGCGGTAGAAGTAGTAGGCATAGACGGCATTCTTGTGTTCTATGGTGGTCATGCCGAAGGCCTTCCTCAGGTTGTAGGGAATGAAGGAGGAGTCGCCTCCGGCTTTGGGCAATTGCCCTTCGTTGAGGGAGAGCATGATGAGGTTACGGAAATCGAGGTTACGCGTTTCCAGCACCCCCATTACTTGCATGCCGATGGCGGGTTCTCCGTGGAAGGGAATGTTGGCAGAGGTAAGCAAGCGGTTCAGCAGTCGCTTCAGCGTGTCTGTGCGCACACCACTCAATTCGCCGGTCTCTATCAGGCTGAGCAGGCGGTTGACGAGGGTGTAGCTTTTGAACAGAGACTCGCGGTACAGCTGGTTGAAGATGTCTTCCACGTCTTTTTCCTGGCGGTAGAGGACGGCCACTTCGCGAAGCAGTTCGGTGAGGTAGCTGCATAGGGCGGCGATGCCGTTCTGTGGTGTAAAGACTTGTTCAAGGAATGCGTCCTGCTTCAGCTCCGAGGGAAGGGGATAGAAGCGGTTGTCCCGGGTAAGCTGTTTTTCCAGTGTTTCGGCATTGGGGGAAAGTTGCCGGGTGTAAGGGTGTTTCAGCAGCGTGATTACGGTTTCGTAGATGTATCGTCCGGTACCTGCATGGTAGCCGGTAGTCTGTAGCTCTACAAGGGCGTTGATAAAACTGTACACCGGAGTTTGGGCAAGGGGAAATCCCATTGTGATGTTGACGTTCTTTACCTCTGCCGGAATGGAGTGGAGGACGGGAAGCAGTAGGGATTCGTTGCAAAGGACAACGGCAGTGTCTTTGAATGAAGAAGGGGTTCTTAATTCTTCATTCCCCCTAATCCATTGCGGCAAGTAGCGGGCTTGTGCATTTTCGGTAGAAGCGGAGATAAAGCGTACGTTCTTGGGTTTCCGCAGTACATCAAAAGAAGTTTCGGGCAGTTGGTTGGGAAACAGCTTTAGGTTGCGGAGGATGAATTCGCCTGCTTCGTGGGTATAGGGCGGCTTTTGCTCAAGGGGAAGACGGGTGTAGAACACGTCGTAATCCCAATAGAACATTGCTTTCCCGGCATCCTGCAAGAGCTGGAAGAAACGGGTTTCTACTCTATTTAGCACGTTGAAGCCGACAAATACATAGCGGTCGTAGCGCAGTCGGTCGGTGTCGAGTTGCTCCATGACATTGCGGTACATCATGCCTTCGTAGGCGATGCCCAGTTCTGTAAGATTGCGGCGGTAGTGGCGGTAGATGTCGCCCAGTTTATCCCAGAGGGAGATGAATTTGGCTTTCAGCTCCGTGCGCTTTTCTATGGAAAAGTTCTGGAAGAACTGGCGGATGGCTTCTTCTTGTTCTTGGTCGAGGAAGTCGTAATTGTCCATAATGTTCTTCAGTTCTTGCAGGTTGCTGAAGAGTTTGTCGGCATCTACAAGGTTTTTGTCTACGTCATCGAAATCGCTGATGAGCAGTTCTCCCCAGAAGTAGAAGTCATCCAGAGTTTCTTCGCTGCGGGTCTCTTCGCGGAATACCTTATACAATTCGCATACCAGACGGATAGGGTCACCGGACTTCAATGGAGAGAGTTGCCGGAACAGTTCGCTGATGCTGACGTAGGCAGGCGACCACAAAGGGCGGTCCGTTTCAGTTGCCAGATATTCGTTGAAGAACAGACTGGCACGTTTGTTGGGGAAAACGATGGCGGTGCGCGAGAGGTCGTTTCCTATTTTGGCGTAAAGGTCGCGGGCGACCAGTTGGAGGAATGTTTCCATGATTTAGTTGATAATTGATAATTAATAGTGGATGGGGAGTGAGTTATACCGGTTCTATGTTGTTCTCCTCTACATACCACAAGTAACCCCGTATATTTTCTGCGACATACCCCATGCGGACCAGCAGTTGCATGTATCCCTGCACCTGCTTGTTGTACTTCTTGTTTGGCTTTCCGAACTTGAAGTCCACCACTACGATTTCTTCGCCACGCATCATCACGCGGTCCGGGCGGCGTGTCCGCAGTTCACCGTTTTCCTGCCAGATGATGTCGCATTCATTGAATAGCTGCCACGTTCCTGAATACCAGTCCTTGACTTGAGGCAGGGAGAAAGCGCGTTGGGTGAGATTGCGTATTTCTTCTTCCGTCTCACTCCGTCCAATCACACCTTCAAAGACGAGCTGGCTGATGGCATTGTCAATGTCTTTTTCCGTTTCGATGGCAGAGAATAGGGTATGCAGCAAACGTCCCCGGTTGATGAAGCGCTGGCTGGACTCTGCTTCGTCCACTCCTGCTATGAAGTCTGCCGAACGGTTGGATTGCCGGAACTCGATGTCGTGGAGCATGCTCTCCATGTGGACGGGCAGTTTGACCGGCTTTTGCGAAAGTCTGTTGACTGGTTGCTGTTCGTAAACCTCAGGTTTACGTTCGCAGTATAGAGGTTTCTGTTCGTAGTATAGAGGTTTAGCTTCGTCGTTAGCAGGGTTGTCTGCGTCATGCTGTGAGACGGGGACGGGGGAAGGGCAAATCTTGCCGTTCTCATATATGGAAGCCTCTTCGTCCCAACTGCCTGCTCCGTCTTTGGCTATGTGGGGCAGGGTGTTGGCAAGGAGTTCGGATATGGTTCCCTTCTGTTCCTTCCGGCTCCAGAGGATGAGGTTCTTGCCGGCACGGGTAAAGGCCACGTACAGCAGATTCAGATTGTCTACCCACAGCTGAAGACGTTCGTGCAGATAGTCCTGCCGATATATGGATTCCGCCATGGTGGTGGAATAGTTCACCGGTACTAAGCTGATGGCATTATAAGGCTCTTCCGGTGGGGCGCACCACACCAGCTGGTTGTTGGTTTCGTTCTCCAGCTTCCAGTCGCAGAAGGGAATCAGTACGGTATGGAATTCCAGTCCTTTGGACTTGTGGATGGAGAGGATGCGTATGCCGTCCATCTCACCGCTGGGGATGGTTTTGCTGCAAAGGGTTTCGTCCCAGTAGCGGATGAAGCTGGCCAGTTCGGAAGAATTGCTTTGCAGATACTCCGTCACAGCATCGAAGAAGGAGAAGAGGTAGGCATCCTGCTTTTCAATGCGGCTCATGCCGAAGATGCTGAACAGTTCTTCCAGTAACTCATACAAAGGCATCAAGCGCAGCGTTTCCCGTCGGGAGGTAAAGGTTTCGGGCAGGGGAGTGGCTATGATGAATCCCGACTGCTCGTCATTTGTCATTTGTAATTTGTAATTCTTCATCAGCGCAGCCTCCGCAATCTTGTTCTCCGGATTCGATAGGCAGCGCAGGGCATCCATCAGCATGCAGATGGCAAGGGAGGCATCCAGACGGAAAGCTTCGTCGGACACGACAGAAAGATGCAGTTCTTTGTCAAAATAGTCGGCTATCGGCGGGATATTCTTGTTCTTGCGGACAAGGATGGTGATATCATTCAGTGTTACGCCCTCTTCCAGCAGCCGTTGCACCTCTTCTCCTAAAGCGAGAAGGGTCTGCTCTGTATAGTTGTGTTCATCGTCCGGTTCCAGGAAGGTGGCTTTTACGTAGCCGTACTCCGTGCTCTTGGGCGATTCCTGCACTACGTCGGCATAAGCGCGTTTCAGGGGTAGGCAATCCTCTTTCAGTTCGTTCAGGTGTAATGCATTGAGGTAGTCTATGGCAGCGGTAAATACCTGGTTGTTGAAACGGATAATGTTGGTTTCGCTACGCCGGTTTGTTTTTAGGGTTTCCACACGGACGGGGAAGGAGTTTAAGTTTAATTCTTTATTTCCCAAGCTGTTCAGTATTCCCCAGTCCCCGTTCCGCCAGCGGTAGATGGACTGCTTCACATCTCCCACAATCAGACTGTCGGCTCCTTGCGAAAGTCCTTCGAGCAACAGCAGACGGAAGTTGTCCCATTGCATGCGGCTGGTGTCCTGGAATTCGTCAATCATGACGTTGCGTATGTTGGCGCCGATTTTCTCGAAGACGAACGAAGAGTCACCCTCGCGCACCAATTTGTGCAGCAGGGCGTTGGTGTCCGAAAGTAGAAAGCGGTTATGTTCTCGGTTCAGTGTACGTACCTCTTCGTCAATATGGTTGAGGAGTTGTAGTTTGTTGAGATGCTGGAGCGAGAGACGGCAACTGTTCAGGGTGCGGTTGCGTTGCGGACGCATTCTTTCGGCTTCCTGCAGTAGAGGTATCAGGCTGGTTTTTGCCAGACAGATGATGTCGTCCTTCCGTGAGGATGTTTTCGTTGCCCAGTTTTTTGCATCTGCCAGGCTGTTTTGCAGGGTGGCGTTCAGCACATCTTTGTCAGACAGTCTGCCGTCGCGCAGTTTGCGGAAGTAACTGCCGATGCCTCGGGCACCTCCTTTCAAGTCTTCGGGAGTGAGGGCATGCCCTTCCAGTTCGCCTTCAAACTGGTCGTAGAAACTTTTCATCTGTTCCAGAGCCTCGGTTTCCATATCGCGCAGCACATCCCGGTAGAGTTTCAACGTGTTCGGAGTACGAAGGCATTGCCGTAGTTTTTCGCCGCGTTCTATGTAGCTTTCATCGAAGATGTTTCGTCCGAAACTTTTCACCTCATTCGATACGTTCCAGCGTTTGTCGTCGCGGATGCGCTCGTCGATGTAGTCCAGGAGCCATGCCAGCACGGGAGAAGTGGGGGTAAGCTTCTCGATGAGGCTGTCTACGGCATCACTCAGCACTTCACTGTTGTTCAGCTCTATGTTCAGGTTAGGACTCAGTTCCAGTTCGCGGGCAAGGTTGCGCATCACAGATTGAAAAAAGGAGTCGATGGTTTCCACGCGGAAACGGCTGTAGTCATGCAGCATGTATTGCAGTGCCATGCCGGCCCGTTGACGAATCTCCCCGTCCGTCAATCTGTCCCCGCCTTCTTCTTTAATTTTTAATTTATAATTTTTAATTCTCTCCAAGTATGCTTCGGAAGAAGGTGCTCCCTTCCAGATACCGTAAAGCTGTGTCAGTATGCGCTCCTTCATCTCTGCCGTAGCCTTGTTGGTGAAGGTTACGGCAAGTATCTGCCGGTAGGCGCGTGGATTGATTATCAAATGCTTGATGTATTCCACAGCCAGCGTAAAGGTCTTGCCTGAGCCGGCAGAGGCTTTGTATACTAATAATTCCATGTAAATTGCTGCATTGAGTATGTATCTGCAAACGTACACAAAAATAATGAGAAAAATAAATGCTTCCCTGCTTTCTCTTATAGAAAGAAGTGGGAAGCATCCATTATTGAGGGGCTATGTGTAGGGGCTGTGCTACATTACCGGCGTCTGGAAAAGAAATACAAATCCTTTGCTGTCTTTCAAATCCTTTATGGCATCTCCGGCATAGATTTCTCCGTTTGTCAGTGAGAGTTTCTTGATTCCTGCATTCGGGCTAAAATCGATTTTCTTCAAGTCGAGCCAGAACAAGTTAGGGGTCAGTGTGGACTCAAAATAATATACTTTGTTCTTCTGGTCGGATACAGAACGCCAACGGGTGGAGGAGATATGGGGCTTGTCCGGTGTGGTGATACCGAACGGTACAGAAACATTGCGCATTACGCTCAATACACTGGGTACAGCAATCTTTGCATCCGCTGTTTGCGGAATGGCATTGATGTAGAACGATGCGCGTACAAAGCGGTCACTGGAGCGGTTGGTTCCCGGCAACATATTCAGTCCGCCTACCTCTTTCCAATAGTCGTTGATAGCCAGCTGGAGTTCATATTTGGGAGAGTTGGTCATTACTTGATACTGCTTGCCTTCATGTATCTCAAGGTTTCCGTCTATGTATTCCAGGATAGCCGTGTTTCCGGTTTCATCTGTGATGGCCAGATGCAGGGTGGAAGCGGCTCCGTTGGGCAGGTCTGGTGCATCAATGCGGAAGGATTCTTTTTTCAGTTCATCCACAGCTTCGCGTACGGTTGCAAAATTGTCGAGTACGTATTGCGTCCAGATACTGATGCCCATAATCGGGCGGTTGTCTCCCGGGCGGTGGTAAACGGACTCCGGAAGGAAGAGCAGGCTGGCAACCAGACCTTTCTCGTTCATACCGTCGCAGGTACCTATGTCATAACCGGCGGCAATGACGCTACCGTACTTGGAAGTCCAGTTCACTGTATTCCCTTTGTTGTAGCCTGCCCTTTGCATGCCTCTTGGGAATACATAGATGTTACTCATAAGGTCTTCTTTCCAGTCCATCGTACGTCCTGTAATGACTGTATTGTCAGGACCGATGTAGGTGGCTCGGGTACACGCTTCTGTTTGTTGCACACTCATGGAGGCTATGGCAGCCAGTGCAACAGCTATTGTCTTTATTGGTTTATTCATCTCGCTTTTGTCTTTATGAATTAATACTCTGTTTCATAGAATAACAAAAGGAGGGGAGTATAGTTTGAGAAAAAGAGGTGAAATCCCTTACTCGTCTTTTTCTTTCAGCAATTCCTCCATCTTCAGCACCTCGTCCCGATACTGTGCGGCTTCGATAAAATCGAGTTTCTTGGCAGCCTCCTGCATAAGCTTCTTGGTACGTTCAATACTCTTTTCCAGTTGCTTGCGGCTCATGTACTGTACTATAGGGTCGGCAGCCATCGTAGATGTACTTTCTTGTTCCACATAGGGGCGGGGAGTGCTGGAAGTGAACTTCTCGCTGCTGAGGACGGCTTCGCCGGAAGCCTCGTTGGTGGCAAACACATTGAGGTTCTTTGCTTTCTTGATTTGCTGTGGCGTGATGCCGTGCTCTTCGTTGTACTTCAACTGCTTCTCGCGACGGCGGTTGGTCTCGTCGATGGTCAGTTGCATGCTGTCCGTTATTTTGTCGGCATACATGATGACCATACCGTTCACGTTACGGGCGGCACGTCCGGCAGTCTGTGTCAGTGAGCGGTGGGAACGAAGGAAACCTTCCTTGTCTGCATCGAGAATGGCAACGAGAGAGACTTCAGGCAGGTCGAGTCCTTCACGCAGCAGGTTGACACCGACAAGTACATCGTAAACGCCCTCGCGCAAGTCACCCATAATTTTCACACGTTCCAAAGTGTCTACGTCGCTGTGGATATAATTACACTTCACGTTGTTGTTCAGCAGATATTCCGTCAGTTCTTCAGCCATTCGTTTGGTGAGGGTGGTGACGAGAGTTCGCTCGTTCTTCTCGATGCGCAGCTGTATCTCTTCCATCAGGTCGTCTATCTGGTTGTGGCTGGGACGTACCTGGATGATAGGGTCCAAGAGCCCGGTCGGACGGATGACCTGCTCTACTACGATGCCTTCGGATTTCATCAGTTCGTAATCTGCCGGTGTGGCGCTGACGTAAATCACTTGTTTGGCCATCTCTTCGAATTCATCGAATTTCAGCGGGCGGTTGTCCATGGCTGCCGGCAGCCGGAATCCGTACTCCACCAGGTTTATCTTGCGGGCGCGGTCACCTCCGTACATGGCACGTATCTGCGGGACGCTGACGTGGCTTTCGTCAATGACTATCAGGAAATCTTCGGGAAAGAAGTCCAGCAGGCAGTAGGGGCGGGTACCGGCAGCACGCCCGTCAAAGTAGCGCGAATAATTCTCAATGCCGGAGCAATGTCCCAATTCGCGTATCATTTCCATATCGTAGGTCACCCGTTCCTGCAAGCGTTTGGCTTCGAATGGGCGACCTTCGTTTTCAAACCATTGCACCTGCTTGTGAAGGTCGTCCTCTATTTCGTGGATGGCACGCAACGTGGCTTCTTTGGTGGTCATGAAGAGGTTGGCGGGATAAATCTTATAAGCGTCGAACTTGGCAACAGTTACGCCGCTCAGAGGGTCTACCTCTTCAATGCTGTCCACCTCGTCTCCCCAAAAGGTGACGCGCAGCAGGTTGTCGGCGTAAGCCAGATAAATGTCCACCGTATCGCCTTTCACGCGGAAATTGCCGCGGTTCAGGTCAATGTCGTTGCGTACGTAAAGACTGTCCACCAGGCATCGCAGGAAGACATTGCGACTGAAATTCTTGCCTTGCTGTACTTCGATGACGTTGTTGTAGAAGTCCGCCGGATTCCCCATGCCGTATATGCACGAAACGGAGGATACCACCACTACATCTTTCCTGCCCGAAAGCAGGGCAGAGGTGGCGGCAAGGCGCAACTTGTCTATCTCGTCGTTGATGGCGAGGTCTTTTTCTATATAGGTGTCCGATGATGGCAGGTAGGCTTCGGGCTGATAGTAGTCGTAGTAGGACACATAGTATTCCACGGCATTGTTCGGGAAGAATCCCTTGAACTCGCTGTACAACTGGGCAGCCAGCGTCTTGTTGTGGCTCAATATCAGCGTTGGCTTGTTGATGTTGGCGATGACGTTGGCTATGGTGAATGTCTTTCCGGACCCGGTGACACCGAGCAGTGTCTGTGCGGGAAGTCCCTCGCGCACGCCCTCGGTCAGCTGTGCGATGGCCTCCGGCTGGTCACCGGTGGGCTGGTAAGCGGATGTCAGTTCGAATTTGTTCATTTTCTCTTCTTAGGAGTGGCAATATTCGGTAAAATCTTTGAGATAAACAAAATTTTTTTGTTTACTTTGCAGCTATATTGATAACAACCATTAATAATTGTAATACAACGAAGAACATGATTTGGAATGAAAGCATCGAATGCATGGATCGCGAAAGCCTTCGTAAAATCCAGAGCATTCGTCTCAAAAAGACTGTGGAGCGTGTGTATCATGACACTCCTTTTTATCGTAAGAAAATGCAGGAACTGGGAGTTACTCCCGATGACATAAACAGTATAGATGATATTGTAAAACTGCCTTTTACTACCAAGTACGACTTGCGGGACAATTATCCCTTCGGCCTCTGTGCCGTACCTATGAGCCAGATTGTGCGTATTCATGCCTCTTCCGGCACAACCGGAAAACCCACTGTGGTAGGCTATACCCGAAAAGACCTTTCAGCATGGTCCGAATGCCTTTCACGGGCCTTTACCGCCTATGGTGCCGGTAGCTCGGATATTTTCCAGGTGTCCTACGGTTACGGACTTTTTACCGGCGGACTGGGTGCGCATGCCGGTGCCGAGAATATCGGCGCTTCCGTCATCCCGATGTCCAGCGGCAATACGGAGAAGCAGATTACACTGATGCATGATTTCGGTTCTACCGTACTTTGCTGCACGCCCTCATACGCCCTCTATCTGGCAGATGCCATCAAAGACTCCGGTCTTCCCCGTGAAGAGTTTAAGTTGAAAGTGGGAGCCTTCGGCGCCGAGCCATGGACCGAAAGTATGCGTCGGGATATTGAAACCAAGCTGGGTATCAAGGCATTTGATATTTATGGGCTTAGTGAGATTGCCGGTCCCGGTGTAGGTTACGAATGCGAGTGCCAGCACGGTACCCACCTCAATGAAGACCATTACTTCCCCGAGATTGTAGACCCGAAGACCCTCGAGCCGGTTGCTCCTGGTCAGACCGGCGAATTGGTGTTCACTCACCTTACCAAAGAGGGGATGCCGCTGTTGCGCTACCGTACCAAGGACCTCACCGCCCTGCACTACGATAAGTGCTCCTGCGGACGTACACTGGTTCGTATGGACCGCATCTTGGGACGTAGCGATGACATGCTGATTATCCGTGGTGTCAACGTGTTCCCCACTCAGATAGAGTCCGTCATCCTCGAAATGCCGGAGTTCGAGCCTCACTACCTCTTGCTGGTAGACCGCAAGAACAATACCGATACCATGGAGTTGCAGGTTGAGGTTCGTCCTGAATACTATTCCGACGAAATCAACAAGATGCTGGCTTTGAAGAAGAAGCTCGTAGCCCGCCTGCAGAGCGTACTCGGTCTCGGTGTAGATGTTCGTCTGGTAGAACCACGCAGTATTGAGCGCAGCGTAGGCAAAGCCAAGCGCGTCATCGACAACCGCAAATTGTAATTGCCAAATTGTAAATTGTAAATTGTCAAATAGTAAATGAACCTATGGTAGCAAAACAACTTTCCATTTTTCTGGAGAACAAGTCCGGCCGCCTCACAGAGGTGACTGAAGTTCTTGCAAAAGAAGGTGTCAACCTTTCTGCTCTATGTATTGCAGAGAATGCCGATTTCGGTATCCTTCGTGGCATTGTTTCCGAACCGGATAAAGCATATAAGGCTTTGAAAAATAATCACTTCGCTGTGAACGTAACGGATGTGGTAGGCATCAGTTGTCCCAATATCCCCGGCTCATTGGCGAAAGTGCTCCGTTTCCTCTCCGATGAAGGCGTGTTCATCGAGTACATGTATTCCTTTGCCAATGGTGAAACGGCCAATGTCATCATCCGTCCCAACGACATGGATAACTGTATCCGTGTATTGACAGAAAAAAAGGTCGATTTGCTGGCGGCAAGCGAACTCTATAAACTGTGAAAACGAAGGATTAGGGAGGAAGGATTAGGGATGAGGACTATGCAGTTGATAGCACAGTCACTAATCCCTAATCCTTCACCATTCATCCCTAATTCCTGCCCGTTCGTCTGGTTTTTGAAAAATTAAGGCTCGTATCGTTGCTTTATTCGATGCGAACCTCTATCTTTGCGCATTATTTGAACAAAAGTAATGAAGAAGAACATCCTAATAACTCTGCTTGCAGCATTGCTGCTCTCCTCGTGTGGAGAATACAACAAATTGCTGAAAAGCACAGATTACGAATACAAGTACGAAGCGGCAAAAAATTACTTCGCAAAAGGCCAGTACAACCGTGCTGCTACTTTGCTCAATGAATTGATTGCCATTCTCAAAGGTACTGATAAGGCGGAGGAATCCCTCTATATGCTGGGCATGAGTTACTATAACCAAAAGGATTATCAGACTGCTGCGCAGACTTTCATTCAATACTACAACGTTTATCCCCGCGGCACATTCACTGAACTGGCACGTTTCCATGCCGGTAAAGCTCTATATTTGGATACTCCGGAGCCGCGTTTGGACCAATCCGGTACGTATAGCGCCATCCAGCAGTTGCAGATGTTTATGGAATACTTCCCGCAAAGCTCCAAGAAAGAAGAAGCGCAGAACATGATATTTGCCTTGCAGGACAAGCTGGTGATGAAGGAGTATCTGTCTGCAAAACTTTATTATAATATGGGTAATTATCTGGGCAACAACTATCAGGCTTGCGTTATCACTGCGCAGAATGCTTTGAAGGATTATCCCTATACCAACCTACGTGAAGATTTATCCATTCTTATCTTGCGTGCCAAGTATGAGTTGGCTGTGTATAGTGTGGAAGATAGAAGAGCCGAACGTTACCGTGAAGCGGTGGATGAATGTTATGCCTTTAAAAATGAGTTCCCCGAAAGTAAGTATATGAAGGAAGTCGACCGAATCTTTAAGGAAGCACAGAAAATGCTGGGAGAAGGAAGTGAAGAGCAATAATATAATAATACAATAGATAAATTTATGGATTACAGAAAGACAAATGCTCCTACTACTACGGTGACCCGTGATATGATGGAGTTGTGTGAGGATACCGGTAATGTATACGAAAGCGTAGCGATTATCGGAAAACGTGCCAACCAGATTAGTGTGGAAATCAAGAATGACCTTTCCAAAAAGCTTGCTGAGTTTGCCTCTTACAATGATAATTTGGAAGAAGTGTTCGAAAACCGGGAACAGATTGAGATTTCCCGCTATTACGAAAAACTGCCGAAGCCGACATTGATTGCAACGCAAGAGTATGTGGAGGGTAAGATTTACTATCGTAACCCGGCTAAGGAAAAAGAAAAATTACAGTAATGATACAACGTATTCAATCTGTTTATTTGTTGTTGGTAACTATCCTGTTGGTTGTGGCAATTTGCATGCCTGTAGGACAGTTCATCGGAGCGGACGGAGTGACAGCACATGTTTTCAAACCTCTGGGAGTGGCTTTGGCCGACGGAGGATTTCAGTCTACTTGGGGCTTGTTCGGGATATTGTTGCTCAGTGCACTTGTTGCCTTCTGTACGATATTCCTTTTCCGTAACCGTATGTTGCAAATACGCATGACGATTTTCAGCAGCATTCTGCTGATAGGCTACTACATAGCCTTCTGTGTATTTATGTTTATTTTGAAGGGTGATTTGGATGCAATGACTTTCCAGTTGGGATGGGCGCTTTGCCTTCCGGTGGTAGCCATCATCCTCAACTATCTGGCCTTCCGTGCCATCTACAAAGATGAGGTGATGGTGAAGGCTGCAGATCGTTTAAGAAGATAAGAAGGTTTATCTACTTGATAATAACAAAAGGCAGACCACGTATTTCATTCGGGATACGTGGTCTGCCTTTTGTATTGTTTCTGCTTGGGGGTACAGCCGTTTCCATTATACTGTTCCCATTAGAGGAAATTGTCGTTCCTACGTGTGGAAACGGGTGTTTCCTATAAGCATTACTTCTTCAAGTCAAAGAGATAAGTTACCTTGGCCGTAATGACTCCGTGTGCGGAGCGCGAGAAAAAGTCCTTCTTGGTGCTGCCATAGAAATCGGACAAAGCATAGTAGTATCTTCCTTCTACAATGAAATTGCCTGCCTTGGTGCGTAGTTCTATGCCTGCTCCACCTGCAATGCCGTAGTCGAATTTGTTGTCTATGGCTTTGCCGTGCTGTTCCACGGTGATGTTGGTGTAGGAGTCTGCTACAGTGCCGTCCCAGTCGCCGTCTATCTTTTCGCTGTCGCCAAGCAGGAAGCCTATCTGCGGACCGGCATGGATGAAGAATTGCAGACCGCGGTCCTTGCCGAAGGCCAGATGTGCCAGGAAGGGTATTTCCACATAGTTCATGGTGCGTGTGTAGCTCAGTGTGGGATAGTCCTCATAGTACTCGTCCCAACCGTGCTGCGAGAAGTTCAGCTCGATTTGTGCACCGCAAATCATGCTGAAATATTTCTCGGAGATATATCGGGCTGTCACACCACCGTTGATGCCCATCAGATTCTTCTGCTTGATAGAGGGAGAGAAGCTTACGCTATTCAGATTGATGCCTCCATTGACGCCCACAGCGAAGTTGTGGCGTTGCTCGCCCACCTGCGCATGCAGGGGCAATATACATGCACACATCAGCAGGGCGAATATGATGATTGTTCTCAGGTTCATGCTATAAGTTATAAGTTACAAGCTACAAGCTACGAGTTAATAGTTATATAGTGGATTATCAGATGATTAATCATTAATCAAAGTCCAACTTCACCAGCTCAAAGTTCTTGGTGAAGTGCACGAAGAACACCTTCTTGTTGATGAAGCCTCCCCAGTTGTTTACCCGTTGGAACTTGAAGCCGGTCTGGATGGGAATCAAATCCAGTCCCTGCATGTTCTTCTCGAAAGAAGAGCCATAGCGCGCAAGTCCTTTCAGGAAGAAATAGCCGGTATCGAAGCCCAGCATTCCGAATTTGGGATAGCGCTCGTCCATCTCCTTACCATACCATCTGCGGTAGTTTTTGGTGAAGTTGATGGCGGCAGGCAGCAGGTTGTTGGTATAGAAAGAGGAATAGAAATAGGTGTCCAGTTCAAAGAAGGCTTCCAAGTGGTCTTTGGTGTAGGTTTGCCATTCCGGATAGCCGAACAGATGGATACGGCTTTCGGGTTGCTCGCGCACCAATAAGGTCAATTGGGGAAGTATCTTAATCAATGTTAGGTTACTGCCGGATGTGGGGATAAAGATATTCTCACGGTCCGTGCGTAATACTGTTTTCAGGGATTCTACGGTGACATCCTCTTTCAGGCTCTTCATCGGGATGGAACGGTTGCGCAGTTCGTCTTTCAGTCCCTTGATGAATTCTGCCTTGTCCTTGGTGCCCTGGCTGGCTTCAATGAAGATGACGTTGGCATTGGGGAACTGGCGCACAAAGTGGTCGTACACCTCGGAGTACAGATAGGATTGGGGGGTATTTATCTGATAGACCGCCGGATTCTGGAATACCGTGTTGTCTTTCGATGTGAATGGTATCACCAGGCGTGTGTTTTGTTTCTTGGCAAACTCGGCCAGAGGTTTGATGTGCTGTTGGTACAGAGGCCCGAAGATGATGTCCATGTCCTTCATCTCGCTTTTGCCCAGGATGGAGTTCAGCGAGGCACTTTCGGGACCAGAATTGTAAGTGTACAAGTCAATGGAAGTGCCGGTACGTTTCAGACTGTCTACGGCCATCAGCAGGCCTTCGTAGTATTCCACCATACGGGAAGACTCGCTCTTTGATACCCCGTCCAGGAAGGGGAGGATGACGGCAGCTTTGATGGTGCTGAAACGCTCTGTCTCTTTTCTGTTTTCGCGGAACAGCTCGCTGTCGGTAGGCGTGGTTTGCAACTGCGTGCTCTGCTCCGTCTGTGCTTTGGGATAGGGAATGCAGAGGAAGGTTCCCTTCTTTATTTTGTTCTCGCCTTTCAGCTCCGGATTGGCGGCAATCAGTTCGGCTTCGCTGATGCCGTATTCGCGGCTGATGCTGAATACGGTTTCTTTCCGCTTCACTTTATGCATGTCACGGCATCGTGACTCTACAGGGCCGAGAATATTGTTGTTGGCAACCACAGTGCTGCTTTGTGTCTCAGCCGGGACCATGGTTTGGATCTCGGTTGTGGAAGGGATACGGATTACTTGTCCGATACGGAAATTCTCGGCGCTCAGTCCTGGGTTGGCGTCACAGATGGCTTTGGCAGATACATTGTATTTCACGGTCAGCCTGTAGAGGGTCTCGCCGGATGCGATGGTGTGGTATGTTTCTTTTTGTGCGTTGGCGGCACTGCGGGGGATGCGCAGCGTGCGTCCGATGAATATTTTCTCGTCACTGCCGGGATTCAGTTTGATGATGTCTGCCTGGCTGACGCCGTACATGCTGGCGATAGAGTAGAGACTTTGTCCTTTTTCGATGGTATGCAGAAAATAAGATTGGTTCTCTTGTGCCACTGCACCCAGCGTGCATGCGCCGGCAAGCAGCAGGGAGCAGATAATGCGGTTAATCGTTTTCATTCAGTAATCGTTGGTTTATGTTTACAATTTCCCAAAGTAGCTGCAAAGGTACGAATATTGTGGCATTTCTGCCAAAGGATTGCGTTAAGAAATAATATTGTGCATTTCAAAACTGAAAAATAGCGCTTTTCGGCTGATATTCGGGGGGAAACAGTTATTTTTGCAGTTAAAACGATAGGATAAATCAACATGCAAGAAGAAACTGAATATATCAATGTATATGGTGCGCGCGTGCACAACCTCAAGAATATCGATGCCGAGATTCCCCGTAACAGCCTGACGGTGATTACCGGACTGAGCGGAAGCGGCAAGTCCTCGCTGGCATTCGATACCATCTTTGCCGAAGGGCAGCGCCGCTATATCGAGACTTTTTCGGCATACGCCCGCAACTTCCTGGGAAACTTGGAGCGTCCGGACGTGGACAAGATAACGGGACTGAGCCCGGTTATCTCCATCGAGCAGAAAACCACGAACAAGAATCCGCGCTCCACTGTGGGCACCACCACCGAGGTGTACGACTACCTGCGTCTGCTCTATGCCCGCGCCGGCGACGCCTACTCCTACCTCTCGGGCGAGAAGATGGTGAAGTACACCGAAGAGCAGATACTGGACCTCATTCTGAAAGACTATAAAGGAAAGCGCATCTACATCCTTGCCCCGCTGGTGCGGGGGCGTAAGGGACACTACAAGGAGCTTTTCGAGCAGGTGCGCAAGAAGGGCTACCTCTACGTGCGTGTGGACGGCGAGGTGCGCGAAGCCCTGCCCGGTATGAAGCTGGACCGCTACAAAAACCACGATGTGGAGGTAGTGATAGACAAGCTTGTGGTGGCAGATAAGGACGACACGCGCCTGAAGAACAGCGTAGCCACCGCCATGCGCCAGGGCGACGGGCTGCTGATGATACTTGATGCGCAGACCGACAGCGTGCGCCATTACAGCAAGCGGCTGATGTGTCCCGTGACGGGCTTGTCCTATCGGGAACCGGCACCGCACAACTTCTCCTTCAACTCCCCGCAGGGCGCATGCCCCAAGTGCAAAGGGCTGGGGGTGGTGAGCCAGATTGACATCGACAAGGTGATTCCCGACTGTGAGCTCTCCATCGCCGGAGGTGCCATCGCACCCTTGGGGAAAGCCAAGAACAGCATGATTTTCTGGCAGATTACCGCCTTGCTGGAGAAGTATGAGGCAACGCTGAAAACTCCGGTGAAGGAGCTGCCGGAGGATGCACTGGACGAGGTGCTCTACGGCTCGGACGAGCGCATCAAGATAAAGAGTTCGCTGATAGGCACCTCTTCCGACTACTTCGTGACGTTTGAGGGTGTCATCAAATACATTCAGATGTTGCAAGAGAAGGATGCTTCCGCCACGGCGCAGAAGTGGGCGGACCAGTTTGCCAAGACTGCCGTTTGTCCGGAGTGCCATGGCGCCAAGCTGAACAAGGAAGCGCTTTCGTTCCGCATCCACGACAAGAACATCTACGAATTGTCCACGATGGACATCAATGAGCTGTATGACTGGCTGGCAAACGTAGACCCGCACCTCAGCAGCAAGCAGCAGCAGATTGCCGGTGAAATTCTGAAGGAAATCCGTACGCGGCTCAAGTTTCTGCTCGATGTCGGTCTGGATTATCTGTCGCTGAACCGCAGCTCCGTCAGCCTGTCCGGTGGAGAGAGCCAGCGTATCCGCCTGGCTACGCAGATAGGCTCTCAGCTGGTGAATGTGCTCTATATATTGGACGAGCCGAGTATCGGCCTGCACCAGCGTGACAACCAGCGCTTGATACACTCCCTGAAGGACCTGCGCGACATTGGCAACTCCGTCATTGTGGTGGAGCATGACAAGGACATGATGCTGGCTGCCGATTACGTCATTGATATGGGTCCGAAAGCCGGTCGCCTGGGAGGGGATGTCGTCTTTGCCGGCACTCCCCGAGAAATGCTCCGGACGCATACGCTGACTTCCCAATACCTGAATGGAGAACGTGCCATCGAGGTACCTGCCAAGCGTCGCGAGGGCAATGGGTACAGCCTGTGGTTGCGAGGCGCCAGGGGCAATAATCTGAAGAATGTGGATGTGGAGTTCCCGTTGGGCAAGCTGATTTGTGTTACTGGTGTGTCTGGCAGTGGCAAGTCCACGCTTATCAACGAGACGTTGCAGCCTATTCTTTCGCAGAAGTTCTACCGCTCCCTTCAAGACCCTTTGGAGTATGACAGCATTGAAGGACTGGAGCATATAGACAAAGTGGTGAATGTGGACCAGTCTCCCTTGGGACGTACGCCGCGTTCCAATCCTGCCACCTATACGGGTGTGTTCTCGGATATCCGCAATCTGTTTGTCGGCCTGCCCGAAGCGAAGATACGCGGGTATAAGCCGGGACGCTTCTCCTTCAACGTCAGTGGCGGACGCTGCGAGGCTTGCCAGGGCAACGGCTACAAATGTATTGAGATGAATTTCCTGCCGGATGTGTATGTGCCTTGCGAGGTGTGCCACGGCAAACGCTATAACCGCGAGACGCTGGAAGTGCGCTTTAAAGGCAAGTCTATTGCCGATGTGCTGGATATGACTATCAACCGTGCGGTGGAGTTCTTCGAGAATGTGCCTCAGATATTGAATAAGATTAAGGTTATCCAGGAAGTGGGATTG
This sequence comes from Bacteroides sp. AM07-18, assembly GCF_003602695.1. Lineage (NCBI taxonomy): Bacteria > Pseudomonadati > Bacteroidota > Bacteroidia > Bacteroidales > Bacteroidaceae > Bacteroides > Bacteroides sp. AM07-18. Next base: position 202,079 of record NZ_QTLM01000001.1, read on the forward strand.
GGCTATATCAAGCTGGGACAGTCCTCCACCACGCTCTCCGGAGGTGAGAGCCAGCGCGTGAAGTTGGCTACGGAACTCTCCAAGCGTGATACGGGCAAGACACTCTATATCCTCGACGAACCTACCACCGGACTTCATTTTGAAGATATCCGCGTACTGATGAATGTACTGAACAAACTTGTTGACAAAGGAAACACCGTCATCGTCATAGAGCATAATCTCGATGTCATCAAGATGGCGGACTACATCATCGATATGGGTCCCGAAGGTGGCAAGGGGGGAGGGGAACTCCTCTCCTGCGGAACACCCGAAGAGGTGGCGAAGAGCGAGAAAGGCTATACTCCGAAATTCCTGCGTGAAGAGCTGGGGGATAATTACTAATTACTAATTTTGTAACTTGTTATGGTGAAAATTAATAAGACGAATGCAGCGCGGCTGCTCGACAAAGCCAAGATAGCCTATGAACTCATTCCCTACGAGGTGGATGAGAACGATTTGAGCGCCGTACATGTAGCCGCCAGTTTGGGCGAGGACATCAACTGCGTGTTCAAGACACTGATTCTTCACGGCGATAAATCCGGTTACTTTGTCTGCGTCATCCCGGGTGAGCACGAAGTGGATTTAAAATTGGCGGCAAAGGCATCGGGCAACAAGAAGTGCGACCTCATTCCGGTTAAGGAACTTTTACCTCTGACGGGTTACATCCGCGGAGGCTGTTCGCCCATTGGCATGAAGAAGCCTTTCCCTACCTATATCCATGAAACGTGCCTGCGGTTTCCGTATATCTATATCAGTGCCGGACAACGCGGTTTGCAGCTTAAACTGGACCCGAAGGATTTGGTAAAAGAAGTGCATGCAGAAGTTTGTGTTCTTTTTAATGAATAAATCTTCTATTTCTGCCGAGATATTTTAATTTTATAAGGAAATATTCAATAGAATTTATATATTTGCAGGAATTATTCAAGAAATCAATCCAATTACTAATTCTAAAAACTAATTTTTATGTTCAACAAACACCCTAAAGGTCTGATTGCCGCATCCTTTGCTAATTTGGGCGAGCGTTTCGGCTTTTATACCATGATGGCCATTCTTGTACTTTTTTTGCAAGCCAAGTTCGGACTGGATGGAAAAGAGGCAGGTTTGATCTACTCAACATTTTATTTTTCTATTTACATTCTTGCATTGATAGGTGGTATTATTGCCGACAGAACCCGTAATTACAAAGGTACCATTTTTGCCGGTATTGTCCTGATGGCGGTAGGCTACTTGATGCTTGCCATCCCGTCTCCTACACCGGTTGCCAATAAAACCTTGTTTTTGGTGATTACTTGTGCGGCCTTGTTTGTCATTGCTTTCGGAAATGGTCTTTTCAAGGGAAATCTTCAAGCGCTGGTAGGGCAGATGTACGACAATCCCCAATATTCCAGCATGCGTGATTCCGGTTTCTCCTTATTCTATATGTTCATCAATGTAGGTGCCATCTTTGCTCCGTTTGCCGCAGTAGGCGTACGTAACTGGTGGCTGTCCACATTCGGCTACAATTATGATGCCGACCTGCCTGCCCTTTGCCACGGACATCTGGCAGGAACGCTGACTCCCGAAGCTATGGACACTTATAGTGCACTGGCAGCCAAAGCCACTATTTCCGGAACGCCCGTAACGGATATGACGGTATTTGCCAATGAATATCTGAACGTGTTTACCACCGGTTTCCACTATGCGTTCGGTGTAGCTATCCTGGCTATGGTTCTCTCTTTGGTAATTTTCGTCATCAACAGAAAGAAATTCCCCGATCCCAGCAAGAAGGTGGCTGCAAAAGCGGGCGACGCCACTATAGTGGAGATGAGCGCACAAGAGGTAAGACAGCGCATGTATGCATTGTTTGCCGTATTCGGTGTGGTAATTTTCTTCTGGTTCTCGTTCCATCAGAATGGGTTGACACTGACGTATTTTGCCAAGGAATATACAGATTTGAATTTGTTCGGCATGGCTATTTCCGCTGAGCTGTTCCAGTCTTTGAATCCGATTTTCGTGGTGTCTCTGACGCCGGTTATCATGGCTGTCTTTGCAGCACAGCGTGCCAAAGGTAAAGAGCCTTCCACTCCGCGGAAGATTGCCATCGGTATGGGTATTGCTGCCACTGGCTTCCTTATAATGGCTATCGGTTCTTATGTAAGCAACTTGCCGATGCACAAGGATATTATCGCTCTGGGTACCTCTCCGGTGAAAGTGACTCCGCTGTTGCTGATGGTTACTTATCTGATATTGACCGTTGCCGAGTTGTACATATCTCCGTTGGGCATTTCATTCGTGTCCAAGGTGGCTCCTCCCAAATACCAGGGTATCATGCAGGGCGGTTGGCTGGGTGCTACTGCCATTGGTAACCAGTTGCTTGTTATCGGTGCTATCCTCTACGAAAGTATCCCTATCTGGATGACGTGGACGGTATTTGTAGTAGCGTGCTGCATTTCCATGTTCACCATGCTGTTCATGCTGAAATGGCTTGAAAAGGTGGCGAAGTAATCGGAAACGAAAGATAAAACTAAAGGCTGCGCAATGTTCGTAATGAACTGCGCAGCCTTTAGTTTTTGGAGGGCTTTTAATGCCGGGACTCAGATTTCCAGTCCCATGATGTAGTCATTCATGTAATATCCGTTTCCTATCGGGAAATCCCCTTCACGGAGTTTCCGCATTCCCATATGTTCGTAAAACTGCAGTGCCTTGTTGTTACGGTTCACATTCAATTCCATCAGACAAGGGCCGGGATGCACTTTCTTGATGTACTTGATGGCTTCGCGAAAGAGGAAACTGCCGCAATGTGCACCCTGGTAATAGGGGAGCACATAAATCTTTTGCAGGTGGAATAAATCTTCTCCTTGCTGCTGTACGGACACATAGCCCGCCGCTTCACATTCTTCGTAAGCCAGGAAATAGACGTGGCCTTCCTCTTCCATTTGTTTACGGATATTGTCCAATGAATACATCCATTCCATCATGTAGTCGGTCTGCTCGGGAGTAAGGATATCCTTATACGTGACGGGAAATATTTGCTGCGCAAGTTTCTGAATCAGTGCGCAGTCTGCTGTCGTTGCTTTTCTTATGGTAAACATATCGGTTGTATTTATACTGTTTGGGGTGTAAAGTTAAGCCTTTTTTGTGAAACAATCGTTATCTTTGCAGACCGTTACCGAACTAACTAATTCTGATTTTAAAAATTATGGCATTTACGAGCAACATTATGATTGTCCGCCACAGATTGCTGAAGGAACTGGTAAAGCTGTGGAATAACAACGAACTTGTGGATAAAATAGACCGGCTGCCCATCGAGCTGAGTCCGAAGAGGTCCAAGCACGCGGGACGCTGCTGTGTGCACAAAGAGCGCGCGGTGTGGAAGTACAAGTCATTGCCGCTTCTGGGACTCGATATGGAGGACGAGACGGATGAGCTGACCCCCTTGTCGGAGTACGCTGCCCGTGCATTGGACAGAGCGGAAAATGGCAGGCCGAAAGACAACATCATGTGTGTGATTGACGAAGCTTGTTCGGCATGTGTGCAGATTAACTACGAGATTACGAACCTCTGCCGCGGATGTACGGCACGCAGTTGCCAGGTGAATTGTCCCAAGAAGGCAGTGCACGTCAAGGAGAGCGGGCAGGCATGGATTGACCATGATGCGTGTATCAGTTGCGGCATCTGCCATAAGAGTTGTCCCTACCATGCCATTGTTTATATTCCCGTACCTTGTGAGGAGGCTTGTCCCGTGAAAGCCATCAGTAAGGATGAGAAGGGGATAGAGCATATTGACGAAAGCAAATGTATCTATTGCGGAAAGTGTCTCAATGCATGTCCATTCGGAGCAATTTTCGAAATATCGCAAGTGTTCGACGTGTTGCACAGAATCCGTAAGGGTGAGCAGGTGGTGGCTATCGTGGCTCCGTCCATTCTGGGGCAGTTCAAGACGACTATTGAACAAGTGTATGGCGCACTGAAACAAGTGGGCTTTACGGATGTCATCGAGGTGGCGCAAGGTGCGATGGATACCGTCAGCAACGAGGCGCACGAACTGATTGAGAAGTTGGAAGAGGGACAGAAGTTTATGACGACTTCCTGCTGCCCGTCTTATATAGAACTGGTGAACAAGCATATTCCTGCCATGAAGCCCTACGTGTCGGGCACCGGTTCGCCGATGTACTATGCCGCACGCATTGCCAAGGAGAAGTATCCGGATGCAAAGGTGGTCTTTATCGGTCCGTGCGTAGCCAAGCGTAAAGAGGCGCAGCGTGACGAAGCGGTGGATTTCATTATGACTTTCGAGGAGATGGCTTCCGTGTTTGCCGGACTGGATATTCAGATGGAGCAGGCGAAGCCCTATTCCATGAGTTTCACTTCCGTGCGCGAGGCACATGGCTTTGCCCAGGCAGGCGGTGTGATGGGTGCTGTGAAGGCTTATCTGAAAGAAGAAGCGGATAAAATCAATGCCGTGCAGGTGGCTAATCTGGATAAGAAGGCTATCGGTTCGCTGCGTGCTTATGCCAAAACCGGTAAGGCTCCGGGACAGTTCATCGAAGTGATGGCATGCGAGGGTGGTTGCATCACCGGACCGTGTGCACACAATGAGATAGCTGCCGGAAAGCGTCAGTTGACACAAGAGTTGGCTAAGAGAGAGGAAACGTATTGAAATATTTGATTGACAAACTGCGGAGCAATCGCAGGCTGGATGCCGAAGAGTATAAAGCCTTGCTTCTTTGCCGGGACACAGAACTTGCAGCCTATTTGCAGGGGCAGGCTCGGGAAGAAACGCTTGCCCGCTTTGGCAATAAAATCTTCATTCGCGGACTGATTGAGATAACCAACCGTTGCCGCAATAACTGCTACTATTGCGGCATACGGAAGGAGAACCGGAACATAGTCCGTTATGAGCTGGCGCAGGAGGAGATTCTTTCGTGTTGCCATGAAGGCTATCGGTTGGGCTTCCGTACCTTTGTGCTGCAAGGGGGCGAAGCGCCGGCGGTGAAGGATGAGGGGATGGTGGAGACAGTTGCCGCCATCCGGCAATCCTTCCCGGATTGTGCCATTACCTTATCTTTGGGCGAAAAATCGCGGGAAGCCTACGAACGTTTCTTCCTGGCAGGTGCCAACCGCTATCTGTTGCGGCACGAAACCTGCAACGAAGGGCATTATCACCGGCTTCATCCTGCTGAGATGTCCCTTTCCCATCGGTTGCAATGCTTGGACTGGCTGAAAGAGATAGGCTATCAAGTGGGAACCGGAATCATGGTAGGCAGTCCTTACCAGACGGTGGACCATCTGGTAGAAGATATTCTCTTCATCGAACGGTTTCAGCCGGAGATGATAGGCATGGGACCTTTTCTTCCGCATCACGATACTCCGTTTGCCTCTTTTCCGCCGGGAGATATGGAGTTGACGCTGAAGTTGCTTTCTATCTTCCGGCTGATGCATCCCGCGGCACTGATACCTGCTACCACTGCCCTGGCCACACTTGCTCCGGACGGACGGGAACGGGGAATATTGGCTGGCGCCAATGTCGTGATGCCTAATCTTTCGCCTTCTCATCAGCGGACGAAGTACTCCCTTTATGATAACAAAGCTTCTGTGGGTGCCGAAGCGGCAGAAGGTTTGCAAAAATTGGAGGAACAACTGAAAGGGATAGGCTACGAGGTATCAAAAGAGAGAGGAGATTATGAGAATGGAGAATTGACCGTTGATAATTGATAATTTTCAAATCTTCATTCTTTATTTTAATTACCAATTGTCAATTTACGAAGTGTATAACATAAAGTCAAGACAAGCAGAAGAATTCATCAATCACCAGGAGATATTGGATACATTGGAGTATGCGCAGGTAAACCGCAACAACCGTCCGCTCATCGAAAGTTTGATTGACAAGGCTGCTTTGTGCCAGGGACTTTCCCATCGGGAGGCGGCCCTGCTGCTGGAATGTGACGAGCCGGAACTGGTGCAGCGCATCTATCATCTGGCACGTGAAATCAAACGGAAATTCTATGGCAACCGCATCGTGATGTTTGCCCCACTTTACCTTTCCAACTATTGCGTGAACGGCTGCGTCTATTGCCCGTATCATGCCAAGAACCGTACCATTCCCCGCAAGAAACTCTCGCAAGAGGAGATACGCCGCGAGGTTATCGCCTTACAGGACATGGGGCATAAACGCCTTGCCCTGGAAGCCGGAGAAGACCCTCGAAACAACCCTATCGACTATATCTTAGAGTCCATCCGCACCATCTACAGCATCCACCACAAGAATGGAGCCATCCGCCGGGTGAATGTCAACATAGCCGCCACTACAGTGGAAAACTATCGGTTGCTGAAAGAGGCAGGCATCGGCACTTATATCCTTTTTCAGGAGACTTACAGCAAAGAGCATTACGAAGCCTTGCATCCCACGGGACCGAAAAGTAATTATGCCTACCACACCGAAGCGATGGACCGTGCTATGGAGGGTGGCATCGACGACGTAGGTATCGGCGTATTGTTCGGTCTGAACACCTATCGTTATGACTTCGTAGGACTGCTGATGCATGCCGAACATCTGGAAGCTACCTTTGGCGTGGGTCCGCATACCATCAGCGTGCCGCGTATCTGTCCGGCAGATGATATTTCGACCGAGGATTTTCCCGATGCCATCTCGGATGAGATGTTCTGCCGTATTGTGGCAGTGGCGCGTATTGCGGTGCCTTATACGGGAATGATTATTTCCACCCGTGAGTCGGAAGCCGTACGCCGTCGGGTACTCGAACTGGGTGTTTCGCAGATAAGCGGCGGTTCACGCACCAGCGTAGGAGGTTATGCCGTGCCGGAAGCCAAAGAGGAAGATTCCTCCCAATTCGATGTGAGCGACCGGCGCACGCTGGATGAAGTGGTGAGCTGGCTGCTCGACTTGGGGCATATCCCCAGTTTCTGCACCGCCTGCTACCGCGAGGGACGTACCGGAGACCGCTTCATGTCGCTCGTCAAGCGCGGACAGATAGCAAACTGCTGCCAGCCCAATGCACTGATGACATTAAAAGAATATCTGGAGGACTATGCCTCCTCCGAAACCAAGGAGAAGGGCATGCGGCTGATTCGTGAGGAGATGGAGCATATCCCGAACCCAAAGATACGGGCGATAGCCGAACGTAATCTTCAGGAGATAGGGGAGGGGAAAAGAGACTTTAGATTTTAGATTTCGGATTTATGAATAATACACCTCGTTCCAACCGCCTGCACATTGCCGTCTTTGGACGACGGAACAGCGGAAAGTCCAGCCTTGTCAATGCCTTGACCGGGCAAGACACGGCATTGGTATCCGCAACGCCCGGCACTACTACCGATCCCGTAACCAAAGCCATGGAAGTATATCCTTTGGGCCCGTGCCTCTTTATCGATACCCCCGGTTTTGATGACGACGAAGGCGAACTGGGCGGTATGCGCGTGGAGCGTACCTTAAAGACGGTGGAGAAAGCGGACATCGCCCTCTTGCTTTATGAAGCTGACGGAACGCTGGAACAGCAATGGCTAAAGCTGCTGGCAGCGCGCGAAATCTCCGTGATACTGATACTGAATAAAGCCGATTCCCGTCAAGACACCGCTTCCGTGGTGCTTCGGATTGAAAAGGAGTGCGGGCAGGCTCCCGTTGTGGTCAGTGCCAAAGAGGGTACCGGCATTCAAGGTATCTTCGATGCTATCCTCGAAAAGCTTCCCGAGAATTTTGGTGAGCAGACTATCACGGGCGATTTGGTGCGTGAAGGAGATGTCGTCCTGCTGGTGATGCCCCAGAATATACAAGCCCCCAAAGGTCGTCTCATTCTTCCGCAAGTGCAGACCATCCGCGAACTGTTGGATAAAAAGTGCTTAGTGATGAGCTGCACCACCGACAAGCTGCAAGCCTCCCTGCAAGCCCTTGTCCGTCCGCCTAAGCTGATAATCACAGACTCTCAGGTGTTCCCCATCGTCTATCAACAAAAGCCTGCCGAGAGTAGTCTTACTTCCTTCTCGGTTCTTTTTGCCGGTTACAAAGGAGACATCAATGCCTTTGTAGAGGGAGCTGCCGCTATTCATAGCCTGACACCCCAATCGCGTGTACTGATAGCCGAAGCCTGCACCCACGCCCCGCTGACCGAGGACATCGGCACCGTCAAAATTCCCCGCCTGTTACGAAAGCGCATCGGCGAGGAATTGCAGATAGACTTTGTATCTGGAAATGACTTTCCCAAAGACTTGTTCCGATATGATTTAATTATCCATTGCGGCGCTTGCATGTTCAACCGGAAGTACGTTCTCAATCGTATAGCCCATGCCCACGCACAGCACATCCCCATAACCAACTACGGAGTAGCAATTGCGAGTCTGACCGGTATATTGGATAAAATTGTTATCCATCGGTAAATATCCCTCTTCCTCTCTGTTCACGTTACTGATGTTATAGAGTAGCGTGAACTACTTTTCTTGTTAATAATGTTTAATATAAAGTACTTTGTAATGCAAGGTACTGGTATAATACATATATTTGTGCCATACAAGGAACAACAATAGAATGAATAAGGACACTCATTACTCTATTGCGCAGCCAAATAGTAAATCGTAAATTGTCAAATAGTAAATACCATTATGGATGTAAACAATGTAAAGTCGCAAATGCGCAAGGGCATGCTTGAATATTGCATCATGCTGCTGCTTCACAAAGAGCCGGCTTATGCTTCGGATATCATTCAGAAGTTGAAAGAAGCCAGACTGATTGTGGTGGAAGGTACACTTTATCCGTTGCTCACTCGTTTGAAGAACGACGACCTTTTGGGGTATGAATGGATTGAGTCTACACAAGGTCCTCCCCGTAAATATTACCGGTTGACGGAAAAAGGAGAAGTCTTTCTCGGTGAACTGGAAACATCCTGGAAAGAGTTGAACGAGACGGTGAATCACATTAGCAATTCTTGAAATGACCACAGAGAATATGCCGCATTCGCCGAATGGTAAATAGTAAATCGTAAATAGTCAAATTGTAAATAAATAGTGTGTTATGAAAAAGACATTAACTGTAAATTTAGGTGGAACCGTTTTCAATATTGATGATGACGCATACCGTCTTTTGGATAATTATCTGAGTAATCTCAAGATGCACTTCCGCAAGGAAGCAGGTGCCGACGAGATTGTAGATGATATTGAACGCCGTATTTCCGAACTCTTTGCCGAGAAATTGTCGGCCGGTTCGCAAGTAATCACGATAGCCGATGTGGAAGAGGTGATTGCCCGCATGGGAAAGCCGGAAGATATGGAGGCGGAAGGAGAGAGTGCTAGTGCCGATTCCGGCAGCACGAGTGCCGGGGGCGGCTATGGTGCCGGTGCTTGGAACAGCAATACCGCTTATGGCACTACACGCCGTCGTCTATACCGCAATCCGGATGACAAAATGCTGGGTGGTGTCATCAGTGGAATGGCTGCCTACCTGGGATGGGATGTAACTTTACTTCGACTGTTACTGCTTGTCATCTTGATTTGTGGGGTAGGGACATTGATACCGGTCTATATCGTGTGTTGGCTGGTTATACCGGAAGCCCGCACAGCAGCCGAGAAGTTGAGTATGCGTGGCGAGGCCGTTACGGTGGAGAATATCGGAAAGACGGTGACGGACGGTTTTGAGAAGGTTGCCAATGGGGTGAATGATTATATGAGGTCGGATAAACCCCGTACTTTCTTGCAGAAGTTGGGAGATGCATTGGTGATGATTGTCGGCTGGTTCTTGAAAATCTGTCTGGTGATATTCGCCATTATTTGCAGTCCGATACTGTTTGTGTTTGGAGTGGTATTCGTGGCGCTGTTGTTTGCTGCGATAGCGGTGGCTGTTGGTGGTGGTGCAGCTCTCATTTCCCTTTTCCCGATGGCTGATGTGGTACTGCCTACTTCTCCGCTGTCTGCCATTGTGATGTACATTGCAGGTATCTTGTTGGTAGGAATTCCTTTGGTCAGCCTTGTGTGGGCCATCTTTAGCCAGATATTCAAGTGGCAGCCGATGAACTCCGGCTTGAAGTGGACGCTGGTTATCCTTTGGATTGTAAGTGCAGCTTGCTTCGGAATCTGTTTTGCAGTGCAGGGGGCTACTTTCCCGGAATTGGGTATCTTTAATTTCTGAGAATAGTAATTTCTTTTTTAATTGATATCGTGTTTGTGGAAATCAGATTTCTATAAACACGATATTTTTTTATTGGGTGTAATTGGTTGTTATACAGTGAAATATTGCGTTTGGAAAAGGCGTTTTTTAAACGTTCGTTTAATGAACGCAAAGATAACGTGTATTTTTGAATCTCGCAAAATGTTTAATAAAAATATTCTATAAATTTCTTTTTAGTGAGTATAATACTTTGTCAGTAAGCCTATTGCATTGTATTTCTCTAACTTCTTCCTTTTACTAATTTTTAAGTAATCTTCCCTCTTTAATTTTCTTAAATATTGACGTTCAAAAAACGAACGTCTATTGAACGCTTTTTGCTTGCAATAGATTCGTTTACAGCATTTTACCTGTCAGGTAATGAATGACTGCAAAAAATCTGTTGACAAGAAGGGCATAAAGCTTGTCGTATTCTACATAAAGTGTCCGCAAGTAATTGAATTTCAAGTGTATGCAAGAGGTTCAAAGCCCCAGGAGAACACCCTTGTCTGAACAAAAGCATAAAATGGGAATAGAGAAAGAGGCCGAAATCTGGTATGCTATGCGTGCCACCTACCGCAGAGAACCGGATGCCATGCGTCTGCTAAAGAAAGAAAATTTGGGCTGTTTCATTCCTATGCAATACAAGATAAGTATAAAAAAAGGAAAAAAAGTCCGTGCTCTGGTTCCGGTCGTTCATAATCTGCTTTTTGTCCATGCCCGTCCTTCCGATGTGCAGCGTGTAAAGTCTCAAGTCACTTATCTGCAATATATCACTGATACCCGCAGTGGACAGAAGATTATTGTCCCCGACAGTCAGATGCAGCGTTTCATTGCCGTGTCCGGCACTTACGATGATCATCTTCTTTATTTTCAACCGGATGAATTGAACTTGTCCAAAGGTACCAAAGTCCGGATTACCGGCGGTGAATTTGAGGGGCAAGAGGGTATATTTCTGAAGGTGAAAGGCGCACGTGACCGTCGCGTGGTTATCGAAATACAAGGTGTCATAGCTGTTGCCATGGCCACTATCCATCCCGATCTTATAGAAGTAATCGGCTGAACTTTAATTTTTAATTTTTAATTCTATAATTGCTTATGTCTCTTTCCGAAGAAGCAATCACTCTTCAGCGTGCTGCGCACGAACTGATGTATTTGGGTATGGACGGCAGTCCCGTCTATAGCGATGACTTGTCACGGCGGAACGGTGAGGTCTACCGTCTTACCATGGCTTTGTACCGGTCGGGTGTAAAAGGCACTACCATCGACGAGCAGGCAAATGTCTGTCTTGCCCTTCTTATGGGTTACAGCGCCTCTTTTGTGGATCATGGCGAAAAGCAGCGGCATGTCCAGAAAGTGCTGGACTGTTGTTGGGATGTGCTCGATGCCCTTCCCGCTTCCTTACTGAAGCTCCGTCTGCTTACCGCCTGCTACGGTGAAGTGTTCGACGAGTCTTTGGCCGACGAAGGCCGTTCCATCATCGCCTCTTGGGATTCCTTATCACTTACTCCCGAACAGCAGGAAGCGGTTGATGAGTTTCAGAATGTGACAGACAATCCCTATCCGTGGGAATATATCGATGAATAAAACTTTTCATTATAATGCTTAACAATAAATCCGTATTGATTACCGGAGGAACGGGTTCCTTCGGAAAGAAGTTTGTGGAAACCATTCTCCGTGATTATCCGCAAGTAAAGAAAATCATTATTTACTCCCGCGATGAGCTGAAGCAATTTGAGCTGAAACAGAAATATCCCGGTCATAAGTATCCGCAACTGCGTTTCTTTATCGGTGATGTCCGTGACCTCGAACGTCTGACGCGGGCTTGCGAAGGAGTGGACGTGATTATCCATGCAGCTGCCATCAAGCAGGTGGATACCGCTGAATACAATCCCGAAGAGTGCATCAAAACCAATGTACACGGTGCGCAGAATGTGATAAAGGCTGCTCTTGCCACCGGTGTACAGCATGTGGTGGCCCTTTCTACCGACAAGGCTTGTGCCCCCATCAATCTTTATGGCGCCACCAAGCTCACTTCCGACAAGCTGTTTACTGCCGCCAACAATATCAGCGGTTCCAAGAACATCAGGTTCTCCGTGGTCCGTTATGGCAATGTGATGGGTTCCCGCGGTTCCGTAATCCCTTTCTTTATCAACAAGCGTGACAACGGGGCGAAGGAACTTCCCATAACCGATATGCGCATGACCCGTTTCAACATCTCACTGGAAGCCGGTGTCGCTTTGGTCATGTATGCCATCGGACATCACCTGGGTGGTGAAATCTTTATTCCAAAGATTCCTTCCTATCATATCAAGGACGTGGCTACCGCCATTGCACCCAATCTGCCACAGGTGGAAGTGGGCATCCGTCCGGGAGAGAAACTGCACGAGGAGATGATTACTGTAACCGATGCTCTTGATACAATCGATTTGGGCAGATATTATGTCATTCTTCCTTCCGTATCTTTCAAGCACAGTCGCGAAGAGTTCATCAGACATCACAATGCAGTACCCGTTCCCGACGGTTTCCACTACAGCAGTGACAACAATACGGAGTGGGAGACAGTAGAGACTATGCGCGAGAATATAAAGAAATACGTTGACCCTAATTTCGAGGTGAAATGATAAGCAAGCCTATTCCATACGGTCGTCAGCATATCACAGATGAGGATATCCGGGCAGTCATCGATACCCTGAAAAGCGATTACCTGACACAAGGTCCCAAAATTAGGGAATTTGAAACGAAATTTGCCGAATATGTAGGTGCACAATATGCCGTAGCAGTGAACAATGCCACTTCGGGGCTTCATCTTGCAGCTACCGCACTGAATGTAAAGCCGGGCGACAAGGTGATTGTCACTCCCATGACCTTTGCAGCCAGTGCCAACTGCATCCGCTATTGTGGCGGCGAGGTGGTATTCTGTGATATTGACAAGGATACTTACCTCATGGATATCCGTAAACTTGAAGCCATGCTTAAAGCTTCTCCCCGCGGTACTTACAAAGGTATTGTTCCGGTTGATTTTGCAGGCTATCCTTTGGATCTGGAAGAGTTCAGAAAGCTTGCCGACGAGTACGGCTTGTGGATTATAGAGGATGCCTGCCATGCTCCCGGCGGCTATTTCATGGACAGTAAAGGCAAGAAACAACATTGTGGTAACGGTTGTTTTGCCGACTGTGCCGTATTCTCTTTCCATCCCGTGAAACATATCGCTACGGGTGAGGGAGGCATGGTGACCACCAACAGCAAGGAGCTCTATGACAAGCTTTGTCTTTACCGTACGCATGGCATTACGAAAGACCCTGCTTTATTGCACGAGCATCATGGTGGCTGGTATTACGAGATGCAGGAGTTAGGCTACAATTACCGTCTGACTGATTTTCAGGCTGCCCTGGGTATTTCTCAGCTGGAGCGTGCGAAAGCAGGTCTTGAACGCCGCCATGAAATCGTAAGACGCTATAATGAAGCATTTTCCGGAATAGATGGCATCAAGACTCCATTCAATGCTGCCGATGTCTATCATGCTTATCACCTTTATATCATTCAAGTGGCTGACCGCTTGGGTCTTTATAATTATCTGCACGAGAACAATGTCTATGCGCAGGTTCATTATGCTCCGCTTCATCTGATGCCTTACTATCAGCAGTGGGGCAATAGGAAAGGCGATTTACCTATAGTAGAAGAGTATTACGAACATTGTCTGAGTCTTCCGATGTATCCCACGCTGACGAACGAGGAACAGGAGTATGTGATTAACAAGGTTATAGAATTTGTAGCGAAATGAAAAATATAGCAATCATTCCTGCACGTGGCGGCAGTAAACGTATTCCGCGTAAGAATATCAAAACCTTTATGGGCAAGCCTATTATTGCATACTCCATTGAGGCGGCTTTGCAGAGCGGACTTTTTGACGAAGTAATGGTTTCGACCGATGATGAAGAGATAGCGGAGATAGCTTGCGGATACGGGGCCAAAGTTCCTTTTATGCGCAGTGCTGAGACCTCGAATGATTATGCCGGCACGGCCGATGTAATTCTTGAAGTTTTAGAGATGTATAAAGAGCGAGGCAGGGAATTTGATACAGTTTGTTGCATTTACTCGACAGCTCCTTTTGTCACTCCTGAAAGGCTTCGGGAAGCATACGGAAAAATGAATTCGGAGATTGATTCTGTTTTCACTTGTGTGGCTTATTCCTATCCTATACAGCGTAGCCTTCATATTGTAGACGGGAGAATCGGTATGGTTTATCCCGAATACATGAATGCACGTTCCCAAGATTTAGAGCCGATTTATCATGATGCCGGCCAATTCTATTTCTCTCGTACTGCTCCTTTTGTGGAGAGCCGGACTTTTTGGGGGAAGAACACAGCCGGACTGGTACTTTCCGAACTCGAAGTGCAGGACCTCGATACGCTGACCGACTGGACATTGGCGGAAATGAAGTATGAGTTACTTCATAGATGATGTAATGCAGAAAATCTATTTCCGTGCCGACGCAAGCGCTACCATCGGTTACGGTCACTTTATCCGTACTCTGGCTTTGGCCGATATGTTGAAGGACGATTTTGATTGTACCTTCTTTACTTGCCATCCTACCCCTTATCAGGTGAGTGAGATGGAGAAGGTATGTCCTTTCATCCCCTTGCAGGAAGAATCGCATTATGATGATTTCCTTTCCCATCTGCAAGGTGATGAAATCGTGGTGCTCGACAATTATTTCTTCACTACCGATTACCAGCGTGCCATTAAGCAAAAAGGTTGTCGCCTGGTGTGCATTGACGATATGCACGACAAGCACTATGTGGCCGATGTTGTGATTAATCACGGAATAACCAATGGAAATTTATTTAGTACAGAACCTTACACGCAGTTGTGTTTGGGTTATGCTTGGGCACTGTTGCGCTTGCCGTTTCTACAATTGCCACAAATACAGCGGAAAAATAGAAAGATAGAAAAAGCCATTGTCTGTTTTGGTGGTTCCGACAAGAATGATTTGACCACTCGCTTTGTATCTTTTTTGCAAAAAGAAAAGACTGTGAAACAGATAATTGCGATAGTAGGTGATAAATACCAATTGGATACATTGCATTGCTCTTCAAAGGTTTCTTATCAGCACAATTTGTCTGCATCCGAGATGTCAGAGCTCTTTAGACAATCAGATATTGCTTTTGTGCCGACCAGCACAGTGTGCTTGGAAGCATTGTCCCAACAATTACCCGTTGTTGCCGGATATTATGTAGACAACCAAAAGGAAGTTTATGCTGAATATGCCGCAAATAATTTAATATATCCTTTGGGGAACTTGTTGAATTTGGACTTTGCAGAGATGAATTATTCTTTGATTGTAGAAAAAATCAATTCTTTGCATACAATGGATTTTTCTTTAGTGTCATTGCGTTATAGAAGGCTGTTTCAAAATATGTTTGTTCCTATAGAGATAAAGAAGAATGGACTGAAATTTGTTGATTATAGAATTTTGGATAAAGACAAGCAATTATTGATATGGCAGGCAAGAAATGAAGAAAAGGTGCGTATTCAAATGGCGCATACGGAGCCTATTCTTTGGGAATCCCACCTGAAGTTTGTAGACAGCCTGAGTGTTCAGTATAAGAAGATATATATGGCCGTTTATCGGGAAGAACAACTTCTTGGTTCTGTAAATATAGAATATAGTTCAGCCACGCATTTGGAGCGCGGGCTATTTATATTGCCGGAGTTTTGGGGAAATGGAGATGCTGTGTTGATTGAAAACACCTTGTCTGAATTTCTTCAGGAACAGCAGGTGACTTCTGTTATGGCAAAGGTATTGAGGAGTAATAGCCGGTCGTTGCACTTTCATTTGAAATTGGGGTATAGACAAATATCCAATGATGATGAATATGATTATTTAATTAAAGACTTGAACAAATAGATGAGTAAGGTAATGATAATAGCAGAATTATCTGCTAATCATAATGGAAATAAGCAAATAGCTATAGATACTATCGTTGCTGCCAAGAAATCCGGTGCCGATGCCGTAAAGTTGCAAACTTATACGGCTGACACTATAACGGTGGATTGCCGTGCTGATGATTTTAAGATTAAGCAAGGTACAATCTGGGATGGAACTCGTTTGTACGATCTTTATAAGCAAGCCTATACCCCTTGGGAGTGGCACGAAGAATTGTTTCGTGTGGCCAAGGAGGAAGGACTTATCTGTTTTTCATCACCGTTTGATAAAACTGCGGTAGATTTCTTGGAGTCCTTGGGCAACCCTATTTATAAGATTGCCTCTTTTGAAATTACGGATATTCCTTTGATAGAGTATGCCGCCAAGAAGATGAAACCGATGGTGATGTCTACCGGCATTGCCACTGAAGAAGACATTCAGTTGGCTGTAGATACTTGCCGTGCGGCGGGCAATGATGATATTACGCTGTTGAAATGCACCTCCTCTTATCCTGCCCCCATTGAGGAAGCCAATCTGTGTATGATAAAAGACTTGGCAGAGCGCTATGGAGTGAAGTCCGGTTTGTCCGATCATACCATTGGCAGTGTGTCTGCCGTAGTGGCTGTGACACAAGGTGCAACCATGATTGAAAAGCATTTTATTATCGACCGTAGTATTGGCGGCCCCGATGCCTCATTCTCAATGAACGAGCAGGAGTTTGCCCAAATGGTGAAAGATATACGCATGGCCGAAGCGGCTATCGGCTCAGTATCGTATGAACTTACTGATAAGATGAAGTCGGGAAGGGAGTTCTCCCGTTCGCTCTATGTAGCCGAGGATATGAAAGCCGGAGAAGTGATTACAGAGCAGAACGTTCGCTCCGTTCGTCCGGGCTTCGGTTTGCACCCTAAGTATCTGAAAGATATATTGGGAAAGAAAGTAAATCAGGATTTGGAGAAAGGAACGAGATTTGCATGGGAGTTCGTGAATAGTTAGAGGTCATCAAAAAAGAGAATATTGTTACTGCAATTCTTAAAAATAAAACTATCTTTGCGGTAGTCTAAACACTAAAAACATAGTCTATATGAATCGCAAGGAATTGGTGAAGCGTCTGAAATATATGATAAAGAGTGTTGCTCCCAACTCTCAGACTATTCTTTATGGTTCTGAGGCACGTGGAGAGGCAAAACAGAATAGTGACATTGATATTCTGATTTTAGTGGATAAAGATACAGTTTCTCCTATGGAGGAGGATGTCATTACTGCTCCAATATATGATTTGGAAATAGAAACAGGTACTATTATTAGCCCGATTGTGATGACTCGTAAAGCTTGGGAGGCAGCAAAGAGAAAGACTGTATTTTATTATAATGTAATGAAAGATGGTGTGTTGCTGTGATGGAAGAGGATATAAAGCGTGATATTGTCAATTATAGGCGTCAAAAGGCATGTGACTTGATGCATGATGTTGATGTCTTGATAGATAATGAACTATGGAATTCTGCTGTAAATAGGATGTATTACGCTTGTTTTCATATGGTTTCAGCATTGTTGATTTTGCATGGAATTGAAGTGAAAAGTCACATGGGAGTTCGACAAGCTTTTGGACTTCATTTTGTAAAGACGAATTTGTTGTCGTCTGAATGCGGGCGTATCTTTTCTAAAATTTACGATAAAAGGCAGTCAAGTGATTATGATGATTTCAAAGAGTTTACCAAAGATGAAATTGATAATTTGTATCCTCAGATTTCATTCTTGATAAGTGAAGTTGATAGATTGATTACAGAAAAATAGATTTCCTTCTTCCCCTCTTTTTTTAGTATCTTTCATCCCCCTTCGTTAGCAAAATACGAACAGATTTTGTTCCTTTGCAAGTAAACAATGCCCCTACGGAACGGATGACAAATATCACCCCGTTGCTTTATCAAAGCGGGTATGTGACGATAAAGAATTATTCTCCGCTTACACATCTTTATACGCTGGATATCCCCAATAAAGAAGTGCGCATGGGGTTGATGAAATTGGGTATAGAATGAAGAAGGGAGCCTTTTACAGCCCCCTATACTCCCTTTCCGCATCGAAGCACGGACAAGCTTTCGCTGGATTCAAATCATGGTGCCCCACAATCAGCGCCCGTGGAAAGATACGCTTCAACTCACGTAGCAGTGCCAGTAACGAAGCCTTCTGTTCCAGTGTGCGGGTATCGGCAGGAAAACTTGCAGCATCCAGTCCTCCTTCATAACAGATGCCGATAGAATGGCGGTTGTGATTGAGGCAATGCGCACCTATTTTTTCCAACGGGCGGCCGCGGTGTATTTCGCCGTTGCGGGTCAGATAGAAATGATAGCCGATGTCACGGAAGCCGCGGTGGTGGATGTGGTCGCGGCGGCAATCCTCAAAGCCCAGGGCCACGCCTTGAGGCGTGGCCGAACAATGAACAATGAGCAGGGTAATCGTGCGCATGGCTATTTGCAAGCGCCCAGACCTAAAGCTCCCGCTATGGCGGTAGCTACGGTGATGATTACTTTGAGGACAATGCCCCACACGGATTTTGACTTTTTGTCTTCACTCATGATGATTGGTAATTGATAATTAGTAATTTGTAATTATTCTCATCCTAACGGATTCTCGCCTTGATCACCGTCACTTCCTCCGGAACCGCCGTCGGAACCACTGCCATCGGGAGCTTTTCCGCCTACGGTGTACAGGGAAGATTCCTTCAGCTGTCCATCCAGGTTGATTTGGGCATTACTCAGTTCGCCGGTGGCACGGGCGCGGAGCTTCAGCCCCTTCACGTTGTTGGCCAGCGAGAAGTCAGCAGCGGATTGCGCCCCTTTCTTGCTGACGATTCCTACGGAGAAGATGGCAAGGTCATCCAGTTTCACGTTCTTGCCGTCCAGAATCAATTCTTTGGTGCAGGAAACCATGTCTGCCAGTACCCCCTTGATGACACCACTCGAATAGGGGGTGTTGTGATTGGACATGTGCTTGGCCAGCTTTTCGATGTCGAAGGTTTCTTCGATTACGGGGCGTGCATACCAGAGGCCTTTCAGTGGGCTGTCTTCGCCCGTCACTTGATACTTTTTGTAACGAATCATACAATTAAAATTTAGAAGTTAAAGGATAAAAACATTTGCTGTGTTGAACTCAACGATGCAAAGATAAGGCTGTGGATATGGGCGTTTGCCGGTTTTTGCAGGTTCTCGTCTGTTTGGGTCTGTTTTAGTCGGTTATTTACGCTTGCAAGTTTGATAATGTCATGATTTATAGTTACTTTTGATGAAATATAAATCGTAACTGTCAACTATGGATTCTTTTGTCATACGTACATACGGGCGTACTGAATTGGCCCAAATCTATTGTCCCAATCTTTGTCCGGAGGCTGCCTTCCGCAAACTGAAACACTGGATAGACCTTTGTCCCGATTTGCGTGACGGACTTTCCGCCTTGGGTGGTTCTTCCCGTTCCCGCTCTTATACGCCTGCCCAGGTGCGGCTGATAGTGGCTGCACTGGGAGAGCCTTAAACCTGAGGTTGGATGGCGTAAAGGTCAGGTCGGGAATCGTAAAGGTGAGGTTGGTACACTTGGTACAGAGGTTCATCCATCCTTTCGCCTCACACACATACGTGTGCGTGAAGCGAAGTGAATGTCAGACTTTTGGTTTCCGGTAGTTTCCCTTGCCATCTACATTTTCCACCAGCCCGTGTTTCTGCATGCGTTTGAGCCAGGTGGAGGCGGTTTCCGATTTGATGCCCATCTCTCCGGCTTTCTGCAGGAAAGAGGCCCGTGTGAATTCTTCTTCCATGCTGTCTACCAGCGCATCCCGGTCGGCATTGCCGCGGCTTGTCACTTCGGTGTTGGGCAGGAAGGAGAGGATATGGGTGGTATGCCGGTAAAGGCTTTCGGCCAGTGAGAGTACGGCATGAAAGTCATCGGAAGCAATGAGGAGATTCCATCGGCTGACAATGTGGTCTTTCAGATTGTCTGTGGCTGTGTGAGGGTCGGGCGACACGTAAGGCGAGGCGGTGATTTCCCCTTGTTCCATTGCGCGGAGCATGGCCACCACTTCCATGATGCGGCAGATGTTGATGGCCAGACGTGCCACGCTGCTTGACATCTCGTTTCCGTTGGCCAGTCCGGAGCGTATGAAAAGCCGGGAGAAGAGCCGGTTGAATTCATCTTTCTGTCCGTCCGTAAGGTGAAGGGTGAATATTCCGTTCATGACAATGGTTTTCAGTTTGTCCTTCCATTCCATGCCCAGAGCCTTGAAGGTATCTTCAAGATTGCTGTCATTGCGGTCGAACTGGTTTTGCCAATGATGTATGGCAGGCATGTAGTAGAATATCTGGCGGGAAAAGAGCCCGTTCTCAGCAGTGGGAATCAGGGGTTTTACTTGTGAGGGAGTGCCTGACAGAAGTACGGAAAGATAAGTTTTCTTTACCTCTCGGTATTCGTGGTCGGTGCGCCGGTTGTAGGACAGTCGGTCGTGGTCGAAGGCTTTGCGCATGGTGTCGCTCCAGTGTCCGTATTCCGAACCGATGGCGGTGGAGATGGTGTCGGCTTCGCTTTCGCATATCAGTCCGGTACCGTCGGAGTCCATCAGGTTTTGCAGGATGCCGGTTCCGGTGTTGTTGCCCGAGATGAGGAACATCTTGTTGAGAGGCATTACGGGAGTCTCCGTTTTTCCACGTTCCTTGCCCAGTGTGTCGTATTTTGCTTTTTCGCGGCGGTAACATGCCATGCTTTCGTTTACCTGCCCACGTATTTCATCGTGAATGGGCTCGGCAAGCAGGCGTACCAAGGAGAGCACTCCTTTACCGGATGCAGGCAGGGCTACTACAAAGGTTTGCAGGCAGGGGGACATCATTTTTCCTCCGTAGGAACATCGGACGTGTTTTCCCATACTGGCACCCAATACGGTGACGGCACCCAGTAGCAGTACATCATATTGGGCGGGGGAGGTTCCACAGCTCATGATGCGATTCAGGGGATAAGGCCAGTGGAGGTGTTCGTCGAAAGTGGGTAATGGAGACACTGGTTCAATGCCCGATGCGGACTCTTCCTCGCGTGCGCGTGTGTGTGAGGCAGAAGAGAGGGGTGAACTTTGTGTACCAAGTGTACCAATGGTGGTTGCGGCTTCATGCTGAATCTTCACGCCGCAAAGCTCGGCCAGATGAAAGGCGGTTCCCAGATGCACGTCGTTACGGCCGGTCTTCAGGGCATTGCTGAAGAGCTTGTCGGCTGCCCGTTGGTCGTACTTGGACGACAGGCTGCACAGACTTAAAAAATCATGCCGTCCTGCTTCTCCGCAATCGTTGGCAATGGCAAATGCCAGTTGTATATATTCTTGATAGGTTGGAGCAATGTCTGCTCCTGCATTTCTGACTGCTTCGGCCAGAAGGTGCAATGAAGATAGTGGTTCCATCAGATTTGGTAATTTATAATTAGTAATTTGTAGTCGGTGATTTGCAATGACTCATAATTCGAAATTCACAACTTTTCTGAGCAGTGCTTTCGGGTCGTGGCAGAGGAAACAAGCGCGTACGAGGTCTTTTCCCGAAGTGTCCACTCCTTTTCCGGGTTGTGTGTTCTCGGCGTCATACATGCAGTGGACGTAGTTCATGGCCCAGCGCACCGCCTCCGTGCTGTCCTGTCCGGCAGGGCAGGGTACAAAAGCCTTTACACCTCGTCCGGTGGGGCTGACGAACACCAGTGCAGGGCATAGATAGGGGTCATCGAACAGTTTTTGCCGTAAGTTTTCCGTTTCTTCTGCGGATTCAAGGTGGTCGATATCGACTACAACCAGGCCGGAGGATTCCGTGAGGCAGTCGCTCCGTCGTCGGGTGAATACGCCGCAGGGGGTGACGTAGGGTAAGGTTTGCTGTTTCAGCATCCGGCAGTTGTTATCATCGCCTTGTAGGGCAGCTTCGCGGATGGCTTGGGTCAGGATAATCAGCCGTTTGTTGGCTGTGATGAGTTTGTAAACTTCTTTCAGTTCCAAAGTACGCAGGGGGGTGAGTGTGGCGCTTTTCACGGTTTTCCCGGTCGCTCCGTCCTTCATCGGTGAGATGGGTGGCATGAAAAGCGACATTTTAAAAGATTTTGGCATATTATATGTTTAAATAGTTGGCTCAAAGATATTCTTTCTCTTTCTTTGAATCTTTCTCACATGTGAGAAAGATTTTAAAGGAACGAAGTAAATAATAACAATATATAACACATTATTCTCTCTAATTACTTAAAAACTATCTAAATGGCTAAAAACTTTATTCACCCTTCATTGGGCTTTTTTATCGAGCGAACGAGAAAACAGAGTGGAGTCACCATCGAAACTCTTTGCAAGGATTTGCATATTTCTCCATCTACGTACATAGACTTAAAAAAAAGGGCGTAATGCCTCACTTAGTACATACGAAGCTCTTCTACGATACTATATCGATGAACTGGAGGAACTGGATGATGACGAAATCAGGAAATTGGCCGGCGAGTGGGTGGAGAAATGGCTGGAGGTTAGGAAGAAAGGGTAGTGGCGCTTGGATTGGTTAATTATTACTGACAATTTTGAAATAATTTTTTAGGGTCATTGAAAAGTGACCCTAAAAATGAAGGATAACTATTTAAAGGATATGCTTCTATTAGAGCATTAGTTAAGAAATTTGAAATGAAGATTTTAGTAACCGGTGCAGCCGGATTTATAGGCTTTTATGTCTGTAAAGGTCTTTTGAATAGGGGAGATATTGTAGTAGGATTGGATAATATCAATACATACTACGATGTAAGTTTGAAGTATGGTCGCCTTGCTGTCTTAGGTATTCAGCAGGAATATGTTGATTGGTATAAATTCGTCCAAAGTAATGTATATGAGCAGTTTCGTTTTGTCCGTATGAATCTGGAGGACAAACAGGCTATGCGAATGCTTTTTGCCAATGAGCATTTTGACAAAGTCGTGAACCTTGCTGCACAAGCCGGAGTTCGCTATTCTATAGAAAACCCGTACGCTTATGTGGAAAGCAATATAGACGGTTTCTTGAATGTATTGGAGGGCTGCCGTCATTATCAGGTGAAACATTTGGTTTACGCTAGTTCCAGTAGCGTTTATGGCCTGAACGGAAAAGTACCCTTTTCAGAAAAAGACAGCATCGCACATCCAGTAAGCCTGTATGCGGCGACTAAAAAATCAAATGAATTGATGGCTCATACGTACAGCCATTTATATAGCATTCCTTCTACAGGTTTGCGCTTCTTTACGGTTTATGGTCCTTGGGGACGTCCGGATATGTCACCTTTTCTTTTTGCCGATGCCATGTTGCACGGGCGGCCGATAAAGGTTTTCAATAATGGTGACATGCTGCGCGATTTTACTTATATTGATGATATTGTCGAGGGGATTCTTCGTGTGATAGACCATATCCCTGCTCCTGATCCTGACTGGAGTGCCCAGGCTTTTGATCCCAGTTCTTCTACCGCTCCTTATAAAATATACAATATCGGCAATTCGCATCCGGTGAAACTAATGGATTTTATCCATGCTATAGAAGAAGCGATAGGTCGTCCGGCAGAGAAAATATACCTTCCGATGCAGCCAGGGGATGTTTACCAAACGAATGCGGATACTTCGGCTTTGCAGAGTGAATTAGGATTCAAGCCTGACAAGCCGATTAAAGAAGGAGTTCAGGAAACGATAGACTGGTATCGTTCTTTTTATCGATTGTAATCAAAAGTAAACCAAGATAATATGAAAATAGCAATAGTTGGTACCGGCTATGTCGGTTTGGTGACTGGCACGTGTTTCTCAGAGATGGGCGTTGATGTGACTTGTGTGGATGTGCAGGAAAGTAAGATAGCAAATCTGAAGAAAGGCATTATTCCCATTTATGAACCGGGTTTGGAGGATATGGTCCATCGCAATTATACAGCGGGTCGTCTGAAATTTACGACAGACTTGAAGGAGTGTCTGGATGAAGTGGAGGTTGTGTTCAGTGCGGTTGGTACCCCTCCTGACGAGGATGGCAGTGCTGATTTGAGATATGTGCTGGAAGTTGCGCGTACCATTGGCCGTAACATGAATAAGTATGTGCTGGTTGTGACCAAAAGCACGGTTCCGGTGGGTACCGCACAAAAGGTGAAGGCTGCCATTCAGGAAGAGCTTGACAAGCGTCATGTAAAGATGGAGTTTGACGTGGCTTCCAATCCGGAATTCCTGAAAGAGGGTGATGCGGTGGATGATTTCATGAAGCCCGACCGTGTGGTGGTAGGTGTGGAATCGGAAAAGGCCAAGGCTATTATGGGACGTCTTTACAAACCTTTCATGATGAATAACTACCGGTTGATATTTACGGATATTCCGAGTGCCGAGATGATAAAGTATGCTGCCAATTCCATGTTGGCCACGCGGATTAGCTTTATGAATGACATCGCCAATCTCTGTGAACTGGTTGGGGCTGACGTGAATATGGTTCGCAAAGGCATTGGTGCGGATAGCCGTATTGGCAGTAAATTCCTGTATCCGGGTTGCGGGTATGGTGGCTCTTGTTTTCCGAAAGATGTGAGGGCGTTGATGAAGACTGCGGAGAAGAACGGTTATTCGATGCGTGTGTTGAAAGCTGTGGAAGAGGTAAACGAGAGACAAAAGAGCATTCTTTTTGAGAAGTTGTTGAAGCATTATAATGGGGACTTGAAAGGTCAGCAAATCGCTTTATGGGGTTTGGCTTTCAAGCCTGAGACCGATGACATGCGCGAAGCTCCGTCCTTAGTCTTGATTGATAAACTGATAGAGGCCGGCGCAAGTGTGAAAGTTTATGATCCGATTGCGATGGATGAATGCAGACGTAGGATCGGGGATAAGGTACTTTATGCTACGGATATGTATGATGCTGTATTGGATGCAGACGCTTTGCTGCTTGTGACGGAGTGGAAGCAATTTCGTATGCCTAGTTTGGGAGTGCTGAAGCGTACTATGGTTCGTCCTTTGGTGATTGACGGGCGGAATATTTATGATAAAAATGAGTTAAAGGAGTTGGGGGTGGAATATGATTGCATAGGGTAAATGAAGATAAAGCAACAGAAATATTTGATGGATGTAGTAGTTATTAGGTTGGTACTTATCTTTTTATTAGTGTTCTACCATGCCTTTGCTATCTATTCTGGAGCTTGGAGCAATCCCTTTCCTGCATGTCAAGTAAATGCGGTCGATGTTCCGTTATATAGTTTTATGGCCAAACTATCTCATAATTTTCAGTTAGAAGCCATGACCTTTATTTCGGGATTGCTGTTTGGATATTCCATCAAGCACCATCCT
Organism: Bacteroides sp. AM07-18; assembly: GCF_003602695.1. Taxonomy (NCBI): domain Bacteria; kingdom Pseudomonadati; phylum Bacteroidota; class Bacteroidia; order Bacteroidales; family Bacteroidaceae; genus Bacteroides; species Bacteroides sp. AM07-18. Next base: position 227,468 of record NZ_QTLM01000001.1, read on the forward strand.
GAATATATGACTTTTCAAGGGTGCATAGTTAAAAAAGCAAAGCGTGTGTTGCTTCCTTGCTTCTTTTTCTCGGCATTTTATTATGTAATATTTTTCGATTTGTCGGCTTCGTGGTACCATGTCTTGTATGACATTCTACAAGGTTGTGGACATCTTTGGTATCTTCCTATGATATTTTGGTGCTTTGTCGGCGTATATCTTATAGAAAAATATATTAGAATATCGCCCCAATTCTTTTGGGTGTTGGCTGCTTGTGCAGCGCTTCTGTCCTTGAAAGTATATTTGCCCTTGAGATTAGGACACACAGCTACTTTTTTCATTTATTTTCTATCTGGCTATTTCGTAATGAAGTACGATTTGTCACAACGTATTGTTTTTGACACTAAGGTCAGTATGTTGCTCATTGTGTTATATGTCTTGTTTGGGGTATGCCTGAAAGAAAACGTGATAGATTGGGAAACGCACTCTCTTTCTTTGAAAATATGTAGAATATTGACAATGAATACACTGCATTTATTGGGGGGGGGAATGATGATATTGTCACTTTATGGTCTTTCAAATAAGGCTATAGTACAGGAATATCTTCATAATCATTCAAGATTTATAACTCTAAGTGGTTATTGCTATGGGGTGTATATCTTCCAGCAATTCGTATTAAAGTATTTATATTATAAAACAGATTTTCCCATATTATTTAGTTCAGTTACTTTGCCTTGGATTTCATTTCTGCTTGCTTTGGTTCTGTCGATACTTTTTTGTCACTTAATGTTGAAAACAAAATTCGGAAGATTTCTAATAGGCTAAAAATTATCAATTAAGATGAGTTATTTAAATAAAATGAAACAACAAAATGATATTGAACCTATTTATGAAGAAGAGGTTAAAATAGACTTAGTAGAAGTCGCTCTACATATATGGTCTAAACGGCAATGGATAATTAAATGCTGTGTGATATCTTTATTGGTGGCATTAGTCATAGCTTTTAGCATCCCTAAAGAGTATAAGTCGAAGGCAATAATAGCACCCGAAGCCTCTGAAAACAAGGGGGGTGGTTTGCCTTCCTTAGCAGCTATTGCTGGTTTTAATTTAAATCAAGCAGGTGCGGATGCTATTTATCCGGAAATATATCCTGATATCGTCAAATCGACTCCTTTTATTACAGATTTGTTTATAGTACCTGTTAGTGTACCCGAAGCAAAGGTTGATACAACCCTTTATGCTTATATGGTGGGCTATAATAGAATCCCATGGTGGAACTATATAGTAAATGCTCCTAAGAACTTATTACTTTGGGGAGTATCTTTATTTAAAGATGAAGATATTCTGGAGCAAAAAAAATCGAATGCTTTAACTCCAGAAGAAAATAGTGTCGTAGAAAATTTGTCAGAACGGATAACGGTACAAATGGATAAGGTGACTGGTTTAATTTCATTGACTGTGAAAATGCAAGATCCGCATATTGCAGCTTCATTGGCGGATACGGTTATTGTAAAACTTCAAAATTACATTGTTAAATATCGTACCAACAAAGCACGGGAGGATTTCAAATTTCAACAGGATTTGTATGAAAGAAAGAAATTGGCTTATGAAAAAGCACAAGCGGATTATACAAAATTTGTAGATGCAAATAATAATATTATTTTACTCAGTTATAAAGCAGAACAGGTAAGATTAGAGCAGGAAATGAATCTTGCTTATGCAGTATATTCTTCAGTGGCTCAACAACTGCAAATAGCAGAGACTAAAGTACAAGAGATAACTCCGATATATTCTATTGTAGAACCTCCTATGGTTCCCATTTACGCTTCAGAGCCCCACAAAATTCTTATTTTATTAGTTTTCCCATTTCTTACGTTATTGGGCTGTAGCTTTTGGATTGTATTAGGGAAAAATATTTTAAATGCAATCAAAAGTAAAAAGAAGATATTTGTTGAAGTGGATAATAATGGGGGAAAATTCTGTAATGTATAGAAGCAAAAGATGAGTCAATTGTATCAAAAATTCAAACGCTATTATAACAGTTATTCGATAGTGATAGAGAATATGTCGTATATTACCATATTTCAGGTCTTTACGATGCTTGTCCCTTTAATTACATATCCATATCTAATCAGAGTACTTGGTGCTGATTTATATGGATGGGTGATTACAGCGCAAATCTTGGTAAGCTACGCAACGTTGTTTATTGATTATGGTTTTAGAAAAGTGACGGCAAGACATATATCCATCCATCGGGATGATGTGGATAAATTGTCAGAGATAGTATCGGCTGTTACGATTATGAAAATGTTGTTATGGGCTTTTGCTTTTGCTGTATATCTTTTCATAATATTCATAATTCCTTCCTATAGAGAATATTTGTTGCTGTTTTTAATTACTTTTGGGTTGACATTCAATGAGTTATTATTTCCTCAATTCTATTTTCAAGGAATAGAAAAAATGAAATATATAACCATACTGAATATCTTGATTAAATCGGTATTTGTAGTGTTGACTTTTATGTTCATTGACTCGAAAGATGATTATATTTTGGTTCCGCTATTTTTGACTTTTGGTAGTATATTGGGTGGGGCTATTGCATTTTATATTATGTTTTATCAACATAAATTATCGTTTACAATTCCAGCAAAGAGTACATTGAAATATTATGCAAAAGATGCTACACCAGTGTTCTGTACCGATATGATTTGTACTATAAAGGATAAATTAAACTATTTTCTTATTGGGGGAATGTTAAATATGAAAGATGTGGCTCTTTATGATTTGGGTTCCAAGATAATGAATGTAGTGGCCCGATTTGTTTCTGTGATAGGAGTCGCAATGTTTCCACGAATGGCAAAGGATAAAAATATCAGACTCTTTATGAAAACAGGTGGATTAATTATATGGCTTACTGTTATTATAGTGGTCGTATTACAATTATTTCTCCCTTTTATTGTGCCTTTCTTATATGCTGAAAAAGTCGATCTGCTTCCTATAAGATTATATCTTTTGGCTCCTCTTTTTTTGGAAGTCAGTAGTTATATATCTTCAAATTTGTTTATTGCTCAGGGCTATAACAAATATGTGTTATACAGTATAATCTTTACTACGATAATTTATATATTGATTCTGATTGTGATGTGGGTTGGAGGTTATCTGTCAACGGTAACAGCATTTGTGATAATGGCATTAGCATCCTATGTTGTAGAATTTTTGTATCGGATATATTTAGCACATAAAATCATATCCCGTTAATTCGTATGAATAATTATCTTGGAGATAAAGTCGTAAATAGCTTTTTAGAGATAGATTTGAGGCAATCTGTTACTCTTTCAATAGCTATTTACTTGATTTCTAATATGATTCGTGGAGGGGTTATATTGTCAACAGGAATAACCTTTTGGGGACCATTGATACCGTCGCTTTTGCTTTTATATATATTATTTACTCGAAAAGTTACATTTGAGAAGAATTATATCATTTGGATAGTTTCTTTTTTATCATTTTCTCTACTTTCTGTAATTTGGACAATTGATACAAAGGTTACGTTATATGTTTTTAAAAATATATTACCAATACTTTCTGTGTCAATGCTGATTATGATCTATTATAGAAATGAAAATGATGTGTATAATTTGTTGAACTTGTTTTATGCCTGTTCAATCATACTTTGCTTATATGTAATACTATTGACAGATACTTCATCTTTTGCCGGGAGAGGTGAAGGTTTATTTGATGGATGGAATTTGAACTCTATTGCAGTAGATTTATGTTTGGGCTTATTTTCCGGCTTTATTTGGAATAGAAGATGTGGAAATGCAAAAACGTGGTTTATATTGATGGTGGTATCATTACTTGCTATATATGTTTTGATGCTATCTGGATCGCGTCGTGCTTTGCTCATATTTTCATTGTTATCTTTACTCTCTTTTTGGTTTTTATTCAAGACTCCTTTTTTATATCGTATCGCGATAATTGTTGTCGTATTATCATGTGTTTTAATTTTGGTATTTAGTGGTGTTTTTTATGAAACAATGGGAGCGAGAATTGAAGAAGCTGCCAATATATTGGGTGGAGACAAATCGGGTGATAATAGCAGGGTTTTTTTGCTGTTTTGGGGGATTGACTGGTTTCTTGAAAAGCCTCTTTTAGGGCATGGAATAAATTGTTTCCGCGTATTATCAAACCAAACCCCAATGTTTGCTGGAAAGAACTTTTATGCACATAATAATTATATAGAATTGCTTGTGGGAGTTGGTATAATTGGACTCATTATCTATTATTCATTTCTGATTAGACTTTTGCTTATCTCTTATTCTCAAAAGTCGTACCTTGGGAAAGTGTCTGTAGTTTTAATTATAACAATCCTTTTTAGTGATTTTTTTAGTGTCGCTTATTATTTATTTGATACGCAATATTTTATTATCATGTGCTATTTGATGGTGTTTGGCTATAAAAATAATTACAAGAAAGTATTATGATGAAAAAATTAGATGTTGTGATATTCGGATCATTGACACGTCCAATGGGACCTGCCGGCACAATGAGGCGTATATTGAAAAATGAGGAATATTTCGTTTCTCGAGGTTATGAAGTAACAGTAATATCATCTGATGGCATAGTTGATAAATATGATGATGTGCAAAAGTTATTTTCAGTGCCTAAAGTCGTTCCTCGGAAGAATTTCCTTACTTCTATAAAAAGGCAAATTCGCCAAATGGTTAAGTCCAGTTTTTTGTTAAGTTCCATATTTTATCTTAGAGATATTAAGTGTAGCAATGAAGTAGTGAAACAATATTTGAAATATAATAGAGAACCGGATATTGTTTCATTTCATTCTATTGATGCGTGCTATTACTTTTTGAAGCATAATAAGCGTGATGTAAAAGTGTTACTCTTTTTCCACAGTGATGCTATTCCTTTCAAGATGATCTCTTATAATTATCCATCTTTAAAGGGATCATGGCTTAATGCTAAGCATGTAAGAAAAATAGAGTATTGCATTAACCGTGTTGACAAGTGCGTATTCATATCTCAAATAGGGATGAACAATTTTAAAAAAATATATCCCCACATATCTAATGAAAGAATTTCTTTGGTGATTAACGGTATTGAAGATTATAGCAATGAAGAGAAACTTCAACTTAATACGCAGGTTTTATCCCTCACTCCTCAATATCGAATGTGCTGTGTTGGTACCATAAATGGAAGAAAGGGACAACAACTTATTTGCGAAGCGTTGTCTAAAATCAATAAATCTTTGTTGGACAATATCCATGTATCTTTTATTGGCGATGGTTCTGAAAAGGAAAATTTGATAAAGTATTGTTCAGATAATGGATTGGATCAACACGTGTCTTTTTTAGGTACTCTCTCTAATACTGAAATATATAAATATCTTGCCCAAAATTCTATTTATATTCTGATGAGCTACAACGAAGGGTTACCTATATCCATCATTGAGGCAATGCGTGCTGGACTTCCCATAATATCTACTAATATATCCGGAATTCCAGAGCTAATCCATACAGATGGAGAGTCTTGCAATGGAATTCTGTTAGAACCAAATGTTGATCAATTAGTAAATGTTTTCTGTGAAATGAGTGATTACGATTGGGAGAAGATGGGAAAGAATTCAAGAATGCGATTTGAAGCGGATTATACATTTGAGAAAATGAAAATTGCATATTGTAATATGGTGGATTCTATTTTTAAATGAAAATGAAGAATATCGCAATAATAGGCGCAGGTAGTTATGGACAAGAAATTGCTTGCTTGATAAGAAAAATCAATAAGAGAAATGCAGATGGAACAAAATGGAATTTCATAGGCTTTTTTGATGATAATGAATCTTTACGAGAAACTTCAAATAATTATGGTGTTGTGTTAGGGGCTGTTTCTTTATTGAACAAATGGACAACCCCTCTTTCTGTAGTCGTTGCAATAGCGAATGTGAAGGTTTTAGAAAAGATTGTCTCTAATTTGGTCAACTCTGTTTTAGATTTTCCTAATTTGATAGATCCGGATACATCATTTATTGATATTGATACTTTTCAGATAGGAGTTGGTAATGTGATAGGTGAAGGATGTCGTTTTTCTCCCAATGTGCGAATAGGAAATTTTAATATTGTGGTGAATGATTCAATTTTTGGCCATGATGTAATTATTGGGAATAATAATGTTTTTTTCCCAGCTGTACGTCTATCCGGTCACGTAACGATAGGCGATAAAAATCTGCTGGGTGTAAGAACTACTGTGCTTCAGGGATTTAAAATTGGTAATAATGTGAAATTGTCAGCAGGGTCTTTATTAATGAATAACGCAAGAGATGGTTTTACATATCGTGGTAATCCGGCAAGAAAATTTATAATTTAATTAAATAGCCTATGTTTTTGGATATTGATAAAAAGCCTCAAGATAGAGTTGCGGCAATCGATGATAGCAAACAATCCGTCACGTATGGCGAATTATGTGCTTTTTCAGAAGAGTTTGAGCAGAGTGTAATATCAAGAAGTCTGATTGTGATATTTGCGCAGAATTCTATAGGTTCATTGATGGGGTATGTGGCGTCATTAAGTGCTAAGATTGTTCCTCTAATACTGAGTGCCAATACAGATAGGGAGTTGTATGAACAATTGATTGAAAAATACGCTCCTCAATATATATGGTCTCCGGAATCTATGTGTGATAATTTTAAAGGTGAAAGGTTGTTTTCCAAATGCAATTATGTATTGATGAAAGTTGCTTCATGTTCACCTCCATTATATAAAGAACTTTCATTGTTGTTACCTACATCGGGCTCTACGGGTAGTCCTAAATTGGTGCGACATAGCTATCGTAATATAGAAGCAAATGCTCATAACGTAGCCATGCTATTTGGATTAACTAAAAACGAAATCCCTGTTGTAGCATTACCCATGCACTATACAATGGGGTTGTCTGTGATAACAAGCCATCTTTTGGTCGGTGCAAAATTATTTATTTCTTCAAAATCTTTGATGGATAGATCTTTTTGGAGTGATTTGAAGGAGTATAAGGTATCAAGTTTTACAGGCGTTCCTTTTAGTTATGAAATAATGGATAAGATTCATTTCTTTAAAATGGATCTTCCAGACCTTAAAATAATCACTCAGGGCGGTGGAAAACTAAGCTCTGAATTGTTTAAAAAATGCAGTGAGTACGCTATTCAAACAAATAAAAAATTCATTCCAACGTATGGGCAAACTGAAGGAACGGCGCGAATGGCTTTTTTAAAACCGGAAAGGGCAGTTGATAAAATAGGAAGTATAGGCCAGGCTATTCCCAATGGAACATTGTCCATTATTGATTCTGAAGGTGTAGAGACTACAGAAGGTGAAGCGATAGGCGAGATGATATATCGAGGGGAAAACGTGACATTAGGTTATGCTGTATGTAAGGAAGACCTACAAAAGGGTGATGATAATAATGGAATTTTGCATACTGGTGATATTGTACGAAGGGATAGTGAAGGTTTTTATTTCATAGTTGGTAGAATGAAGCGCTTTTTGAAAATATTTGGCTTAAGAATTGGATTGGATGAAGTCGAATATTTAGTGAAGTCCAATTTTAATACAGATTGTGTTTGTAGTGGTAGTGATGACTTTTTGGAGATTAGAATAACTAATCGGGAAATAGAAAATGCAGTACAGGCCTTTATTATGGAAAAGACAAAGTTGTTTCATAAAAATATAAGAGTGATAACAGTGGAATCTATCGAGAGAAATGAAACCGGAAAAGTCGTTCTTAATAAATAGAAAATATGGATAAATTGTTGGATAAAAAAGTTTGTCTCGTTACTGGGGCCGCTAACGGTATTGGCAAATCAATTGTTGAACGATTTGCTTCAGAAGGTGCAATTGTGTTTGCAAATGACTTGATAGGTTCTGATATGAATGATTGGAGCGTTTCTTTATCAGAAAAGTATGCTACCAAAATTATTCCTATCTGTTTTGATATTACTGAATTTAAAGAAGTAAAGGCGGCTATTACTCGTATAAAAAAAGAGTATGGACGGATTGATGTATTAGTAAATAATGCAGGTATTGTAACTTATGAGATGCTTCCTATGATTGATTTTGCTAAACTTCAAAAAATGTTTGATGTTAATGTCATGGGACTTATTCATCTGATTCAAATGGTATCAAAATTGATGGTTAGGCAATCGTCTGGTTCGATAATCAACATGGCAAGTCTTGTTGGTTTGAAGGGTGCTAAAGGTCAGTTAGCTTATTCGGCTACAAAGGGAGCTGTTATCGCTACAACTTTATCTGCTTCGAAAGAACTGGCAAGCTATAATATAAGAGTCAATGCTGTGGCACCGGGTATGGTGGCTACGGAACGTTTTTTGAAAGAGATTGAAGGACGTTTTGAAGACAGACTTACAAGTGTAGGTATGGGACGTTACGCCTTGCCATCAGAAGTAGCAGATGCATTTGTTTTTTTTGCTTCGGATATGTCTAAATATGTAACAGGGCAAGTTATGCAAGTAGAAGGTAGTTTCGCAATTTAAAAAATATTATTATGACTAATTTAGAAAAGTACAATGAAATCTTTGTAGATGTTTTTGCAGTAGAGCAAGCGGAATTTAATGATTCATTTTCACGTGAGAATGTTAAGAATTGGGATTCAATTCATCAATTGAATCTCATATCGTATATAGAAGATGAATTCGATATTATGTTTGATGCGGAAGATTCCTTATCTTTAATATCATACAATAGAGGAATAGAAATCCTAAGTAACAAATATGGAATAAAATTTTGAGAAACAATGAAACGTGTTTTATACAACACTTGTGTGGTAGATCCATGGGTTAAGGTAGCTGGCGTACTCAAGGAGAAACATGGTTATGAACCTGTTTATTGGATTGGATATAGTTATGATAACTCTTACCATATTGTAAGAGACAAGTTCCCTGAAATAGAGTACCAAAGTACGGAAGAGGCATGGAAAGCTGTATTCCCACAAAAAGTACAAGCGCACTTTAATGATTACCAAGTTGACATAGATTTCATACATAAATATTCTTCTTATGAAATTCAAGCATTTACAATGATGAATCGCATTGATTATGATAGAAGAAGCTTTTGTTACATGGAAAGGGAAAGGCATTATAATAACTTGATTAAATATTGGGAAGCATGTCTTGATTTATATAAAATAGATGTTGTAATCAGTGCTGTAACCCCACATCGAGTTTATGATTATGTATTGTATCTTTTGTGTAAGGAAAGAGGAATACCTTTTTTGACTTATCAATATTCTATGACAGAAGGAAGAATCTATTCTTCTAAAGATTTTGAAGTTCTAGATGATAGATTTACTGAAAGCTACAACAAATACCTGGATTTAGGAAATTTACAATGGGATGGCATTGATAAGAATATTCGTAAATCCTACGAGTCTGTAATTTCTGACTATTCAGTAGCTGTTCCTTATTATATGAAGGAACATAAAGCCAATAGCCAAAAAAGTAATAAAATTTCATATTGGATTACACAATATATTGAGAGACGATTACAATTTGCAAAACAGACCCCTCATGGCTCAAAAAAGCATTTTTGGAAGAATACTCAAACTTGTTTTAAAAAGAAAGATTTAAGCTTGGAGTCTACATATATGACTCCTTTTAATTATTGGGTATTATGGAAAAGGGCAATGAGTTTTAAGACAAAGCTTAGAAAGTTTTATGATTTGTCCACCACAATGCCAAATAAAAATGATAATTATATTTTATTTCCACTCCATTATCAACCAGAACAAACAACATCACCAACCGGTGGCTTGTTTGTCAATCAATTGTTGGCAATTGAGATGTTGTTGAAATATACACCAAGCGATTATTATATATATGTAAAAGAGCATCCGACAGAATTTATGGCTCAATTTCTTGGACAAACATCACGAACAATTGATTTTTATAAAGACTTGATTAATAATCCAAGAGTGAAATTAATGCCTTTAAATGCTAATCCCTATGAACTGATGAAAAATGCCAAAGCTGTAGCGACAATATCAGGCACTGTAGGATGGGAGGCTATTTGCAATAAGAAGCCAGTTGTTATTTTTGGGTCTATATGGTACGAAAAGTTTAATGGTGTCCTTAGAATTAAAGATAGTTTATCTGCATCAAAGATTATGAATTTTATAGATAATTATAGATTCAACGAACATGATTTATTGGCTTATCTTTACTCTTTTCAAGAAAATTCCATAGTGGCATATCACTATGATGGCTATAAAGAACATTGTGATGTTACAGAAGAAGAAAGTGTGAATAATCTTTCTGATGATATTTATAATATTTTGGGTAATTAGTTATTAGAGGTGATGAATATTCGAAAAAAACTTTGGGGAATTCTTGTTGACTTATACCCTTGTTATCTTCGTTGGAGATACGGAATGGATATAGGCAGGAATTGTAGGATTTCATGGAAAGCCCATTTGGACAAGTCTGTTAATCCTAAAGGTATTCATATTGGAGATAATACTTGGGTGCTTTCCGGTGCTATGATATTGGCGCATGACCATTGTAGGAATTTAAAAGCTGATACATATATCGGCGCTAATTGTGTTATAGGCGTACGATCTATAATTATGCCAGGCTTAATTGTTGGTAATCAGGTGGTTATAGGGGGGGGTAGCGTGGTAACTAAAGATATTCAGCCTAATTGTATTGCTGCTGGAAATCCGGCAAAGGTATTGAAAGAGAACGTTAATATTCTAAATGGAAAAATACTAATGAATAGATAAATAGAGAGTATTATGTATTCTTGTTTTTTGAAACGTGTGATTGATTTTATTATCGCCTTTTTTGTATTGGCTGCTATTTTCCCCATATTGCTTCTTCTGATTATTTTCCTCTATTTTGCTAACAATGGTGCAGGTGTTTTCTTTACCCAGAATCGTCCGGGCAAAAATGCAAAAATATTTAAGGCCATCAAATTTAAAACAATGACGGATGAGCGGGATTCTGAAGGAAATTTATTGTCGGATGCTGAACGCTTGACAAAAGTTGGAAAAATAGTACGCTCGCTTTCAATAGATGAACTGCCACAGTTACTAAATGTCTTGAAAGGAGATATGTCTCTTGTTGGTCCGAGGCCATTGCTTCCTAAATACTTGCCTTTATATTCAGAAGAACAGTTTCGTCGTCATGAAGTCCGTCCAGGCATTACGGGATGGGCACAGGTAAACGGACGGAATAATATCAGTTGGAAACGTAAGTTTGAGCTGGATGTGTGGTACGTGGATCATATCTCTTTCTGGCTGGATACGAAGGTTGTTCTGCTGACTATAAAGAAAGTGTTTGTAAGAGAAGGAATTAATAAGGAAGGTAATGCTACCACTGAGGCTTTCAACGGCCATAACTGAAATGAATATTCATCAGATTGCAGATTGTCAATTCAATAGAAATATTGTCCCTATAAAGAAGTTTGTTTAGGAAAAGGGCGGAACGGTACACTCTTTGTTGCTGACATATATTTCGATATTAAAGTTATCGCTTCATTCCTTAACGGTGATAAGGAGGATTCGCGAATCTCGGAAGGGCATATTATGGAGCTAATAAAGGATTGCAGCCTATATCCCGGTCATGGAAACATTTATGAGTAGATTTTCCCGATTTATAAAGCCCTTTCCTTTCTTTTTATTCCTCACTACTTGAGAAAGTCGCATTGTTAGAATAATCACATATATATATTATGGATAAGAGAATTTATCTTTGCCTCGCTCACATGAGCGGCAAGGAAATGGGCTTCATACAGGAAGCCTTCGATACGAACTGGGTGGTTCCACTCGGTCCGAACGTGAATGCCTTCGAGCAGGAACTGGAACATTTTGTTGGTCATAACAAGAAAGTGGTCGCCTTGAGTGCCGGTACGGCAGCGGTGCACCTGGCTCTGCTGGCCTGTGGAGTGGGGCAGGGTGATGAGGTGATAGTGCAGAGTTTTACCTTTTGCGCCTCAAGTCATCCAGTGACGTATCTCGGTGGCACACCCGTATTTGTGGATAGCGAAAAGGATACTTGGAATATGGATCCTGTACTTTTGGAGGCAGCGATTCAAGACCGTATCAATAAGACGGGTCGGAAGCCGAAAGCGATTGTCCCGGTGGCTTTATATGGGATGCCCTACAAGATAGACCAAATCATGTCGGTGGCAGATAAATATGATATTCCGGTCATAGAGGATGCCGCCGAAGGCTTTGGCAGCAAGTTTGACGGGCAAGTCCTCGGAACTTTTGGCAGATATGGCGTGCTTTCCTTCAATGGCAACAAGATGATAACGACCAGCGGTGGCGGTGCTTTGATTTGCCCGGATGAAGATGTCAAGAAAGAGATTATGTTCTATGCCACCCAGGCCCGTGAGTCCTATCCCTACTACCAGCACGAGCGTATAGGCTATAACTATCGGATGAGTAACATTTGTGCCGGTATCGGTCGCGGTCAGATGACGGTGGTGGATGAGCACATAGCACACCATAAGCATCTGTGCGGTTTGTATCGTGAGCTGTTGGCTGATGTGGAGGGAATCACGCTTCATGAGAATCCTTCGGAGTGTTATGACAGCAATTATTGGCTGAATACAGTCCTTCTGGATGAGGGACTGCTTGTGAAAGGTGAGGAAGATGCTTACCGTGAGGCTGTTCAGGGTGCTGTAGGTGGTGCGGCAGGTGTTACTCACGAGGTGAATAGTGTACATACTTCTTGTGAACCTAACCGTAATGTGGAAGCCATGCGCCTATGGCTGGATAAGGCGGGTATTGAGAGCCGTCCTTTATGGAAGCCTATGCACTTGCAGCCGGTTTATGCTCAGAGTCCTTCTTATGTGAACGGGGTGAGTGAGGCTTTGTTTAAGCGTGGTTTGTGCCTACCCAGTGGTCCGTGGGTGACGGATGAAGATGTACACTATATTGTGGAAAAGATAAAGGAGGGCTTGCAGTAGGGGCTATAGTACTCTTGACTTTTATTTTTCTTTTTTTCTGCTTATATGGCAGTACAAGCATAAGCATAATCGTTAAGTAATGTCAGAATGATGATTAGTAAAATAATGAAAGGCGATGGAGACTAAAATCTCCATCGCCTTTCGTCTTTTTTTGAAATATAAATCGTACCTTTGTGATACACCAATCAGGTTATAATAACATGGAACAGATACGTAAACTGCCGATAGGCATACAGACTTTTGATAAACTACGTGAAGGCGGTTTTCTTTATGTAGATAAGACGGCTATGATTTATCAAATAGCATCTACTTCTACTCCTTATTTCCTGAGCCGTCCCCGTCGTTTTGGCAAGAGCCTGCTTCTTTCTACCTTTGAAGCCTACTTTCAAGGACGCAAGGATTTGTTTCAAGGTTTGGCCATCGAACAGCTGGAAAAGGAATGGGAAGAATATCCGGTTTTGCACTTGGATCTGAATGCCCGGAAATATGAAACTGCTGCTGACCTGACGGCTATGCTTAATCAGTATCTGGAGAAATGGGAGTTGCTCTATGGTCAGGAGAAGAAAGACCGTAGTCCGGAGGAGCGTTTTGCTTACGTGATAGAGCGGGCATGCACGCTGACGGGAAAGCAGGTTGTTGTGCTGATTGATGAGTATGACAAGCCATTGCTTCAAGCGGTCTTGGATGAGAACTTGCTGGATGAGTATCGGAAAATATTGAAAGCGTTCTACGGTGTCTTGAAGAGCGCTGACCGTTATCTTCGTTTTGTTTTCTTGACCGGAGTGATCAAGTTTGCGCAAGTAAGTGTGTTCAGTGACTTGAACCAGCTGAATGATATAAGCATGGATAGAGCATACAATGCTTTGTGCGGCATTACACAAGATGAACTTATAAAAACATTTGGCCCGGAAATACAACGGTTAAGTGAGAATGAAGAACTGACTTTGGAGGAAACGATTTTTCGTTTGGCAAAGAAATATGACGGCTATCATTTTTGTGAAGATACTTCGGTGGGGCTTTTTAACCCTTTCAGCCTTCTGAATGTATTCCAGAAATTGAAGTTCGGCAACTTCTGGTTTCAGACGGGTACACCTACTTATTTGGTGGATTTATTAAAAAAGAGTGACTATGATCTTCGCCTTTTGCTGAATGGCGTAGAGGTTACTGCCTCTGCCTTCTCTGAATATCGTGCAGAAGCTAATAATCCTCTGCCTATGATTTATCAGAGCGGTTACTTGACTATAAAAGCTTATGATAAGGAGGTTTGCCTTTATACGCTTCAATTTCCGAATGATGAAGTTTGTTATGGTTTCCTCAATTTTCTGGTTCCTTTTTATACTAAAGTTACTGATGATGAGACTGGTTTCCACATCGCTAAATTCATGCGTGAATTGAAGAGTGGGGATGTGGAGGCGTTTATGGAGCGTCTTAAGATATTCTTCTCCGGTATTCCGTACGAGTTGAGTGATGATACGGAACGTCATTATCAGGTTATTTTTCATGTAGTGTTTACTTTGCTGGGACAGTTCATCCGGTCCGAGGTTCGCAGCAGCCGCGGCCGTGCGGACGCAGTCGTTCATACCCCTACCGCTATTTATGTTTTTGAGTTTAAACTGGACGGTACGGCCGACGCAGCTCTGAAACAAATAGATGAGAAGGGGTATCTGATTCCTTATACCTTGGATGGCAGAAAATTAGTGAAAGTAGGTGTGAACTTCAGTAAAGAAACACGGAATATTGATGAATATATTGTCGTAAAGGAATAGGAACGAACAATCCTATATACGGAAAAGGCGATGGAGAATCAAATCTTCATCGCCTTTTCCATATATAGTATTTCATTTTATTTCTTCATCCTCAGTACCCGTATTCCCGTCCACTTATTATTGTCTTTCAGCATTTGGGACAAGGGGACTTTGGAGACGACCACTTTCTTGTCGGTAGAGGAAGCGTGTACCAGCAGGAGTTTGCTATCCGCATAGAAAGCGATTCCCATGTGGGCTACATCCAGCCCCGGAGTGTTGGTGGTGATGGCTATGATATCGCCGTCTTTAATCCACGGGAGACCATCGGCGGGAAGTTTGGCTTTGGGAAGATAGTGAACTTCCTTGCCGGACAAGGATTGTTCAATCTTCTTCATTTTGGCTATGTTCTCCGGAGAATTTGCCAGCTGCTTGTAAAGTTGGGGATGGGAAGACATGTAGGAGATAGACAACCGTTCGGTGTCGGGACTCATGGCGCCCGTTACATCCTGAAGGAAGCCGTTGCGTACGCCATTGTTTATCCAGTCGGCAATATAATGCAGGCGGGAAGTGTACCCGTCGATTTTACCGTCACGGTAACGGATTTTTTGCAGGTTATCGGCGAAAGCGCTTTCCGAGATGTCTCCGTCGGCCAATTTGGGGGTGAGTGTCTCTGCCAGTACATATTCCACCAGCGTGGTACAGTCTACTTCATCGCAGTTGATGACGAGTTCTTCGGGACCATCAGCCTCCAACGTATGGGCTACGTATGGCACATCCAGATACTTTATTCCATTGCTCAACATATCTTTCCCTCCCTGGGCAGAAACGGAAGTTACCATGGCTGCGGCGCAGAGGGCGCTGAACATAAATTTAGTCATTGTTTTCATTTTTCTTTCTTTTGATTATTATTGTTCTTGAACGTAAAAAGGATGCAGCAAATTTACTACATCCTTTTTATAAAAGCTTAATCCGGAGGGATTAAATTCAATATTGCCGGATTAAATATTTATAATCCTCCTTTTTATCGAACGGAACAAGGGAGAAACCGTATTCAATGGCGTTCTCTTTGCCCGGACGAATCAGATAGGGCTCATGGGCGGTTGCGCCCCAACTGTCGTCTCCACCGACACCCATCATGCGGTAATCAATGAACAAATCGACCATCTTTTCCGGCAGAGGGTCGGTGAGGTGGCGGTGATGGGTCTTTTCGGTACGCGGAGCGCCGTTGTCAATCGTATCGCCGCTGTCCATACTTTCCAGGGGATAGTTGGAGGCGTTCAGCTCAAAGGTGCGGTCGGCGATGAGCAGCAGGCCCCGTTGCGTCTTATCGGTAAAGGCACACCAATAGATATCTGTGCGATGGTTGTTCTCTTGTGGGCGGACATACGGCTCGTACATGTTCTTGACCGGGATGGCATACTCTCCGATGAACTGGGAGGTACGGCGGTCTCGGTAATTCTCTTTCGGACCGCGACCGTAGTAGGTCAAGTCTGTAAAGCTTTCCGGCAACTGCATCCGCAGGCCTACACGCGGTATCATCGGAGCTTGGTCTCCTTCGGCCACGAACCGGTTGTCTACCTTGATGACTCCGCTGGCATATATCTTATAGGTGATGTCCCAACGGGCGTCTGTCTGTGGAAAACGGTAGGTCACCTTTATTGTCGTGGCATTGCTGCCCGGAGTCACTTGGAAACTTTCGGCTTTTGGTTCCTGGTAGCTTGCCTCTTTCCAGGCTTTGAGGCGGACGGGGAGGTTGGCTCCATAATCATTGTCCGTCGGTGCACGCCAGAAGAATGGCCGGGGACCCTGACCGTTCAGTATGTACTCGTGCTTCTTGTATAAATAGGAGGTGAGCAGACCGCTTTGCTTGTCGAAGGTGGCTTTGAAGTCGGGACCGGAGAACGCCACCAAATTTCCCTCTTCCTTAGAAGTGGCGGGCTGCTGTGCCGTAGCCTCTTTCTTGTAGAAAGTATGGACGTAGGTCTGTTCGCGTGCGATGACCGTGCCGGCCGGGAGGAAAGGCTCTGCCGTCTTGATGGCTGCATAGAACTCGATACGCACATCTCCCGTTGTCTGTTTCTCTTTGGGTATGCCGTTCAGGAAGCCGGTGGTTACCGTCTTGCCCGGTGCGGCATGGATATTTTCAATCTTGCCACGGTAGACTTCCTTTCCGTGGTCGCGGATGATGTAGTAGAAGTCGTACTTGTCGAGATTGGTGAAGGAGAAATCATTGCGGATTTTCACGGTGGAAGTCTGCTTGTCGAAATCAAGGAACTTGATGTTCTGGTATACTTTTCCCATCTCTTCTGTCTGCGGCTTGACACTGCGGTCGGGGTATACCACGCCGTTGATGCAGAAATTGCCGTCGGAGGGCGTGCCGTTCTCGCCATAATCGCCGCCATAGGTCCAGTATTTACGGTCGTCGTCTGTCTTGGCGGCAAAGCCCTGGTCTACCCAGTCCCAGATACAGCCGCCCTGGAGGATAGGATATTTCTCGATGATGTCCCAGTAGTCCTGGAAGTTGCCGAGGCTGTTGCCCATGGCATGGGCATACTCGCAAAGAATGAGGGGACGCGTCATCTCCTTGTTCCGGGCATACTTTTCCAGATAGGAAGGGGAAGCGTACATCGGGCAGTAGATGTCCGTATTCCATTCCAACAGTGCGCGTTCATACTGGATGGGACGACTGTCGAGCGTCTTCAAGGTGTTGTAGGTAACGTAGAAATTCAATCCGTTTCCGGCTTCGTTGCCCAGCGACCAGATGATGACTGACGGATGGTTCTTGTCCCGTTCGTACATATTCATGGTACGGTCGAGGTGGGCATTCATGAAGAGCGGATTGTTTCCCAGCGTGCCGCCTACACGCAGGTCGTAACCCATGCCGTGGCTTTCTATATTGGCTTCGTCGATGACGTAGATACCATATTCGTCACAGAGTTCGTAGAAACGTTCCTGCTGGGGATAGTGACAGGTGCGGACGGTATTGACATTGTATCTCTTCCAAAGCTCGAAATCTTTCTTCATCAGTTCTTCGGAGACATAGTGACCGGTATTCTCGTTGTGTTCGTGATAGTTCACGCCTTTCACGAGGATAGGTTGTCCGTTTACCAACAGTTGTTTGTCCTTGATTTCCACTGTGCGGAATCCTACTTTGCAGCTTGTCGCTTCAATCACATCTCCATTCGGGCGCTTTAGGCTGATGACAAGGGTATAGAGGTTGGGCGTTTCGGCTGTCCATTGCAAAGGTTCCTGGATGGTTTTCTTGGTGAACTCCACCTCTGTCTGGTCACCGCTGACCTGAGTAGAGGACTGGGCTATCTGCTGGTCGTTCTTGTCCAGCAGGCGGTAACCAACGACAAATGGGGAATTTTGTCCGCTTTCATTGGTAAACTGCACCTTTACCTTGAGGATACCGTTCCGGTAGTTCTCATCCAAAGGAGACTCCACCTTGAAGTCCGTGAGATGGATTTGAGGCTGGGCATATAAGTAAATGTCCCGTTCGATACCACTGATGCGCCAGAAGTCCTGGCATTCCAGATAGTTGGCATCGGAAAAGCGGTGTATCTGAATGGCAATGACATTCTTCCCTTTCTTGGCAATGGCGCTGACGTTGAAACGCGCCGGAGTCTTTGCATCTTTACTCATGCCTACAAACTTGCCGTTGAGGTAGTAGAAGGCTGCCCCGCGTACGCCGTCGGCACTCAGGAAAATTTCCTTATCGTCCCAGTCTCCCGGAAGAGTGAACTCGCGGCGGTAGGTGCCGGTGGGATTCCATTCTTGGGGAACGTATGGAGGATTGGGCTTGTCCCAATAAGGAGGATAGCCCGAAGAACAGAATTCATAAGGCTGGTTCACATAGATGGGCGTGCCGAATCCCTGCAACTCCCAGTTTCCGGGTACATTGATGTCCGGCCAACGGCTGGCGTCCACACGGTCCATCATGAAGTCCGTGGGGCGGTCGGCGAAGGCTTCCACGTAATGGAATTTCCATTTCCCATTAAGGGATAAGCGGAAGGTTCCGTTCTTGCGGTCATTGATGACGGCATCAGCCTCCGTGACGTAGGAGGTGAACGTGCTGCGGGCAGGCTCCCGGTTGATGCTTGTCAGCTTGGGGTTGGTAATCTCTTCGTAGCGATTGTTCTCCTGAGCAGTCAGGGCAAAGGGAAACGCTGCGAGGCAAGTGAGTAAAAAATACTTTTTATTCATAATTGCTTTTATTTCTTTGTGGTAGGTTCAGAGACCGGGAATACGAGCCCTTCACGCAACCACTTCTCCAGTTCTTCCGTCCATTGACGCTTGTAGGTGAAGTTGTCCCGGAATCCCCAGCCATGTCCGCCGGTGGGGTAGGCATGCAGGCTGGCAGGTACTTTATGGTCGCGCAGGGCAAGGAAGTAACCGATGCCGTTGATGGGCGGCACCGCGTCATCGTCCGAAGAAAGCATGATGAAAGCTTGCGGAGTGCGTGGGGACACTTGCCTTTCGAGGGAGTATTTTTGTTCCAGTTCCTGAGATGGATTTTCTCCGATAAGGTTCTTACGGGAACCTCCATGGGTAACGCCTTTCTGCATGGAAATCACCGGATAGAACAAGATCTGGAAGTCGGGACGGGTCTTGTCACTGCTGTATAGTGTGGCAAGCGAAGCTGCCAGATGGCCGCCGGCAGAAGCGCCCATGATGCCTACACGCTGAGGATTGACACCCCATTCGGCGGCATGTTCGCGTACCATGCGGATGGCTTGTTCGGCATCGGAAAGGGGCACTTCATGGTGCCCGTTGGGCATACGGTATTTCAGTACTGCATAGGTGATGCCTTGTGTGTTGAACCAGGGAGCCATGTCGTGTCCCTCGTGCTTCATGGCCAGCCCCCCGTAGCCGCCTCCCGGACACATGATGATGGCCATGCCGTTGGGGTGGGAGGCAGGGTACACCGTAAGGGTAGGGGTGGTGACATCGGACACCCATTCGTTGTTATGGTTCTGTCCGGAATTGGTCAGTTCGTTGTTATTGGGGGCACCGTTGGGCCATAGGGGCAGCTCAACGGGCTTTTGTGCAGATAACATGGTCGCTGCAAATAGAAAAGATAAAAGTAGAATCTTTTTCATGTTCTTGGTATTTAAAAGTTATTTGGTTTTCATGGAAGCTTTGATGAGGTAGAATATCAGAATGGCATAAGCACCCAGCGCCAGCACTTCGGACCAGGTGTTCTGCAACCATGCATCGTTTACGAGGTTGATTCCTCCGAAACGCATGGCAGCACTTGCCACGCCCATCAATGCACCGCCGGCAATGAAACCGGAGGCAAGCAGGGTACCTTTCTCCCCGCGTTCGGCATTGAGAGCGGCATCCTTGCTGCGGCTGGTCACGTACCAGTTGATGGCACCGCCCACTACCAACGGAACATTCAGTTCCAATGGGATGAACATACCCAATGCAAATGCCAGTGCGGGAATCTTGCAGAAATTGAGGATGACGGCCAGCACTGCACCGATACCGTAGAGCGGCCAGGGCGCACCCACACCGTTCATCAACGGTTCGATAACGGCCGCCATGGCATTGGCTTGCGGAGCGGCCAGCTGTCCGCTGGTGAAACCGTATGTCTTGTTTAGGATAATCATTACACCACCTACGGTAGCGGCAGAAACGATGGTTCCGAGGAACTTCCAGGTCTCCTGCTTGGCAGGCGTGCTACCCAGCCAGTAACCGATTTTCAAGTCTGTGATGAAGCCTCCCGCCATGGACAGTGCCGTACATACAACACCACCCATCACCAGTGCCGCAACCATTCCTCCGGGACCTTTCAGCCCTACGGCTACCATGACTACGGATGCCAGGATTAATGTCATCAGCGTCATTCCGGATACGGGGTTTGTGCCCACAATCGCAATGGCATTGGCTGCCACGGTGGTGAACAGGAAAGCGATACCTGCAACAAGCAGGATAGCTACAATGGTATGTGTCAAGTTGCCCTGCATCACATCGAAGTAGAAGAAGAGAACAACCAGCAGCAGCGTGATGATGGAACCGATGGCGATAATCTTCATAGAGATGTCCCGCTGTGTGCGTTTCACACTGGCTTCCACGTTGGACTTACCTCCCATTTCCTTGGCAGCCAGTCCTACAGCGCTCTTGATGATGCCCCAGGACTTGATAATGCCGATGATGCCTGCCATGGCTATACCACCGATACCGATGCTCTTGGCGTAGTATTTGAAGATTTCTTCCGGAGCCATGGCGCCTACGGTTGCCGTGATTTCGGGGTTCCATTGGTTCAGTACGGAGTCTCCCCAAATCATGGACATGCCGGGGATGATAATCCACCATACGGCCAGCGAACCGGCACAGATGATGGACGCGTATTTCAGTCCTACGATATAGCCCAGACCGAGCACGGCAGCACCCGTATTAACCTTGAATACCAGCTTGGCTTTCTCGGCCAGCATTTCGCCGAAGCCGCATACGCGGGTAGTGAAATTCTCGTTCCACCAGCCGAAGGTTGCCACGATGAAGTCGTATAGACCTCCGATAATACCAGCCATGAGTAATGGTTTTGCCTGGCTTCCGCCCTTTTCACCGGAGACGAGCACTTGTGTGGTGGCTGTCGCCTCGGGGAAGGGATACTTGCCGTGCATGTCGCTCACGAAATATTTGCGGAAGGGGATAAGGAAAAGAATACCCAGCACACCTCCCAGCAGGGAACTGATAAAGACTTGTGCAAAGGTGACGGTGATTTCTTTCGGATAGGTCTCTTGGAGAATATAGAGTGCCGGAAGGGTGAAGATGGCACCTGCCACGATGACGCCCGAGCTGGCACCGATAGACTGGATAATGACGTTTTCGCCCAATGCGTTTTTGCGTTTGGCGGCACCCGATACGCCGACGGCAATGATGGCGATGGGGATGGCGGCTTCGAATACTTGTCCCACCTTCAGCCCCAGATAGGCGGCTGCGGCCGAAAAGAGGATGGCCATCAGAATACCCCATGTCACCGACCAGGCATTTACTTCTGAATACTTCTTATCCGGGCTCATCAGAGGGTTGTACACTTCTCCCGGTTTCAATTCACGGAACGCATTTTCCGGTAGTCCGGTAATAGGTTCTTCTTCTTGTTTCATAGGTTTTGTAGTTTTATGTTTTTCTTTAATAGACTTCAAAGATAGTGCAAACCGAATGCAGGATAAAATGAGCAAGCTCATTATTATTCTGCTGAGGTGCAGCCTATCTTCGCATTTTAGGCAAAGAAAGCAAAAAAAAAGGAGATTTAAAAAAATCTCCTTAATTCTGTATGGTAAAATGCTTATTTGGCATCTTTAGCGGTCATGTCCCCTTCGATAAATAATCGCATGATTTCCGTTTTGGCATTGGTGCGCAGGGTAATGGATTTCTTGAAGTGTCCGGGGTATCTTCCGGTTCCATTATAAGTTACTTTCACTGTTCCAGTCTTTCCCGGTGCTATCGGTTCTTGTGAATATTCGGGAACGGTACATCCGCAGGAAGCTACAGCCTGATGGATGACAAGCGGAGCATCGCCTACGTTCGTAAACTTAAAGGTGTAGCTGACCACAGGACTGTTTTCGGAGAATGTGCCGAAGTTGTGGGTGGTCTGTTCGAATTTGATGTCTGCCTTTCCTTGTGCATAGGCATAACCGATGCTCATAACCAGCAGCATCATATAAAAAACGACTTTCTTCATGTTCTTATCTTTTTTATATTTCAACGGCGCAAAGGTAACCCATTTTCATTAAAATAATGCCTATGGCGTGCGAAATTGTATTAAATCGGGCTCAAAAGGTCTCTGTACGAATGATAAGCAGGGAAAAATAGGGGAAGCGGATGGTCGCTATCCGCTTGCTGTCATTGATATACTTCTCTTCCGGAGTGCCTACATTCTCAAAATAGTGATACCGGTATTCGGGATGCAGGCGGATGCAGCGGTGAATCTCATCGGTGCATCTGGACAACTTCATGATGACAACCGCACTGTTTTCGCTTGTCAGTTTCTCTATCTCTTCTGTCGTAGTAATGCCGGGTATCACCGTCAGCCGCTCTTCCTGGCTGGCCACATGGAGCCCGCCCAGTGCGCCGGCGGCAATGAAGGCGGGGATACCGGGGATGTGCTTCACGGGGATGCCGTCTGCCTGCAGTTTGTCATATACATAATGTATGGAAGAGTAGAATCCGGCATCTCCTTCGGCAACGATACAGACCTTCTTTCCTTGTTGCCGGAGGGTGGAGCTCTCCATATAGACCTCGTCGTAGGCGCTCAGGGCTTTTTCGCGCTGTTTGCTCATGGGGAGTGGAAAGCGGTGCACCGTGTTTTCCGGAATGTCGAGTTGCAATAGGATGTCGGCTGCGCGTGAAACTCTGTTTCCATCTTTGGCCAGTGTCTCGGGACAGAATATACAGTCGGCTGTCTGCAGGGCTTTCAAGCCTTTTACGGTAATCAGTTCCGGTTCGCCGGGACCGAGAGATACAAATATGACGGGGAACATTTGCATGAAGACATTAAAGGTTAAAAATTAAAGAACAGCAAAACGGCTACAAAAGTGGGGAAATAATCTGTAGCAAACAAGATATTCGCTATCTTTGTTATTTACTAAAACAATCTGTTTTTTATGGATTATCAACTGAACACCCGTTTGAATGGCAACATAGCCATGACTTCCAGCTACCATGAGCGTGCGTCGCTGCAACGTGACAAGACTCTGTACAAATTCATTTGGGTACAGAGCGGTAC
Organism: Bacteroides sp. AM07-18; assembly: GCF_003602695.1. NCBI lineage: Bacteria > Pseudomonadati > Bacteroidota > Bacteroidia > Bacteroidales > Bacteroidaceae > Bacteroides > Bacteroides sp. AM07-18. The sequence continues at coordinate 250,894 of NZ_QTLM01000001.1, forward strand.
GCTGACTCTGGAAATAGACCATATCCCCATGCGCCTGGAAAAGGATGAAATCGTGACCTTGACCCCGTTGCATCACCTGGAGGTAAAAGAGGTGGACGGTGAATACCTGACGTTTGTATTCAACAGCAATTTTTATTGCATCTATGGACATGACAACGAGGTCTCTTGCAATGGATTCCTTTTTTATGGCTCTTCCAAGGTGATGAAACTGGCACTTTCTGCCGGGCAGTCTTCCAACTTGCATGACATAGTCCGCATTTTCCGGCAGGAATCGGTCATCCATGACAATCTGCAGGAGGAGATGCTGCGCATTGTCTTGAAACGTTTCATCATTACCTGCACACGCATTGCGCGCCAGCGTTTTGGGGTGGGGCAGGAGAAGGAAAAGACGTTTGACATCATCCGGCAGTATTACGTATTAGTGGACCGGCATTTCAAGGAGAAGAAGCAAGTGCAGGATTATGCCGATATTCTTTGCCGTTCTCCCAAGACACTTTCCAATCTGTTCTCGACCTGCGGGTTGCCTTCCCCTTTACGGGTGATTCATGACCGCATTGAGGCAGAAGCCATGAGATTGCTGCTGTATACCCACAAAAGCGCTAAGGAAATCAGCTCCATTCTGGGCTTCGAAGACTTGTCCGCGTTCAGCCGTTTTTTCAAGAAAATGACCGGCGAGAGTGTCTCGGACTACCGGAAAAGAGTGAAACGGGAAGAATTGCCAACTGTTGCGGAATAATTGCCATTTCGTACGTGGTGGAAAACAAGGAACTTTGCAAAAACAAAAATCAAGTCATATTACTGAAACCATTTAAAAAGTAGAACAAAGATGAAAACGAAATTGCAAAACTTGTTTATGGCTGCGTTGACGCTGGCCGCTTCCACTCAAAAGTTGGGTGTTAATTTGATTCGTGTAGCCATCCTGGTTATTTTCGTATGGATTGGTGGGTTGAAATTCTGGAATTATGAGGCTGAAGGGATTGTCCCTTTTGTGGCGAACAGCCCGTTCATGAGCTTCTTTTATACAAAGAGTGCCCCGGAGTACAAGGAGTATAAGCTGAAAGAGGGCGAGTTCAATGAGGCGAAACATCAGTGGCACGTGGAGAACAATACGTATGGTTTCTCTCACGGTCTGGGCATTCTGATTATGACCATCGGCATCCTGACATTTCTGGGGATATTCTCTCCGAAAATCGGACTGGCGGGAGCCGCACTTGCCATTGTCATGACAATAGGTACCCTCTCTTTCCTGGTGACAACCCCTGAAGTGTGGGTGCCCGACTTGGGAAGCGGGGAGCACGGCTTTCCGTTGCTGACGGGGGCAGGGCGCTTGGTCATCAAGGATACGGCCATTCTTGCCGGTGCCATTGTCGTACTGTCTGACAGTGCAAAAAGAGTATTGAACCAATTAAAGAAATAGAAGTATGAAACAGTATGATGCCATTATCATCGGATTCGGCAAAGGTGGAAAGACACTGGCTGCCGAGTTGGCAAAACGGAAGCTGGACGTTGCCGTAGTGGAGCGTTCGGAAAAGATGTACGGAGGGACATGTATCAATATCGGTTGCATTCCCACAAAAACATTGGTGCATGCGGCAAAGCATGCGGACAAAGACGCTTCTTGGGAGGTCAAGAAGGCATACTATCGTCAGTCCATTGCAAGGAAGGAAGAGGTCGTCTCTTTCCTGCGTCAGAAGAACTATCACAATCTGGCCGACAATCCTCATATAACGGTCTATACGGGTATCGGCTCCTTTGCAGGTCCGGATGTGGTGGAAGTTGGGATGGTGGAAGGGACATTACAATTGCAAGCTCCCCGGATATTCATCAATACGGGTGCCGAAACCGTCATTCCACCGATAGAGGGGATACAAGGTAACCCACGGGTATATACCAGCACCTCCATTATGGAACTGACTGAGCTGCCGGTACAGCTCGTCATTGTAGGCGGGGGATACATCGGACTAGAATTTGCTTCCATGTATGCTTCATTCGGTTCGCAAGTCACGGTGCTCGAGGGCTCTTCCGAACTGATATCCCGGGAGGACCGGGACATTGCGGACAGTGTCCGGGAGGTATTGGAACAGAAAGGAATCGTTTTCAGGCTGAATGCACGCGTGCAGTCCGTGAAAGACTCTGACGTCATTTACCGGGATGCGGTCACGGGAGAGGAACATCAGTTACACGCAGATGCCATCCTGCTGGCTACCGGCCGGCGTCCGAATACGGCTGGCTTGAATCTGGCGGCGGCAGGTGTAGAGGTGAATGAGCGCGGTGCCATTGTGGTGGACGACTATTTGCAGACTACCAACCCCAAGATACATGCTATCGGTGATGTAAAGGGCGGTTTGCAGTTTACCTACATTTCTTTGGATGATTACCGCATTCTGCGCGAAGACCTTTTCGGGGCGGGAGAACGCAAGGTGTCCGACCGTGACCCGGTGAGCTATTCGGTATTCATCGACCCGCCGCTTTCACGCATCGGGCTGAGCGAAGCGGAAGCACGCAAGAAGGGATTGAATATAAAGGTCAACAAGCTGCCGGTAGCCGCCATTCCGCGTGCCAGGACTTTGGGCGATACGAACGGACTCTTCAAGGTAGTGGTGGACGCCGATACGGACAAGATTTTGGGATGTACGCTGTTTGGCCCGGAATCGAGTGAGGTCATCAACCTGGTGGCAATGGCTATGAAGACCGGGCAGGAATATACCTTCCTCCGTGATTTTGTCTTTACACATCCCAGCATGAGCGAAGCGCTGAATGACTTGATGGGCTTTTAAAGATTATTTAGGCACAGTATCCGTCAATTTGCAGGAGGAGCATTTGCGTATCTCCCCAAAAATGACGAATATTGTGCCCGAATTCCATAAACCCCGATAATCATGACCCGGATATCTGCCATAGGCATTGCACTGCTGTGCGTTTTATGCGTAACCTCCTCTTGCGGCTTAAAATCAAGACAGACTGCTACCGAATCTTCTTCCGAAACGGGCTATTCTCCGGTTATGACAGACACGGCAGCTACCATTGTACCGCTTTATGCCAAAGGCTATACGGTGAAGTACTTGCCGCACCATGTCCGCCTGGTGGATATACACGACCCTCAGAAAGAAAACGGCAACACCTTCCATTACGCACTGGTACCGAAAGGCATAAAGCCTGCCGGCATACCGAGCGACTATACGGTGATAGAAACACCGGTGGAGCACGTTATGTGTATGACATCCCTGCAACTTTCCAACTTCATCCGTCTGGATGCCTGCAATTATGTGGTGGGCATCACCAGTACGCGCCATCTCTTCAACAAGGAGATGAACGACCGTTTGAAGTCCGGCGAGACCGTGAAGATTGGTATCGAAGGGAACTTTGATAATGAAGTGATAATGAGCATGAATCCGGATGTTATCTTTATCTCTCCTTTCAAGCGGGGTGGATATGATGCCATGCGGGAAATCGGTATTCCACTGGTTCCCCATTTGGGATATAAGGAGATGACCCCGTTGGGGCAGGCTGAATGGATAAAATTCATCGGCATGTTTATAGGCCAGGAAGTGGAGGCGAATGAAAAGTTTGCTGCGATAGAGAAGCGCTATAACGAATTGAAGGAGCTGGCTGCCAACGTGAAGAAGCGTCCGATGGTATTCAGCGGCGAGATACGGGGTGGCAACTGGTATGCAGTGGGAGGAAAGAGCTTTCTTGCCGAACTGTTCCGTGATGCCGGTGCGGATTATTTCTTGAAAGACGATCCCCGTTCGGGAGGTGTCACGCTGGATTTTGAAACCGTATATAGCCAGGCGGAGAGTGCCGACTATTGGCGCATTGTCAACAGCTATGACGGGACATTCACGTATGATGCCTTGAAGTCCCTCGACCCGCGTTATGCCGACTTCCGTGCGTTTCGTGAGAAGGGAGTGGTATACTGCAACATGCGTGAGAAACCCTTCTACGAAAGTATGCCCATGCAGCCCGAAATTGTATTGGAAGACTTGATACATGCTTTCCATCCCGATTTGTTGCCTGACTATAAACCGACTTACTACGAACTGCTGAAATGATAAAAAGACCCGTACTTCCGTTGATGTTGCTGACACTGGCATCTATCTTTCTTTTTTTCCTGCTGAACCTGCTTTTGGGGTCGGTTCACATTCCTCTGCGCTCCGTGTGGAACATATTGTGGGGAAATACGGATGAATCCGTTATTTGGCAGAATATTATCTGGAAGTCCCGCGTGCCCCAAGCGTTGACGGCATTGGTGGCGGGAGCAGGGCTGTCAGTCAGCGGTCTGCAGATGCAGACGGTGTTCCGCAATCCGCTGGCAGGGCCTTCGGTATTGGGCATCAGTTCAGGTGCCAGCCTGGGTGTGGCTTGTGTGGTATTACTGTCCGGGGCGATGGGCGGTGTGGCATTGAGCCGTTTGGGGTATATGGGCGAGGTTGCCTTGTCGGTTGCCGCCATTATCGGTGCGCTGGCTGTGATGGCGCTCATTGTCTATGTCTCCCAGAAGGTGAAGGGCAACGTGACGCTGCTGATAATCGGTGTGATGATAGGCTATGTGGCAAGTGCCGTCATCGGCGTATTGAAATATTTCAGTGTGGAGGAAGATATACGTGCATATGTCATTTGGGGATTGGGTAGCTTTGCCCGTGTTTCGGGCGACCAGATGGTGCTGTTTGTCTGCATCATGGCTGTGCTGCTTCCGTTGTCCTTCCTGCTGATAAAGACGATGAATCTGTTGCTGCTGGGCGATGGCTATGCACGCAATCTGGGACTGAACATCAAGCGGGCACGCCTGCTGGTTATCTCATGCTCCGGCGTGCTGGTGGCTATTGTAACGGCCTATTGCGGTCCGATTATGTTTATCGGATTGGCGGTTCCCCATCTGTGCCGTGCCATCTTCCACTCTTCGGACCATCGGGTACTGATGCCTGCCACATTGCTGGTAGGCGCTTCCCTGGCATTGGTCTGCAATCTGATAGCCCGTATGCCCGGCTTCGAGGGAGCTTTGCCGGTCAACTCGGTGACGGCACTGGTAGGTGCGCCGGTAGTGGCTTCTGTACTTTTTAGAAAACGGAAAGGAGAATTGAATGAATAAGGAAACCATACATATAGAGAATCTTTCCATCGGTTACCCCGGTAAGGGGGATGTGAAAGTGGTGGCAGACGGCATTTGCGCCGGAATTAACAGTGGTGAGCTGACTTGCCTGTTGGGAGCCAATGGAGTGGGGAAGTCCACGCTGCTTCGTACGTTGTCTGCCTTCCAGCCAAAACTTGGAGGAAACATATTTATTGAAGGAAAAGAGATTGGGGACTATACCGACAAGCAGCTTTCGCGCGTCATTAGTGTGGTGCTGACGGAGAAGTGCGATATACGCAATATGTCCGTCGTAGAACTGATAGGTCTGGGGCGTAGCCCCTACACCGGTTTCTGGGGAACTCTTTCGAAAGAGGACAAGACTGTGGTGGACAAATCCATCGCCCTGGTAGGCATTCCCCACCTGGCACACCGCATGGTGCATACGCTGAGTGACGGTGAACGGCAGAAGGTGATGATAGCCAAGGCGCTCGCCCAGGAAACTCCCGTCATCTATCTGGATGAACCGACAGCTTTCCTTGATTTTCCCAGTAAAGTAGAGATGATGCAACTGCTTCACCAGCTCAGCCGGCAAACGGACAAGACGATTTTCCTTTCTACTCACGACCTGGAACTGGCCCTGCAGATAGCGGACAAAATATGGCTGATGGACAAGGTGAACGGCGTAACTATCGGTACGCCCGAGGACCTTTCGTTGAACGGCAGCCTGAGCAACTTCTTTGCCCGTAAGGGTATTGCCTTTGATTTGGAAACGGGACTGTTCAGGGTAGCCAATGAATATACCTCCCAGATACGCTTGGCGGGCCACGGGCAGAAGTATGCCATGGTGCGCAAGGCACTCCAGAGAAACGGGATTCTGGCAAACCGGAATGTTGAATCGGAGATTTATATCGAAACCGGAGATTTGAAGGGAGACGGCAGCTTCGTATTCCATCGACCGGGCAAGGAGCCGGTAACAGTGTACTCCATTGAGAAATTGCTGCAAATAGTCTTGTCATTCCATTCCCTATGATGCACCATTCTGCAAAGGATAATTATGTCCACTTAACGACGACTCCGGTCCCCCGGCTGATTACGTCATTGGCTGTGCCGACCATCATCAGCATGCTGGTGACGTCCTTCTACAACATGGCAGATACCTATTTTGTGGGTAAAATAAATACCCAGTCTACGGCTGCCGTAGGTATCGTGTTTTCTGTGATGTCCATTATCCAGGCTGTGGGATTCTTCTTCGGTCATGGTTCGGGGAACTACATCTCCCGTAAGTTGGGGGCGCAGGAAACGGAGAGTGCCGAGAAGATGGCATCCACCGGCTTCTTTTTTGCCTTGTTTATCGGAGCGGCTCTGGCTGTGCTGGGATTGCTGTTCCTTACACCGCTTTCCCTTGCTTTGGGGTCGACGCCTACTATTCTTCCGTATACGGAGCGCTATTTGGGAATCATTCTGCTGGGTACTCCTTTTATGACCGCCTCATTGGTGCTGAATAACCAAATACGTTTTCAAGGTAATGCGGCGTATGCCATGGTGGGGATTGTGAGTGGGGCGGTCATCAACGTGGTGCTCGACCCTATCCTGATTTTTGTATGCGATATGGGCATATCCGGTGCCGCACTTGCCACAGTAGTCAGCCAGATATGTAGTTTCATCCTTTTGCTATATATGGGGCGCAGAGGAGGAAATATACGTATACGTTACAGAAACTTTACGCCTACACTGGCTTTCATCAAGGAAATTATTGGGGGTGGAACTCCGTCACTCACCCGGCAGGGACTGGCAAGCGTGGCAACCATTTTGCTGAACGTGGCGGCCGGTGCATATGGTGACGCAGCTATTGCAGGGATGTCCATTGTGACGCGTATCTCTATGTTTATCAATGCTTTCCTAATTGGTTTCGGGCAAGGCTTCCAACCGGTATGCGGATTCAATTATGGTGCCGGGCTGTATGCCAGAGTGCGCCAAGGATTCTGGTTCTGTGTGAAGGTAGGCTTTTTCTTTTTGCTGGTTTGTGCGGTGGCAGGTATGGGATATGCCGAGGAGATTGTCTCCATCTTCCGCAAGGGAGACCCTGCTGTTGTAGCTACCGGTGCGGCAGCATTGCGCTGGCAGTTCATCACCTATCCGTTGGGTGCATGGATTGTGGTCAGCAACATGATGCTGCAGACTATCCGCAAGCCCGTACGCGCTACGATACTTTCCTCTGCCCGTCAAGGGCTGTTCTTCATCCCCCTCATCTTCATTCTTCCTTATTTCTTAGGACTGAAAGGGGTGGAGATGTGCCAGGCGGCGTCGGACATGCTGACCTTCTTCCTCGCCATTCCATTGACCTGCGGGGTGCTGGCGGAGATGAAGAGGAAGGAGGCGGAACAACTGCAACAGCGGCAATCTTGAAGTTTCTGCGTCCCTATTCAATTTTCACGGGAGCTATCGGTTGCCGCTTCACTTTATCGAGGGGAGCTGCATGGTACTCGATGCGCCCGAAGTCTATCTGTCTCAAATCAATGCTTCTGATTGTACTGTTGTACATGGTGCGATAGTAGATGATACCGTTTGTCATATCTGTGGCCGATGTCCATTGGGTGGCACTTGGAATATTGGCAGGAACCTGGCCGAGGGGAAACTCGATGCCTACGGGTATATCAAAGTTATTCAGTATCTGAAAACATTGGAGAACGGTTTCCAGTGCGGTATTCTGTGGTGGTGTAGAAGTCTGGTAGAAAGCGGCACGGATAAAGCGGGAAGGGGGAGTCACATCTCCCGGAATTCCCAAAAAGCCGCTTCCCGAACCGAAAGGGGCTATAGTCACATTGCCCAGCGATTTGCTTTCGGCACTGCCCGGGTAGAGGTTCACATAATTGTTTAAGTTGGTCATCTGCCAGTCAAAGCCGGGGGAGTTTGTCAATACTCCCAGTTTGTTTTCATAGAAACGGGGCTGTCCGTCGATGAACTCCAATACCAGTTGGCGGCCGGTCTTGTCTGCAATCCGCCAATGTACGGTGGAGGCGCGTGGGTCAATGGCTATGACCGTTACATTTTCAATAGCCTCCTTTACCTCGTCCACAGTAGAAAAGCTTCCCAACAGCCATGATACCAATTGTAAATCGGCTATGCTCGACGCTTTTCGTGTGGGGTCGTACTCCTCATATTTGCCATATCCGGGAAAGTAGAACAGCCCGGCGGAGAGCCCGGCTTCATTCAGACCTTCGGCCACGAACTCCTTTTGCTCCACTGCCAGGCCTACGTAGCCATAGCGTGAGGTGAACTCCATGCCGGACAGACTGCCTCCGGGTGTCAGTGATTGTTGCGAATAACCGCGCGGTACGATGACGTACTGGCTGTTCAGCTCACTGCCTCCCCATTCGATGGTGCGAGCTACGACGTGCGCATTGTCTTTGGCCGTCAGGGTGATACCGGTACATGCCTCTGCTGTTTGAGGGGCGAAGGTGAGGGCTGTCATTGCTGCCAGCAGGATAGGAATTCTTTTTGCCATATTATTCAGTTTATATTGTTGAGTATCTGTTTGTATACTAAACAACTCTGTATGGCAAAATGTTCCCTTACCAGAACCGGTACCCCAGCGTGAAGAATGCGGCGAAGTTCTTGGGGAAATATCCTCTTTCTTCCGAATGACCTATCATCTGGTTTATCTGCTCATTGACTTTTACCAGTCCCACTTGTGTCTCTGCACCGATGATGAATCTTCTGTATTCAAAAGTAAGTCCCAGGGCAATACCTGCATCGAAACGGTTGTTACCCATTTTCCCGTCTACCATACTGCCGAAAGTGTCTATCTTGAACTGGTATCCTCCCTGCATACTACTGCTGCTATAATCGTAGGTCTCGCCGGAGGTCTTGCCTGCCACGCCTATGGCCGCATAAGGGCCGACGCTCAGCGAGGCATGATAATCCCTGCCCAGATGGAGGCGGGCCGCTATCATGAGGGGGATTTGCAGATACAGTTCATGCATTTTGGCCTTGCCGATGTGGCTTATCTCGTCTTTACCGCCGATGGACACGAATTCCAATGCGGATTGCAGCACCCAGGTCTTGTTGAGGACATATTCTGCACCGACACCAGCTTTGTAAGCTATTTGGGTGTCACTACTGGAGTGTTTTCCATGAAAATGGGAGGTACCGATTCCAGCTTTTGCATGAAAGGACAGCGGGCTTTGTGCCAGACCGGTCAGTACGGTCATTGCCATACAGACGGTAATGATTATCTTCTTCTTCATGAGTAAATTTTTCCGTTTTCGGTTATGAGTAATATTGTTAGTTCGCCATTGGGCAGTAAGGGGGCACAGTGCCGGTGACAGAGCTCAATCAGTGCCTTGCCAAACTTTTCCAGCAGCTCTTCGGGAATGATGTCCCAGAGTTCGCGCGCCAGGTTCATCTGTCCGATGGCGGCAAGTGTTTCTTCGCTGCATCCCGTCTGGCGTGCCAGGTCTTGAATGAATTCCTTATTCATGGTCACTTTCTTGCTGTGGGTATCCAGATTGCCTTCGGCCAGTTTCACGGCCTTTCCCATCATCACGCCGAGGGTGACGTGCGGTACTTGCTCTTCGGCTGCTATTTTCAAGGTTTCGCCGATAAAGTTGCCGTAATGCACGAAAGCCTGGGTGGGGAGGTCGGGATAATACGCCTTGATGAAGCGTTCGCTCTTTGCACCGGAGCTGATGACGATACGAGGGCTCTGGGTTGCCTTTGCCACTTCCATGGACTTCCGGATGGAATTGACGAAGGCTTCCGAGGAGAATGGCTTCACGATGCCGGAGGTCCCGATAATGGAAATGCCTCCTTCGATACCGAGGCGGGGATTGAAGGTGCGTTTGGCTATTTCTTCTCCACCGGGGATGGAGATGGTAATGAGAATAGGATTGGGCTGTTTGGCAATATGGAGGCGTTCAAGCCATAGCTTGACGTTCTTCTTTATCATTTCGCGTGGGGTGTCGTTGATGGCAGAGCTACCGAGCTCAAGTCCCAGACCGGGCATGGTGATGACACCTACGCCTTCGCCGCCGCAGACGATGATGTTGTAGTCGTCCTGGGGAGTGTCTTCCGGCAGCGGGTCGTCTATGCGGAAAGGTATGGCTATATTGGCCACAACTTTCATCCCGTTGGTGATGTCCGGGTCGTCGCCGGCATCCTTGATGACGGTAGCGCTTGTCTCGAACATGCCGTCACCGTTTTCCAGAAGGTCGGAGTGGGGAATATGGTGCTGCGGCTCTACGGGAACCTGTATGGTTTCTCCGTTGGGAAGAACTACCGGAAATTCCGTAGGACGCTTTTTGAAGTAGATATTGAATACATCCCAGGTGGCGGCTACGGCGGCAGCGGCGGCACATGTTCCGGTAGTCAGTCCGCTGCGTAGGGGGAAGAAGTCGGGTAAATGTTTCTCGACTATGCGGCGCAGGCCATGCTCGCCGTTTACACAGATAAACTTGCCGGATGTCTTGGGGCGGCAGATGGCAAAGATGCGTATACCCAGTTGCCGGGCAGCTTCCACCTTCTCGCAGAATCCACCGGATATCCCGCTTTCCTTGAGGAGTATGGCTTCGGGATGAAGCTGTTTCATCAGGATTTGCTCGTCTTCTCCGGGCGTGTAGTAGTAGAGGTTCTTCTCGGAGAAACCTTGTTCCCGGGCGAGCTTGCGCGAGCTGTCACGGTCAAGGATGCGGAAGTAACAGCAGGCATTCTGCCACAAAGGCTTCAGCTTACCTATGGTCTGTACGCCGGTCAGTGCAAGTAAGATGAAAATCTTTTCTTTCTGTATCTTCTCGATGGCATCGTCATAATCCCTGCACCAGGTGATGTGTTCTTCATCGCGTTCCGGGAAGATACGCTCGAAACGGATGACGGGGATATTCGATTCCACGGAGACTTGTTCCAGAGTCTCATGCAGCTGTGTGGCAAAGGGGTGCGCGGCGTCTATCAGCAGCTTTATGTGATGCTGTGCACAGAATGTTTCTATTTCTATTGCATCCATCGCGCCTTGCAGGCGGATGCCATTATGCAGAAGTACGTCCTGCTCATCCCCTTTGGTAGAATAGTAGAAAGTTTTTCCGGCTTCTTCAAGGGTTTGGATGGCTATGCGTCCTTCGGTGGTTCCGCCAAATATTAATATCATGTTTGAATGTTTATGGGTGATTAATCGTTGATTTATTTCCGGTACAGATGCTTGAACTCGTGTGCATAGAGCCGTGACAGACCTTCACGGTTGCCGATGGCTTCGCCTACGACAATCATGGTTGTCAAGGTGAGGTTATTTTCCTTCACTATTCTGGCAAGGTCTTTGAGTTCCCCCCTGAATATTTGTTCGTCTTTCCATGTCAAGTGGTAGCAGACAGCTACGGGGGTAGTTTCCGGATATTCCTGCAACAGTTCTTCCTGCACCTGCTCCGCAATGCTTGCACTGAGGAAGATGCACATGGTACTTTGTGAGCGTGCCATGAGATGTAGCTTTTCGCGTTCGGGCATGGGCGTACGTCCTTCGCCGCGTGTTAGGATGATGCTTTGCACTTTTTCCGGAATGGTGAACTGCGACTTCAAGGCAGCTGCCGCCGCCTGGAAGGAGGATATGCCGGGGGTGATGTGGTAGCTCATGCCGTGCTGGTCAAAGTAGTTCATCTGTTCCTGAATGGCACCATAGATACATGGGTCACCCGTATGCAGGCGTACGATGAATTTTCCCTTGTCATAGAACTTCTTCATCACTTCAAATTGTTCTTCCAAATCCATGGAAGCGGAGCTGAGTACGGTAGCACCGGCCTTGGCACAGAGAGTCAGCTCCTTGGGAACGAGGCTGCCGGCATACAGAATGAGGTCGGCGCGTTCCAGCATTTGGCGTCCGCGTACGGAAACCAGGTCCGGGTCGCCCGGGCCGGCACCCACTATTTCGATGTGGCCCTGGCGCACAGTTCTTATGTCAAGGGCGGCGGCCACGGTATAGTTCTCTCCTTTCTTCTTGGGCACCAGCAGCCGGGAGTTGTTTGCACTCAGTAAGGCGGCGGCTTCGCTGACGCTGGGGGTACCCATGTGCTTCATGACGGTTTTGCTGGGATGGGGCACCTCTATCTCTGCCAGTTCCTCGGCTGTATAGAAGTAGACCGGGAACTTCTTTTGGAGCGCTTTCACTACCGGTTCGTCACTTTTAGCTTTAATCGTGGAGATGGAGGCGATGCTTTGGGGCATGATGCCGTATTCCTTCAGTGTGTTCATAATCTCTTTCTCCACTTTCCGCACGGGACCTGCCAGCCGGGCAAGGCCGATGCCGAGGTGTACGACACAGGGCACGTAGCATATCATAGGCATTTCCGGGAAGTTGGGGACTTGGGGAGATACGCACAGAATCAGTTTGAAGCGTGAAGGTTTAATGTCCTGCACCCGGTAGAATACTTCTACATGAGGCGGCAGGTGCGCCTCCATCCAGTCCGTGCCTTCATTGCGCACCGTGAGCAGCAGGGCGGTGGGCTTGCCGGAAACGAAGAGGCTGATATGCTCGTTCATGCATACTCTTTTTTTCTCTTCGGGCGTCTTGGCAAGTTCTGCCAGCAGGAGGGTGGAGGGTTCGGCGTTGATGACCGGAAACCACCCGAAACGTTGGGGCAGGGTATCGAGTCCCCATAGACCGGTGCAGTCGCTTTGCGTGGTGACTACCGGTTCGGCCCCGAGGATATTCGCTACCTGGTGGGTCAGTTCGTTGGCTCCTCCGATGTGTCCGGAAAGTACGGAGATGGCAAATTTACCGGTACTGTCCACGCAAATCACGGCAGGGTCGGTATATTTGTTCTTCACGCAAGGAGCGATGGTGCGGACACAGATTCCCATGGCGCCAATGAAGACAAAGGCATCATAGCGGTTGAAGTTTTCCGCTGTGAATTTGCCGGCGGATTCTATATGTGTGCATCCCTCTTCGTGCCTGAGGGTGAAGATTTCGGAGTCGGGAAGTTCGTTGAGCAGTGATTGGGCTATGCTCAAACCGGCTTCGGAGATTAGAATAATAGCTGTTTTCATAATGGGTATGTTTAAGAAAGCGTGGCTTTCATAATTTCAATGGGGTTATATTCGTTCAAGGCGATATGGGTGGAAGGGTGGAGCACCATTCCGTTCCGCTCGATTCCTCGGCAGAACGCCTCCTTGCTTTCTGCCGATACGGAGTTGAAGACGATGCAGCCTTCGGGGTGCAGCACTTGTTTCACTTTCTCTATCATTTCCTCCAGATGTCCGCCGTGTCCACCGATGAAGACGGCATCGGGGCGGGCAAAGGGAGTGAGGTCGGTGTGCAGGAAATCTCCGGTTATCGCCGTAATGCCCGGCGCGCCGAAGCGGCGGGAGTTGGTGTCCATCAGCTCTTTTCCTTCGGGGCGTATCTCGAAGGAGATGACGGCGAGATGAGGAAATTGCAGGCGGGCTTCGATGGAGACGGAACCGGTACAGAAACCGATGTCCCAGAAGACGCGGCGGCGGTTCAGTTCCAATGCCTGCAGGGTGAGCAGGCGGATGGGAGCCTTGGTTATCATGCGGGCGCGTCCGTCAAGATGTGCAAACTCTTCATCGGGGATGCCGAAGGGACGGACTGGAAAGTCTGGGGCTTCGCTACCGTGCAGGGAGTTTGTGCGGCATTGTCCGGGATGGCTGTCCAGCAGCAGGCAGTTGGGATGTTCGAAGTCACCGGAAACCGCTTCCTGGGGTGTCATCCGGCGTATGCGTTCCTTTTCGGGATTGCCGAGATGCTCGCCGATGTATAGTGTGTAGTGGGAGTACCCGTATTCCAGCATGCGGGCGGCAATGGTGGCCGGGGTATGTTCGCGGTCGGTGAGGATGCCTATTTTGGGGGCACGCTCTATGAGGGCACGGTCGAACTCCTGCCAGGGGCGTCCTGTCAGGGAGACGGTGCGCATGTCGTCATACGGCATGACGAGGCGGTGTGCCAATGTCTGCAAGGAATTGAAAGCGGGATAGAGCAGAATGTCTGCCCCGGGAAGCTTGCGCTTTATGGTATTGGCAAAACCGAAGAACAACGGGTCGCCGGAAGCGAATACAATGATGGAGTCGTCCGTCGCCGTCTCTTCGAAGCGGGCAAATATTTCTTCATAACGGGAAAAGACGCGGTCCAGCGGTACGGTGATGGAAATCCATTCGGCCCCGGCAGGCAGCAGAGGACCGACAATCTCCTTATGCCGTATGCCACCGGAGAAGACCTTCCCCTTCCGTATCTGTGCCAGTGCTTCCGGTGGAAAGAAGGGGGAACGGTTGTCATCCATTCCTATGATTATAAATCTGTGTTTCATTCAATGAGTAATCTTATGAAAATATCAAGTAATGTAAGGGGGCATAACAAGTAATGTTATCGGTCGTAACAAGTAATGTTATGGAATGTCTCTTTTCACTTACACATCCCTGCCCGGGCGCAACTGCTCCGCATCGTTGTAGCACAGCACGGAGTTCACCAGCGTGGCAGCTAAGTTACTGCCTCCCTTACGTCCTTCTACGATAATCTTGGGTATTTCCGTAAAGGGTTTCACCATGTGTTTGGACTCCTGCACATGCACGAAGCCTACCGGTGCAGCAACAATGCCCGCCGGATGTGCCTTGCCCTTACGTATCAGGTCGCAGAGTTCCATAAGTGCCGTAGGTGCATTGCCGAATACAAAGAAAGCATCGGGATGCTCCTCCACAGCCAGGCGGATGCCTGCCTGGGTACGGGTGATGCCTTTCTCTGCAGCCATCGTCGCTGTGCGCAGGTCGCCAAGGTAACATTTCACCTCTACGCCCAGCCGCTGCAAAGCTCCTTTGCGGATACCGCTGGCTGCCATCGTGACGTCTGTGACAATGGTCTTGATTCCGCCTTTCTCGATGGCTTGATACAAGGAAGCCACGGCACCTTCGTCCGTATGCAGCAGATACTCCATTTCAAAATCGGCGGTGGTATGTATGGCATGGAGTAAAGCCCATTTATGGTCGAGGGGAATATGTTTGTTCTTCAGTTCCTTTTCGATGGTACGGAAACTGCGAATCATGATGTCTTGCCCGATGCCCGTGGCTTCGGTATTCGTGTCCCGGTAATAGCCGCGCGGAGTGATGAAGGCTCCGTTCCATTCGTAGGACTGTGAGTTGCCTATCAATATGACTGTAAACATATCCACCTCTTCGGGATTGAAATCTCCCAGCGTGGTGATGTGTACCGCTTGTTCCGGGCGTCCTGCCTGGCGTACATATCCCACGGGCGTTTCCGGTGAGCGTCCTTCCTGCAGAAAGAGTTCTTTCAAGCGGTAAAGCTGCCAGTAGCGTCCTTCACTTTTGGGGTTGTAGACTGCCGTCACGAAGTCGGCGGCAGCGGCTGCGATGATACGCCTTTCAATACGCTCCCAGGGAGTCATCAGGTCTGAAAGGGAGATGACACAGAAGTCATGTCCTACGGGAGCTCCCAGCAGTGAGGCTGCCTTTTGGAAAGCGCTGATGCCCGGCAGCGAAACGATTTCCACGTCGCTGTTCCTTTCCCGCTTCATCTCGTAGACAAGCGGCGTCATACCATAGATGCCCGCATCCCCGGAACTGATGACGCAGACCGTCTTTCCCTGCTCCGCCAGCTCGAAAGCCTGCTCGGCACGGGCGCGTTCACGCTTCATGCCGGTATCTATGCATGCTGTTGAGGGGTGGAGATAAGGGATTACAAATTGAAAATAATACTTATATCCCACCACTACATCTGATTCTTGCAAAGCGGAAATTACGGCGGGAGTCATATCCGATTCATTGCCCGGTCCGATGCCGGCAACAATTATTTTGGGGTGTTTCATATCCATATGTTCTATTGGCATACAAAGATAGAACTTATATTTGATGAAACCGAAAAAACTCTGCGCTAATCCGCGTAATCTGTGGTGAAACTTTATTGTCTAAACCTGCAAGTGCCGGTATTCGCTCGGAGTATAGCCTACGTTCTTCTTGAACACGCGGTTGAAGTGCTGCGAATACTGGTATCCCAGTTCATAGGCAATCTGGCTGACTGTCTTCCCGCTTCCTATAATCATTTCTTTGGCCAGGTCGATGATTTTGTTCTGGATATATTCCTGCGCCGTCTTTCCGGTTTCCTTCTTCACCAAATCTCCGAAATAGTTGGAGGAGAGGAACACTTTGTCTGCGAAGTATTTCACGGAAGGCAGTCCTTCGGTCTGCGGTTTGTCGCTTTGGAAATAGTCGTCTATCAGTGCTTCGAATTTCATCAGGATGTCCTTGTTGGCTGCCGAGCGGGTGATGAACTGGCGTTCGTAGAAACGCATGCAGTAGTCCAGCAGCAGCTCGATGTTGCGCGCAATCAGACCCTTGCTGTGCTTATCGATGGGGCGTTGGATTTCCATCTTAATCTTCTTCAGACAGTCGAGGAAGATTTCTTTCTCGTCTTCGGACAAATGCAGTGCCTCGGTAGAGGAATAGGAAAAGAAGGAATACTGCTTTATTCCTTGTCCCAGCGAGGTGCCTTTTATCAGGTCGGGGTGGAACAGCAGGCCGGAGGCGCTGGGCTGCATACCTTCCAGCATGTTGACCTCGGTCACCTGGCCCGGGGCGAAGCTGGTTACCGTGCCTTCCTGGTAATCGTAATACTGTTTTCCATAGCGTATGTCTCCGCATTTGGTGTTTTTGAGGAAAAGGGCGTATACGCCATAGTTCAAGGTGAAATGCCTGGGATATCCGGTGGCTTCGGACAAATCGACTACGCTGACCAGCGGATGCAGGGTTTCGAGACCGAACATCTTGTTGTATTGGTCTACAGCATTGAGCTTGATTACTTCTTCCATAAACGTTCCTGTTAGTTTTGTACAAATGTAGAGAATAATCCGGAAAGTTCCATATTGCAGGAGGAGGAATCCGTAATATGGTTACAAATGTCCGTAATCTGTGTACATTGAAAAGAGCTACACCCTTTGTCCGGGATGGTGTAGCCATCCGGAGCAAAGGGTGTAGCCTTGGTATGTAAAAGGTGTAACCCTTTTACGCTTGCTGGTTATCAATCTTTTAGCATGGCTTTGATGTGTTCCATATAGAGCTGGCGGATGGCTTTGTTTTCGCCCACTCCCTGCATGCGTACATTCACTTGATAGCCTTGCTTTTCAAGTTCCGTCTTCCACACGCCGGCAATATCTTCCTTGGTATGGTTGCCGCATACCAACAGCAACGGAACCAATGTCACGCTCTTGGGGCGTGTCTCTTTCAGTTGCAGCAGGGTTGCGTCCAGGGTAGGATATCCTTCAATGGTGCTGACGTGGAAGTTCTTCAGTCCATGGGCTTTCATCATGAAGTCGAGCATGGCGTAAGTAGCCGTGCTGGGTAGCTGGTTGCCGTGCCCCACATAGACAATGTCTTCTTTCTTTTCCGGCTGTTCGGCGGTCAGTATACCGATTACCTTCTCGCAGTCTTCGACGGAGTAGAGCAGGGGATTTCCCACTTTTATCTCCTTGAAGAAGGGACGGAGCTTGTCTGCATCCCTGCGGACGGAGGTCATCTCACTGCCTTCTATCAAGGTGGTGCTCTGGACGTAGATGGTCCGGTAGCCTTCGGCGCGAAGTTTCAGCAGTGCATCCGTAGGGCTGTCTTTGTACACACCCTCCTTGGCAAGTCTTTTTCGTACAATCGGCGAGATGTATGCTTCGCGCACTGTAAACTGCGGAAAGGCTTCTTGTGCCTCACGGGTCACGACGTCGAGCGTCAAGGCACGTGTCTGAGGGTCCGAACTGCCATAATGGGTGATGAGCAGAGCCGCCTTCTCCTCTTGTTGTGCGGAGGAGAAGAGGCTGATGCCGAGTAAATAGAGAGTGATGAAAAAATGTTTCATAATTGTTGTTGTTTCTAAAAGCGTTATGGAGAAATTATTTTAGTCTGAGTGCCAGGCTGACTACTACCGAACGTCCCGGGGAATACAAGGCGAAGTTCTTGTTCAGCGGGCGGTTGTCCTTCTTGTTGAAGATATTGTCTATGCCGATGCCCGGTTCGATGACAAAGTTGCGGAAGCCGTCGAAGGTATGGCGGGTATTGAGGTTCCAGATGCCGTAGCCCGGAGCATTGCCGTCCGCGTCACCCGGATAATAGACTTTGCTTTGCAGACGACCGTTCAAGTTGAGGTTCAAGGTATAGTCGCTCCAGCTGTGTGTATAGTTTCCGGTGATGGTGGCTGTATGGCGTATGCTGCGTTCGATGTTTTGCCATTCGCCTCCTTCGTTCAGACCGCGTCCATAGGCGTAGGTATAGTTTCCGGCCAGGGTGAAGCCCGGGAACAGATTGCCGTTCAAGTTCACTTCAAAGCCTTTGACGGTAGCTTTCTCGAAATTGAAGTAGTTCTTGACACTTAGGTTTTTCGTGGATGAAAGGTCACCGATTTCGGGGAACTCTTCACGCAACTGGTTCTGCTCTGCTTCCGGTAGGTCATCGAATTTAGTGGATTTGGAAGTTACCATGTTCTTTACATAGTTCAGGTAACCAGTGACGGAAGCACTGAAACGGTTGGTGCGGTATTCCATGTTGATGGAGTAATAGTTGCTGCGTTCGGGGTCGAGGTTCTCGTCACCCAATGAGATGGTGGCTCGTGTACCCATTGTCTTCTTGAACATGTGGTAGTAGAGCTCGTCGATTCCCGGAGCGCGGAATCCGGCAGCATAGGTGGCACGTACATTGAAGTTGCCTATGTTGTACATGGCTGCCACTTTGGGGGTGAAGCGTCCACCCGTCTGTTCGTGATGGTCGTAGCGTACACCCACAACACCGGTCAGATGGTTCCATAGCTTCACTTCATGCTGGCCGTAGGCTGATGTCGTATAGACACTTTTGTCCAAATCAGAGTCGGGACGGCGGAGCACTTCACGGCGATAGTCCACACCGAACACCGTAGTGCTGTTGGTTGTAAAACCGAAGATACCTTTCAACTCGGCATCATGGAATTTCTGAAGCTTGGTAAGCGCATACTGTCCGGGCAGGTATCCGCTGTTTTCTATCAGGTATTTGTAGCGTGATGCGTAATTGTTTCCTGAATAGTCGAACTGGATAACGTTGCGTTTACTCAGTTTGTATTTGGCGCCTGCCCCCCAGTTGTAACCTTCGTAGGTAGTGTTGTACTTGCTTCCGCCGGTGATGTCTTCGCGTTCTACCGGACGTTCGAGTCCGCGGTTATAGTATCCACCGTTGGCATAGAAGGAAAGCTGGTCCGTAGCATCATAGGTAAACTTCTGCGAAAAGTTATTCGAGCTGTAGCCCAGGGAGAGCGGGGCAATCGTTTCGATGATGTCTTCTCCATCTTCTGTCAGATGGCTGTTTTGCCAACCGTCGGAGTGGTCGTATTTATAGGAAGTATAGGACCCTATTTTTCCTTGGGCGATGTCCAGATTCAAGCCTTGGGAGAATTGATTCTTTCTCGTATAGCTGCTATTGCTGCTGAAGGCTACCACATCTTTAGGCTCGTTGGTAATGATATTGATTACACCGCCGATGGCATCCGAACCATAAAGGGAAGAAGCGGCTCCGTTCAGTACCTCGATGCGTTTGACGCGGGTCATGTCTATTTGGTTGAGGTCGATGTTACCGGTAATGTCTCCCGTGACCTTGCGTCCGTTGACCAATATCAGCACGTGCTTGTTGGAGAGTCCGTTCATCATCAGATAGGACCCCATTGCGTTCGGACGGAAGGAGAGCGAGGGTACCATCATGGTCAAGGCCTGCTGGAAGTCGGTGATACCGGCACGCTTTATCTCGTTGGCAGTGATAACCGATACCGGAGACGGAGTGTTCTTCAGTCGCTGATGTGTACCCGTACCCGTTACTACGACCGGGTTCAACTCGTGAGTTTTCTTGGTCATATCGTCGCTGTCACCTTTTTCTGCTTGTGCATAGGCACCGGTGGCGATGATTCCTCCCATAAGGAGAGCTGTGAGAAGTCTTTGCTTTATCATATATTGTTTTATTTTATATAACGCTGCAAATGTACATACCATTATCGGAGGGTGAAATACTTAATAGTTGTTATACTGCGATGGCCAAATAGCTATTAATAGGTACTGTATTCCCTTATTCCGGCACATAGATAATCTCTCCATTTTCAAGCTGATAGGCAACTCCCACTTTCTTTCCTCTTTTACCGGAGGTCTTTGGGTCTTCGCTGGGAGTGTATTTCTTGATTTCCTGCCCTTCTTTGGTAATGATTTCCATATTTTCCTTTCCGGGATTCTTCACCATGGTGAAGTCTTCTTTGGAAAACATCTCCGTCATATTGAAGCGGGAGACGAGAGCCACCATCAAGGCTACGGCAAAGACCATCGCTACGTCAAAAAGATTGGCTACCGTACCCATGGGGTCGGAGTCCGAATCGCTGTGCAGTAATCTGTTTCTCTTACTCTTCATAGTTTTCGTATCGTTAGTCCGTTATTCCTTTTCGGCCGTTTGGCGGCTTATCACTTTGTACAGATATTCCAAGTCGTTCATTTCGCGGGCATACCAGCGTTGTTTCACTTGCAGGGTAATGATGCCGACAGCAGCAATGACCAAACCTACCACTGTAGTGGCAAAAGCCACCTGCATATTGTAGGCCATGGAGGAGATGTCTCCTTGTGCCAGCCCCACCAGTGCGGGACCCATCGGGATGAGGGTACCCATCAGTCCCAACATAGGACCCAGCTTGATGAAAGTACGCGAACGTCCCAACTCCTTCTCGGCTTCCACTTCATAATTGGCAAGCAGGTGTTCGCAGTAGGCGTCGTCATCCCGGTGTGCGGACAATTTGGACATGCTGCGGAGGAGAGGGGAGTTGCCTGCCGATGGGAGTTGCTGCAGCAGTCCGTCTATATTCTCTGGGGTAATGTTCTCCAGTGTTTCAGCGAATTGCTTCTGTAATTTCATCCGTTGATAGAATTCCCCGAAGAAACCTCCCGCAAGGAGAATGGCACGTAGAAAGAATAGCAGCAGCAGGACTATGACGGGAACCAGCAGCCCGTTCGAAATCCAGAACAGTGTGTTTGAGATTGTTTCCATATATCTTTTTAGTTTTTAATTCTTTAATTCGTTTCAATAGCCCGTGGCAATGATGCTCAATATAACAATGAAAATATTGACAATGAACAATACTTCCAAGCGCAGCGGCTTGTCACCGATAGCATATCGCAGCAAATGGCTACCGGCACCGACTGCAAAGAAAGTAACACCGGCTGCTATCCATGAGAGACTGCCGAAATCTATTCCGGGAAAAGTGAAAAGCAGCAGTGCCAGGACATAGCATATTACTCCGCCTATCAGTATGCCGGGGTATAACTTCAGGAAGAGGGTGACCGCTTGTTTGAAGGCCGTGTTGCGGGTACGCATTTTTGCGAAACAGTCGAAACAGAAAGTTATCATTATGGCGGCTTCCAGAGTGACACATACCGACAAGTTCAACATCTGTGGACGGGAGGCAAAGAAAGCTGCCACCACGGTCTTGGACTGTTCCGTCATCCATGGAGTCACCAGCCACGCAAAAAAGGCACAGCCTGCGGCAACCGTCCACATTCCCCAGCGTGGATAGAACCCCACCTTTAATAGAAAATTGAGGGCGATGAATAGGGCTAACAGATGAATGACGTATTCCATAATACTCTGTTTCTATTTATTCTTTTTTTCTTTTCTTCAACAGTACGACCAGTCCGATGAAGGTGATGACGACAAGACTGCCTGCAACCACTCCGTTCACCCTGTTCTTACGTACCGTTTGTTCGGAAGTCAGTTTGTGTTCTTTCAGTACGACATCCTTGCCATCGGTTGCGGATGCTTCGTGTACCTCCTTCATGTTCTGGGTATAGGTCTGCTTCTCGCTATTATCCAACTGGTCGGCAACGAACGACTGTAGCTTGTCATTGTCGCAAACGAATTCGGTACAAGCGGCACCTTTTTCGCGTGTGATTTGTGCATGCAGGGAAGCAGTGGTTTTCAGTTGCTCATCAGATGCTTTCCAGTAACCTTTGCGGGCGCTTTCCAGCATGACGGCTGTCATAGCCTGGAATGCGGCGGGATTGACGCGGAGGAAGTACTCGTGAATGCCCAGCTTATTCTCATCCTTTATATACATTCTATACAAGTCATTGAACAGTTCTTTGTCCATGGCCGACGGACGCATGACGTGCCAGCCGAAGATGTTGCGGAAGATTTCGCCGAACATCTGCGCCGAACCTTCCCCGCCTTTCATCCGCTCTTGTATAAAGGTAGGGTTCAAGATGGTGGAACGTGTCTCTACGGCAATGGCCTCTTTGGCATCCTGCATGCGGCGGTTGGTCCGGTTGCGGTAGTCTGCCATATAGGCATCCGGTTCCTTGCCGGTCACGGTTTTGACGGTGAGCGAGAGTCCACCCGTAAATTCGTATACATGATCCAGGGAGATGGGGCCCCATGTGTTACTTTGACGGGGCTGGATGACAACATCCGTTTCGGACAGTGCCGAGGCAAACAAACCTTCCTGGACGTCTCCCCAATTTCCGTCGTCCCCATAAGAGGCACCCATATTGTTGAGGTATCCTTCGGCTATCTCCTTTTCGCTTTCCCACGAGCCGCTGTGCTCGGTATAGGCCATCATACCGGTACTGTATCCGCTGTTGACCGGTCCGAATACACGCATCACAGACATTTCACGGGCACGTTTGGGGGAAGTTCCCTTTTCTACCAGTAATTTTTCCTGCAACAGTGTACCCGATGCCACATAGTTGGGATAGGTCTCATCTCCGGCTTCCGATGTCAGACGTATAGCATCGGTCAGTAACTTCAAGCGGGAACCGGCTATGTCGCGTAGCTGTCCGGACACTTGTACCAGCACATTGATGCGCGGACGCCCCAGTTCTTCACTGGGCACCAGTTTCAGGTCAACCACTCTGCCTTGGGCGTCGCGTACGGGTTCTACTCCCAGCATCCAGAATACCTGGGCCAGCGTAGCTCCTTCCGTATTGATGAATTCGCCTGCCCAGAAGGTATAGCTTACTTTCCGGGGATATTCGCCGTGCTTGCTGATGTACTGTTTTAAAGTCGCTTCTGCCAATCGCTTTCCATCTTCCCAAGCCCTTGGGTTGGGAGTATTCTCGGCGTTGATGCTGTACATGTTGCGTCCGGTGGGCAGAACGTTCGGGTTCAGTACGGGGTCACCTCCCGGCGCAGGGAATACGGTTCCTCCGCTGAGTGCACGCACCATGGCATTCTGTTCGTTGACGGGGGAGGCAAGCAACTGTTCGCGATAGAGTAGGGCGGGGCGAAGCTCCGGTGCTACAGATGCAGTATCCTTGGGTGGATTCTGGAGTAAGGCGGTCAGCCTTTTCCTGGCGGCAGGCAAGTAGTGGTGGGCTATATAGGTGAAGTCTTGCAACTGCTCTGTGGTGATTTTGCCTTTATCGCGGTCCTTGCGGGCCGTTTCGTATGCCAGCGGGTCGGCAGCGACGGCGAGAGTGGTAGTCAGCAGGTCGCGGTCAGAATAAGGCTCGTTCATGGTGTAGTACGCACCCAGTATCTTTTCGTTGGCTATCTCTTCGGTGAAGGCATCCAGACGTTCCAACTCCTTGGTTGTGTAGGGGTCACTGGAGATGGAGTCGAGGTTGAGGTCGCGATGCAGTCCCAGACGCATGGCTTCTTTTTTGATACTTATTCCTAGGGTTCGGTGTTTTTCGGTACCTTCGTCCAGCACTTTGTGAATATCTTCGAGCAAGGCCGAATAGCGTTGGCGCATACCGCTCTCCACGTAGGGCGGAGTGAGATGGGTGACCAGTACGGCATGTGTCCGGCGTTTGGCAATGATACCCTCGCCTACGTTTCCGGTGGTATAGAAATAGAAGTGGGGGAGGTTACCAATCAGTACATCCGACCAGTCGGCCTGCGACTGTGCCACATTCTTTCCGGGCGTGTATTCCAAGTTGCCGTGGGTGCCGAAGTGAATCACTGCATCTGCCTTGAATCCTTTTTGCATATACAGATAAGGAGCCAGGTAGCTGTGGGGCGGCGCTACCGGCATTCCATGCACCAGTTTGAACTCATCATCTCCCAATGCCGGGCGGGGCTGGGGGAAGAGTAGGATATTGCCGAATTGCAGGCAGGCAATGGCAATACTGTCCTCTGTTACCAGCAGATTGCCGGGCGCATCTCCATATCTGTCTGTCACTTCCTGATATTTCTCGGGAAGGAGTACTTCGTGTGCCCATTGTTCGTATTGCTCGGTAGAAAGCCATATCGGGTGTGCCGTTTTCAAAAACTGTTCTTGTGCTCCTTTGGCATACGAACCCATGACGGCACCGTCACGATGTATCCGCTTGCCGAACTCCTCTACAGTAGCAGGCAGTCCACTGACGTCGTACCCTTCCGAACGCAGGCGTTTCAAGAAGTTATAGAGTGAAGGAATCACTTCCATACCGCTTGCCAGCAGGGCGTCTTTTCCCGGAGTCTTGAAGTAACAGATAGCAACGCGCTTTTCTTTGTTGGACATGTCTCTCAAGGACATGTACTTGGTAATATGGTCCACTACGGCATCTATCCGTTCATTTTCAGCGGTGTACAGATAGTATCCGTGTTTGTTTTCGTTTTGGGTAGCGATGCAGAGGGGTAGCATGCCTCCATCTATCTCAGGCACCACTACACGGGCGGTCAGTGTGCCACCGCTGACGGGGGTATCCGGGTCCAGCCATTCCTCGTGGGGCTGAATCAGCGGGAAGGGCATGAATAAAGGAATGTTTTCCTGGTGCAGCCAGTTGATGAGTGAGTCATTGCCCAGCCGTCCCATAGGCAGGTAGACTACTGCATCGGGATGGAGGGTACGTATCATATCGGCACGCGGTTGACCTCCGGCTGTGAAAGGATAGACATTGAAGCCTGCTTGTGTCAAGCACGTGATGAGGGAATCTACGTGGGCACGGTTTCCTTCCATCGGAAAGTTGAGTCCGGAAATCAGGGCAAGGTTGCGTCCGTCCTCATGGTAGAGATTTTTTTCTTTCAGATAGGCGGTCACCTCTTGCGGAGTACTGAAGTAGCGGCCGTATTCGCGGTGGTAGAACATGTTCTCCAGCAATGGGATGGGAGGCTCGTAATCCTGGTGTCTCCACCGGTGGGGAGTGGCGATGTGGCGCAGGTAGAGTAAGGCATTCCGGTAGTTGTGCTTGTTGCCGTTCTTGAGATACTCCCGTAGCGTATGCTGTTGTTCATTGGTAACATTGTGATTGAGGGAGAGGGTGAAATTTCGTAACGTATTCGTAAAGACTGGTACTCCGCTGGCACCCACCCGTTCCACTTCGGCAATCTGGCCGTCGTCAAGGTATAGCCCTCTGCTGTACATCACGATGGCATCATAGCCGGAAAGGTCCTTCACCTCTTCTTTTTTTATGCAGGTGACTTCTATCCGGGCGCAGTCATTGTTCAGGGCAATGTCGGCAGCTTGTGCCAGGGTTGCGTTGATAATAAGTATACGTGTAGGAGCAAGCCAGTACTGATAGGCCGCAAAGCTGCAGACAATCAATAGGGCTATGCTGCCGAGGAATATTCCAAGTCTTTTCTTATTCATACAAGTTTATTCTCGTTAATAGCGTTTTTGTCTTTTACAACATTTTCTTCTTATATAATTCACACTTAACGCCACACCCGTGATGCAAACGGCTGTACCTCCAAGCAGCAATACCCAAAGCACAGTCTTGCGCAGGGTGGCATTGGAGTTCAGACCGGGCAGACGCATGCGGTGCAGGGCTGTATAGCTCCAGTATTTCCAGCGGGAGGAGGTGTCTACATGGCGGATGATTCCCGTTTCCGGGTGAATGTAATAGACGCTCCGGTCCGGGTCGTCCACCGTTATCTTCCAGACGGGAAGCTGGGGTCGTCCGCGATACATATTGCTCATGTCGCGATAGTAGGTCTCGAAATGTTCGAGCCGGGAGATACGTATGCCGGGGATATGTTGTGAAGAATCACGCTGGGAGGTATAAATGCTTTCCACGCCTTTCAGGATTTCTTCTTCGGAGAGTTGTAACGGACGCGGCAGGCTGTCGGCGGCATCGATGTAATACTCGTTTTTTCTATCTTTTACGATGTAGTAGGGATGTTCGCGGAAGTTGCGCCACTCTATCTGCAAAGCTTGGGGATAGGCAGCTATGACACGGCGGTAGTCCAAGGGGTAATCCTCCGGTTGTGGGGCACGGGCATGGAGCGTGCGTGTGGCGCTGCCTTTCTTCAGTGCCGGTTTATGAATCCATTCGGGAATGTCTGCCAGAGACATCATGCCGCTGAAGGTGAAGGTCAGTACGAAGATGCCGAAAAAGATTCCGCTGACGTAGTGCCAGTGATACCATCTTTTTCGGTAGGGGGAGAACTTGGGATGGCGGCTTCGGTGCGTCTTACGCCATACATCCACAGTTACCCAAATGCCGGCAATGACCATGAGACAACCCAGAGCTGTGAGCCAGATGACGGTCTTAGTCCAAAGGACGGTGTCCTGCCGCAGCCAGGTGAAGTATACCCAGTGGGGAATGGCACCCAGCCATGCCCAGAAGCGTTCGCTTCTGTTGGAGAACTGCAAGGCCTCACCGTTTTGTGAACTCAGATAGAGCTGTGTCCCGGCATCGTCGGCAAAGTATATTTTATAAATGGGCATTTCCTTTTTCAGTTCAGCGAAGGGAATCCATTGGTCCAGAGAGTGGAGGGTGTCGATACGGGTAATGGGAGAAGAACACCACAAAGCTGCTGTCCGGTGCAGGTGTTCACTGTCCAGAGAGGGTCGTGAGATGGTGGAATCGGCAAGGAAATGAAGCGTGCCTTTTGTGGTACTAAAGCTGAACTCGGGGTGTCCGGCATTGAGGTTCAGTATCGTAGACCTGACCTTTACGCCACGGGGCAGGCGGGCTGTGACGGAGGAGATGTCCGGAAGTGAGTCTCCGGTTTGGGAGAGCATATCCAGCTTTTGCATTTTCTCTTTGGCGCTGACACGGGGAAAGCGGTGGTACATCATCACGAAGGCGGAGAGGAACCACATGAGAAATAGGATACAGAGCAAAGTGCCCAGTATCCTATGAATAGAGTACATCAGTTTGGTGATAACATTCATTGTCGTTCGCGTTTTTCCTGCAAAAGTACAAGATGATTCAAGAACACTAAATACCCACTAATGGGTATATTATTCTGTGTCTTTTCCGGCAGCATAGGCCGCCTTCTTCGTCATGATGTCCAGCATGCGGTGCTTCAGTCCGAAACGGATATGGTCAATGAATATTTCTTGAATTTCCGGAATTTGTCCCAGTCCTTCCAGTTGTGCACTGACGGTGAAGCCTTCTTTCTCGAGCATCTCCTTCCACTCTCCGGCAATGTCGTTTTTGGCATGGTCTCCGGCAACAAACATGAAGGGTATGAGGGTCACACGTTTGGCTTTCCCGGCTTTCAGTTGTGCCAGCATGGTGTCAAAGGTTGGATAACCTTCGATGGTGCCCACATGGAAATTGGTCAGTCCGCCTGCTTTCAGCATATAGTCCATCTGACTGTAGATGGCGGTACTGGGGGTATAGGTGCCGTGGCCCACAAGGACGAAGTGTTCTTTGGTAGCTTTCTTGCTTTGTGCCGGGGCGTTGTAGCGGTTCCCCAGAATACTTGCCACTTTCTCTGCATCTTCGATAGAGTAGAGCAGGGGAGTACCTACACGTATTTCCTTGAAGAAGGGTAGTGCGTTTTCCACATCCCGGTGGAGGGATTCCATTTCTACTCCGTCAATGATGTTGGTACTCTGTACGATGAGGTGTGTGTAACCTTCGCTGCGCAGTTTCAGCATGGCATCCAGTGGAGTCAGCTTCGTGATGCCGCGCTCTTTCAAGCGGCGGATGATGATGCGCGACGTATAGGCTTCTTGGAACTTCAACTCCGGGAAGGCGGCTTGTGCCTTGGCGTTGATGGCATCAATGGTGAGGGCGCGGGTATCGTCGTGCGTAGTGCCGAAGTGCACCATGAGCAGGGCGGCTTTGTCGCCGGGTTTCATACTTGCAAGCATATCGCTGTGCTCGTAGTTGCCTCCCCCGTGCGCATGGCAGAGGAGGAGGAAATTACAAAGGAATAAAAAGACAAACAAATTCTTCATAAATACTGATGCTTGTTTTAATCGTTCTCTATGACACGTATCATATCGAAGTAGAAGCGTCCGTCCACTTCGGCTCCTTTCTCTACATTACCGGTCTTGATGTCATAGATGTAGATAACGGCGTTGGCATCTTCTTCAGTGTTTACACCAATGTATGCTTTGTTGTTGAAGATGACAGAACGCTGTGAGAAGCGACCGCCGCTGTAACCGATTTCCTTGCCATCATAGCTTAAGCGTGTCTTGGTTCCGGTGGTAAGATCGATGACGGTATAGTAGTGTGAGAATGCATCGATAGCTGTAGGCTTTTTGATTCCTGCAGCAGCTGCTTTATCGCTGATAGGAGCTTTGTCATTGCGAGCATAGACCAAAGCTTTGTTGTTTCCTAAATACTGAACTGTCATCAACTTACCGTCTGCATTTTGATAACCGTTGTAGGAAGTGTCAAATTCTGTTGCGCCTACCTTAATGCGTAGTAGCATCCCCTTTTCAATACCACTTGCCTCTTCATGGAAACAAGCCAGGTAGAGGTTGTCTGCTTCGTCATACATCACGCAGTTTTGCATCAGCTCTCCATAGGCACTTCCTGCCATTTCACCTTCAACGGGAGATTTGATGTCTTTTTCTACTTCCATAGTTACCGGATTGATGATGGCTGTGTGGAAATTAGGCTCTTGTTCGCTTGCAATTGTCAGACCGGCTTTTTCTTTCCAATAATAGAAGTAGTACAATCTATTGTCCGATTTGCGGTAGGTAAGGATACCGGAGCTTGTCAGCTTGGTCCAGTTGGTAGGATCAGGTATGTTCAGAGTACCTTCATCGAGGATTGTCAGGTCTTTTGCGTTCAGCTTTGTATAAATCACTTGGTCTTTCCCGCCATTGGTAGACATGATGATGAGTGTATTGTCGTCAATCCAGGCATGTGTGTAGGCACGCACCTTATAGCTGTTGGTCTTGAAGGGACGTTCTGCAATTACCTGAACAGCATTGTTCTTGATTTGATATTTCACGAAACGGTCATTGGTTGCGGGAATCTGGTAGTAATATTTTCCTTTAGAGATAGTCTCCATGGAGTAATCTCCCAGTTCCGAACCTTCTCTTTTCACAGTGATGACACCCTGCTCTGCGGCCAATGAGTTGACGCTATGGACGATAGTGGTATTCTTGCTACTCATCCCGCCGTGCTTGTCTACGGTTACAAATAGGTCGAAGTGATAGTTATCCTCATTGACTTCCGGGTCCGGATTAGGATTAGGTTCCGGGTCATCATCGGAACACGCTGTGAATGACAGTGCCATCATGGCAGCCATAAAGGCAATCAGTGTAAATTTGAATTTTCTCATTTTGAATGAATTATTAAATGATTAGTTAATGAATAGTCTGAATTTAGCAAAAAAAGCACGTCCGGGCTTCTGCAGCTTGTAGTTGTCATAGGCTGTCTTGTCGAGGAAGTTGGTACACTCCAAAGCCAGATTATAGCGTCCGCGTCTCCATGAGTAAGTGATGTCGGCATTACAGATGTGCTGGGCGGGAATGCGTGCCTTGTTGTCATACGAGCCGTAAGCTTCCCAGGTCAAAAAGTACCAGTGCACCCACTGATAGGTACAACCCAGGCGCAGTCTGCTTTCGGGCAGGGCGATGTTGCGGAAGGTATAGTATGCTTCTACACTGCCAAAGAGCCAGGGACGGTTGGGCACACGGTTGTTGTAGGTGGCGGAGGGTTTTCCGTCGCCCTTGTACTTCTGCTGGTCGCGGGTGTCTTGGTAACTGACGTTGGTGGAGAGCTGCAGTCTGCCTTGCCAGTCGTAGCGTATTTCCCCTTCCACACCTTTCACGTGGACGGCAGGGACGTTGGTATATTGCATCGTGCCTTCTTTCTCGGCAATGCTGGTCTGAATGTAGTTGTTTACCTTGCGGAAAAATCCGCTCATCTCGTAATAGAATGTATGTCCATTGCCCGGGTGCCATGTGCCGAATAGAGAAGCATTGAAGTTGTTACTGTTTTCCGGTTTCAGTGCCACGTTGGCATAGATGGTGGTACCGTTTCCCAACAGCTCGCGGGCAATGGGTAGTCTCACACTATGTTCGTAGGATACTTTGATGGATAAAGGTTCTACGATGGTGTATCGAAGTCCAGCACCGTAGCCCAAGTAGTTCTTGGTGGTGGAACCTTGCACATCCTTCGAGCCGGTCACGCTGGATTGGTCGGTCTGCCGGATATTGGGATGGTTGATGTAGTCTTTTATGAAGAATACGTTTTCCATCTTGCCATCCAACAGAGACTGGTTGTAGGAGAGTCCCAGGATATGTTTGGTAACCACATCTTTTGACGGCTCGAAGCTGGTATCAAGGTCATCGAAGCGGTCGTTTCCGGTACGGCTCAAATGGTAGTTCAGATTAAAGCTGTGATGGGTATTCAGCTGATAGTCCAGGTTGGTGCGCATAATGGTGAGCGGACGCTTGTAGTGGCGTATGGATGGTTCTTTGCCCATAATCTCGTTGCGCTGGCTCACGATGTATCCTCCATCCCAATAGTACTTCCGATAGGCAGTGTCCACGGTCAAGGAATGGTCCCAGGTGTGGGAGAGGGAGGCATTCAGTTGCATGTTCTTCAGGATGAAGTTGTACTTCTGATAGCGGGCAGAGATGTTCCAGGAATCGGAATTCCTTTCTGCCATTCCGTATACTTTGTTTTGGACAGACCCCGTCTGCAGTTCCTTGTCTGTTTTTGAATAGGAGGCGGAAACAAAGAAGGCATCAGCCCAGGATTTGTTGACAAATCCGGCTTCCACCTGTGCCAGTAGCGAGAAGTAGCCGTCATGAAAACGCTTGGGATTGCCATATATGAAATTGTCTCCGCTTTCGTCGCGCATCTGCACATTCTTCATTCTATAATCGTTTTTGGAGTAGTTGATGCCAACGGTTGGCCGGACTATTAGTCCGGTTCCCTTTTCTACGAACTGGGTGTTCAGGTCCGTCTTGTGTGTATGGAAGGAGCCGATGCCGTAAGATACATCCAGATAATTCTTCTTCTCCTGCTTTGTAATGATATTGATGGCACCGCCCAGTGCATCTGTTCCCAAGCTGGCAGGGACTACTCCTTTGTATATCTCAATCCGGTCTATGATGTTAATGGGTAAGTTGGCGAGGGAAACACCGCTTCCTTTGGTGTCCAGTGGCATTCCGTCCAGAAAGTAGCGGATTGAATTTCCGGACAAGCCGTTGATGGAGAGGTCGAAGTCCGAGCCAACCCCGCCTTCCTCTCTCACCTTGATGCCCGTTGTACGGTTCACCAGGTCGTTGAGGTTATTTAGTGAGTTTACTATCGGCTTGATGTCGAGTGCATTGACAGCAAAGGCCCCTTCCTTCACTTTCTGCGTTTGGGTCTTTCCGTATACTTCGACAGAATTCAATGCCACGGCGCTTTCCTGCAATGTGAAATTCTGTTTTTTATCCTGCCGGATGTCGAGGGATTGTTTCACGGTTTGGTAGCCCAGGAAGGAGACGATGAAGGTATGTTTACCCGGAGCGACTTGCAGTGAATACTTCCCCCGGTCGTCCGTATAGGTGCCGGAGGTGGTGTTTTCCACTGCGATGGTGGCTTGGGCTACCGGTGTCCCGTGCTGGTCTTTGACTTTTCCGGATAAGGTGACCTTATTCTGTGCCATACTACCTGCAGGCAGTAGGCAGATAAATGTAAATAGCAGTCCTGTGATGAATCTCATTTCAGTTCCTTATAAGCGTTCGTAACTTGCCCTCAAGGAAAAATGAACAAAGAGAAAGATTCCTTTATATGGATAAAGAATGCCTCGACTCAATGTTTTGTTGCTTTATTCCCCGAAAGCACTAAAACTATGTTGTCTTGGCAGGTCTTCTGACTTATCCCTCTTTGAATGCCTTCCCATCCGCCGGGCGGACAGTGGCTTGTAGAATATTCAAAGATTTTGGAAGGATTTACAGCAGCGGGTCTGTTCAGGATTTGCACCTGATTCCCTTTTTCATCACTCATCTCCAACAGAACCGGGAGAGGTGAAACCAAAACTGGGACAAAGATAACAAAAACTATTAGGTTTGCGAATACTCCTGATAATTTTTGTTATCTTTGCCCGCGAATTGGTTCCGGATGCATGTTTCCATCATCTGGATTAAAAGGGAATCGGGTGTAAATCCCGGACAGTCCCGCTGCTGTGAAGCTCCGTTTATATCATGAAAAACACCCTTGCCACTGATATGCATTGAAATATCGGGAAGGCTTCAGGATTAGGAGTCAGTCAGAAGACCTGCCATTCATTAAAGGCTGCCTTTGCTCGTGGGTTAGGAAGACAGTACGAAGATATTAGTTGAACATTTAAACAAGAAATGGAATGCCTTTGTTAAAGGTATGTCCGCATTGTGGTGTGACTATATATATCCTTTATATATTAAAGAAAAAGTAAAATGATTAAGAAAGTATTGATTGCCAACAGAGGTGAGATTGCCTTGCGCGTCATGCGTTCGTGCCGGGAGATGGGACTGCTTACAGTTGCGGTCTTCTCCGAGGCCGACCGCACCTCTCATCATGTGGCATATGCCGATGAGGCTTATCCGATAGGACCGGCCGTGGCAAAAGAGAGTTATCTGAATATTGAAAAAGTGATTGCCACGGCAAAGCGATGCGGTGCCGATGCCATCCATCCGGGTTACGGCTTTTTGTCGGAGAACTCGGAGTTTGCACGCCGTTGCAAGGAGGAAGGGATTATCTTTATCGGTCCCGCCGCCGAGACGATGGAGGCGATGGGCGACAAGATAGCTGCCCGCAAGCGAATGATTGCGGCAGGCGTACCCGTGGTTCCCGGAACGGAACAACCTTTGCAGAGTGCCGAAGAAGCCGTGCGCATCTGCAACGAGGTAGGTTATCCCGTGATGCTGAAGGCGTCTATGGGTGGCGGTGGTAAAGGTATGCGCCTTATCCATAACGAGAGCGAAGTGGTGGAAGCCTACAACACGGCACGCTCCGAGTCCATGTCCTCCTTTGGAGACGACACGGTCTATCTGGAAAAGTTCGTGGAAGAACCCCACCACATCGAGTTCCAGATATTGGGCGACAACCACGGCAACGTCATCCACCTCTTCGACCGCGAATGCTCCGTGCAGCGTCGCAATCAGAAGGTGGTAGAAGAAAGCCCGTCACCCTTCCTTACGCCGGAATTGCGCCGGGAGATGGGGGAGAAGGCGGTTGCCGCAGCCAAGGCAGTGAACTACTCCGGTGCAGGTACCATCGAGTTTTTGGTAGACAAGAACCGTCGGTTCTACTTCCTCGAAATGAATACGCGCTTGCAAGTGGAGCACCCCATCACGGAAGAAGTGGTAGGCGTGGACCTGGTGAAAGAGCAAATCCGCATTGCTAACGACGAGGTGCTGCACCTCAAGCAGGAGGAACTGTTCCAGCGCGGCCATGCTATAGAGTGCCGCATCTGTGCCGAAGATACGGAAAACAACTTCATGCCGTCTCCCGGTGTCATCAAGCAACTGACGGAACCGAACGGAATCGGTGTCCGCATTGATAGCTACGTGTACGACGGCTATGAGATTCCCATCTACTACGACCCTATGATAGGTAAGCTCATCGTATGGGCAACCACCCGCCAGTATGCCATCGAGCGTATGCGCCGTGTGCTCTACGAGTACAAGATTACGGGCGTAAAGACCAACCTTGCCTATCTGAAGCGCATCATGCACGTGCCCGACTTTGTGAAGGGAGAGTACAACACCCTCTTTATCGAGAAGAACGCCCGCATGCTGGTACGTACCAACACTGCCAACGAAGAGTTGGAGAACATCGCCATGATAGCTGCCTATATGGACTATCTGGTCAATCTGGAGGAGAATGTTTCGGCACAGCTGTCCGATGGCCGCCCCATCAGCCGTTGGAGGGAATTTGGCTTGCAGAAGGGAGTGCTCAGGATTTAAGGAATGGATAATTGATAATGGATAATTAATAATGGAAATACATATAGGAGACCGTATCGCAGACATTACCCTGGTGGGTAAGGAAGGGAATAAGGTACAACTTACCATTGACGGAAAGCCCTACGAAGTGGACATTGTGATGGCAGAGAACGGAAGTTGCTCCATCCTGCACAACGGAAACTCGTTCAACGCAGGCCTTGTGCGCGGCGAGGGCGGCAAGAGTTATGACATCAGCATGCTCCAGCGTTCCTTTCATGTGGACATCGTGGACACGCAAGCCAAGTATCTGCACATGAAGAAAGGAGCCGACGAGAAGCAGGGCGACAAGATTCTGGCGCCGATGCCGGGCAAGGTAGTGAGCATCCCCGTCAAGGTGGGCGACCGACTGGCTGCCGGAGACATTGCCGTGGTGCTGGAAGCCATGAAGATGCAGAGTAACTATAAGGTAAATGCCGACTGCATCGTCCGCAACATCCTCGTGAGCGAGGGCGAACCGGTAAATGCCAACCAAGTATTGATTGAATTGGAGTTGATAAAGGAGGAATAATCCCGAGTCGCATTCAGTCCGTATATTATAAATCACTAAATTGTAAATGCAAATATGAACAGAGAAGAAATATACCGCCAGTTTGAGGAACTGGATAAACGTGCCTCGCTGGGTGGGGGCGTAGACAAGATAGAGAAACAACACGCCTCCGGCCGCATGACTGCCCGCGAACGTATTGACATGCTGCTGGACAAAGGCTCGTTCAATGAGCTGGACAAGTTCGTGAACCACCGTTGCACCAACTTCGGCATGGAGAAGAAACAGATTGCCGGAGACGGCATGGTGTCCGGTTACGGAAAGATAGACGGCCGCCTTGTATTTGTCTATGCCTACGACTTCACGGCGCATGGCGGTTCGCTCAGCGAGACGAATGCCGCAAAGATTGTAAAGGTGCAGCAGCTTGCCCTGAAGAACGGTGCTCCCGTCATTGCCCTCAACGATTCGGGCGGCGCACGCATCCAGGAAGGTGTGAACAGCTTGGCAGGCTATGCCTCCATCTTCTATCAGAACACCATTGCGTCGGGTGTCATTCCGCAGATATCCGCTATTCTGGGTCCGTGTGCCGGTGGGGCATGCTACTCTCCGGCGCTTACCGACTTTATCTTCATGGTAAAGGAGCAGAGCCACATGTTTATCACCGGTCCGGACGTGGTAAAGACCGTGACCCACGAGGAGGTGGACAAGGAGGAACTGGGCGGTGCCTATACGCATAGCAGCAAGAGCGGCGTTACCCACTTCATGTGCAATACGGAGGAGGAGACACTGATGAGCATCCGCGAGCTGCTGAGCTTCCTGCCGTCCAACAATATGGAGGATGCTCCCTTCACTCCCTGCTCCGACGATATCCATCGCCGGGTAGAGGCGCTTCAGACCGTCATTCCTGAGGACCCGAACATGCCCTATGACATCAAGGATATTATAGAACCGGTGCTGGACAACCAGTACTTCTTCGAAGTGATGCCTCACTTTGCCAAGAACGTCGTTATCGGTTTCGGTCGTCTGAACGGGCGTTCGGTAGGTATCGTGGCAAACCAACCTGCCTATTTGGCGGGTGTGCTCGATATTGATGCCAGCGACAAGGCGGCACGTTTCATTCGTTTCTGCGACTGCTTCAACATCCCGCTGATAACCTTCGAAGATGTTCCCGGCTTCTTGCCCGGAACGATGCAGGAGCACAACGGCATCATCCGCCACGGCGCCAAGATTGTCTATGCCTATGCCGAGGCCACCGTGCCCAAGATAACGCTGATTACCCGCAAGGCATACGGCGGCGCCTACATCGTGATGTCCAGCAAACCGACGGGTGCCGACGTGAACCTGGCTTATCCGCAGGCGGAAATCGCCGTGATGGGTGCCGAGGGTGCAGTGAACATCCTCTACCGCAAGTCCTCTGCCGAAGAGAAGCAGGAGATTATCAAGGAGTATGAAGACAAGTTCTCCAACCCTTACCGCGCCGCCGAGCGTGGCCTCATAGATGAGGTCATCATGCCGCGTGACACCCGCTACAAGCTGGTGCAGGCATTGGAGATGGCGCACAACAAGAATCAGAGCAATCCACCGAAAAAGCACGGCAACATGCCTTTATAATAGTAGTTATTTTTTATGTGTGAAATGCGTATCCCCGGAGAAGTGATTTCTGTGGGGATACACTTTTTAAATAGAGAATTAAGAATTAAACAATAAGGCTGAAAAGTAAAAACTAAAGATAGAAACTATGGAACTATTAAGAAACCTCTTTGAGGGTTATCCCAACCTTTGGGGCGGAGGAGTGGCACACTCTGTCCTAATTCTGTCCCTGGTCATCACCTTCGGTATCATGCTGGGCAAGTTGAAGGTGGCAGGCATCTCGCTGGGTGTCACCTGGATTTTGTTTGTGGGCATTGTCTTCGGACATTTCGACATGAACCTCGACGAACATCTGCTGCACTTCCTGAAGGAGTTCGGCTTGATACTGTTTGTCTATTCCATCGGTCTGCAAGTGGGACCGGGATTCTTCTCCGCTTTCAAGAAGGGCGGACTTACGCTGAACATGGTAGCAATGCTTTCCGTCTTCCTCAGCGTGGTTATCACCATTGTGTTGCACTTTGCCACCGGAATCCCCATTACTACGATGGTGGGTATCTTGTCCGGAGCCGTGACCAATACCCCCGGTCTGGGTGCTGCCCAGCAGGCAAACAGTGACCTCAACGGGGTGGATGCTCCGGAAATCGCACTCGGATATGCCGTTGCCTATCCGCTGGGTGTGGTGGGCTGCATCCTGGCGCTGCTAGCCTTGAAGATTTTCATGCGGATTAACACCCAAAAAGAAGAGGAGGATGCCGAGCACGGGCTGGGTCATCTGCAGGAGCTGACCGTGCGTCCCATATCGGTAGAGATACGCAATGAGGCAATAGACGGCAAGCGGATCAGAGATGTGAAACCATTGTTGAACCGTGCGTTTGTCATCTCCCGCATCCGGCACACCGGCAGTCAGGAAACAGAACTGGCGAATGCCGATACGGTGCTGCACATGCAGGATGAAATTCTGTTCATTGCCAACCCGAAAGATGTGGAGGCCATTGTTGCCTTCTTCGGAAGAAAAATTTCGGTGGAGTGGGAACGGGAGGACAAGAACTTGATTTCACGCCGCATCCTCATCACCAAGCCGGAACTGAACGGCAAGTCTCTGTCTCAGCTCAAGATACGTAACAACTTCGGTGCCTGCATCACCCGTATCAACCGTTCGGGCGTGGACCTGGTGGCAACTCCCCACTTGCAGTTGCAGATGGGAGACCGTGTGACGATTGTAGGCAGTGAGCTTGCCGTGAGCCATGCGGAGAAGGTGCTGGGTAACTCGCTGAAGCGTCTCAACCATCCCAACTTGATTCCTATCTTCCTGGGTATTGCCCTGGGATGTATCTTGGGCAGTCTGCCGTTCATGTTCCCCGGCATTCCCCAACCCGTGAAACTGGGACTGGCCGGCGGACCGTTGGTGGTTTCCATCCTCATCAGCCGTTTCGGGCCTCAATATAAGCTGATAACCTACACGACGATGAGTGCCAATCTGATGATACGCGAAATCGGTATCGCCTTGTTCCTGGCCTGCGTGGGGTTGGGTGCAGGAAAGGGATTCATCGATACCATTATCTACGAAGGCGGCTATGTGTGGATTGGCTATGGGGCCATCATCACGGTTGTCCCGTTGCTGGTGACAGGATTCATGGGGCGCTATTTCTGGAAGCTGAACTACTATACGCTGATAGGTGTGCTGTCCGGAGCTAACACCAATCCACCTGCATTGGCCTATTCCTCGGACTTGACATCCTGCGATGCCCCTGCGGTGGGATACGCCACAGTCTATCCGCTGGCTATGTTCCTGCGGGTGCTGACGGCTCAGTTGCTGATACTGGCGTTGGCGTAGTTTCACCATAGATAATCTATGGTACATAGGTTGATTTGATAACAAGTAATGTAAAGGGAGCTAACAAGTAATGTTAGGCTGCTTTACATTACTTGTTATTTTTGTTTGTAGTATTCCTCCGCTTGTGCCAGTGTCTCCGGTTTGCCGATGTCGAACCAGCGGAATCCTTGCAGCGGATAGCCTTGTATGTGCACCTTTGTGCAGGCGGACAAGTAGAAAGGAATGATGGAGA
The DNA here is from genome assembly GCF_003602695.1 of Bacteroides sp. AM07-18. Taxonomy (NCBI): domain Bacteria; kingdom Pseudomonadati; phylum Bacteroidota; class Bacteroidia; order Bacteroidales; family Bacteroidaceae; genus Bacteroides; species Bacteroides sp. AM07-18. Next base: position 289,179 of record NZ_QTLM01000001.1, read on the forward strand.
ACTTGCCGTTCCACTGCCCATCGTCCATCAGGTGGAAGAGGGAGGGGGAGATGATGTGGATACCTCCGAAGGCGAGTTCCCGGTACTTCGTTTCCCGGTAGTCGAAGCCTGCCGGTTTCACCTCTCCGGTGGACTTGTTTATCCAGCCGTGCAGGTGGTAGTCGTCGTCAAAAAGGAGATAGCGGGAAGTCTTGCGCTCGCTCACAAGCAGGGTAGACTCCGCATCGCTCTCCAGATGGTGGCGGTAGAGACCTGCAAGGTCAATGTCCGTCAGAATATCCGCGTTGTGCACCAGGAAAGGTTCTTGTCCGTCCAGAAAGGGGCGTGCCTTTTTGATGCCTCCTCCGGTGTCGAGCAGCATGCCGCGTTCGTCGCTGATGTGAATCTCCGTGCCGAAGTTGTCGTGGGCACGGAGGAAGTCGATAATCTGCTCCCCGAAGTGGTGGATATTGACCGTTATCTCGTTGAATCCTGCTTCCTTCAACCGCAGTATCACCCGTTCCAGCATGGGCTTTCCTGCTACGGGAACGAGGGCCTTGGGCATGTTGTCCGTCAAGGGGCGCAACCGGGTGCCCAGGCCGGCGGCGAAAATCATGGCTTTCATATTGGCATATTCTCACATTAGCACATTAAACTTTGGCCTTAAACGTCTGTTCAATATTCTGTTCTCTATGTATCAGGTTCACTTGCACGCCGAACTTCTTGTGCAGATGTTCCGCCAGGTGTTGTGCCGAATATACGGAGCGGTGCTGTCCGCCGGTGCAGCCGAAGCAGACAGACAGATTGGTGAAGCCGCGTTCCATGTAGCGCTTCACGGAAGCGTCGACAAGGGCGTAGGCATGCTCCAGGAATACGGCTATCTCGCCGTCGTCTTCCAGGAAGCGGATAACGGGTTCGTCCAGTCCCGTGAAGGGTTTGTAACGCTCGTACTTGCCGGGGTTGTTCACAGCGCGGCAGTCAAAGACGAAACCTCCTCCGTTGCCCGTGGAATCTTCGGGGATACCTTTTTTGTAGGCAAAGCTGGTGACTTTCACCACGAGGCGACGCTTTTGCAGGTCGTCTGTAAACTGTTTCAGATCGGTGAGTTCGCGCAGAATCCGGCAGAGGTAGGGATATTCTGGATAAGGTTCTTGGAGCAGTTGGCGAAGGTTCTCGATGGCGAAGGGGACACTTTGTATGAAGTGGGGCTTCTTCTCGAAGTAACCGCGGAAACCATAGGCACCCAGCACCTGCATGGTGCGGAACAATACGAAGTGGCGAAGCTGGGCATAGAAATAAGCCTCGTCCACGGGCTGGTACTTGCGCAGGGCGTCGATGTATTCCTTCAGCAACTCTTGGCGCAGGCTGTCGGGATAGTTTGCTTTGGCCTGCCACAAGAAGGAGGCAACGTCGTAGTAGACCGGACCTTTGCGTCCGCCCTGGAAGTCGATGAGCCACGGTTCGCCGTCCTTTATCATAACGTTACGGCTCTGGAAGTCGCGGTACATGAAGGTGGCGGAGCTGCTACGGAGCAACACGTCTGCCATCTTCTGGAAGTCGTCTTCCAGCCGGTCTTCCTGGAAGTCCATTCCCGTAGCCTTGAGGAAGCAGTATTTAAAGTAGTTCAAGTCCCACAGAATGCTGCGGCTATTGAACTCTGCCTGCGGGTAGCAGTAGGAGAAGTCCATGCCGTCGGCTCCGGCAAACTGTACGGCGGGTAGCAGACGGATGGTCTTGCGCAGCAACTGTTTCTCTTCCTCACCGAATACGCTGGTCTTGCGGCCTTTCTCGATGGCATTGAATAGGAGCGAGTCGCCCAGGTCTTCTTGCAGATAATAGATATCATCTTCGGAGCGGATGAACACTTGCGGTACGGGCAGTCCTTTCTGGCGGAAATGTTCTGCCATGTAGAGGAAGGCGCGGTTCTCCTCCACAGACTCTCCGCTGACGCCGATAAGTGTAGGACTTCCGATGAGGCGGAAGTAACGGCGGTTGGAGCCGGAGGAGGGGAGTTCGTCAATCTGTTCCGGTTCGTGTCCGGTATGTGCGATGTAGAGTTTCTTAAGTTCTTCGGTTATCATGGTGGTATGTTTTATTTTCGCAGCTAAGATAAAACTTTTGTCGGAGATATGCTTACCTTTGCAGGAGGAAAATATTTAATTTGATAGCTTCATAATGGATTCCATTCCTCAGTTTCTCATAGCCGCCCCTACATCGGGCAGTGGAAAGACCACCGTCAGTCGTGGACTGATGGCATTGTTTGTGAAGAAAGGTCTGAAGGTGCAGCCTTTCAAGTGCGGTCCCGATTATATAGATACTAAGTATCACGAGGCGGTATGTGGCCGTCCTTCCATCAATCTGGATACTTTCATGGCATCTCCGGAGCATGTCCGCAGTCTGTATGCACGCTATTCGGCAGATGCTGATGTTGCCGTGGTCGAGGGGATGATGGGGATGTACGACGGGTACGACCGCGACCGGGGCTCATCGGCAGAAGTGGCACGGCTCTTGGGTATTCCTGTGGTGCTGGTGGTCGATGCCAAGTCGGCTGCCTATTCCATGGCTCCTTTGTTGTCGGGGTTCATCAATTTCCGTCCGGATATACGTATTGCGGGAGTTATCTTCAATCGTGTCGGCTCACCCCACCACTACCGGATGCTGCAGGAGGTCTGTGAAGACTTGAACGTGACTTGTCTGGGCTATCTGCCCAAACGGAAGGAACTGGAGCAGGAGTCACGCCATCTGGGGCTGGATTTCAGCCGTTCTAAGGAGACGGAGGGGCTGGACATGCTGGCAGGCTTGCTGGAGGAACATGTGGACTGGGAACTGCTACTCTCGACAATCGGGCTTCCATTGCCTGCGGCGGCTGTGGAGGAGAAGTCGGTACTATCAGAGCCGGGGAAGCTGCATATCTCGGTAGCGCGCAACGAAGAGTCCTTTTCCTTCCTCTATGCGGAGCATCTGGATATTCTGCGCTGTATGGGCACGGTCACTTTCTTCAATCCGGAGCAGGACCGGGCTATTCCGCAAGAGACGGATTTGCTCTATCTGCCCGGCGGCTATCCCGAGAACCGTCTGGAGGAACTTGCCGGGGCAAGGCTTGCCAGGGAGTCTATCCGCAGCTATATAGAGGCTGGTGGCAGGACGCTGGCAGAATGCGGGGGGATGATATATCTTTCGCAGTCCGTTCTTTCTGATGGGGATACGGACGGGGGAGGCAGTGATACAGACGGAAGAAGCACCGGGAACAGTGTAAGCAATGTCGGAAATGAGATGGTGGGAGTATTACCTTTCAGCATCACGAACGAGCGTAAACGCAGGAAACTGACATTGGGATACCGTCGATTCGACTATAACGGATGGCGGCTTAAAGGACACGAATTCCATTATACGCAGCTTGCTGTGCCCGAAGCTGGTGGAAAAGAAAGTGGTGCGTACAGTCTTACTCCCTCGATAGTGCAGGTTTTCAATGCCAGAGGAGAGAAGGTCGCTACTCCCATTTTTCGTTATAAGAACCTGATTGCCAGCTATACACATCTGTATTGGGGCGAGATGGATGTGATGTCTTTGTTCGGTGGAGCCTAATCTTGTAAAACATCTTTTGAATCTGCTGGACTTTCCTTCTTTTTCCTTTCATGTTTTGCTTGAAAAGTCCCGGTATTTCTGCATATTTATATTCCAAATTTGTTTGTATCTTTGCGATAGAGAAAAGGTCTACGGGCTGTGAGGGAGTCCCCTTTACAATCCGGGCTATAGTAGCTGATTTTGAAGAGTTATCCCATGCAGGAAAGTCCTCTACACGTACCTCTGTAAAGGATGAACATCTTAAAATGGAGTTTGTCGATGGTGATTCGATTGGTGTTTTTGCCATAAAGGACGGTGCTATAATGGATGATATTGATAATGCCAAATTGGTTTACAATAGGTCAAGCGGCAGTTGGAATCCGGTGGGAAATGGTACACTTTATTGGTATGATGGAGTGAGTTATGTCGCATACTATCCATATAGGAGGAATATCACAATAGATGTCTCAAAGGGTATGGACGGAGCTATTGCCTCACTGACCGGGAATGAAAAACTGCAACCTTCGAAAGACCAGTCCACAACAGAAAAGCATATTGTCAGCGACTTGTTGATTGCCACCGGCGTACCTGCTATTGACAATTCTTCCGGAATAATCTTGAGCTTGCAGTTTCAACACCAGTTTGCATTGCTTGTGTTGCAACCGCAAGTATACGTAGGTTGTTTTGCTCCTGAAAAGGCAGGCTTTGTTTACCATATGGAATCGAGGGTTTTAGGAACAGACTCGGTAGCTATTAATGTGAGTCTGAATGGTATTACTCCATATCAGATAGATTCTTTGAAATATTGTGCCATTGTTCCGCCACAAGCAAATGCACGGGTTACCGGAAACTATACGACTACCAATGGAAGAGATGATACGAATATAAAGATAAATTATTCGGGCAGCTCCATTACTCTTGTTTCTGGAAAATGCTATACTCTGAAAGTTATCAGTCCCGTACCCGGTAAAGGAAGTATAGAAAGAAAGCTTTATCCCGGGGATTTTATCTTTCAGAACGAAATCGATAGAAGAATAGAGGTACATCCAGGAAATGGAATGTTGGAAGAAGATGGGAAAATCTATGATTATAAAAATGCTATCGGAATGGTAATTACTTGCGATCCGGAAAGGATGACAGACAAGAAGTGCAATGAAAAGGGATGGAATCATGCCTATGTGATGATGTTGGATAGTTTGAAAGAAGGGAATTGGGGACCGGTGGATTTAATCGAAGTGGGTATTGACACAATATCAATAGCTGATGTAAAGTCAAAGCATGATTTTAGTAGAATCAAGAATAACATGAATGGCTACTCTGAAACTTTACAGATGCTGGCAAATCATGAGGGTGATGCATCTTTTGTAAGCGACTGTCGTGCTTTTTATCTGGTGAAAACTTACAATAACAGCAATAAGGTACCGGATGGGATTGAACGCAGTCCGTGGTTTCTGCCAAGTATAGGGCAATGGTTTGATATGTTGGTGAATATTTGTGGAAGATCTCCGGAAAACTTCCAACACAATACCGGTAATGGTTTACAAGATGAAAAGTGGGGACAGGAAACGTTAGATAAATTAGAAGGACAGTTATCCAAAGTTGGTAAATCGTTACCGCAGTTTAACGTGAACTACAGACTTGGTTTCAGTTGCAGTTCTCAATATGATAAAGATAGAAACTGGATGCTTCTCTGGCATATCGATGATCCCTTATACAAATGGGAAAGGGTTTGTTTACAAGGATATAATAAGACTTCTGTATGGCATGTCCGGCCGTTTTTTGCTTTTTAATCATTCCTTGATTAAAAACAGTTCTAATCTAAGTTTGAATTCATTATGAAAAAGTCCGGATAGCGCATTGATATTTTATGTAATTTCGTTTGTGTTCTCGAAATAGTGGAGTATCTTTGTTTTCATTTAAATATATTATGATTATGAAACTGAATACTTATCGCTTGTCTTCTTTGGAAGACCCTACTGATGAACAACTGCATGCTTTGATGGAACAAGTGGCTGTTGCGGCCCGTGAAAGTTCTCGCAAGGCAAAAAGAGAATTGGAGCGGAGAATGCAAGAGGTGAGAGAAAAATTGAAAGCATATAGAGCTAAAAATGTAAGTGATATATCCATGTGATGAACGAAAAAAATCCGACACTTTGTATAGTAGCTGGTCCGAATGGTTCGGGTAAAACTTCTACGACAGTGCAACTGCTTCATAATGAATGGGCAGAAAATAGCCTTTACATTAATCCTGATAATATAGCGCAAGAACAATATGGTGATTGGAATTCTCCCGTTGCAGTATTGAAGGCAGCAGAATTGGCGACTAAAATGCGTTATGAGTGTTTAAGGAAAAGGCAAGATTTTGTATTTGAAACAGTCTTTTCCTCAGACGAAAAACTTGCATTTGTTGAAGAAGCAAAAAAAGCAGGATTTTTTATTCGCATTTTTTTTGTCTGTACAAATAATCCTGAGATAAATGTACGGCGTATTACACAGCGCTATTTGAATGGAGGGCATGAAGTTCCCATTTCCAAAATTATTTCCCGTTATTATAAATCGTTATTGAATATAGGCAAAGCAATATCCTTGGTTGATAGGGTATATGTCTACGATAATTCAATAGAAAATCAAATTCCTCGATTATTGTTCCGCACTGTAAACGGGACCCTCTTCAAACAATATGTAGAGGAAATCCCGCAGTGGGCACAGTTCCTTATCAAATAGAGAATGAAAAGAGTCTATACCAAAACTGGAGACAAAGGAACAACGGGTATTCATGGTGGCGCGCGTGTGCCGAAAGATGACATCCGTATCGAGGCAAACGGATGCCTTGATGAATTGAATGCCGTGATTGGTATCGTGCGCTCCATGCTGGCGGCAGAAGATGGATGGCAGGAGTTGCTGCATGCTGTCCAGCGGGAACTGATGGTGGTGATGAGCCATGTGGCCACTCCCTCGGGAGTGGTGAACCCTAATCCGCTTTCTGCCGCAGAGCTCACGCTGCGCTGTGAGCAGGAGATGGATGCCATGACCGTCCTGCTGATGACGGACAACGGCTACTTCCTTTTGCCTGGTGGCACTCCCATATCAGCCCAACTGCAGTTTGCCCGTACCGTGGCCCGCCGTGCCGAACGCCGTTTGTGGACACTCCATCGCCAAGACCCCGTGAACGAGGATATTCTGCGCTTCATCAACCGCCTTTCGGACTTGTTCTTCGTCATGGCCCGCATGGAGATGCAGCGGCAGGACTGGCCGGAGGAGAAATGGCAAGAGTTTGCCTACAAAAGGAAAAGACAGTAAGCACTTATCGCTAACCGCCGGGAAGCTGTTTTCAGCATAGGGGTTCTATTTGCTGTCCGAGCCTTAAATCATACAGACATGCCCGTACTTCCGCTTCGCTGCCGATATGCTTTCCTGCATCGTCGGACAGCTTCACGCATTCGCGCCATTCCTGGTTGACGTTCATCTTGCATTGCGTCAGTTTCATTACGATGTTGGAGGGCTTGAATCCGGTATCATTCGTCAGATTGGTGCCGATGCCGAAGGAGCAGCGGATTTTGCCCCTGCAATGCTCCTGGATGTCGAGTGCCTTGCCAAAATCGAGCGCATTGCTGAAGACGATGGTTTTAGTGGTAGGGTCGATGCCCAGTTCGCGGTAGCGGGCAACGAGCTTGTCGGTGAAATCGAATTCATCGCCGGAGTCGCAGCGTACACCGTCGAATAGTTTGGCCTGCTTGCGGCTCAGGTTACTTAAGAAAATGCCGGAGGTATAGGTATCGGACAGTGCGATGCCCAAGTCACCGTCGTACACGTTCACCCAGTTTTCCAAGGCCATGTAGTTGGCGTGTTTGTAGCCGAACTGTGCGCCGTGGAACATGAACCATTCATGCGGATGCGTCCCCATAGGCTTCATGCCGTATTTCATGGCGAAGTGGCAGTTGGAAGTCCCGGTACAGTATTCGGCGGCTTCCTTCAGACGGTCTATGACTTTGTCCTGCACTTCGAACGAGAAGCGTCTCCGGGTGCCGAACTCTGAAAAATACAGCTGGTGTCGGTTGGAGAGTGCCACCTTTTCGGACAGTTTGCAGAGTATGCCGTCCATGTCGGCCACGTTTCCCAAAGAACGGTTCTTTATTTCGGATACGATAGAAAGCAGGGGGACTTCGTAAAGGGTGGCCTTGTACAGATAGTCCGTGATTTCAATGTTCAGGTGCCGGTCCTCGTCCAGATGGATGCTTACCTTCTCCGGCTGGAAGCGGAAGGAGGAGAGCCACTCCCAATAGACCCTCGGCAGGAAACGGCAGTGGCGGGTCATGTATTCCAGCTCTTCGGCAGTAAGTACGGTCTGTGCCAGGCTGTCCACCGCCTCTTGCAGTTCTTTCAGAAACGTGTCCGTATAGGCGGTGTCGTCTCTGTCCTTGAAGCTGAAAGTGCCCATGGCATAGGGAAACAATTTGATGTAGGCATACGAGGTGGTGAATTTGTAAAGGTCTGTATCGAGTATGGTATGAATCATGGCAAAATATTCTTTAGTTATGATGTTCGATTTTGGGGATGAAGATAGTGAAAATTTCTTATTTGACCAGCCTCTATCTGTTAACAACGGCATATTCCTATTAAACCATGTTATAAATGAGACCGTCATGGACAGAAATTTTGGATATTTCGGGGAAGTCCGTACATTTGCAATGTGTTTTTCATAGTATTAGATTTAAGGTTAACAAAAGATTGGCTGTCTGGGATAGATAGCCTTTTTTTATGCCTTCACTTTTCCTTTTCCGTAGAGGTGGCGTGTAGTGCAGAGCGCCAAAGTTCCATAGACCAATACTTGTATCCACATCGTCAGCATCTGCGGCCATACGTCGGCCAGCGTTCCACCCATTGAATTCAGTTTTACAAAAGCAAGTACGGCAGGACCTGCCGGAAACAGATAGTGGGCTGCCTGCCAATACCATGGCATCAGCTCCAGCGGATAGGACACGCCCGAAAGGAAGATATAGCCCACAGAGAAGAAGGCTATCATCAGTAACGGCGCTTCGGAGTCTGTAAACCAGCGGGAGACGGCCAGGGCAAGGAAACTCGTGCCCAGCAGGAAGGGTATCATCATTGTGACGATGTCTCCTCCGCTGCCGATGTGGGGGATGCTGAACAGATGCGGCAGCAGTCCCAGCAGGAATAGGGAGAACACCACATACAGCATGAAGTATACGAAGGTCCTGCCCCCGACAATCCGTAATGTATCCTTCAATGAGTCGGCACGCATCAGCCGTATTCCTTTTCTTCGGGCTTCCGCTTCCTCGCCCGTTAGCATGGCAATCACCATCAGCATCGTCTGGAAGATGATGACAATTAGGACGGCGGGAATCAGATAGGAACCGTAGCCCTCCGTATAGTTGTAGAGCGCCGTGCCGGACACGCTGACGGGAGCGGACGAAGCCACTGCCAGCAACCCTTGCGGAGGTAGGAATACGGTGCCCTCCATGCGGTGGGCATCGTTCACGGCAAGCATGACGCGCGCACTGGATTCTTGCAGTCCTTTGAAGTTGAGGAAAGCGTCCGTGGCGGCATAGAGTACGAAGACCGAAGTTTCGCCCCGTGCCACACGTGCCTCGAAGTCGGCAGGCAGGTAAAGGATGCCTGCCACGTCGCCCTGCTTCATCCATTGGCGGGCTTCGAGGATGTTGGGTGTCTGGCCGTAGACGGCGGTCTGGGGAGTGGCGTCGAGCAGTCGGATGTATTCGCGGCTGAGGGCAGAGTGGGAGAGGTCTACCACTGCGACAGGAGCCTTGCGCACCAGGTTGGGGGCGTACATGTAGTTGTAGAGCAGTCCGTAGAGGAAGATACCGCCTGCCAGCACGAGCAGGATGGCGGGATTGGTGGCGATGGCATGCCACTCGTGGCGGATGACGGAAGCTGTTGACAATGCGGTAGGTGGGCAAGGTGATGGGGAGGCGGAGATTGCTTCTTCCCTTATCTCTTTTTTTATCCACCATTTCAGCAACGGCAGTATCAGCAGTGCCGTCAATAGGAAGATGAAGAGTGTAGCTACCGACTGCCAGAAGTAGGCAAACCCTGCATCGAAGTAAATCATGGCTTGTGCCGCCTCCGTGAAGTGCCGCACGGGGAAGAGGTAGGAGGCCGCATGCACGGGCGCATACATGGCTGTAACGGGAAACGTGACTCCGGACAGCGTAGCCCCCAACGACCCCACCATGGATACTACACTGATGATATAGGCAATCTTGGGAAAGACAGAATAGATAAAGACCGCCAATGCCTGGGTAGCGATGATGAAGAGCACGGTCACTGCATTCATCAGCCACAGACTGCCAGCGGAGGGGATATGTAGCGGGCCGAACAGTACATAGTTTGCCAGGATACCGATGGACGAGAAGATGAGGGTATAGGGCAGCAGTTTCCCTGCTACGGCAGTGAGGATATTGCCTCGTGCCATCTCCAGCCATTCGCCGGCGCTGCCGAATTTCAGTTCGCTGCCTATGGAGTAGACGGTGGTGAGCAGGATGAGTATCTGGAACAGTACGAAAAAGAAAGGCTGGCTCAGGTAGATGGAGTAGTCCATGTCCGGATTGTAGAGGGGATGGGTACTGGCTTCTACGGGGAGCAGAAAGGTCTGTATCTGTTCTCCGCTGACTCCCAGAGCTTCGGCCTGCATCACGATGGGCGAGAGCGCCACGGGGGCAAGCGTATTCTCGAACGCCGCCATCAGCTCGCTGCCTACCGAAAGAAGGGCATAGTGGTAATAATAGGTGAGCGTTGCGCCAGTTCCCGTCACCGCCTTCTGTTCGAAGCGGGGCGGGATGACGAGGTAGCCGTATATGTCCTTCTGTTGCAATGCCCGGCGGGCGTCGGCTTCGTCGGTGAAGTGCTCCGTCACACGGAAGGTGGGGGCGGCAGAGATGCGCCGGGAGATATTGCGCGAAGTGGCAGTGTTGTCCAGGTCGACGATACCCACGGGAATGTTCTCCATCTGTCCGTTTCCGAAGATGGTGGCCATGAAGAACAGACAGAGTAAGGGTAGCACGACGCAGACGCCGAGGTATAGACGGCGGGAGGTCATGCGGTGCCATTCGCGACGGATAACCATGCGAAGCGCTTTCATTGCGCAGCCAAATTCTTTATCTTTCATTTTTCATTCTTCATTTTTAAAAGTACGGACATCCCCGGTCTCAATCCCTCTACCTGCTGTGTGGGACGTGCGTGTATCTCGAACGTCTGCATGTCATAGCTGCCCGTCTGTTTGGTGGATTTCCAGGTGGCGAAGCTGCCCAGCGGACTGATGTAATAGATGCGGAATTCAATGTCCTTGCCGTCGATGGCGGGGACATCGGCACGGAAAGTGCCTCCCATCTTGAACTGCGGCATCAGGTCCTCGCGTATGTTCAGTACCACGTGTGCATCGTCCATCACGACAAGGCTCATGATGGGAGTGCCGGGGGCCACCAGCTCTCCGCGTTTGGGGAAGATGGTGGCTATCTGGCCGTCTTCGGGAGCAGTCAGGCGGGAGTCGACGAGGAGGGAGGAGACTTCATCGACGGTGCTTCGCGCCGCTTCCACCAGGCTGCGGGCCGAGGCGCGGTCCTCGCTCTGCGCTCCGTCTACGGCCATCTGGTATTGCTCGTAGGCGGCACGTTCGGCGGCTTGGGCGGCTTTGTACATGGCTTCCACCTCGTCACGCCGCTGGGAGGTGACGACACTGTCCTTATAAAGCGTTACAATGCGCTGGTAAGTGGTCTTGGCGAGGGCAAGGTCGCTCTGCGTCTTGTTCCAGAGTTGCCGGGCGGTGGCCACAATCTGGCGGCGGGTACCGGCGTCTATCTTCTTGTTCTGCTCCTGGGCCACCTGCTCCAGGGCATTCACCTGGCGGTATTTGGCTTCGATGGTGGGGCTGTTGATGACGACAAGCGTATCGCCTGCCTTCACCCAGTCGCCCTCTTGTACGAGGAAGGAGTCCACACGTCCGGGCAGCTTTCCGCTGATACGTATTTCCGTTGCTTCCACTTGTCCTTGCAGGACCAGGGGCTGCCGGCTCATGAGTAATATGCCGGCAAGCGAAATGATGACCGTTGCGGCCAGGATAATGACGAATGCAATGCTGATGCTTTTATTATTGATTTTCATAAAGGGTAGGTTTTAATAAGTTGTCTCGAAATATTTCTCGAACCGTTCCGGCGTTCCGCAGATAGCCAGCAGGTTCATCAGTGCCACATCATATTCGTAGTAGGCTGCCAGACGCGCCACGCGGACGGTTGCCAGCATCGTTTCCGCATCTACGACCTCGGTACTGGTTGCCATGCCTTCGGTAAAGGATTTCTTGCGGATTCGCACCAGCTCTTCGCTCAGTTCGATGGTGGTATTCAAGGCGCGTACGTTGTCTTGTGCCTTTTGCAGTTGGGTGTAGAGCTTGTCGATGCCTACGCTCAGGTCTTCTTTGGCTTTTTCTTGTCCCAGGGCAAGGGTCTGTTGGGCTATCTTCGACTGGCGGATGCGCTTCTCACGTGCCAGTCCGTCGAACAGGTTCCAGGTGAATCCCACGCCTACGATGGTGCGGGGGACGAGGTTGCTTTGTATGCCGTGGGCATAGAGGGTCTGCTTGCCGAATACGGCGATGTCCGGCAGGTAGCCGCTCTGGTCGATGCGGAGCTGCTGGCGGGCAATCTGTGACTGCAGTTGCAGTTGGTTCACGGTGTAGTTCTCCACCCGCATGGCTTGCAGGAACTCCTCTTTGGCGGGCAGTTGGTCGTTGATGAAAAGCTCCGAAGTAGGATGGATGCTGCATGTGTCTTGCAGGTTGAGCAGGGTGCGCAGGGCACTTTGCACGACGGAGGCCTCCTTCCGGGCAGCCTCCAGTGAACGGGCAGCTTCATCCATATTCACTTGGGCAAAGAGCCGGCCTGCCTTGTCTATCATGCCGGCAGCTTCCAGTTTAAGGGCATTCTGGTAATGGCGTTGCAGGCTGTTGTAGGTCTCCTGCCGCACGCGTACTACCTCTTGCGCAAGTTTCAGCCCGAAGTAGCTTTCTGCCAGCAGGGTGCGTTGCGTGGCATCGGTCTGTCCCCGGTTTTCGCGGGCGATGTCTATCATGGTGTTGCCTATCTTCGAGGCCCGGATGCGCTTGCCGCCGGAGAATACGACCCATTCGGCGGTCAGGCCGACGGAAGTCAGGTTGCGTGGAGCCAGTGGAAAAGCGAGGGTATGGGAGCCTATCTGGTCGAGTATGCTGCTGATGAATTGGTCGTCCGGCACGATGTTGTGCACAAAGTCTTTTGCCGGGTCGGTGAACTGGGAAAGGGGCTGTTTTACCTCTATCTTTTCGGAAAGATGCACGAACGTACCGGCACCTTGCAGGGAGGGGTACCAGAGGGCATTCAGTTTGTCACGTTCCGCACGGGCGGCTTCAATTCCCTTGTCAGCTATTTTCAGGCTGCGGTTGCCGTTTTGCATCTGCCTTAGGGCATCACCGAAGCTAAGGGGAAGGGAGGTTTGTGCAGCCACTTCACCGATGGCAAGCAGCACGCAGGCAGCAACCGGAAAAAATCTCCGGCATGATAGATTATTCATAAGTTCGTTCGGTTTAGGGGTTCTTGTTTCTCTAAACAAGAGGAGGTGGGAATTGTTCAGTAGTCATCTTTTTGAATAGAACGTTACAAATATACTAATAGTTTCCGAAGATATGGCTTATGAATGGGAGAGATATTCGGATTTGCACTATCTTTGCATTCGCTAAAATGGAATTTATGGAGAAACTTCATCCGATTATGTTTGCCGGGACGGGCAGTGATGTGGGAAAGAGCATCATTGCTGCCGCCTTCTGCCGCATCTTCAAGCAGGACGGCTATCAGCCCGCACCGTTCAAGGCACAGAATATGGCGCTCAATTCATTTGCCACTCCCGAAGGGCTGGAGATAGGCCGTGCCCAGGCTGTGCAAGCAGAAGCCGCCGGAGTGCTTTGCCACACGGACATGAATCCGCTACTGCTGAAACCACAGTCGGACCATACCTCGCAGGTTGTCCTTAACGGGCGTCCTATCGGCAACCGCAATGCTTATGAGTATTTCCGCAAGGAAGGACGCGACGAGCTGCGCCGGGAGGTTTGTGCTGCCTACGACCGCCTTGCCGCCCGCTATAATCCCGTCGTGCTGGAAGGCGCGGGAAGCATCTCCGAAATCAATCTGCGGGATACCGACCTTGTCAATCTGCCGATGGCCCTGCATGCCGGAGCCGATGTAATTCTTGTGGGCGACATTGACCGTGGCGGTGTGTTTGCCAGCGTCTACGGTTCGCTGATGTTGCTTCGTCCCCATGAGCGGGAGCGAATTAAAGGAATTCTTATCAACAAGTTCCGGGGGGATATACGTCTCTTCGAGTCGGGCATTACGATGCTGGAGGAGCTTTGCGGCATTCCCGTTGTCGGGGTGGTGCCTTACTACCGTGATATCTACATTGAAGAAGAAGACTCCGTGGCGCTTGCCGCAAAGTCTGTCCGTGCCGAGAAGGGAAAGGTGAACATCGCCGTCATTCTGCTGCGCCACCTCAGTAACTTCACCGATTTTAATGTCCTGGAACGTGACCCGCGCGTACATCTCTTCTATACCAACAATGTGGATGAGTTGGCAAAGGCCGACGTCATCCTGCTGCCCGGCTCCAAGAGCACACTTAATGACCTTTACGAATTGCGCCGTAACGGTGTGGCGGCTGCCATCATCCGTGCCCACCGTGAAGGTGCCACCGTGATGGGTATCTGCGGCGGCTATCAGATGATGGGGCAGGAGGTGCTCGACCTTGAGCATGTGGAGGGGGACATTGAACGCCTGCCCGGACTGGGACTGTTGCCCATCAGTACCCGCATGTCGGGAGAGAAGGTGACCCGTCAGGTGAAGTTCGGTCTGTGCAATCCCCATTCTCCATCTTCCACTCTCCATTCTCCATTCATGCAGGGCTATGAAATCCATATGGGAGTGACCACCCCTGTGGAAGGTACTCCCGATTCTCCCTTGAATCTTTTGGAGAACGGCTCTACCGACGGTTACTGCGTGGACTCCACCTGCATGGGGACCTATATTCATGGCATTCTCGACAATCCGGAATTCATAGATTTCCTGCTTGCGCCTTTTGCAGACAAACTGTCCGGGAATGCCGGCGCTTTCGATTACCATACATTCAAAGAAGAACAATACGATAGGCTTGCCGAGCACGTGCGTCGCCACGTTAACCTGCCGCTTATCTACCAAATATTGACAAAGAACCATGATTGAAGGACACGGAGACGATTCCTATAAATACAGCCGTCCCATTACGGCAAACTTCAGCTCGAACGTTTACAACAGGGTAGACCTCTCTGCCTTGAAGGCGCATCTGTGTGCCCGGATTGACGGCATCGGCAACTATCCCGAACCGGAGCCTTACACGCTTGAGGCCTGCCTTGCCCGCCGCCACCGTCTTCCTGCCGAGGCAGTGTGCGTGACGAACGGAGCTACCGAAGCCATTTATCTCACCGCACAGACTTTCCGCGGGACAAACACCGCCATTGTGCAGCCCACTTTCAGTGAATATGCCGATGCCTGCCGCATGCACGGCCATCGGGTCACTTCCCTCTATCGGCTTCCTGCGGAGAGCGAGGGGTATCGCTTGTCGGAAGAGGTGCGCATGCTGTGGCTGTGTAATCCCAACAACCCTACCGGAACGGTTGTGGAGAAGGAATATCTGGCAACACTTATTAGTCATAATCCGCAGGTATGTTTCGTCATCGACCAGTCTTACGAGTTTTTCACCTTGCGTCCGCTTTTCTCTGCTGCCGAGGCGGCAGAGTTTCCCAACGTCTTGCTGCTGCACTCCATGACCAAGCGTTATGCCGTTCCCGGTCTGCGACTGGGATATGTCACCGGCGCCCCCCACCTGCTGCACCGTCTGCGTACTAACCGTATGCCCTGGTCGGTCAACCAGCTTGCCATTGAGGCAGGGCTCCATCTGTTGGAACATGATGTTCCCAATCCGCTGGATGTGGCGTCTTACTTGCAAGAGGCTGCCCGCCTGCGCAGTGCGCTCGAGGCATTGGGAGGACTGGAGGTATGGGCCACCGAAACCCATTTCATGCTGGTGTGCCTCCGTATGGGCAAGGCTTCCGCCTTGAAAGACTATCTGGCCGGGGAGCATGGCATCTTGATTCGGGACGCCTCCAACTTTGACGGGCTGAATGAGCACTTCTTCCGCATAGCCGCCCAGAGCCGGGAGGAGAATGACAGGCTTGTAAAAGCAATAGGACAATGGCTTGAGGAGGAATAACCGATGGAAGAAGATGTACTTATACTTTTGGGTGTCGCCTTCAACTTGAACCTGCCGCTTCTCACTGCCTGGCTGCTCGACCATTGGCTGGGCGACCCGGCGTGGCTGCCCCATCCGGTTGTGGCTTTCGGCAAAGCCATTTCTTTCTGTGAGCACCGGTTGAACCGGGGCGATTCGTGTTTCCTGAAAGGTGCGTTTGTGGCGGTGTCTCTTGTCTTGGGGGTATATGTCATTACGCTTTTGTTGCTCCGCTTGGCGGCACTCTTTTCTCCGGGCATGCTTCTGACGGTGCAAATATTGCTGATATTCTATTGCTTGGCGGGCACTACGCTGGTTCGCGAGGTGCGTATGGTGTTCAAGGCGGTGGACCGTTCCTTGGAGGAAGGGAGGATGCAAGTGGCACGTATCGTAGGGCGTGATACGTCTGCACTCTCGGCGCAGGAGGTACGAACCGCGGCATTGGAGACTTTGGCAGAGAATTTGAGTGACGGGGTAGTTGCCCCCTTGTTCTGGTATCTGCTGTTGGGAGTTCCGGGCATGCTTGCCTATAAGATGGTGAACACGCTGGATTCCATGGTCGGCTACAAGAATGAACGCTATCGTCGGTTCGGCTGTTTTGCTGCCCGTTTGGATGATGTTGCCAATTATATTCCCGCCCGTCTGACAGCCTTTCTGATGGTACTGGTTTCCGGTCGCCTTTCCTTGTTTGCTTTTGTGGGCAGATATGGCAGCCAGCATGCCAGTCCCAATTCCGGTTATCCGGAAGCCGCCCTTGCCGGTATTTTGAATTGCCGTTTCGGGGGTCCGCACAACTATTTTGGCGAGGAGGTATGGAAACCTTATATCGGTTCTAATGAACGGCCTCTGAAGATAGAAGATATGCGTGTGGCTGTCCGCATCAACCGGCGTGTGGAGTGGTGGATGGTGGTTGCCGTAATAGTGACATCGACCTTGGCTTCCTTTTGTTTTTAAAATGTTGTTATTTTAACTGATTCTTTGTCCGTTCCAAAAAGATATAATATCTTTGCAAGACCGCGTTGCATTAAAAATGTAACTTTTAAAGCAGACAAAGTCTTATAAATGAGGATAAAGCAACTATATATATTCCTTTTCTTTATTTGGTTCGGGAGCACAATAATTGCATCGACAACAGATAAAGCGGATTCTTGGACTAAAGAAAAGGAAAGTATAGTCCATGAGGTCATCTCCACTTTTCACAACAGCCTCGGTTTCGACTATCTGACCCGGGAGGAGTGTGACTCGCTGAATGCCGACGGCCTTTTGTCCCAATTGGATGAATCCCAGCGCTATTACACCTATTTCGAACTGGAAAGAATACTTATAAAATCCTCCCTTTTCCGTGGAGAAATCCGTATGGCCATTGCCCAGAGCGACCAGATGTACTCCAAAGCCCGCGCGCTTGCCTACCCCTTCGGCAATGCCCTTGCGCTGAATGCCATGGGAGAGGTGTACAGCTATACCGGCAGGCTCCGGGAAGCCGGTGCCGCTTATGAAGAGTCCTTGAGACTGCTGGATGGGATGGACGGGGAGGATGTGCATATCCGTATGCTACTGGTGGAACTGATAGATTATAACCTGCGCATACGGAATGTAAACGGCGCCTCGCGTTATCTTGCACGTCTGAACCTCTATCCGGAAGACCGGCTTTCTCCGCTGGAGCTGGCCATGCGCCACATCTCCAATGCTTCCTGCCAATTATTCAAGGGTGACTTGAAAGCTGCCAGCCATTGTCTGGTACAGATAGGCCAGCTTGAAACGCAACTGATTCCGGAGATACGGCAATACCTTCTGATTATAGATGCCCGTTATCTGGTGGCCACCGGAGCGCATGAGGCAGCCTTGGCCGCCTACAATGATTTCCTTCAAACCGAATATGCCCGGATAAACCATAACATCTACAAGGAAGCTCTGCTCGAAAAGGCGGATTTACTGGTGAAGATGGGGAACAAGGAAGAAGCCTACGGACAGTACGGCAAGGTCTTTTCGTATATCAAGACTTCGTTCGAGAAGAACTATCCCAAGGAGATAGACCGGCTCTGTACCCGTTTCCAGGCCGACCAACTGGCCTACCAGAACGAACGCGACCGCATTGTATCCATGCGTTTCTATCTGGCAGGCATCATTGTGTCCGTACTGTTTCTGATATTCCTCCTGGTGCTGGGCTGGAAGAAGATATTCCGTTTGAAGCGTTCCCAGATACGGCAGGAGGCGATGAAGGAGAAAGCGGTGCAAGCCATACAACGGAAGAATATGTTTCTTTCGAACATGAGCCATGAGGTACGTACGCCGCTGAATGCCATTGTCGGATTCTCGGCGGTACTGACGGATGAGGACGAGTCGTTCGATGACGAATCGCGCCGGGAATTCTCCGAAATTATCAAGGTGAATTCCTTTCAGTTGCTGAAACTTATCAATGACATTCTGGATTTCTCGGATTTCGAGAATGACAATATAACCTTCAACATCCGCACGCATGATGCCGTGAAGTTGTGTAATGAGGTCGTGGAGACCGTGATGGCCTCGCGCAAGCTGGAGGTTGAAATGCGTTTTGACACGGATTTGTCCGTCCTGATGCTGGATACGGACGATGCGCGCCTCCGCCAAGTCTTGATAAACCTGCTGGTGAATGCCACCAAGTTTACGGAACAAGGCTCCATCGTGCTGGAACTGAAGATGGCTGATGCCGGTACGGCACTTTTCTCCGTGACGGATACCGGATGCGGCATTCCACCGGAGAAGCAGCACTTGATTTTTGAACGCTTTGAAAAGCTGAATGATTTTGTGCAGGGAAGCGGACTGGGCCTTTCCATCTGCCAACTGATTGTGAAATATATGAACGGCAAGCTGTGGGTGGACAGTGGGTACACCCGTGGCGCGCGTTTCTGTTTTACGCATCCTTTGAAGTATAATCCCGCATTACACGGAGGAACGGCGCAATGAAACGAATACTGATTCTCATCCATGTTTTGTTTTGCGGATATATCTGTCCGCTGCTGGCAGAAGACACGGGGGCTGTCCGGTATCAGGACAGCATCCTGAAGGTTGCCGATACCCTGCCGGCCACCCTTGTCCGGCTGACGTATCTCCGTGACATGGCCTACAAGCACCAGTATGCTCCCTATAACATGACTTTTTCCACCCGTCTGTACGAGGAGGCGCGGCGGCAGAAGAACGCTTTCTATGAGAATATGGGCGCTTACTATCTGGCGGCATGTTATGACAAGAAACACGACCCGGACAGTCTGTCGTATTGGGTGGATGTGCTGAAGGATTTTGTCCCTCAGGTAGGCACTTACGATTATTATCTGGAGCAGAAGGCTGCCATCAGCCGCGCCCTGGCTTCCAAGAGACAGATAGAGAAAGCGGTGTATGTGGCTAAGGAGACGTTGGAGGAATCAAAACTCCGCCATAGCAATAACGGGATGATAGCGGCGTATAACAGTCTGGGATGTGCCTACGGAGTGTCCAGCCGCCCGAATGAGGCACTGGACTCTTTCTTGGAGGCTTACCGGAATTTCTCTCCCCAGACAAAGGCCAGCCTGAAGGTGGATATACTGTCGCGTATTGCCCAGGTATACGGCAATGGCGGTAAAGACAGCCTGAAGCTGCCCTATTTGCATGAAATGGACACGACGTTGCAGACGGTTATTTCCAAAGAACCCGAGACACGGAAGAACTGGAGCAATTTCGAGATTGACTGCGAAGTGAAGTATATCCTGCACTACATGAACCGGAAGAACTTTACAGTGGCGCACGAGCATATCGAGAAAGTAAAGAAACTGCTTGAACCGCATGTAGATCCCGTCTTCTGGCTGAATGTCCAGTTGATACAGCTTCAATACTATGCCAAGACCGATGAGTATGACAAAAGCATCGCATTGATAGACGAGGTGACCCCTACGGTACTGAACAACTACGTCTCCACCTTTGCCACTTTGATAAACTACAAGGCGAGTACGCAATATGACAAGGGGGACATTGACGGGGCCATCGAGACCCGGCGCTACCTCATACGCAAGCAGGATTCGCTGAACAATGCCTTCTCGGCCAACCAGTTGAAGCAGGTGAAGGAGATTTACCACATTGACGAGCTGCTGTTGGAGAAGCAGAAGATTCAGGACATGAATTACCGTATAGGATTTATACTCCTGGGCGTCTGTCTGCTGCTGATGCTGCTTTTCTATCTGTATACGCGCTATGTCTCCGGAAAGATTGCTGTCGTAGAGAAGAAGACGGCTGAAGCCGCTTTGCAGGCAGAGACGGACAACATCGCGAAGGAACGTCTGAAATCGGAAATCAGCCATGATATACGTACTCCGCTGAATGTGGTGGTGGGCTTTGCCGAATTGCTGACCGGGAAGGAGGAGCTGGATAAGGAGACTAAGAGGGAATACGGGCAGATGATTCAGACCAATGCGGAAAGTCTGCTGAATTATGTCAACAGCATTCTGGAGTTGTCCCGCTTGGAGTCCGGCAAGATTCAGTATGAGGACGAGGAGTGTGACATTATTCAGTTGTGCAGTGAGGTGCTGGATAAAGTGAACGGTCGTGGGGAGAGCACTGTGTCTGTCAGCCTGCAGACCGATCTCAAGGAACAGTTTGCGAGGACGGACCGGAGGTGGTTCGATACATTGCTTGTCAGCCTGTTGACTCCGTCAGAGAATGACACTGCCCGTTATGAGGCGATTATCCGCATCAGACGCGACCGGAGTAAACCGCTCCTTTATTTCGACGTGGTCAACGCCCCGTTTGCAAAGGTGCATTTTGAGAATAAAACGAGCCTGATTCGCCATGAAATCAATGCCCATTTTATTCATTATTTTGGAGGTATCTACAAGGTACAAACCGAAGCGGAGGAAGGCCCTACTATTTCGTTCACTATTCCTTGTCGAGATTGATGCGGACGATGCCGCCGTAGGGCGTCAATGCGTCGAAGGCTTCTTCGGCTTTGAGGATTCCGGCATAGAGTTGTGCGCAGATTAATACGCCTCCGTGTGCGAAGATGGCAACGCGTGTATAGGGCTTCTTCTTTAATTCGTCCAGAAACTGGCTGACACGCCGGTATTGCATGGTAAAAGATTCTCCACCGGTAGCTGCCACGTTCATGTAGTCGACATACCATTCCTGCAGGCGTGGGTCCTCATTCTGCTCGAACGGCTTCATCTCCCAGTCGCCAAAATTGATTTCCATAATCCGTTTGTCCCGTTCTGCATCGGGATAGCCGCAATAGGTGGCGAGGCGCACGCAGCGGGTTAGGGGACTGGTGTAGACGTGGTCGAACGGAAGGTATGTCTTCAGGTTTTCTGCTGTTACGGCGGCTTCCGCTTCAAACGTAGGTTTCAGGGGAACATCGGTCTGTCCGTAGCATACGCCCGGAGGGACATCTACCGAAGTGTGTCGAATGAGTATTACTTCCATCTTTAATTTTCAGTTGTTAATTTATAATTAGAATAAGGCTTCCCAAGTAGAAGGACAGTTCGCATAGCAGGAAAGTGGCCCCGCAGCAGTCCCCCGTATATCCTTGTAGGCGCCGCTTCATCAATCGGTACAGCAGGAAGAAGGTGAGCAGTGGGAAGAGGGTGGCAATCCACAGCTTTATAGGCAGCAGCAGTACGAAAGGAAGCAGGCCGCAAAGAAATCCGGCCAGTAACTCGTGCCGGCTCATGCGGTTGTAGACGGTTTTGCTTTTGCTGTCTTCCTCTTTCCGGGCATAGGGCAGGTAGTTGACAATCTGGGAGGCACAGAACTTGGACCAGCAGTCACCGCTGAGCACAAGGATGCAGAGAAGTCCCAGTGGCAGGTGATGAAGTTGGAGCAACAGCAGGAAATAGCATATCAATCCGATGACACCGTAGCTTCCGATGTGGGAATCCTTCATGATGGCAAGAGTCCGTTCGCGGGTGGTGCCGCCGCCAAAGCCGTCAAGGAAGTCCGCCAGCCCGTCTTCGTGCAGGCAACCGGTGACAAGCAGGCGTGCGATGAGGGCAAGAATCCATGCCAATGACACCGGCATAATCTGTCCGGCAAGCCACAGCACTGCTGCCATCACGCCTCCCGTCAGCCAGCCTACAAGCGGCCAATAGGGAACCACATGCTTGAAACACTCTGCCGGCACTTCCTTGATTTTCCAGAAGGGCAGTCGGGTGAGCATTATGAATGCAGCCAAGACATTGTTCATGTTAAAAGTATTTAGTGATGGAGGCATGTGCAAAGTTATCCATTTCATTGAGCATCCGCACGGCCGAGTCGACAATGGGATATGCACAGATGGCCCCTGTTCCTTCTCCCAAACGCAGCCCCAGATTCAGCAGCGGACGGGCATGCAGGGCGTCGAGCACCAGTTTGTGGCCCGACTCGTCTCCGCAGTGTCCGAAGATGGCGTAATCCGTCACTTCCGGGTAGAGCCTGGCGGCGGCAAGCAGGCAGTTGGTCATGATGAATCCGTCAACAAGGATAATCATCCTCAGCTCGGCAGCTTGCAGCATGGCGCCTATGGCCATTACCATTTCCAGTCCGCCAAAGTAGCGGATGATGTCCCGGGGAGAGCCGTCGCCCTTGTAGTTCTCCATAGACTGCTTCAACACTTCGTATTTGTGGCGGATGCCCGCGCTGTCGAGTCCGCTGCCTGCGCCGACACATTGTTCCAGAGGAATACCGGTAAAGCAGGTCATCCACAAGGAGGATGAAGAGGTGTTTCCGATACCCATTTCACCGAAACTGAGGACATTGCTGCCTTCTTCATGGCATTGGTGCACCACCTCGGCACCCCGTTCCAGGCACATCTCCATTTCCTCCTCCGTCATGGCTGCCTCGTGCAGATAACTCCGGGTGCTTTTACGTACTTTCATATTGATGATGCCTTTCTTGTAGGGGAGGTCGTAGTCTACTCCTGCATCTACTATTTTCAGGGTAAAGCCGTGCTGCCGGCAGAGGAAGTTGACACCTGCCCCTCCATGAAGGAAGTTACTGATTTGCTGCCAGGTGATTTCCTTCGGAGAGAGACTGACACCTTCTTCTACAATGCCGTGGTCGGCGGCGAAGATAATGTTTTGCGGATGTTTCAAGGCGGGGGATAATGTCTGTTGTATGAGTCCGATTTGGAGTGCCAGTTCTTCTAAAATGCCCAATGAGCCTTTGGGTTTGGTCAGGTTGTTGATTTTGTCAATCAATGCAGGACGGATTGACTCGTCCGGGCGGGTGATATGAAATGTTTTCATCAGTCTGTTGAATTTTAGTTGTTTGTTGTTTTATGAATGAGTGTTTTTTACGGTAAGTGGGATGCCGGATACCATCAGTATCACTTCGTCGGCACGGGCGGCTACATATTGGTTCATCCAGCCTTGCATGTCCGTGAACTTTCGTTGCAGTTCGTTCTCGGAAGTTCCTCCCATACCTATTTCATTGGTTACAAAGATGAAGGTTGCGTCTTGTGCCGTGAAGCAGTCGAATTCCGCCTTGGCAGCGGCAAGTGCCCGGTCGGTATCTGAATGCAGGTCGAAGAAAAAGTTGGTACACCACAGGGTGATGCAGTCTATCAGGACGACCCGCCCCTCCAGCCGGTGGCGGCTGAGTTCTTTCTCCTCTTCGATGTTTGTCCATTCCGGCCCTCGGCGTTCCTGATGCCGGATTACCCTCTGGCGGAATTCTTCGTCCCAGATGCGTGCTGTGGCAAGATAAACGGGAGTGGGAGAGAGCTCGAGTGCCAGCTTTTCCGCATAGGTGCTTTTGCCGGAACGTGCTCCTCCGGTGATGAGTATGATTCGTTTCATTGGTATTTAGTCTGTATTTTGAAAGAATATCTTTGTTTTCCCGAGCAAAAATAAGAAATATTTGACGAAACGTTTGTTTTTTTAGGAAGTAATTTATTAACTTTGCCACCGTTTTTAAGGCATGACCTTGGAAATGTTTATGCGGCAGTAGCTCAGTTGGTAGAGCATCAGCTTCCCAAGCTGAGGGTCACGAGTTCGAGTCTCGCTTGCCGCTCCTCCATTTAGAGTTAGGCAGTTGCATCACAGCGGCTGCCTTTTTTTAAATATCAAGGAAAATGTTCGGGTCAAGCCATTTTAAACGTAGGAAAAACTTTAAAAAACGAAATAGAATGGCAGTAGAATTGAAAGACCTTACCAAACGTAGTGAGAACTATTCTCAGTGGTACAACGAGTTGGTGGTAAAAGCCGATTTGGCAGAACAATCGGCAGTACGCGGCTGTATGGTGATCAAGCCCTACGGATACGCTATCTGGGAGAAGATGCAACGTCAGTTGGACGATATGTTCAAGGAAACGGGACACGTCAACGCTTATTTCCCCTTGCTTATTCCGAAATCATTCCTCAGCCGTGAAGCGGAACATGTGGAAGGCTTTGCCAAAGAGTGTGCCGTCGTGACGCACTATCGTTTGAAGAACGATCCGAATGGCGGCGGTGTGGTGGTGGACCCTGCTGCAAAACTGGAAGAAGAGCTGATTATCCGCCCCACTTCCGAAACCATCATCTGGAACACCTACAAGAACTGGATTAATTCATACCGCGACCTGCCTATCTTGTGCAACCAGTGGGCAAACGTGTTCCGTTGGGAAATGCGTACCCGTCTGTTCCTCCGTACCGCCGAATTCCTCTGGCAGGAAGGACACACGGCACATGCCACTCGCGAGGAAGCCGAAGAAGAAGCGGTAAAGATGCTGAATGTATATGCCGAGTTTGCCGAAAAATACATGGCGGTGCCCGTGGTAAAGGGCGTGAAGTCTGCCAACGAGCGTTTTGCCGGTGCCCTCAACACCTACACCATCGAAGCGATGATGCAGGACGGAAAGGCTTTGCAGAGCGGTACTTCCCACTTCTTGGGACAGAACTTCGCCAAGGCGTTCGATGTACAGTTCGTCAATAAGGAGAACAAGCTGGAGTATGTTTGGGCTACCTCCTGGGGTGTTTCCACCCGTCTGATGGGAGCGCTTATCATGACGCATTCCGATGACAACGGTCTGGTACTTCCTCCGCACCTGGCTCCGATACAAGTAGTCATCGTACCTATCTACAAGAATGCGGAGATGCTGGCTAAGATTGACGAGAAAGTGGCAGGCATTGTTGCCAAGCTGAAATCGATGGGCATTTCCGTGAAGTACGACAATGCCGACAACAAACGTCCGGGCTTCAAGTTTGCCGACTATGAGGTGAAGGGTGTTCCCGTTCGTCTGGTGATGGGTGGCCGCGACCTGGAGAACAATACAATGGAAATCATGCGTCGCGATACACTGGAGAAGGAGACGCGTTCCTGCGAGGGTATCGAAGAGTACGTGAAGGATTTGCTCGAGGACATTCAGGCAAATGTCTACAAGAAAGCGCTCGATTACCGTAACAGCCGCATCACCAGCGTGGACAGCTACGAGGAATTCAAGGAAAAGATTGAAGAAGGCGGCTTCATTCTGGCTCATTGGGACGGGACTACCGAAACCGAAGAGAAAATCAAGGAAGAGACCAAAGCAACCATCCGTTGTATTCCTTTCGATTCATTTGTTCCGGGTGACAAGGAACCGGGCAAGTGTATGGTTACCGGCAAGCCTTCTGCCTGCCGCGTGATTTTCGCACGTTCCTATTAATAATACCCACCCCGGATTACGCGGATTAACACAGATGATTTTAGGAGTTCTGATAATCAGAAACTTTTATCTGCGTTAATCCGCGTAATCCGGGGTGATTGTATATCTTGATACGTCCTCTCGGTTTTAAATTTATAGAGTTATCTCTCATCATGAATTGATGAACAGCTATTTATATTGCTTCAGAAATTCTGAGATTGTTTTACGTACAGTTTCCGGAGATTGTTTTGAATGAAGCATTGCTGCAATGACAATCCTATTCTCATCAATCAAATAATATATCACGTTAGGGGAAAGTTTTAAATGACGGACAGTAATGTTGTTAAATAGAGTAGAAAAATTACTGTCTATAATTCCTATATACGGATGTTTTGCTAAAAGATTTACTTTGTCTTGTATCTTTTGACGTGTTTTCTGTGCCGTCAACATGCCAAAATTATTCTCTACATAAATAAGTATCTCTAAAAAGTGCTCATAAGCCAACTTAGACCAGACTATTTCCATCCCATGCGTTCATTTATCATACTCTCTATTTGGGAGTTTGATATACAGTGTCCTGCTTTATTCTCTTCTAAGGCAAATAGAAGGGCTTCAGCCAAAGCATCTCGGGGAATACTGTTGATAAAGTCGTCCATCGGTATGGCTGATTGATGATAAGTTGCCATCATCGGTTCTTGTGCCGTTTGTTTGGAAGAGTCCTGCTCTTTATATGGTTTAATTTTACCCATTGCTTTTATTTTTAATCAAAGGTAAACTGAATAAATGAAAACTCCTAATATTCAATCCATTTATTTTCCACTGCATCAAAGCCAACCAATCTACATACTATTGTAACCTCCTTCACATCTCCTCGTAACAACTTTCCCTCATTTTTGCAGCGTAAAAAAAGAAAGGAGGCCCGAATATGAAACTGAACAGAAATGACTATACCGTAGAGGCGGCAGCCGGCGGTGGTTTTTACGCTTATTTTATGAATAATGTGTTGTGCAGCGCCTACGGTGAAACGCCTGACGAAGCCTGCGAAAACCTGGAACAGATTGTTGACGATTTTGTCAGTGATATGTATATGGTCGAGGAATTTGTCTGATATTCCGGCATCATATGCCGACCGAATTATCCTTTTTACGTATTTATTCCATAAATTCTCTTGAAGTCATGTCTGCGCGATGCCGGTGTGACTTTTGTCATTTATAACCGAATTGTCACATTCTTCACATTCTGCCGTAACACGGAGGTGCGATATTTGCATCAACTAAATGCAACGTCATGTGCTGCATGTGTTTCAACATTAATTTGTAAATCATCAAGTCGTCCCAATGAAAGTCCTTTTTATCGTTCAAGGAGAAGGCCGCGGGCATCTGACCCAAGCCATAACAATGGAAGAGCTGCTGCGCCGCAACGGTCACGAGGTAGTGGAAGTGTTGGTGGGCAAAAGCAATTCGCGCTGTCTGCCCGGTTTCTTCAACCGCAGCATCCAAGCTCCGGTGAAACGTTTTCTCAGTCCCAATTTCCTGCCTACGCCTGCCAACAAGCGGGCAAGTCTTGCGCGTAGTGTGGCCTATAATCTCACCCGTTTGCCCGTCTATCTGAAAAGCATGCACTATATACACCGCCGCATCGAGGAGAGTGGTGCCGAACTGGTCATCAACTTCTACGAACTGCTCACGGGGATGACCTATCTCTTCTTCCGTCCTTCCGTTCCTCAAATAAGCGTCGGGCACCAGTACCTGTTCCTGCACCGCGATTTCGAGTTTCCCGGTAAGAACGGCTTCCATCTGTGGCTGCTCCGCCTTTTCACCCGCCTCACGTGCATAGGTGCCCGCGAAAAGCTCGCCCTTTCCTTCCGCGAGATGGAGGATGACGAAGAAGCGTATGTCCGCGTGGTTCCGCCATTGCTGCGGAGGGAGGTGCTGTCGTGCGAAGGTACGGAAGGGGATTATCTCCACGGATACATGGTAAACTCCGGTTTTGGCGAGAATATCCTCCACTGGCACAGTGCCCATCCGGAAATACCCCTCCACTTCTTCTGGGACAAGCAGGACGAAGCCGAGGTGTGCCGTGTGGACGATACCTTGAGTTTCCATCAGCTCGATGACGTCAAGTTCCTGCGCTACATGGCAGGCTGCAAGGCCTATGCCACCACTGCCGGCTTCGAGTCGGTCTGCGAGGCGATGTATCTGGGCAAGCCTTTGCTGATGGTTCCGGCGCATATCGAGCAGGACTGTAACGCCTACGATGCATTCCGTAGCGGTGCCGGTGTCATCTCCGAGGAGTTCGATTTGGAACGTCTGCTGGACTTCTCGGAGCATTTCCGTCCGAACATGGCTTTCCGCTATTGGGTGCGTAGCTGCGACTGGCGTATCCTGCGCTGTATAGAGAGGGAAGAAAAAGAGGAAACCTTTTTCGGGGTTTCCTCTTCCTGCCGTCCTTTCTTTCCGGCGACTTAAATGCTCACGTTCATCGCATTGGCTCCCAATGCCCCTAAGATGGCGGAGGCTACTGCAATTACGACTTTCAGAATTTTATCCCAGATACTTTTTTTCATGCTATATACGTTTTAAAAGTTGAACATACGAATCGGTAGTAAAATCAGTCATACTTATCCCAACGGATTTTCGCCCTGGTCTCCGTCCGAACCGCCTCCGTCTCCCGAGCCGGAACCGCCGCCGGAGCTTCCTCCTTCACCGTCTCCCTTGTTCACCAATGCCTCCAGGTCGTAGAAGTCAATCTTCTGCCCGGCACGCGTGGCGGCGATGTCCGGTCTTACGGTGCTGGAAGGCCGGAAATTGATTTTCACCGCTTTGATGTTCTTGGCGGTGCACTCCTTTACATCCAGTACGCCTGCCGTACGCGCCGACAGGCTGAATACGCCGAAGTTCTTGATATTCACCGACTGGCCGCTGTAGAGGGTCGTAATCATGGCCTCCACAAAATTGGTCAATACACTCTGGATGTCTCCCAGCGTCAGCGAACTCTTCTCTTTCATCACATACGCAATGTCGTCCAGCGTCGCATTGTCGCCCAGTGTCACCAGCTGCGGGTAGAACTTTGCCACCGCATCTGCCTTTCGAGGATCTTTCCTCGCAATTTTCTTGAATGGTACTCCCATAAACAATTAAATAATTAAAAATTAACAATTAACAATTAGAAATTAAAGTCCCGTATTGCAATACTCTTCTCTTTCTCCTTTAGGGGGGGGAAGAGGGGTGCTGCAAAAGTACTTCTCCGGCTTTTTCTGCTCATGGCTTTCTTCGGGTTACGCCGTCTCCTTCCCGTTTCCTTTCTGTTCAGGAAAAGTTCTTCGTCCGATGCCCGTTTATGTCTGTATATGCTTGGCCATATCACTGATATTCAGTATCTTTATGGTGTAATAATCAACCAATAACATAAAGAATGAAAACAGAAAAAGAAAAGAGGGAAGAGGAGGAGGAAGACCTTCGTCCGTTCCGCATCCACGCCTATTCGAAGGAGGAGCTTGCCATGCTCTACAACCCGACTTACTGCATCAGCAATGCCATCTATACCCTGGCGGCATGGATACGCCACAACAAGGCGCTGAAGGGTGAGCTGGAGAAGGTGGGCTACAACAAATACCGGCGCACCTTCACTCCGCTGGAAGTGAAAGTGCTGGTGAAGTATCTGGGAGAACCCTGACAGGATGCCGGCCGGAAATAGGGAAACCTTGTAAAGAAAACGCCAATATATGTAAAGCCCCGTAACAATATATGTTGTCATGCACAACAATATATGTTACGGGGCTTCTCTCTTCTCCTCGAATGCCGGTTACTGATATAGCTGGATGTCCACTACCTCATATTCGGTCGTCTCCTGCTCGTTGGTCCGTGTACCGAATCCGTACTTTTCCAGTGCCTGCACCAGTACCAGCTGGGTGTGCGGGTTCACCTGCACCTTTCCGAATATGCTGAGCTTGGTCAGTATGACGCTGGCAGGGAGCCACTTTGTCTGCAGGTCTTCGGGCAGCGGTTTGCGGAAGAAGACGAAGAGGTTCTCCTCCACGGGGTCTTTCATGCGGTGCCGTTCGTTGTGCTTGTTCAACTGTTCTATCTCCTCGCCCTCGTACCAGTATCTGAAACCGCCTTTCAGCAAGGCGAGGGCCTGGGCGTAGATGCCGGGATGGTTCACCGGGGTGTGGTAGTCTATGCCGGTGATGGTGATGGGGAGGAAACGCCGGTTTCCGCCGATGTCCTGCAGGCACTGCCGGTTGTTGGTGCTCGCGATGAAGGAGCAGTGGCGGGGCAGGGTGAAGGCTTCGATGTCGTAGGCCTTGCGCTGCGTCACGTTGTCCTGCGCGATGATTCGCTTCAATGCTGCCAGCTCGCCGGGCTTCACGCCTTCGAACTCCTCCATGTTGATGATGATTCGCGTGGCGAGCAGGCGGGCATCGTCCTTGTTGCTCGGGTCTATTATGCCGTTGTAGAAGTACTCTTTCCACTCGGGCGGCAGCAGGCGCCGAATCCAGCTGCTCTTTCCCTTTCCCTGCTCGCTGTAGAGGATGATGACGAGCTGGTTCATGTCCTCGTCGCTCAGTGCGCAGGCCACCAGGCCCACTATCCACCGTTTGAAGCCCTTCTGCCATAGCTCCCGGTTCTCGGTCGTCAGGGTGTCGGCCAGCCGGGCGATGTAGTCCGTCCCGTCCCAGGGGGGAAGCGCGTACAGATAGTCGGTGTAGGGATTGAACTCCTTGGCGTAGTTGGAGTCTATCACGGCTCTGAGGAAATTCTGGTAGCAGGAGATGCCGGCCATCTGCAGGTCTACGAACATGGTGTTGTAGTCCTTTCCGCGCATGGGGCGGTAACCTTTTCCGGCATCTGCCGACGGGGTGTAGGGCATGAATTCGAGGCGGTCCAGGATGAGGTTCCTGCGGATGCCGTAGTGCTCTTCCAGAAAGCTCATCACTTGGTTGATGACGGGCTTTTTCTCTTCCTTCTTTGTGGCGGCTTCGCTGGTTTTGTCGGTATAGATGTAGGCATTGTGCAGGGGAGATTCCACGTCGGGATACTCTTGCCCGAACTCGTTTTTCGCCAGTCTGATGGCTGTCTGCTCGTCCAGTCCCTTGCTGTAGCATTTGTTGCCCAGGGCGAAGAGGAAGTTGTCGCGGTTGCCCGCCCGGAACCTGGTGGTGCGCTTCACGGCAGTCACGGCTTGGGAAAATATCAGCTTCTCCCAAGGCTTTGCGTCCTGCGGCGTGGCGGCAACGGAGGCGGGGAGGGGGTGTACCGTTTCGACGGGCGTCTTCTTTGGGCTGTTCTCCTTCTTCGCAGGTGGGATGATGCGTGCCGGCAACGGGGAAATCTGTTCCAGCAGTGCGGCATTGATATAGGCATGCGGGTCGAAGGACATGAAGTATCCCCGCGAGATGTCCTTTCCGCTTCCGTCCACCTCTACTCCGAGAAGGGCCTCGTAGTGCTCTTTGGCGGCGCTGTACAGCTTCAGGTGTATCTCCTCGAGCGTGGCGTAGGTCACCTCGCCCTGCCGGAGACGGTCATACAGACGCCGGGCGTATTCCGTCTGCATGAAGACGAACAGCTTGTAGCCGTGCCTTTTGGGGGAGAGGAAACTGCCCAGGGTGTGCGGGTCTTCGTTGATGAGGGTCCGGGTCTGCTCCAACTGTCTCTCTTCCAGGTCGTCGATGTCGAGCGTGATGACGGGGTTGTAGCGGGTGATGCTCGGTGCGAGCCTTCTTTCCCGGTAGTTGGCCGTGAGGGTCCTGAAGGGAAGCTGCTTCTTGACGTGGTTGGCTTCCTCCACCTTTCCCTGCGCCACGAGGCTGGCGATTTTGATGATTAACTTGGCATGCTTGCCGTTTCTTATGTCAGCCATGTCCTGCGTGAAGGTTGTCTCCCCGCTGACGGCGCTGAAACCACGGTAGGTGGTCACTGGAATGTTTTCCATTCGATTTGTATTAAGTTTGCCTTATTGGCGGCGCAAAGATGCCGTTTATTTCCTTAGGAAGCAAAAACGGCCATCCGCAGTGGGACAGCCGTTTTTTTACAATTTGAATTCCTTGGTCCGTTTTACTCCTTGGGATATAGCTCATTGAAGAGCTTATATATCTCATCCTCAATGCAATCGGGGTTCAGCGTATTGCCGCTTCCGTCCGCGTCCATAAAGTTTACAAGCAGATGCAGCAGCTTGGCGAAGGGGCTTACACCCTTCAGTCCGTGTTCCTTTTGGGGATTTATCAGCAGCGGGATGAAGGGTGTCAGGAAAGCCTTCCGCTCCTTGTATTCCACGGTTAACGACTTGTGTTCTACCATAGAAAGCAGGTCGATGGCCACTTGCACCTCTTTGCTCTCTTTGGTGTACAGCACTTGGTAATCTCTCCCTTTGATTTGCATCACGCTAATTGGCGTTTTTTTGTTCTCATAATTACAATTTGAAAATCTAATTTTATATTAAGTTAACGAATCGGGTGCAAAATTAATAAAAAAGAGAAGTCTGTGCACTATGTATTACACGGATTGGCACGGATTTTTGTAGTTTCTGTGCGTATCACTTTTGTGTATGTCCGTGCGTATCATCCTTTTGTTTCCGTGAGTATCCGTCACTCAGAACGTAGCGAAGAATTTTTCTCTGTGCTCCTCTGTGCCAATCTGTGTAATCTGTGGTGCCCCTCTCCGTGAACAAGTGAAGCGTGTGTGTAGTCTGTATGTATAGGGTGAGGTACCGGAACCTATGGTTATATATGTAACACACCCTTTCTTTAAAAAGATAAGAAATGACGCGCGTGCGCGTGTATCTTACCTAATAGGCGTAATTCTTTGATATATAGTGTGATGATGTCTGCATTAAAAAAGATTATCATTTTATCAATCAGAATATTTTGTACTTTCATTTCTTGACGTTACCTTTGCGTTCATTAAACGGAACGTGTTATAAAACATTTCTTTCATCATAAACGTTTCGTTGATAACGGCTTATCGCAAGATAGCTTGAATATAACTATTTCGTCGCCTTCCTTCCGAGATGGTGGAGGGTTTTGAAATAAAATGAATGCATATAGCCTATTTAAAGTAACCGCATTACATTACTTGACCGGGAGGTACTTCGCTACTCCGGTGTCCCCCAATCATATTTTTTCGTGAACGAGAATGCAGAAATGCACTGGTATGCAGTGCGTGTCACCTATAGCCGAGAGCTTTTTTTCAAGGATTACCTGGATGCAGAGGGCATTGAAAACTATATTCCCATGCGCTATGAGTATGTCGTGAGGAAAGAGCGCCGCCTGCGCAAGCTTGTTCCTGCGGTCCATAACCTGGTCTTCGTCCGCTCCACCCGCGAGCGTATGGATGAAATAAAGAACGAACCGGGCATGAACATCCCCATCCGCTATATCATGGACCGCGAAACCCGCCAGCCCATCGTCATCCCGGACTCACAGATGCGCAGCTTCATCGCCGTGTCGGGCACCTACGACCAGGCCGTGCTCTATCTTGAACCCACCGAACTGAACCTCTCCCAAGGAACCCGAGTACGTATCACCGGCGGCATCTTCGAAGGAGTGGAAGGGGTGTTTGTGCGTGTGCGCCATGACAGGAGGGTGGTGGTGAACATCGAGGGGGTGATGGCGGTGGCGACGACGTTTGTGCATGCGTCGTTGGTGGAGGAGATAGGAGAGGTATGACGGGGGAAGGTATATTTTCTTATGAAAATATTTTAACATATAGAAATCATGTCAAAATGATTCTCGACAACATCCTTTGGCGATAAGTCAATGTTTAAATTCAAAAAATATTTTTTATCAAATTCATTTTGGGGCACTATTTAGTATCTTGATTAAGGGGTATACTCTGAGTTGAGTGCTTACTAAAAGAGAGATAATTGTTAAGACGTTTTTTCTTCATGTAATACATTAAAATTCAAAAAATAATGCAAGCAATTATTTTAGCTGCTGGTATGGGCAAACGCCTTGGAGAATTAACCAAGGATAATACTAAGTGCCTGGTTAAGGTAAATGGTATATCATTAATAGATCGTGTTTTAACGCAACTTTCTGTAATAAATCTTTCAAGGGTTATTATAGTGGTAGGCTATCAAGGGAAAAAATTGCAAGAATATTTAGGTGATTCATATAAAGGAATTACGTTGAAATATATTGAGAACCCTATTTATGATAAGACTAACAATATTTATTCTTTATCATTAGCTAAGCAAGAGCTTCAAGAGGATGATTCTTTACTGATTGAATCTGATTTAATATTGGATGACACTCTCTTTCCGATGTTGATAGAGAATCCCTACCCCAATCTTGCATTGGTAGCTAAATATGAAACTTGGATGGATGGAACTATGGTATGCATAGACAAAGCGAATAATATTACGAACTTTGTATCTAAACGGGCTTTTAAATACAACGATGTGGATTCTTATTATAAGACAGTAAATGTCTATAAGTTTAGTCGTGAGTTTTCTTCTTCGCAATATGTGCCTTTTTTAGAGGCTTATACCAAGGCATTGGGCAACAATGAGTATTATGAACAGGTTTTGCGAGTAATTACGTTGCTTGACAATTGCCCGTTGAAAGCCCTTCCTCT
Organism: Bacteroides sp. AM07-18; assembly: GCF_003602695.1. NCBI lineage: Bacteria > Pseudomonadati > Bacteroidota > Bacteroidia > Bacteroidales > Bacteroidaceae > Bacteroides > Bacteroides sp. AM07-18. The sequence goes on from NZ_QTLM01000001.1 coordinate 323,190, forward strand.
TGATGGCCAAAAGTGGTATGAGATAGACGATGTGCAGGATTTGGATATTGCCGAGACTATCTTTAGCGATGAAGATAACCAACTTCCCCTTTTTCAAAAGCGTTATGGCGGGTATTGGCGTTTTCCCGATTTACTGGATTTTTGTTATCTGGTCAATCCGTATTTTCCTCCGAAGAAATTGAAGGAAGAGTTGAAGGCCAACTTTGACGTTCTGCTTAGTGAATACCCTTCGGGCATGAGAATCAATTCATTGCTTATTTCCAAGTATTTCCATATTGATAAAAAATACACAGTGGTGGGCAACGGAGCGGCTGAACTGATAAAGTCGTTGATGCGCCGTCTGGATGGAAAGGTGGGGGTGGTATTCCCTACATTTGAGGAGTATCCTAACCGTTATATTGAAGAACGCTTGGTGAAGTTTGTCCCACAGAATGAGAACTTTTCTTATTCTGCATCAGACTTGAAGGAGTTCTTTGCGAACAAATCTGTTTCCACGCTTCTCTTGATAAATCCGGATAACCCTTCCGGAAATTTCATCCCATATGCCGATTTGCTTTCTTTGGTTGAGTGGACCGGGGAGCACGATATCAGGTTGGTGGTGGATGAATCTTTTGTGGATTTCAGTGTGGGATATGAACGGAATACTTTGTTGCACAACGATATACTTTCCCGTTATCCTCATCTGGTGGTGATGAAGAGCATTTCAAAATCTTACGGCGTTCCGGGACTTCGGTTGGGGGTATTGGCTTCGGCAGACAGTGGTTTGATTGATTGGATGCGGCAAGATGTGGCCATTTGGAATATCAATTCTTTTGCCGAGTTCTACATGCAGATATTTGGAAAATATGAAAATGACTACAAACGGGCATCCCGTCTTTTTGTAGAGGAGCGTACGCGTTTCCAACAAGAACTTGCTGCCATTCCCTGGCTTCGTGTCATTCCTTCACAGGCTAATTATTTTCTCTGTGAGGTGCAAGGCAAGTATAGCTCCAAAGATTTGATGAGGTTACTGCTGGTGAGACACAATATATTTATTAAAGATTGTGCTTCCAAATTCGGATTTGAAGGAAAGAATTATATACGGATAGCCATCCGTAACAGTGTTGATAATAATAAATTGATTGAAGCTTTAAAGAAAATATAATTGCGATGATAAATGTTTGTATTTGTGGTGGAGGTTCACAAGGCCATATCTCTGCCGGAGTGATAGGTAGTAATCCTAATTATGAAGTTAATATATTGACAAGAAAACCCAATTTGTGGTCTCATAATTTTAAAACAGTAAATTTGGATGGAAAAGAATACATCGCAAATTTGAACATGATGACAGATAATCCAGAAGAAGTGATATCGGTGGCTGATATTGTATTGATATGTTTGCCCGGTTATGCAATTTGCGATGGATTGAAGAAAATAAAGCCATTTTTGCAAAAAGGCACATGGGTTGGCAGTGTGTTTGGTGGCTCTGGTTTTTTTCTGGATGTTCAGAAAATCTTGGGAACTGATACAAAATCTTTTGCTCTCCAGCGTGTACCTTTTACGGGACGTTCATTGGAATATGGACATTCTGCCAAACTAAAAGGGTATAAGCCTTATTTGAAGGTGGCGACAATGAATATTGATAATTCGGATGAGGTAGTAAGAATTCTGAATGAGTGGTATTCTACGCCGGTATATAAATTGTCTCACTATTTGGAAGCAACCTTAAGCAATAGTAATCCCTTGTTGCATCCTTGCCGTTTATATGTGTTGTTTAAGGACTGGACACCGGAAAAAGTTTATCAAACCATTCCTAATTTATATGATGTTGATTGGGACGATGAATCATCGGCCTTGTGGGTTGCCTGTGATGATGAATTGAGCGATGTTATTTCTCATTTACCGATTAATCGGACTGAAATACCTACTGTCTTGGAATATTATGGATGTAATGATGTAAAACAGTTGACGAAAAAGATGCAGTCTATTGTTCCTTTTAAGGGGGTACAGCCACACATGATTGAAGTGGAAGGGGGATATCAGTTAGATAATCATCACCGCTATTTTATAGAAGACATACCATATGGTCTTGTATTGATAAAATCATTTGCTGAATTGGTTTCAGTTGAAACACCGAATATAGATAAGGTGCTTTATTGGGCACAAAATCTTATGGGGAAGGAGTATTTGGTGAATGGCAGGCTTGTAGGCAGAGATATTGATGAAGCGTGTGTATGCGGTGACATAAAGTTATAAGACTAATCCATTGGTGGAATTGACTACTTAAATGTATCTACTACAAGTCTAGGATATATCAGAAATTTTAATCTTACTATAGTTGTATTTTTTACTAAAATATGGTAAGAAAATAACATCAAAGAGGTTGTTTGTCTGTTCTACTATCAATACATAGAAAAGAATATTAATCTGATTTTTGAATGTAGTTGTTGCTTTATGTCTTTAAGTTCAAAAGTTCTCTCTGGTACAATTTGGGCATCGTTTGACAAGTTTGGTACAGTGCTCTTGCAATTTTCTGTCAATTTGGTGTTGGCACGATTATTGACCCCTTCAGATTATGGCTGTATCGGAATGCTTGCTATTTTTTTGGTAGTTTCCCAAGTATTAGTTGATGGTGGTTTTGGTAGTGCATTAATCCAAAAGAAAGAGCCAACGCAAGCAGACTATTCTACGATTTTTTTCTGGAATCTTTTTTTTGCCTGCTTTTTGTATGGTACTTTGTTTTTGTTATCCCCTTGGATAGCTTCATATTTTAAGATGCCATTATTAAGTGATGTCTTAAAGGTCTTAGGCATTATTTTGATAATAAATTCTTTGGGTATTATTCAAAATAACAGGTTGCGTAAGCAATTGGCTTTTAAGAAAATATCATTAGTTAATATCTCTTCTTTTTTTATAGCTTCTTTAGTAGGCATTTATTTGGCATATCGGGGGTGGGGAGTTTGGAGTTTGGTTGCTATGCAATTGACCAATGCTTTGGTGAACGCCAATATGTTGTGGTTGGTGACTCGTTGGCACCCTTCTTGTATATTCTCTTTCGGTACTTTGAGGGAACTTTTTAAATTTGGGGGCTATCTTTTAGCTTCTAATATATTGCAGGAAATATGCAAAAACTTGCAGGGGCTGATTATAGGCCGTAAATTCTCTTCTACAGAAATGGGACTTTATTCGCAGGCAAAAAAACTGGACGATGTAGCTTGTCTGACATTGCCTAATGTGATAATGCAGGTGATGTTTCCTCTTTTTTCACAGTTGCAGAATGATTTGAAGCAGATGAAAAATACATTGGATATGAGTATTCAGATTATTTCTTTTGTAACTTTTCCTTTGATTGCAATACTTATTTTGGTAGCTCATCCTATGATTTGTTTTTTGTATGGGAATAAATGGGAGGGGGCTATTCCTTATTTCCAGATTTTGTGTGTGGGAGGATTGTTTGCTTGCTTGCAAAATGTAAATTACTATGCAGTAGCTGCTTTGGGCAAAAGCAAACCTCTTTTTAGGTGGAGTTTTTATAAATGGGGTATGCTTTTTGTTCTTTTGCTTAGTGGCATGCATTGGGGGATACATGGCATTTTGTGGGGAATGGTGATTAGCTCATTGAATATTTATGTGGTGAATGCATTGCTGGTATCAAAGTGTTGCCATTATCCGTTTGTGGAACAATTGAAGAGATTGTTTCCCATATTTTGTTTGTCATTTTTAGTAGCGGTATTTGTTCAGTTATTCAATCGGTGGATATTTTTACCTTTTGGAGTAAATATTGTGATATATATTACTATCTATATGATGATAGCTTGGAGAATGCGAATAGAAGCATGGAAAAATTGTTCTGTATTGTTTAAAATATTGCGAAAAATAAATGATTAAAAATAATTCTTATGAAATCGTATATAGATGTTGTAAATGAGATAAAAAACTTGTCTAAATCAAGAATTACGAATATTAGAAAAGGAATGTTGGCAGGTCATATGTGCAGACCATTGTCTCCCTATCTTTCTGCTATGTTTATAAAGAAGGGAATTTCCCCTAATACAGTGACTCTAATGATGATAGGGTGGGGAGTACTTGGAAGCGCATTGTTTGCGATTCCTTGTTTATGGTGTAAAATAGCGGGATATATATGCTTTTATTTATGGTTTACAATGGATTTATGCGATGGAGAGGTTGCTCGTACGACAAAGCAATTTTCTAAATACGGTAAAGAAATGGATTATATGGCTCATTTAATTTGTCATCCTTTGATGAATATAGCTATGTGGATAACTTATTTGCAAGCAGATAAGTATGATGCGACAATGCTGGCTTGTATTTTTATAACTATAATATCAGTGGAGCTTGTGATGCGTAATCTTATTTCATTTGATTCTTATTTGGGAAATGTGGATGAAAATAGTGCAAAGCAGTCACTTCCCAATTATTTTCGATATTTGATAAATCAATCAATATTGTATCCTAATTTTATATTAGTATTTACTTTGTTTGTTATTTGGGACTATTTCAATGATTTTGTTTGTCAGACAATCTATCTGTTGTTGTTATGGACTGTGTGTTTTTTGTTGGTGGTTTTGAAAGAGTATTATAAAAGACTAACATTTTATTATGAAAATTAGTTTGGAACTTTATTTTGATTAATAAAAATCTTTATCGTGTTTCAATTTTGTCGCATATTAGGAAAATATATTGGATATGTTCTAATAGGACTTATGTTGATTTTCCCTTATAAATATCAAGGGATAAAAGCAATACTTTTGTTTCTTTTACTATTATCTCCTTTTTTTCAAAGGAAAGAAACTATTGTAGTATCTAAAAAACTATTAATATGGGGATATGTTTATGTGTTTTCTAATTTGTTTTCAATATGTTACGGTGTTTTCCTTTCTAATCCGGCTCCTTATGTATACGTATTAATTTATTGTTTATGGCCATTAATATTTGTATACCTGACTTTATTGATATCAAAATCATATTTCTATTCATTAATTTCTTGCATGAGATATTGCCTATTTGTGATATTGATAATGGGAATATTTGCATTTTTAATGTTCAATCTAACTTTAATGAAAGAAGGAGAAATTTTAGGGTATGATGCAACGATACGCCCTGGTTTCCCTTTTATTGCAATATCTGGAGGAGCGGTAACAAGTGTTATCTTTTTATATTTTTTTTTCTTCTCTCTTTTTCTCGTCACAAGAAAGCTTGTTAAGCTTGATTGGATAAATATTACACTTGGTGTATTTTATATCTTCTTTACCTCTAGACGTGTCATTTTTCTGAATTTTTTTTTGGCTTTTTTCTTTGTTTTTTTATTGATACGTTTTTTGAATCAAAACAAGAGAACAGAACTGATAACTGTTTATAAAAAGAAAGTGGGTTTTATGTTCTTCATTTTATCAATAATTGTTGTATTTTCTTTATTTTATGGTCTTGTGGATTTTGAGGCGATAGGAGATTTTTTAGATAATACCATTGGAAATGATAATAATGATCCCCGAATTGCACAATTTGAATCTTTAATAGCCGGTTGGGTAGAAAAACCTTTGTTGGGAAATGGTACAGGGGTTAATGCTAGTGTGATTCGTTCTGATATACCTGGTACATATGAGCTCTCTTATATAGCTATGTTGTTTGAAAGAGGTATAATCGGTATGTTAATATTTGTAACGCAATATTTGATTTTAATGTTTTGGAGTATACAGGGTTTGAAAAAATCGATTGTAGAGTGTAGATATGTTTTGTCTTTAATAGTAGCAGTGAATTTATTTATGATTGCAAATGCTACTAATCCCTATTTAGGTGCATTTGATCATATTTGGTTTCTCTTTCTGCCTATTGTAATAATAAATCTTTCTAAAGATAATAAAAATGAAAATTTGTGTCTTAATAAGAGTTTATGACCGTATAGAAGATTTGCGTTATAATCTTGAAATTATAAAAAACACATGGAAAAAATACACTTATGATTTAGTCGTTGTTTCAAACGGAAAAGATAAAGGGTATAATGTAACTGAAGATATATACAGAAAAGCTGATAAGGTTGTTGTTTTAGAAAAAAATGCAGGGCATTTAAAAGGAAATTCTCAGCTTTTATTAGAAGGTATGAATAGCATTGATGTTACTGTATATGACTACTTAATTATATTGGAAGCTGATACATGGTTGTATTCAGATAAATTGATTGAGAAATATGTCGGCAAATTGAGTGTGAGTAGTGCAGTTTGGGCTAGTGCAAGATGGTATGATCGCTTTTATTCGTTGGCGACAGATTTTGCCATCATAAAATCTTCTTTTTTAGAAAAGCATACAGAAATTTTTGATTTTGAAACATACCCCGAATGCAAAGTTTGTAACTATTTGATTCACTTAGGCTATTCATACATATTGATAAAAGAAAATATGAATGTGCAATTACCAAGTTATTTAAAAAGAATGCCTTTTGCTCCTAAGGGGCGTTTTTATGCATATCCCATTTCTCAAATGGTAACTCATCATATTGAAGATATCAGAGGAGGAATTGGAGCTAAGAAAAAGTGTTTTAATATAGTAGCATGTTGTAATTATTTTAATGAGATGAATTTACCATGTGTCTATATATATATGGCTAATTTGTATATGCGGCTTATACATTTATGCGATAAATGTTTGTTACGTCGCTCATGGTATTCCAAAAGAAAGTTGTTGAGTGTGTAAGTAGACTATAAAATATACTAAAAGTGCAGGCAATAATAATGTGGTGGTAATTTGATTTTTTTATTCAAATATTTATTTTATAAATGAAGCTCTTTCAAATAGATACATGTTTAGGAGTTGGATCCACAGGTCGGATTACGGAAGATATTAGTACGTTAATGACAAATTTTGGATGGGATTGCTATATTGCACATGGTGCACGATATGTTGGAGCAAGCAAAATGAAATCTGTTCAAGTGGGTTCAATATGGGAAGAATATATGCATTTTGCAAAAAGTTTTTTGTTTGACGAACATGGCTTAGGGACGATAGTAGGAACGAAAAAACTAATTTGCAAAATTGAAAATGTGAAACCTGATATTATTCATTTACATTGTATACATGGGTACTTTCTGAATTATAGATTATTATTTGAATATTTAAATGCTAAAAATATTCCTGTCGTATGGACTTTTCATGATTGTTGGGCTTTTACAGGACATTGTGCGTATTTGGGAGATTGTAATAAATGGGAAACAGAAGAAGGTTGTAGAAATTGTTCGTTAACGAAGACTTATCCGCAATCTATAATTGATAAATCAAGAAGAAACTATAATTTAAAACGTGACCTATTTGTTGCTAATAATAATTTGCATATTGTAGCAGTTTCAGAATGGTTGACTTCCTTAATAAAAAAGTCCTTTTTCAAAGAGAAAGATATAAAAACTATTGTCAATGGAGTTAACACAGATGTTTTTCGTTTTCGTCCAAATAGAATAAAACAGAGATTGAAAATAGAAGATAAAAAAATGTTACTTGGTGTTGCTAGCACATGGGAGGAAAGAAAGGGACTTATAGACTATTATAAATTAGCTGATATTTTGCCAAACAAGTATCAGATTGTTCTTGTAGGTCTTACTCCTAAACAAAAAGATTCTCTTCCTAACAATATTATAGGAATAACTCGAACAGATAATTGTGATGAATTAGTTGAATATTATTCTGCAGCAGATATTGTCATGAACCTTTCATGCGCAGAAACATTTGGATTAACTACTGTAGAAGGCTTTGCTTGTGGTACGCCTTCCATTGTATATGATGTGACTGCAAGTCCTGAATTGATATCAGAAGAAACCGGCTTAGTAGTCCCTGTTGGAGATGTTAATGCTGTTTGTGAAGCGGTAGAAATGTTGTCTGCTAAAGATAAATCAATGTATTATGAGGTTTGTAGAAATCGAGCAGTGATGAAATATGACAAAAATAAGCGGTATATAGAATACTTAAATTTGTATAATAAATTACTTAATAAATAAATGTATGGCTATTGAGGGTTACCAAGTATGTACCCATTGTGTAATGGATACAACTGATTCTAATCTGACTTTTGATGAAAATGGTGTATGTGACAGGTGCCGAGAGTATGAACAACATATATTACCTTGGTGGAATCACGGTAAAGGTCACGAAGCTGAATTAGAAGCCATTTTGGAACAAGTAAAAATCTCCGGGAAAGGTAAAGAATATGATTGTATTCTGGGACTCAGCGGAGGAGTGGATAGTTGTTATATGTTGCACCTCGCTGTCAAGGAGTGGGGACTTCGTCCTTTTGTGTTCCATATTGATGCTGGTTGGAATTTACCTATAGCAGAGGAAAACATAAAAAAACTTTGCGACAAACTGAATGTCCACCTTCATATTCAAAAATTGGATTTTGAAGAGTTGAAGCAGATGCAGATTGCATTCTTTAAGACAGGACATGCTGCTTTGGATACACCTCAAGACCATGCTTTCATTGCTCAAATAGATAAATATTCGGAGGAATTGGGTGTGAAATACATTTTGAACGGATACAATATTTGTACTGAAATTATTGCAGACCCAGAATCTTGGTTTGATGGTGCAGGACCTACGGCAGATAAGACCTATGTAAAAGATGTATTAAAAAAGCACGGTAATGTGAAAACTAAAAATTATGTTTATACGACAGGGCTTAAACACAAATTTATTCTTCCGTACATAAAAGGAGTGAAAACATTACAACTATTGAATTATGTCCCATTTACAAAAGCTGAAATGATTGCTACTCTTCAACGTGAATATAATTATCAGCCTTATGGTCAGAAGCATTTTGAAGACTTGCTAACTAAATTTCTTGAAGCTTGGTGGCTTCCTACTCGGTTTGGCTATGATATTCGTAGGGCGCAATTATCAAGTTTGATTATTACAGGACAAATGAGCCGTGAAGAAGCTCTTGAAATTTTAAAGAATCCTCCTGCTTCTGATGAGGAGTGTAAAAAGATGTTTGATGAAGTGGCAGAGAAACTGGCTATTAGTAAGGAAGAACTAATGTCATATCATAAATTGCCGAAAAAATACTTGCACTATAAGAATAATGCCTGGGCATTTAAGATTGGCATTAGACTTTATCAACTATTGGGATTGGATAAAAGAATTAGAAAATAGGAAAAATATTAGTGAGTTATGTCTATATTCAAGGACAAAGTTTTATTAATCACCGGAGGCACCGGATCTTTTGGTAACGCTGTATTGCGTCGTTTTCTTGATAGTGACATCAAAGAGATCCGTATTTTTAGCCGTGACGAAAAGAAGCAGGATGATATGCGTCATCATCTGCAGAATCCCAAGGTGAAGTTCTATATCGGCAATGTCCGTGACCGCCAGTCTGTGGACGGTGCAATGATGGGAGTGGATTATGTATTTTCCGCTGCTGCTCTAAAGCAAGTTCCGAGTTGTGAATTTTTTCCTTTGCAGGCCGTGCAGACCAATGTGATCGGTACGGACAATGTACTGGAATCCGCCATAGCGCATGGTGTAAAGAATGTGGTAGTGCTTTCTACCGACAAGGCCGCCTATCCCATCAATGCCATGGGTATCAGCAAGGCCATGATGGAGAAGGTTGCCATAGCCAAGGGCCGTGCGTTGGGTGAGGAAGCCGGTACGACCATCTGCTGTACCCGTTACGGCAATGTGATGGCAAGCCGCGGTTCTGTAATTCCTTTGTGGGTGGAGCAGATAAAGAACGGCAGGCCCATTACGGTAACGGACCCCAACATGACCCGCTTCATGATGACGCTGGACGATGCCGTAGATCTGGTAATCTATGCGTTTGAGCACGGGCACAACGGTGACTTGTTCGTGCAGAAGGCTCCTGCCGCCACCTTGGATGTACTGGCGCAGGCCTTGAAGGAAACATACGCGCAGGTTGATCCGAAATACGGTGAGACGGAGGTGAAGACCATCGGTACGCGCCACGGCGAGAAACTGTATGAGACACTGGTAACCCGCGAGGAGATGGCAAAGGCTGTCGACATGGGCGACTACTACCGCATTCCCTGCGACACCCGTGACCTGAACTATGACAAGTTCTTCACGGAAGGCAATGAGGATATTGCCCGTATAGAGGACTATCACAGCCATAACACCGCCCGCCTGGATGTGGAGGGCATGAAAAAGCTTCTTTTGAAACTCCGTTTCATCCGCGAAGACCTCGGGATGGAGGAAAAGGCGAAGAGTGCGGAAATCAAGAGTGAATAAGTCTTTAATTTGAATAATACAACAGGAAAGAAAGAGGGAATGTATTGTTCCTTTAGAAAAAAAAACTATCTTTGCCATATTGAAACTAATAATTGAGAATATGGCAGCAACAGTATTAAATTCAGTTCAACAACATCTTTTGAAGATGTTTGCTTTTGATGGTTCGGAGGAGCGATTGAATGAAGTTAAAGAAGTGTTGACCAAATATTTTTCTCAGAAGTTAGATGACCGCTTGAATGACTTATGGGATTCGGGAGTTTTAAACCAAGAAAAACTTGATGAACTGAGAAAAATTGATGTCCGTACACTTCCGAAGAGATGAATAGAATTGTATTAGATACAAATAGCCTGATACAGTGCATTTCTCCCAAAAGCAGGTACCGTAAGATTTGGGATTGCTTTCTGGATGGAACGAATCAGTTATGCGTTTCTGATGAAATTCTTAATGAATATGAGGAAATTTTAGAACGTTTGGCAGGTGTGGAAATAGCCAAGCTGGTGATTGATGTCATTCTCAATAACCCTTACACTTTGTTCTTTACTCCTTATTATAACTTCAATCTGATAAAATCAGATCCGGATGATAATAAGTTTGTGGACTGTGCAGTTGTGGCTAATGCCAAGTTTATTGTTACGGAAGATCATCATTTTCATATATTGAAGCAATATAATTTCCCAAAAGTAAGTTTTATAGGTTTGGATGATTTCTGTCATTCACTATGAATATCTTCTCTTTTCTGTGACAAACAGAACCCATTAGTTTATGAAAATCTTAGTAACCGGCTCCCGAGGGTTTGTCGGCCGGAACCTTGTATCCCAGCTGCACAACATCCGTGACGGGAAAGCCCGTAATTACGGCATTGCGGGTGAGGAACTTGCCATCTACGAATATGACATGGACAGTGACCCGGCCGAACTGGATGTCTATTGCAGACAGGCTGACTTTGTCTTCAATCTGGCGGGCGTAAACCGTCCCAAGGATGCGTCTGAGTTTATGAAGGGGAACTTCGGCTTCGCCTCCACGCTGCTTGATACATTGAAGAAGCACGGCAATACCTGTCCGGTAATGATTTCCTCTTCCACGCAGGCCGCACTCGACAACCCTTACGGTGAATCGAAACGGGCAGGGGAGCAACTGTTGTTCGAGTACTCCAGGGAAACGGGTGCAAAGGTACTGGTGTACCGCTTCCCGAATGTTTTCGGCAAATGGTGCCGCCCCAACTATAACAGCGCGGTGGCCACTTTCTGCAACAACATCGCCCATGACTTGCCCATCCGGGTGAACGACCCTTCGGTGGTGATGCATCTGGTTTACATAGACGATGTGGTGGACGAGCTTATCTCTGCCCTGAGCGGCAGGGAACACCGCAACGGGGATTATTGCGAAGTGCCCGTAGTACATACCATTACCTTGGGCGGCATTGTGGAACTGATAAGGTCTTTCAGGCAAATGCCCGGTACCTTGTCCGTTCCGGATTTGAGCGATGCCTTTACAAAGAAACTCTATTCCACATACCTCTCATACCTGCCTGAAGAACGGTTCAGCTATCCCCTGAAGATGAATGTGGACGACCGCGGCAGTTTTACAGAGATTATCCGTACTTCCGACTGCGGGCAGTTCTCGGTGAACATCTCCAAGCCGGGCGTTACGAAAGGCCAGCACTGGCACCATACCAAGAACGAGAAGTTTGTGGTGGTGAGCGGGCACGGTCTGATACAGCTCCGCAAGATAGGTACGGAGGAGGTTGTCAGCTTCGAGGTAAGCGGCGGGAGGATGGAGGTCGTGGAGATGATTCCCGGTTATACGCACAACATTGTCAACCTTTCGGAAACGGAAGACCTGGTGACTTTCATGTGGTGCAACGAGTGTTTCGACCCGGCACGTCCGGACACTTATTTTGAAAAAGTCTGAAACGAGTTAAAGAATATAGGAACAGATGGATATAAAATTGGATTATTCGCAAGTCAGGTTTCAGGAGAACGGCAGACTGAAACTTCTGATTATAGTGGGCACCCGTCCGGAAATCATCCGCCTGGCGGCTGTCATCAACAAATGCCGCAGTTATTTTGACTGTCTTCTGGCCCACACCGGCCAGAATTACGACTATAACCTGAACGGTGTCTTCTTCCGTGACCTGAAGCTGAAAGCCCCCGATGTGTATATGGATGCCGTCGGTGATGACCTCGGTGCCACGATGGGGAATATTATCAACGCCAGCTACAAGCTGATGGTGCAGGTGAAACCTGATGCTGTGCTGGTGTTGGGAGACACGAACTCCTGCCTGAGCGTGATAGGCGCGAAACGTCTGCATATCCCCATCTTCCATATGGAGGCAGGCAACCGCTGCTTTGACGAGTGCCTGCCTGAGGAGACCAACCGCCGTATTGTGGACGTCATTTCCGATGTGAACCTCTGCTATTCGGAGCATGCCCGCAGATACCTGAACGCTTCGGGCGTGGCGAAAGAACGTACATACGTAACCGGTTCGCCCATGGCGGAAGTCCTGCATGAGAATTTGTCCGAAATAGAGTCTAGCGATATTCACCAGAGATTGCATCTCCAGAAAGGTAAATACATCCTGCTCTCCGCGCATCGGGAAGAGAACATTGACACGGAGAAGAACTTCCTGTCCCTTTTCAGCGCGGTTAACGCTATGGCCGAGAAATATGACATGCCCATACTTTACAGTTGTCATCCCCGTAGCAGGAAACGTCTGGAATCAAGCGGCTTTGCACTTGACAGACGTGTGATTCAGCATGAACCTCTCGGTTTCCACGACTACAACTGCCTGCAGATGAACGCCTATGCCGTTGTGAGTGACAGCGGTACTCTGCCTGAGGAGAGCAGTTTCTTCACTTCTGTGGGGCATCCTTTCCCTGCTGTATGCATCCGTACCAGTACGGAGCGTCCCGAGGCTCTTGACAAGGGTATCTTTGTCCTTGCCGGCATTGATGGGAAATCCTTGCTTCAGGCTGTAGATACTGCCGTGGAGATGAATAGGAATGAGGACGATGGCCTGCCGGTGCCCAATTATACGGATGAGAATGTATCGGCCAAGGTTGTGAAGTTGATTCAGAGCTATACGGGGGTGGTGAACAAGATGGTTTGGAGAAAATAATGGTGAGACATGCCTAAGAAAATCTTGATACATAGCCTGATTTTCAGTCCGGATGGAGTTTCGACAGCCTATCTTTATAATGATATTGCTCTGAAATTCCAAGAAAACGGTTATGAAGTATTGGTATTGACAACTACGCCTCATTACAATGTTGTGGAATCACAACTGGCAGTACAACCTCTGAAATGGAAGGTTTGGGGGATTTGTAAAGAAAGCTGTTTTCATGGAATCAGAGTTCTTCATGTACCCCAGAAGAAATTCAGAAATACATTTCTGCGTGTCCTGGGATTTGTCTATTGGCATATTATCTCTTTCCTGATTGGTTTGTTCCAGAGAAATATAGATGTCATACTGTCACCTTCCCCTCCTTTGACTATCGGTGTAATAAACATTTGGCTGGCGAAAATCAAGGGATGTAAAACCATATATAATGTGCAGGAAATATATCCTGACATCTTGAAACGAAAGGACGGGCTTGTTATAGAACAGCTACGTAGGATGGAACGGTATGTTTATAATAACTCAACGGCCGTAACGACAATAGACCAGGTTTTTTATAATGTAATAGCCGGAAGGTTTAAGGATAAGTCCAAGCTTTGTATAATACCTAATTTTGTAGATACAGAATTGTATAATTCTCAAGGTGGAAATGTAGAATGTCTGAATCCCCATTTTTTCCCTGCCACAGATTCTTTGAAATTACTTTATGCCGGGAATATTGGTTATGCCCAAGATTGGGAGCCCTTAATTTGTCTGGCAGAAAAGACGAAAGGGGTTTCCATTGAATACTTTATAATCGGTGAGGGAGTCATGAAACCCGTTCTTGAGGAGAAAGTACGTGAGTTGGAGCTGGATAATGTGCATATTTTGCCCTATCAGCCCAGAAGTTTGATGCCGTCCATTCTTGCCTATTCAGACATCCAGTTTATTTTCATGAACCCTGAGATGGAGATGCAGGGATTCCCTTCCAAGGTTTATACAATCATGGCATGTGGTAGGCCTTTATTGGTCTGCTCGGGAAAGGATACGCCTATCATCAACTTCCTGCAGGAACATGGCTGTGCAAAATTGATTACAGAGAAGAGTTTGGAAAAGAAGGTGGGAGAAATGGCGGACTGGCTGAATTCCGTCTCAAAAAGCGAACTGGCTTTACTGGGTCGAAATGGTGTAGAGGTGATTAAGCGATTATATTCCAAGGATGTGGTAACTCAAAAATATGTAGACTTAGTTGAAGCTTTATGAACATACGATATTTATCAATCAATTATTAGGATATCTTGATATTCCCGGGTATCTTTGTAGAAAGATTGGATTCATGAAGAAGAACAAGCCATATAAGGAACAAGAACCGATGGTGCCGAATGTTGGTGAACCGGTAGTTGTATATACGGGTAATGAGAATAATCCGAATATCGTTACGGAAGGACGTGATGACATTAGGCATGCTATTTCCGGTGAAGAATTATTGGATAGGCTTTGCCCTCGTATAAAGGCTTTGTTTGGATGAGAGTCGTATTCGCTCCCGAAGTAGAGGAGGATTTGTATGGGCTTATAAAAATACTTGTTGAGAAGGAGTATTTGGGTACTTATCCTTTTGCTATTTCTTATGTGGAAGAACTGATAGCTGATATTCAACAGAACATTCATTCTAAATTAAAAAAGAAAGCGCCCGCTTTTTTTGAGCGTTATGGTAAGGATATGTATTACATCACTTATCAACGTAATTCTAATACGACGTGGTATATTTTCTTCTCTGTCATCGGAGATACTTATTTTATCAAATACATAACCAATAACCACGTTTCCGGTCAGTATATTTTTTAGCATATTTCAATGAACATACTCGTCACTGGAATCCACGGCTTTGTGGGTTCCAATCTCGTTGTTGCCCTAAAGGAACGTCATAGCCTTTACGGGCTGGATATTGTCGCTCCTGAAAAGGAGGGGGTGGTAAAGACTTTTTTCTGGAAGGATATCGAACCGGCTTCTTTTCCGATGCGGAATCTTCCTGAATTCGATGCCATTATTCATCTGGCTGGTAAAGCCCATGATACGAAAAACCGGTCCGCAGCCCAATCCTATTTTGATATTAATACGGGATTGACTCAAAAGATATTTGATTTCTTTCTGGAATCGTCTGCGAAGAAGTTCGTATTCTTCAGTTCTGTGAAAGCCGCTGCAGACAGTGTGGTGGGTGATATGCTGACTGAAGATGTGGTGCCTGCTCCGGTAGGGCCTTATGGGGAAAGTAAGATAGCTGCCGAGAATTACATCCTTGACAAGTTGAAGGTTGAGAATGGGAAATTGAAAGCTAATCCTTATGATGACAAGCAGGTTTATATCCTGCGTCCCTGCATGATTCATGGTTCCGGCAATAAAGGCAATCTGAATCTTCTTTATAATGTGGTGAGGAAAGGCATTCCCTGGCCTTTGGGGGCTTTTGAGAACAGGAGGTCTTTTACTTCGATAGACAATCTTTGCTACGTGGTGGAAGGGCTGTTGACTAAGGAGGTGGGGAGTGGTATCTACCACATGGGAGATGACGAGGCCTTGTCCACGAATGAGCTGATAGCTTTGATGTGTCGGGCTTTGGACCGCAAGCCGCATATCTGGAAGATAAACAGAGGACTGATGGAATTCTGTGCCCGGCTTGGGACTCTGCTCCATTTGCCTTTGAATACAGAGCGTCTGCGCAAGTTGACAGAGAATTATGTGGTGAGTAATGCGAAGATAAAGGCTGCCCTGGGAATTGACAGAATGCCGGTGAGGGCAGAGGAGGGGATAGTGAGAACGATAAAATCGTTCTCAAATTAAAAGTTAAGAATTAAAAATTGATAATTAAAAATTAAAGAGGAAAATACTGTTATGTATTATCTGTTAATATTGGTTCTGCTGTTTTTGGCAGAACTTTTTTATTTTAGAGTGGCTGATAGGTACAATATCATCGACAAGCCCAATGAGCGGAGTTCCCATACGAAAGTGACTTTACGCGGTGGTGGGATTATTTTCTATTTCGGAGCGTTGGCCTATTTCCTGACGAGTGGCTTTGAATATCCTTGTTTCCTGCTTGCCTTGACACTGGTGACGTTCATCAGCTTCGTGGACGATATAAAATCCACCGGACAGATGACAAGGCTGCTTTTTCATTTCTCTGCTATGGCTATGATGTTTTATCAGTGGGGACTGTTCTCCTTGTCCTGGTGGTGGATAGTCATAGCCTTGATAGTCTGTACGGGTATCATCAATGCCTACAACTTTATGGATGGCATTAACGGCATAACCGGTGGTTATTCTCTGGTTATTCTTGCTGCGTTGGCCTATATCAATAAGGAGGTTGTTACTTTTGTGGAAGCGGATTTCATCTATACCGTTATCTGTTCCGTTCTAGTTTTCTGTTTCTTCAATTTCCGCAAGCGTGCCAAATGCTTTGCCGGTGATGTGGGTTCGGTGAGCATTGCCTTTATCCTTCTTTTCCTGATAGGCAGGCTCATCATTGAAACGGAAGATTTCAGTTGGATTGTCCTTTTATCCGTTTATGGTGTGGATAGTGTACTGACTATCATTCACCGCCTGATGCTTCATGAGAATATCGGGCTACCGCATCGCAAGCATCTGTATCAGATTATGGCGAATGAACTGAAGATTCCTCATGTCATAGTCTCTCTGGCCTATATGACAATACAGACTTTTATAATAGTAGGATATATTTATTACCAACGGTATGGCTATATCTTCTTGATAGGGTGTATCTTACTGTTGAGCGCAATATACGTACTCTTCATGAAAAAGTATTTTTCAAGACATATCTCTTGAATTACTGTCTTCCATTATACAATTTCCACGGTCACCTGAATACCCAAAGCTTTGGCAATACGCTCGATATCACGCTTCTTTGTTTTTGTATTGCTGCAGGTCATAAGAAACCGTCCGTTGCCTAATGGTTTTTGAGCGCGCTGGTATTTCTCATGAAGTGTGTTTGATATCAAGGGAATCTTGCATACCTTGATATTTAAAGATTGCACTTGTTCCACACCTACTGTCATCACAAATTGCCGGAAAGTCTCGGCTGCTTGTGTTTCTTGAATTACTTTCCCATTACCAAAAGTAATCTTTAATCGGGATATTGGAGTATTGCTTTCCGTATCATTGGTTACTTGGTACAGTTTCTTTGCTGCTTCAAGAAATCTTGGAAATAATGTTCCCCACTGGTTGTTGACAACAATTTTTGTTCCGTCTGCCAATAAAATAACTTCATCAGGCTTAAGAAAGTAACGTTTCTTTAAATCGGGATGAGATTTGATTTTTTCTTGGACTTCTATCAAGGTACGTATTACACCCAATGCTTTACTGTGTAAATTGGATGGAAAGACTTTTTCCAGTTCAACATAGTTTATGTTGGGATGGTCTTTGATATAGTGCTTGATTACTTCCAATACAAAACGTCTTTTGACATAGAAGTTGATTCCATCCAATGAGAATTTTGTATGGTCTTTGGAGTCACTTTCTTTATAGTCGTTTTGTGAGTTTTTAGATGTTTGCCTCGTTTTAAGTTGTAATGAAGGGAGAATGCTCTTATTTTCGTAATGTACTGTAAGCGTAAGATTGGCAAATTCTTCATTAATGGCGGATTCCTCAAATCCTTCAGCTGTAAACTTGTCTTTGAGCAACGAAATCATATTCTTTACCCCATTGCCTTCGGATAAGAATTCTGACACCCTCCTATGCAGATTATTACGCGCTTGGATTTTTTTATATTGCTCATTACAGAATGTTTCTATTTTTTCCAGATTGAATTTGTCGTAGCTCAATAAGTCACAGATGATGGAACCATTTGTATCTTCTTTTTTAATTTCCGCTGTAAATACACAAATGGGATTCTCTCCATCATTGGGAATGTCATAGTAAAGTTGTATCTTTTCTCCTATATATAATCCGACATTAAGTTTCAGTTGGCGCATATACGACATCAACTGATTTTCTTGCCTCTCATTTTGTATATTAGACGGACGTTTTATTTCAATTGGGAGTACGGGGGATTGTGTATCATGTTCGTTCTTTCGCCAAAGTACAATGTCCGGGCGTATGGAGTTACTATTGCCTATCGGTAATGTATACTGGGATACCATTGTTCCATTGGTCTTTTTCCATCCAAGAAATTTCAAGCAGTTCTCTATTTCCCGCTGGTAATCACCTTCTACCGAATTTGTTTCAAAATACGGTATCAGTGTTTCCACAATCTCAGGCCAATTTTCATTCATCTTTTATCGGGTTATATTAGGACATATTGTTTACACTTCTTCGGAGTGTGCATAAAGCAAATGTATTGACTTTATTTGAACTGCCCAAATTATAGTCATAAAAAATGAATCGGGCGGTGTACGATAAAAACAAATAATCCCGGATTCTTGACAAAGAGTCCGGGATTATTTGTTTTTATTGTTTTTGAGGGGCTTTACTTAGCCGGCTTCAGCCATTTGTCCAGCCATTCAAAGAAGGTACGTTGCCACAGCACGCCGTTTTGAGGCTTCAGCACCCAGTGGTTTTCGTCCGGATAGATAAGCAGTTCGGCAGGAACGCCACGCATCACGGCTGCATCGAAGGCGGCCATTGCCTGGTTGGCAAGGATGCGGAAGTCCTTCTCTCCGTGGATGCAGAGGATAGGGGTGTCCCATTTGTCGACGAAGAGGTGCGGGGAGTTGGCGAAAGTGCGTTGTGCCGTAGCGTTGTTCTTTTCCCAATAAGCACCGCCCATATCCCAGTTGGCAAACCATTTCTCTTCCGTTTCCAGATATTGCATTTCCATGTTGAAGATACCGTCGTGTGCGATGAATGCCTTGAAGCGTTTGTCATGGTGTCCGGCAAGCCAATATACGGAGAAACCTCCGAAGCTGGCGCCTACGCAACCCAGGCGGTCTTTGTCGACGAAAGGTTCCTGGGCCATTTCGTCAATGGCAGTGAAGTAGTCCTTCATGCACTGGCCGCCATAATCACCGCTGATGGCTTCGTTCCACTCTACACCGAAGCCCGGAAGACCACGACGGTTGGGAGCTACGATGATATAGTCGTTTGCCGCCATAATCTGGAAATTCCAACGGTAGCTCCAGAACTGGCTGACGGGACTCTGAGGACCGCCTTCACAGAAGAGGAGGGTGGGGTACTTCTTGTTAGGGTCGAACTGTGGAGGATAAATCACCCAGGTCAGCATCTGCTTGCCGTCGGTGGTCTTCATCCAGCGGGCTTCCACCTTACCCATCTCCAGCTGGTCGTAAATCTGCTTGTTTTCTGTGGTCAGTTGCACTGCTTCTGCAAAAGCGTCGCCGTTGCGTGCACTGTTTACGGCATAGATTTCGTCGCCCATGCTCATGGAGTGGCGTTTGGCGATAATCTTGTCTCCGCAAAGGGCAAGCGAAGCATAGTCGTACATGCCGTCGGTGAGCCGGGTAAGCTTGTCGTTTCCGGCAAGGTCGATGTTGTAAATCTGTGTCTCGCCATGCCATACACCGATGAAGTAGATGCTTTGGGAATCTTTGTTCCACAAGAAGGCGTCCACGTTCGATTCGAATGCCTTGCTTACAAAACGTTTCTCGCCGGTCTCGAGGTTCATGATAAACAAGCGGTTCAAGTCGGCTTCGTAGCCGTCACGCTCCATGCTCTGCCAGGCGATGTATTTGCCGTCGGGAGAGTATTGGGGATTCGTATCATATCCCTTGTTTTCTTCCGTGATGTTTTTGGTTTCCTTGGAGGCAAGGTCGTAGATATAAATGTCGGAGTTGGTGGAAATGGCATACGCCAGTCCGGTTTTCTTACGGCATGTATAGGCCACCTTATCAGAAGACGGGCTCCATGCCAGCTGCTCGATACCGCCCCAGGGCTTCATCGGGCTTTCGTATGGCTCTCCCTCAAGAATATCAGTGACATTGCTGATGGCATTGCCGTCGAAATCGGCAACGAATGGATGGGGAGCAGTAGTCACCCATTCGTCCCAATGCTTGTACATCAGGTCGGTAACGATGATGCCGGTAGCTTTAGGAAGGTCCGGATGTTTGTCTGCCGTACTCTTCACGGTCTTTACCTGGGCAATGAAAAGGAGTTTCTTGCCGTCGGGCGAGAAAGAGAACCCTTCGATGTCTCCCTCGTATTGAGTCAGCTGCTTGCGTCCGCTGCCGTCGGGATTCATTTCCCATACCTGGCTGCTGCCGCTTTCGTTGCAAAGGAAGGCAAGCTTCTTGCCGTCCTTAAACCACGTGGGCTGTCCTTCTTGCCAGGCGTCATGCGTTATCTGGGTATTGTCACTACCGTCGGCATTCATGACGAAGACTTCGCTGTTACTCTTGTTCTGGGGCACGCTGTAATAGGATACCGTGTAGGCAATTTGCTTTTCGTCGGGGGATACGGCCACACTGCCGATGCGTCCCATCGCCCAGAGTGCCTCGGGTGTCATACGCTTTCCTTCAATCTTGATGTCCGACCGCTGGATGAGCGTTGCTGCGTCCTGCTGCTGTCCGGCATCTTTTGTGCCTCCGCAAGAGGCCAATGTCATGGCTGCTGACATAAGTAGTAGATTTACTTGTTTCATATATGCTTTTTGTTTCAGTTATTTCAATGCAAAGATACTAAATTTTCCTTCCTTGCCAATTCCCACGTTTGATATATAGCCAGCAGAAAATGAGAATAAAGCTGGAATAAACCATTTCCGAGGTCCAGCAGATGGCCACGTCGAGTTGCAGAATCAGAATAATGTAGGTGATATAGGCTGTGTAGATGACCAGCGTTGCCAGCTCCATGCCCAATGCAGTACGCGTATTGCCGGTTCCGGAAACTGCCTGGAAATAGACATTGGCAGGAACCAGGAACAGATAGGTGGAGCACATCACCCAAAGCGAATGCACGGCAGCGTCCTGCAGGTCGGGTATGTCGGTATAAATTCCCAGAATCAGCTTGGGGAACACCGCGAAAAGCAATGCCAGCGGAAGTACGAAGACGTAGGCTATGCGTACGTGCTGCCGGATGGTGCCTGCCACGCAATCGGAGTGGCCTGCACCGATGAGATTGCTGACCAGTGACCCGCAGGTAGAGGCAAACGCCATGAGTACCATGAACAGTATGCCGGACACGTTGCGGACAATGTTGGTCACTGCCAGCGAGCGCTCTCCCAAATGCTCCACATAAAGGAAGAAAAGGAACCAGGTGGAGAGGGAGAAGAAATTCTGTATCATGGTCCAGAAAGAGACGTTCAGCATCCGTTTCAATACGTCCAGCCGGAACTTAGGAATACGATCCAGCCCGTACTTGCGGCAGTCGATGCGGCTGCGGGTATAGAGGATGAAGAATAACAGCGAAACCAGCTCGGCCAGTGAGGAGCCGATGGCGGCTCCGGCAATGCCGAGCGCTGGGAAACCGAATTTACCGAAAATCAGGATATAGTTGAATACGACATTGCTCAACACCATGACGATGGAGTTCAGTGTCAGTGTCTTGGTCTGGGTGGTTCCCAAGAAAAAGGCACGGAACATGACTGCGCTGAACGAGAAGAAGGCACCGAATACACGCCAATGCAGGTAGCTGGTGGCTGCTTCGTAGATATGTTCCGAAGCGACGATGCGTTTCAGGATAATCGGTGAGAAGCAATAGGATAGCAGGAACATGACTGCCGCCATTCCGACTTGGAAATAGATGCCCTGATAGAACAAGTCACCGATTTCCTTATACTGCCGTTCGCCGTTGCGCCGGGCAATGAGTATCTGTGCCCCGATGCTGAAACCGAAGGCAACCATGAAGATGACCATGTAGAAGACACCGGCGATGGCAGATGCTCCCAGTTCGACTTCGCCCACACGCCCGAGGAAGGCAGTGTCCGTCATACCTATCAGTTGCTCCATAAGGAGGCTGATTAGGATGGGGTAGGCTATAAGCCAGATCTGTTTGTAGGTGTATTTAGTCTGCATAATTTAGAGTCTGTGAATTTTTTCGTTGGTGTAAGGATAAGAAAGCCGGGCAAATGTCATTGTCCGGCTTTCTGCAAAAGAATATCTTGAATGGTAGTCTTACTACTTTTTGTTCTGTCTCTCTTTCATCATCTGTTCCTGCTGTTTCTGCATGGCTTCCAGACGGGCGGCGAAACCGGTTTTCTTCATCTTCTTCGGGTCTTTCTTGTTGGCTTCCAACTGGGCAAGAAGGGCTTCCTCATTGGTTGTCTTGCGCATGATGAGCGTTGTTACCACACTGATTAACGTAGAGATGAAGTAGTAATAGTTCAATCCCGAAGGATAATCGTTCAATATGAAGAGGAACATGATAGGCATCAGGTATGACATCCACTTCATGGCAGCCATCTGCGGATTGGCACCCGTATCCTGTTGTTGCATCATGTACTTCGTGTTCAATATGTTGGTAACCGTCATCAGCAGGCAGAACAAGCTGAGGTGGCTTCCCAGGAACGGGATATGGAACGGGAAGTTGATGAACGCATCGTAAGTGGAAAGGTCGTCTGCCCACAAGAAGCTCTGTTGGCGGAGTTCAATGGCACTCGGCACGAACATGAACAAGGCCATCAGGATAGGGAACTGTATCAGCATCGGCAGACATCCACCCATCGGACTGACTCCGTACTGGCTGTAGAGGCCCATCACTTCCTGCTGCTTCTTCATGGCATCTTCCTGCTTGGGGTACTTCTTGTTTATCTCGTCGATTTTCGGTTTCAGTACGCGCATCTTGGCGGATGACATGTAGGTTTTCCACGTTGCGGGGAATACTACAGCTTTTACGATTAACGTCATGAACAACAGTACGATACCCATGCTCAACCCCCAACTGGACAACCAGTCGAAGATGTTGATGGTGAACCATTTGTTTATCCAGCGGATGAGCGGCCAGCCCAGATAGACCAGACGGTTCAGCTCCCACTTCTCGTCACGCCCCTTGTCGAGTGCGGTCAGAGTCTTGTAGTGATTGGGGCCGAAGTAGAAGAACAGCTGGGTAGGTTCCTTGCCAGCAGGGTCGAACTTCGTGCTCATCTCCGCAGAATAGTCCTTGATGTAGCCGCTGCCTTGAGTCTCCATCTTGGAACTCAGTTTGGTCTTTTCAAAGTCGGCATCTGCCAAAAATACTGAAGAGAAGAACTGGTTCTTGAAAGCAATCCAGTCCAGGCGTTCCGGAACTTCCTTTTCATCGTTCTTGTTGGCAGACAGATAATCGGTACCCTCTCCGGCGATTTTGTAAGTCAGCTCAGCCAGACGGTTCTCGTAGGTGTAACCCTTCTCTATCTGACGGGCACGCTGAGACCACTCGATGTCCACATAATTGTTGGTAGCGGCCAGCTTGCCTTCCATATTGACAGCCTGGATAGTAAAGTCTATCAGGTATGTGTCATTGTGCATGCTGTAGGTAAAGTCGATATAGCTGTTGCTGTCTGCCGACAAACGCATGGTGACGGTACTGTCCGTACGGTTTACTGCGGTGAAATAATAGTCTTCCGTCTGGATAGTCTCTTTCTTGTTGTAAAAGAGGAAATTCATGGAAGCGTCATTGCCGCTGAACAGTGTGACGGGGGTCGTCTTGTCTTGTCCCATGTATTCCTTCAGCGTGGCCGAAGCTATGCGCCCGCCTTTTGTATCTACGGTTATTTCTGCCAGGTTGTTCTGGATGGTTACCTGCGAGTTGGTTCCTTGACGGGCGTCGAAGAAGAGGGCAGTGGAGTCAACGCTTGCTTCCGCTCCGCTTTCGTTGGCCAGGGCTGCTTCCGCCTTGGCTTTCAAGTCGGCTTCGCGCTGTTGCACCTGGGCTATGGAGTCGTAGTAACGTTGCTGTGCTTCCAACTGCTCCTGGCTGGGACGGCTCAGAAAGCTGAAACCTACTAACAATATCGCTATCAGAACAAGACCTGTGATGGTATTTTTATCCATTCTTTGTTGATTACAAATTACTTATTACAAATTATTTCTTTTCGTTTTCATTTTCGATGGCGGCCTTCACGAATGCTACGAACAGTGGGTGCGGATGCAATACCGTACTGCTGTATTCGGGATGGAACTGGGTACCGACAAACCACTTCAATGCGGGAATCTCAACAATTTCCACCAGGTCCGATTCGGGGTTTATACCCACACACTTCATGCCTGCTGCTTCGTAGGCATCCTTGAAGCTGTTGTTGAACTCGTAGCGGTGACGGTGACGTTCCTGGATATGCTCGGTACCATATGCCTCGTATGCCTTGCTGCCTTTCTGCAGAACACATTCGTAGGCACCTAGACGCATGGTTCCACCCATATTGGTGATGGACTTCTGCTCTTCCATGATGTCGATGACATTGTGCGGTGTCTTTTCGTCCATCTCGCGTGAGTTGGCATCGGCATAACCCAGTACGTTACGGGCAAATTCGATGGCGATACACTGCATACCCAGACAGATACCGAAGGTGGGGATGTCGTGCGTACGCGCATATTTGATGGCTACGAACTTGCCGGCAACGCCGCGTTCGCCGAAGCCTGGACCGATAAGTACGCCTGCCATGCCTTTCAGGGCTTCTGCCACATTCTCGTCAGTCAGCTTTTCACTGTTCACGAAGTCTACCGATACCTTGCGGTCATTGTAGGTTCCTGCTTGTGAAAGGGCCTCGCGGATGGACTTGTAGGCATCCTGCAAGTCATATTTGCCCACCAATGCGATGTGCAGCGGGGCAGTCTCTTCGGCTTTGTGACGGCGTTCGAGGAAAGCGCGCCACGGTCCCAGTCCCGGAGTGTCGCCGACGGGAAGTCCCATTTTCTTCAAAATGGTAACGTCCAGTCCCTGGCGCTGCATCAAGATGGGCACCTCGTAGATGGTAGGCGCGTCGATGCTCTGCACCACGGCATTTTCGTCCACATTGCAGAACAGAGCCACTTTCTTGCGCAGGGTGGTACTCAACTCATGTTCCGTACGCAGTACGAGGACATCGGGTTGGATACCGGCACTTTGCAGTTCCTTTACGGAGTGCTGGGTGGGCTTGGTCTTCAGCTCACCGGCAGCTGCCAGGTAGGGGACATAAGTAAGGTGTACGCACAAGGCGTCTTTTCCCAGTTCCCACTTCAGCTGACGGATGCTTTCCAGATAGGGCAGAGACTCGATGTCACCCACTGTACCGCCAATCTCGGTAATAACAAAGTCGAATTTGTATTTGTTTCCCAGCAGTTTTACATTACGCTTGATTTCGTCTGTAATATGGGGAATAACCTGGATGGTCTTTCCCAGATAGTCACCCCGGCGCTCTTTGTCGATGACGCTTTTGTAGATGCGTCCGGTCGTGATATTGTTGGCTTTGGTGGTCTGGATGCCCAGGAAGCGTTCGTAATGGCCCAAATCGAGGTCGGCTTCGTGGCCATCCACGGTAACGTAGCATTCGCCGTGTTCATAAGGGTTCAGTGTACCCGGGTCGATGTTGATATACGGGTCAAACTTCTGGATGGTTACCTTGTAACCTCTTGCTTGCAGCAATTTACCGATGGAGGATGAGATGATACCTTTACCTAATGAAGAGGCAACACCACCGGTGACGAAAATATACTTTGTTTCTCCCACAACTATATTATTTTATTAATTGTTTAATCTAATGCCAAGAGCCTATACGGCTTGTCGTTCAAGGTGCGCACTGCTCCCGTCAGTACACGTAGAACTTAAAAAGCGCAAAATTATAAAAAAAAGAGGAAGTAGAGAAAGTTTCGATGAAACAATTATTAAAAAATACGATTTCATCGAAGAAAGTCCTTCTTGCCTTTTTCTTATGGCTTTTCTATGTTTTCTAAACATTTTAAGCTAAATTTGCGCTCGAAACATAGACTTTAGGGCATTATGAAGAATAGACACATTGCATTTTGGTTAATTGCTACGATGATTTCTTCGTCGGTGATGGCACAGAATACGCTGGATACCGCCTCGAAGAACAGTGGACAGGAAACAACTGCCAAAGCCGACACCTTGCCGGATATAATGAAAGAATACATGATTCTGAAATTGAAACCGGAAGGTATGGGGTACAGGCTGGATACTGTTTCCATATTATATGAAAGGTATATCGGAGTGCTGGATTATTTGAATGACCCCACGACTCCGGAGCGTTATATACCTTCCAATCCGAACTACTATAGGTTGTTCCTTCCCCTTACCTATTATTATGCCCCCATGAGACGCCTTTCCAAGGTGGACTGGCATTTCCAGGTGCCTGATACGGTGCCTGCCCTGACGCGCGAGATGTTGCCGTTCGACACACTGAGTTTCACCTCAAAGGACCGAGCCAACAAACTGGTGGACCGTACGCTGCTGAACACGTATGTGAATTGTCCCAATCTGGTTGTAATGACCGAGAAGGAGGTGATGAAAGGGAAGATATTCAAGGATAATATAGAGAAGGAGGTTTCTTCCAAGCCGTCCGTCGTGAAACTGTTTGCACAAGAGAATATGGTGGGAGTGAAGGAGGAAGCCGACGTGATTATCCACAAGCCCAACTGGTGGGTGACGGGTGGAAACGGTTCGTTGCAGATTACCCAGAACTATATCTCCGACAACTGGTACAAGGGAGGTGAGAGCACTAACGCCGTGCTTGCCAACCTGCAATTGTTTGCCAACTATAATGACCGTGAAAAGGTGCAGTGGGAAAATCTGCTCGATGCCAAGCTGGGCTTCAGCTCCGCACCTTCCGACGAGTTTCATAACTATCTGGTAAGTACCGACCAACTCCGGCTGTACAGTAAACTGGGTATTCAGGCTGCGTCCAAGTGGTATTATACCATCACGACTGAGTTTAAGACCCAGTTCTGCAATGGCTACAAGGCCAACAGTGAAGAGCTGGTTTCGGCTTTCTTTGCTCCGGCGGACTGGTCAAGCAGTATCGGTATGGACTACAAGTTGAAGAAGCAGAAATTCAGCTTGTCCGTTTTCATGGCTCCGCTGACGTACATGCTGCGCTATGTGGGGAATAAGGGTGTGAATGAAGTGAGTTTCGGTCTTGAGGAGGGCAAGTGCGTGAAGCATAACTTCGGTTCGCAGATACAGCCTACACTTTCGTGGACCATCATTCCTTCCATTACGCTGGATTCCCGCCTGGACTTCCAGACCAGTTATGAGTGGACGCGTATCGAATGGGAAAACACGGTGAACTTTGTGCTGAACCGCTATCTTTCCACCAAGCTCTATGTGCACGCCCGCTATGACGACAGTGCCAAGCCGACGGAAGGGGACAGCTATTTTCAGGTAAAAGAATTGCTCAGTTTCGGTATCAATTATAAATGGTAAATAAACAAATGGTCTGTTCGGAGTGAACAGATTATCTGTTTTGGTTAGTCAGACGGTCTGTTTTTCCTTGACAGACCGTCTGTTTTTTGTCTTTTTGTAGTCTGTGGCAGGTGAAAAAACATAAAAACATAGAAAAAGCACGTTTACGAACACAGAAAATGCATAGGAAAGGTTTGCAGTTCACAAATAATGCGTAAATTTGCCGCGATTTGTAATGCACACTTTGCAAAATGGCGAATACTATAAAACATC
The DNA here is from genome assembly GCF_003602695.1 of Bacteroides sp. AM07-18. Classification (NCBI taxonomy): domain Bacteria; kingdom Pseudomonadati; phylum Bacteroidota; class Bacteroidia; order Bacteroidales; family Bacteroidaceae; genus Bacteroides; species Bacteroides sp. AM07-18. The sequence goes on from NZ_QTLM01000001.1 coordinate 351,044, forward strand.
AAGGTATTGTGGAAAACATAAACGGTTCTCATCTCCAAGTGAGAATCATCCAGACTTCAGCGTGCGCTTCGTGTAGTGTCAAGGGGCATTGTACCTCTGCGGATACGAAAGAGAAACTTGTCGATGTGGCCGATGCCAATGCCGCATCCTACCAGCCCGGTGACCGTGTATGGGTGACGGGCGAACTTTCAATGGGAGTGATGGCAGTTCTGTTTGCCTTTATATTTCCTTTCCTTATTCTGATAATCTCACTGTTTGTCTTTATGGCTATCTGGAATGACGAGCTGCGTTCTGCACTTTGTTCGCTGGCACTTCTTATACCTTATTATTATATATTGTGGCTGAACAAGTCGCGGATGGGTAAGAAGTTCTCATTCTCCGTACGACCGATGAACTAACTAATAATAAAACAAATAATTAATAAACAACTAATTTATGAATGTAATTCTGATTGCAGTGATTTCATTGGGAGTTATAGCGCTGGTATCGGCCGCTATTCTTTACGTGGCTTCCAAGAAATTCGCCGTGTATGAAGATCCGCGGATTGCCCAGGTAGCAGAGGTGCTTCCCCAGGCAAATTGCGGTGGATGTGGTTACCCCGGTTGTAGCGGATTTGCAGATGCTTGCGTAAAGGCAGGTTCGCTGGATGGTAAACTTTGTCCGGTGGGTGGACAGCCCGTCATGACAAAGATTGCCGAGATTCTGGGCTTGGATGCCGCTGCTGCCGAACCTATGGTTGCGGTGGTGAGATGTAATGGAACTTGTGCCAACCGTCCTCGTGTGAACCAATACGATGGCGCCAAGAGTTGTGCCATTGCGGCTTCTCTCTATGGTGGTGAAACGGGTTGTAGTTATGGCTGTCTGGGATGCGGCGACTGTGTGGCTGCCTGCCAGTTCGATGCTATCCACATGAATCCGGAGACCGGACTTCCCGAAGTGGATGAGGAAAAGTGTACGGCTTGTGGAGCTTGTGCCAAGGCTTGTCCGAAATCTATTATTGAAATCCGTCCTCAAGGCAAGAAATCACGTCGTATTTACGTACAGTGTGTAAACAAGGACAAGGGGGCCGTAGCACGCAAGGCTTGTACCGTGGCATGTATCGGTTGCGGCAAGTGTGTGAAGGTTTGTCCGTTCGAGGCTATCACGCTGGAAAACAATCTGGCTTACATTGACCCCAATAAGTGCAAATCCTGTCGCAAGTGCGAGGAAGCTTGTCCGCAAAACACAATCATTGCCCTCAACTTCCCGCCGCGCAAACCGAAGGCTGACGATACAGCTCCCCAAGTAAAGGTTGCAGTTCCTAAAGCTGAGGTTGAGACTCCTAAAGCGGAGGTTTAGACTTCCCAAGTTGAGGTATGAATTAATAAAGTAAATAAACGACTAAAAATACAGAATTGTATGTTGAAGACATTTTCAATTGGTGGAGTCCATCCACACGAAAATAAACTTTCAGCACATCAGCCTATCATCAAGGCAGAGATTCCGGCCAAGGCCGCTATCTTGCTGGGACAGCACATCGGTGCTCCTGCCAAGCCTATCGTTGCCAAAGGTGATGTTGTGAAAGTGGGTACAAAGATTGCCGAGCCCGGCGGTTTTGTATCAGCAGCCATTCATTCGTCTGTCAGCGGGAAAGTCGCTAAGATTGACACGATTGTCGATGCCAGCGGTTACGCCAAGCCTGCTATATTCATTGACGTAGAAGGGGATGAATGGGAAGAATCCATTGACCGTTCCGAAACGTTGGTGAAGGAATGCAGTCTGACCTCCGAGGAAATCGTGAAGAAAATCGCTGATGCCGGTATCGTAGGTCTGGGCGGTGCATGCTTCCCTACGCAGGTCAAGTTGTGTCCTCCTCCTGCATTCAAGGCAGAGTGTGTCATCATCAACGCCGTAGAGTGCGAACCGTATCTGACTGCCGACCATCAGCTGATGCTGGAACATGCGGAAGAAATTATGGTAGGTGTATCCATTCTGATGAAGGCGGTAAAGGTGAACAAGGCATTCATCGGCATTGAGAACAACAAGCCCGATGCCATCCAGCTGATGACGAAGGTTGCTTCCAGCTATGCAGGTATCGAGGTGGTACCCTTGAAGGTACAATATCCGCAGGGTGGTGAAAAGCAGTTGATTGATGCTGTCATCAGTCGCCAGGTTGCAGCCGGTGCGTTGCCTATCTCCACGGGAGCTGTGGTGCAGAATGTGGGTACCGCATTTGCCGTTTACCAGGCCGTACAGAAGAACAAACCTCTGTTTGAGCGTGTCATTACCGTGACCGGTAAGTCGTTGGCAAAGCCGTCCAATTTCCTGGCACGTATCGGTACGCCGATGAAGCAGCTGATTGAAGCTTGCGGCGGTCTGCCCGAAGATACGGGTAAGATTATCGGCGGTGGCCCGATGATGGGTAAAGCTCTGGTAAATACGGATGTACCGACAGCCAAAGGAAGCTCCGGTATTCTGATTATGAACGAGAAGGAAGCCAAGCGCGGCGAAGTACAGCCTTGTATCCGTTGTGCCAAGTGCGTGGGAGCCTGCCCGATGGGGTTGGAGCCGTATCTGCTGGCTACCGTTTCGGCCCACGGAGATTTTGAAAGAGTAGAGAAAGAAGACATTATGTCGTGTATAGAATGCGGTTCATGCCAGTTCACTTGTCCTTCCAACCGTCCGATGCTGGATTATATCCGCTTGGGTAAGGGTAAGGTAGGAGCGATGATTCGTGCACGTCAAGCTAAAAAATAACGAAGTATGAATAAATTAATCGTATCCCTTTCGCCCCACGTTCACGGCGGTGACAGCGTGAAGAAGAATATGTACGGTGTGCTTATCGCATTGATTCCGGCATTCCTCGTTTCGCTTTACTTTTTCGGACTGGGTGCGCTGATTGTTACGGCAACTTCCGTAGCAGCCTGCTTGTTCTTTGAATGGGCCATCGGCAAATTCCTCATGAAAAAAGAGACCACAACCATTACCGACGGTTCTGCCATCATTACCGGTGTGTTGCTGGCCTTTAACCTGCCTTCCAACCTGCCCATCTGGATTATCATCCTTGGTGCCTTGTTTGCCATCGGGGTAGGCAAGATGTCCTTCGGAGGTTTGGGTTGCAATCCCTTTAACCCTGCACTGGCAGGACGTGTGTTCCTGCTGCTTTCATTCCCCGTGCAGATGACGACATGGCCGGCTGTAGGCCAGTTGACAGCCTATACGGATGCCACGACGGCTGCTACGCCGCTGGCTATTATGAAAGGTGTCATCAATGGTGCTCCGGGCATGTCCCTGAGCGACCTTCCGGGAGCTTTCGACCTTCTGATAGGTAATAATGGAGGATGTCTCGGTGAGGTGAGTGCCTTGGCGCTGCTGCTTGGTTTGTTCTACATGTTGTGGAAGAAAATCATCACCTGGCACATTCCGGTATCTATTCTGGTGACGGTATTCGTGTTCTCCGGTATCATGTATCTGGTCAATCCGGAACTTTATGTATCCCCGGTCGTACAGTTGTTGTCCGGTGGTCTGATGCTGGGTGCTGTCTTTATGGCTACGGACTACGTGACTTCTCCGATGAGCCACAAAGGTATGCTGATTTATGGTGTTTGCATCGGCCTACTGACTGTCATCATCCGTCTGTTCGGTGCATATCCGGAGGGTATGTCGTTTGCCATTCTGATTATGAATGCGTTCACTCCGCTCATCAACACCTATGTTAAACCTAAACGCTTTGGGGAGGTAGCGAAGAAGAAATGAAAAAGTTAGAATCATCCTTGAAGAATATGTTGCTGGTACTTACGGGCGTTACCGCAATCTCCGTAGCGTTGCTGGCTTATGTAAACGAATTGACGAAGGAGCCCATTGCGCAGGCCAATGCAAAGACCTTGAGCGATGCCGTAAGTGCGGTGGTTCCGGGCTTCGACAATGACCCCATCGCCGAGAAGAAGATGCAGGAAGTAAACGGAGTACAGTATTCTGTATATCCTGCCACCAAAGGCGGAGAATATATCGGAGCTGCTGTGGAAGCTGTTGCCATGGGTTTTGGCGGTGAGCTGAAAGTGTTGGTCGGTTTCGATGCTGAAGGCAAAATCATCGACTACTCCTTGTTGTCGCATGTGGAAACTCCGGGGTTGGGTTCCAAGGCTGCCGACTGGTTCAAGAAAGGCAATAAAGGTGACATCACCGGCATGAATCCGGGTGAAGCTGCATTGACAGTGAGCAAGGACGGTGGTAAAGTAGATGCCATTACAGCGTCTACCATCACCTCACGTGCTTTTTTGAATGCAGTGAATGCGGCTTATGCTGCCTATGCCGGTCAGGAAACTGCCGACGGCACTACCGGCGCTACTCAAAAGAATGTTGAACAACCTGCTGATTCCGCAGCTCCCGAAGCTGTGGATACACTCAGCGCTAAATGAGAAAGGAGTAGAAGATATGAATAATTTTAAAGTTATGATGAACGGGATTATCAAAGAGAATCCTACGTTTGTACTCCTGCTGGGTATGTGTCCTACACTGGGTACCACTTCCTCTGCCATTAACGGTATGGGTATGGGACTGGCTACAATGTTCGTGCTGATATGTTCCAATGTGGTGATTTCTGCCATCAAGAATCTGATTCCCGATATGGTGCGTATCCCTTCATTCATTGTAGTCATAGCATCATTTGTGACACTGTTGCAGATGATAATGCAAGCTTACGTTCCTGCATTGTACGCCACACTGGGCCTGTTCATTCCACTGATTGTTGTAAACTGTATCGTATTGGGACGTGCCGAGGCATTTGCTGCCAAAAACAATCCGGTGGCTTCCTTGTTCGACGGTCTGGGCATGGGCTTGGGCTTTACCATTGCACTGACATTACTGGGTGCCGTGCGTGAGTTCCTGGGAACCGGCAAGATATTCAACTTGAGTATCCTTCCTGAAGAATACGGCATGTTGGTATTTGTCCTTGCTCCGGGTGCATTCATCGCATTGGGCTATCTCATTGCTTTAATCAACAGTATGAAGAAGAATTAATAATGAAAAATTAAAAATGAAAAAATTGAGAACGTATCGGCGGTAGGCTGCCGGGCTTTTAATTTTTAGTTTTTAATTCTTAATTTAATGATTATGGAATATATATTGATATTTATCTCGGCAATCTTTGTAAACAACATCGTATTGTCGCAATTCTTGGGAATTTGCCCGTTCTTGGGAGTTTCCAAGAAAGTGGAGACTGCATTGGGCATGTCGGCAGCGGTGGCATTCGTGCTCACCATCGCCACTATCGTGACATTCCTTATTCAGAAGTATGTGCTCGACGCTTTTGATTTGGGCTATTTGCAGACTATTACCTTTATCCTGGTGATTGCCGCATTGGTGCAGATGGTAGAGATTATCCTGAAGAAAGTATCTCCTTCTCTGTATCAGGCCTTGGGCGTGTTCCTGCCGTTGATTACTACCAACTGCTGTATTCTCGGTGTGGCTATCCTTGTTATCCAAAAAGATTATGATTTGCTGACGGGAGTGGTTTATGCATTCTCCACGGCACTTGGTTTCGGCTTGGCACTGACACTGTTTGCAGGCCTGCGCGAGCAAATGAGCCTGGTTAGTGTACCGAAAGGTATGCAGGGTACTCCGATAGCTTTGATTACTGCCGGACTGCTGGCAATGGCATTCATGGGCTTTTCGGGGGTTGTGAAGATTTAAAGAAGAAAAACCGGAAATAAAGTGGAAGGGGGATAAACTAAAATTTATCCCCCTTTTTCTGTTTTTATTAATTTATTTCCTTACATTTGTGGCGTATTGATAACCTAAAAGCTAAATTATCTATATTTAATATGAAAGGGAAAATCTTAGTTACGGGTGGAACCGGTTATATTGGTTCTCACACGGTGGTGGAACTTCAAAACGCAGGTTATGAAGTTGTTATTATTGATAATTTGTCAAACTCCAGCGCAGATGTTGTAGATAACATAGAGAAGGTATCGGGCATCCGCCCTGCATTCGAGGAATTGGATTGCTTGGATTATGCCGGTCTTGACGCTGTGTTTACCAAATATAAAGGCATTAAAGCCATCATTCACTTTGCGGCCAGCAAGGCTGTGGGTGAATCTGTCCAGAAACCATTGCTTTACTATCGTAATAACCTGGTTTCACTGATAAACCTGCTGGAATTGATGCCGAAGCATGGAGTGGAAGGTATCGTATTCTCTTCTTCCTGCACAGTTTACGGCCAGCCGGACGAACTTCCGGTAACGGAAAAGGCACCTATTAAGAAAGCTGAGTCTCCGTATGGAAACACGAAGCAAATCAATGAAGAGATTGTACGTGATACGGTTGCTTCCGGTGCTCCGATAAACGCCATCTTGTTGCGTTACTTCAACCCGATAGGTGCACACCCCACAGCATTGCTGGGAGAGTTGCCTAACGGTGTACCGCAGAACTTGATTCCTTATCTTACCCAGACCGCTATCGGCATCCGTGAGAAACTGAGCGTGTTTGGTGACGATTATGATACTCCCGACGGTTCTTGTATCCGCGACTTCATCAATGTAGTCGATTTGGCCAAAGCACACGTAGTGGCTATCCGCCGTATCTTGGAGAACAAGCAGAAGGAAAAAGTGGAAGTATTCAATATCGGTACAGGTCGTGGACTTTCCGTATTGGAACTGATTAATGCTTTCGAAAAGGCTACCGGTGTAAAACTGAACTATCAGATAGTAGGGCGGCGTGCCGGTGATATTGAGAAGGTATGGGCAAACCCGGAATTGGCAAACAATGAACTGGGTTGGAAGGCAGAAACAAGTATTGAAGATACTTTACTTTCTGCATGGAAATGGCAGTTGAAGCTTCGTGAAAGAGGTATTCAATGACAAACTTTGAATTTGTGTTTTTTAACAAATAGGCAATAAACAAATGCCTCCCCGCATTTGTTTATAATGTGCAAATCAGCCTGAAGCTGTTTATGTATATGTGAATATCCGTAACTAGTACGTATGCCTCCCCGGCATAGACAGGTAAGATTGCATAGTAGTTTTGTCGTGTTTTATTTTGTGTTTGTGTTGTGAATAAGCCTTGTCGAGAGACAAGGCTTATTTTTTGTATATTATATACAGAACCTCTGTTGTCAATTCAGTGTTTTTTCATAAGATGGGTGGGCAATTCCTTTTTCTTGCTAATTGTTAACTGACGTTATCATGTCTGTAACAATTTGTTCCAATTGTAGTATTAATCGTTCAAAATAGTCTTTTTTGTTCAAAAAATGCTATACACGGTAACAACTACATGCAAATTGTTTATACATTTGCGTTGTTGTTTATGTAACTATTGGGATGAACAAACCATAGCTGACAAACGTTAATAGGTACGAGTACATAGCTGATGAAAGACGCGACTTGGCTGACTTGTTAATGAGGATACACGCGACTTACAACTTAGTATTGGGAAAAATAATTAAGGAAATATAGAATAAAAAGATTGCTTATGTCACAGATTGTCGGACATATCTCACAGGTAATCGGGCCTGTAGTAGACGTCTATTTCGAAGGAACGGAGGCAGAAATGATGTTGCCGAGTATTCACGACGCACTGGAAATAAAAAGGTCGAACGGCAAAAGACTGATTGTAGAGGTACAGCAGCACATTGGTGAAAACACGGTGCGTACTGTTGCTATGGACAGTACGGACGGCCTGCAGAGAGGAATGACAGTGCATCCGCTGGGAGGCCCCATCACCATGCCGATAGGTACACAAATCAAAGGCCGCCTGATGAACGTAGTGGGCGACTCTATCGACGGCATGAAGGAGTTGGACCGTACAGGTGCTTATCCCATCCATCGCGACCCCCCTAAGTTTGAAGATTTGACTACCGTACAAGAGGTGCTTTATACAGGCATCAAGGTTATCGACTTGCTGGAACCATATAGCAAGGGCGGTAAAATCGGTCTGTTTGGTGGCGCCGGTGTAGGCAAGACGGTGCTTATCCAAGAGCTCATTAATAATATTGCGAAGAAGCAGCACGGCTTCTCTGTGTTTGCCGGTGTAGGAGAACGTACACGTGAAGGCAACGACCTGCTGAGAGAAATGATTGAATCCGGTGTTATCCGTTACGGAGAAGAATTCAAGAAAGGTATGGAGGAAGGCCATTGGGATTTGTCCAAAGTAGATTATGACGAAGTGGCCAAATCACAAGTGTCTTTGATATTCGGTCAGATGAACGAACCTCCCGGTGCGCGTCAGTCCGTGGCATTGTCTGGGTTGACGGTGGCCGAGTCCTTCCGTGACATGGGAGCGGAGACGGACGGTCCGCGTGACATTCTGTTCTTCATTGATAATATCTTCCGTTTCACCCAAGCCGGTTCCGAGGTTTCGGCCTTGCTGGGCCGTATGCCTTCTGCCGTAGGCTATCAGCCGACACTGGCAACGGAAATGGGTGCCATGCAGGAGCGTATTACCTCTACAAGAAACGGCTCCATCACTTCCGTGCAGGCTGTATATGTGCCTGCCGATGACTTGACGGACCCGGCACCTGCCACAACGTTTACCCACCTCGATGCCACCACGGTGTTGAGTCGTAAGATTACTGAACTTGGTATTTATCCTGCTGTGGACCCGTTGGAATCTACTTCACGCATTCTCGACCCACACATCGTGGGGGTAGAACACTACGAAGTGGCACAACGTGTAAAACAAATATTGCAGCGCAACAAGGAATTGCAAGACATTATCTCCATCCTTGGTATGGAGGAACTCTCTGATGCCGACCGTACGTTGGTGAACCGTGCACGTCGTGTGCAGCGTTTCCTTTCACAGCCGTTTGCCGTTGCCGAGCAGTTTACGGGTGTCCCAGGTACAATGGTTTCCATTGAGGACACTATCAAAGGCTTCAAGATGATTCTTGACGGAGAGGTGGACTACCTGCCCGAACCTGCTTTCTTGAATGTGGGAACCATTGAAGAAGCCATTGAGAAGGGTAAGAAACTACTGGAGCAGGCAGGGGGAAAAACGATTAAAAATTAAAAGTCTGGGAGCTTTGATGATGAAAAAGTTGCATTTGAATATTGTTTCACCGGAGAAGGAACTCTTCAACGGGGAAGTGGAAAGTGTTACATTGCCGGGCACTATGGGCTCTTTTTCTATCCTGCCGCAGCATGCACCGATTGTATCATCGTTGGGAACGGGGAAATTGATTTACGCAACGGACGGTGAGGAACATGAGTTGGATATTCAAAGCGGATTCGTGGAGATGAGTAACGGAAGGGTTGCCGTCTGTATAGAACAGCAATAGGCTATTAAAAAATTAAAAATTAAAAAATAGAGGTTGTTGGCGTGACTATTACTAAGAGAAACTACTTATTGCATACAGCGCTCTTGACGGTATTGATAGGAATTGTAGGCGGTTGGGCGTATTTTTCGATAAATCCGCATCACTATTTCGGCGGTTATCCGCTGATTCCGCTTTTCTTCTTTGTTTTCGGAGTATTCATGATTAATATGACCGAAAGCTGCCGTCACCGGATGCCGGGACGAATGTTGCAGATTTATCTGCTGATGCGTGTGATGAGAATGCTGGTCTCCATGATTGTGATGCTGGTTTATTGCGTTGCAGTACGTGAGGAAGCCAGGGCGTTTCTGTTGACGTTTATAGCCAACTATCTGATATATTTGATTTATGATTCCTGGTTCTTCTTCACTTTTGAGGCGAACCGGAAACTGAAAAAGAAAAGTAACAATGAAAAGATTGCGTAACATACTGACTGTAGTTCTGCTGGCACTGGGCATGTTGCTACCCGCCACGGTGCGGGCCGAGAATACGGTGGACGTGAAGGAGATTGTCTTCGGGCATATCGGCGATTCTTACGAATGGCACATCACGACGTGGGGCGAAACTCACGTTACGATTCCTTTGCCGGTAATAGTGCATAGCTCTACCACCGGATGGCATGCCTTTCTATCCTCACGTCTGGAGGAGAACGGTGGAAGTTATGAAGGCTTTTCCATCGCTCCCGCAGGAAGCAAGTACGAAGGCAAGCTGGTGGAGTATGATGCCACCGGAAACGAAATACGCCCGTTGGACATCTCCATCACGAAGGTGACACTGGCTTTGCTCATCAACAGCGCATTGCTGCTTCTCATCATTTTGAGTGTGGCGCACTGGTATCGCAAGCACCCGCAGGGAAGTGCCGCTCCCGGTGGTTTCATCGGGTTTATGGAGATGTTTATCATGATGGTGAACGATGATATTATAAAGAGCTGTGTCGGTCCGAAGTACCGTAAATTCGCACCTTACTTGCTGACGGCCTTCTTCTTTATTTTCATCAACAACATTATGGGGCTGATTCCTTTCTTTCCCGGAGGGGCCAACGTGACGGGAAATATAGCCATTACGATGGTATTGGCCATCTGTACTTTCTTGGCCGTGAATATCTTTGGAACCAAGACTTATTGGAAAGATATCTTTTGGCCGGATGTGCCCTGGTGGCTGAAGGTACCGGTCCCCATGATGCCGTTTATCGAGTTCTTCGGTATTTTCACCAAACCGTTTGCTTTGATGATACGTCTTTTTGCCAATATGCTGGCAGGGCACATGGCAATGCTGGTGCTTACCTGCCTGATATTCATCTCGGCCAGTATGGGACCTGCTTTGAACGGAACGCTGACCGTGGCATCGGTGTTGTTCAATATCTTTATGAATGCACTTGAGTTGTTGGTTGCCTTTATCCAGGCATATGTGTTCACCATGCTGTCAGCCGTGTTCATCGGTCTGGCGCAGGAAGAGCATAAGGAGAAGGCGGTGAAGTGATACGATTATTGGGAATATAAATATTAATAAAAATAACCATTTAAAAACTGAAAGTTATGTTACTATCTGTATTATTGCAAGCTGCTGCGGCAGGTGTGGGAGTTAGTAAACTGGGTGCAGCCATTGGTGCTGGTTTGGCTGTTATTGGTGCTGGTGTAGGTATTGGTAAAATCGGCGGTTCTGCTATGGAGGCCATTGCCCGCCAGCCGGAAGCATCCGGAGATATCCGTATGAACATGATTATTGCCGCTGCCTTGATTGAAGGTGTTGCTTTGTTGGCAGTAGTTGTGTGTTTATTGGTATTCTTTTTATAATGTACAATCTACCATTTGCCATTTACAATTTGTCCGTGCAGCATCACCGCGCAGCCAAATTGTAAATCGTAAATTGTCAAATAGTAAATAAAATTATGTCATTGTTATTACCCGATAGTGGTCTGCTGTTCTGGATGCTCCTTTCATTCGGTGTGGTGTTTGTGGTGCTTGCCAAGTACGGTTTTCCCGTTATCACCAAGATGGTGGAAGGTCGCAAGACCTACATCGACCAGTCTTTGGAAGTGGCACGCGAAGCAAATGCCCAGCTCTCCAAACTGAAAGAGGAGAGTGAAGCGTTGATTGCTGCTGCCAACAAAGAACAAGGACGTATTCTGCGGGAGGCGATGCATGAGCGTGACAAGATTATCGTCGAAGCACGCAAGCAGGCGGAAGCCGCCGCGCAGAAGGAGCTGGACGAAGTTAAAAAGCAGATACAGCAAGAGAAGGAAGAGGCCATCCGCGATATTCGCCGCCAGGTGGCAGTCTTGTCCGTGGATATAGCCGAGAAAATTATCCGCAAGAATCTGGACGAGAAACATGAGCAGATGGAGATGATAGACCGGATGTTGGATGAAGTGCTGGCCGCAAGTAAAAACAATTAATTCTCAAAGAAATGGATATAGGAATCGTTTCGATGCGTTATGCGAAAGCATTGATGGAATATGCCAAGAGCATGGGGGCAGAAGATACTCTGTACAAGGAGTTTTGTATGCTCGACCGTAGCTTCAGGAAACATCCCGATTTGCGCATGGCATTGGAAAACCCCATCCTGACGATACGTGAGAAGTTAACACTTATCTGTACCGCTGCTGTGGGGGATGCTCCTGCGGGCCGTGAGTTTGCGCGTTTCATGACCCTGGTGTTGAAGAACCGGCGGGAAAACTTTCTCCAGTACATCTGCCTGAGTTTTCTGGATTTGTACCGGAAAGACAAGCATATCGGTGTAGGAAAGCTGATAACAGCCGTTCCCGTCAGCCAGGAAGTGCGGGAGCGTATTCATGACAGTGCTTCCTCCCTGCTGCATGCCAGCATGGAGCTGCAGACTGAAGTGGATCCCTCCATTGAAGGTGGTTTTATCTTCGACATCAACGACTTCCGTCTGGATGCCAGTATTGCTACGCAGCTTAAGAAAGTGAAACAGCAGTTCATTGATAAGAATAGAAGAATCGTGTGATTTACGATTTGACAATTTACAATTTACTTATTTAATAGTCTTGTGATGCGTAAGTTGTAGAGGTCAAACAGTATATGATTCGGGTTCTTTCAAATAGTAAATAGTAAATTGTAAAATAGTAAATACTAAGATGTTGTCTGAAAATATAAAAGTAAGCGAAGTCTCCGATATTCTCCGCAAGCAACTGGAAGGGATTGACACCCGCGTACAGTTGGACGAGATTGGCACGGTACTGCAAGTCAGTGACGGTGTAGCCCGTATCTATGGGTTGCGCAATGCCGAAGCCAACGAGTTGTTGGAGTTCGACAACGGCATCAAGGCCATTGTGATGAACCTCGAAGAGGATAATGTGGGTGCTGTGTTGCTTGGCCCTACGGATAAAATCAAGGAAGGCTTCATTGTAAAGCGTACCAAGCGTATTGCTTCCATCATGGTGGGAGAGGGTATGCTGGGCCGTGTAATAGACCCTCTGGGTGCGCCGCTCGATGGCAAAGGACTGATAGGCGGAGAACTTTATGAAATGCCGCTGGAACGCAAGGCGCCGGGAGTTATCTTCCGTCAGCCGGTGAATCAGCCGCTACAGACCGGTCTGAAGGCTGTGGATGCCATGATACCTATCGGCCGTGGACAGCGTGAGCTGATTATCGGTGACCGCCAGACCGGTAAGACGGCCATTGCCATCGATACCATCATCAACCAGCGTGCCAATTTTGATGCTGGCGATCCGGTATATTGCATTTATGTAGCCATTGGCCAGAAAGGTTCTACCGTTGCCTCTATCGTGAATACCCTGCACCAGTACGGTGCGATGGACTATACCATTGTGGTGGCTGCTACGGCGGGAGACCCGGCTGCATTGCAGTATTACGCTCCCTTTGCAGGGGCTGCCATCGGAGAGTATTTCCGTGATACCGGCCGTCATGCGTTGGTGGTCTATGACGACTTGTCCAAGCAGGCGGTGGCCTATCGTGAAGTGTCTCTGATTCTGCGCCGTCCATCAGGACGTGAGGCCTATCCGGGTGATATCTTCTATCTGCACTCCCGTTTGTTGGAACGTGCGGCGAAGATTATCAGCCAGGAGGAAGTGGCACGCGAGATGAACGACCTGCCGGACAGTCTGAAAGGCAAGGTGAAAGGTGGCGGTTCGCTGACTGCATTGCCCATTATCGAAACTCAGGCAGGAGACGTGTCCGCCTATATCCCAACGAATGTGATTTCAATCACTGACGGGCAGATATTCCTTGATACGAACCTCTTCAACCAGGGTAACCGTCCGGCCATTGACGTGGGTATCTCTGTGAGCCGTGTGGGTGGTAATGCCCAAGTCAAGGCTATGAAGAAGGTGGCAGGTACATTAAAGATTGACCAGGCACAGTACCGGGAGCTGGAAGCGTTTACCAAGTTCAGTGGCGATATGGACCCCGTGACGGCATTGACCATCGACAAGGGACAGAAGAATACACGCCTGCTGGTACAGCCCCAATACAGCCCGATGCCGGTAGAAAAGCAGATTGCCATTCTTTATTGCGGCACGCACGGCTTGTTGAGGAATGTTCCTTTGGACAAGGTCAGCGAGTTTGAACGCAACTTCCTTGAGTCTCTTGAGATGAACTATCGCATGGAGGTACTCGACGTTTTAAAGACGGGTGCCATCAATGACGATGTCTGCAAGAAGATTGAGGAGACGGCAGAGGCGGTTGCAAGGCAATTCATGTAAATAGTGATTAGCGTTTAGTGATAAGTGATTTTGTTGATATATCCGGCAATCCAACTACACCGTATATGCAATATAATCCCTAATCCCTAATCCTTAATCCTTAATCCTTAATTATCATGTCTTCACTGAAAGAGGTAAAAAATAGAATAAGCTCCGTCAAGAGTACACGCCAGATAACATCGGCTATGAAGATGGTGGCATCTGCCAAACTGCATAAGGCGCAGGGGCGGATTGAGAATATGCTGCCTTATCAACGGAAGCTGAGTGAGATTCTGACGAACTTTCTGCGTACGGATGCTTCCTTCGAGTCGCCCTATACCGAGAAAAGACCCGTGACGAGAGTAGCGGTTGTGGCGTTTTCGTCCAATAGTTCCTTATGCGGTGCATTCAACTCGAATGTGGCGAAGATGCTGGAACGGGCTTTGGAAGATTACCAGTCGCTGGGCAAGGAGAATATTCTGATATATCCCGTTGGGAGAAAGATGGAGGAAGCCGTCAAGAAAATGGGATATGTGCCGCAAGGCAGCTACCAGGTGATGGCAGACAAGCCTTCGTACGTTGAAGCGTATGAGCTGGCAGAGAAGTTGATGCATGAGTTTGTGGAAAAGCAGATTGACCATGTGGAGTTGATTTACCATCACTTCAAATCGATGGGTTCGCAGGTGCTGCTCCGCGAGAATTATCTGCCCATTGACCTGACGCAAGTAGCGCAGGAGGCGGCAGAAGATGTACCGGAGGATGCCCGCAGTTTTAATAATGATTACATTGTGGAACCTTCCGTCGGCGAACTGATAGCGGAACTTCTGCCAAAAGTGTTGAGTCAGAAGATATTTACCGTGCTTCTCGATTCCAATACTTCGGAACATGCTGCCCGTATGCTTGCCATGCAGACGGCGACAGATAATGCCAACGAGCTGATTCAAGATTTGACGAAACAGTATAACAAGAGCCGTCAGCAGGCCATTACGAATGAGCTGCTCGATATTATCGGCGGTAGCTTGAAATAGTCCGGATTGCCCCGTAAAGGGCTTTCTCAGGATGGGTACAAATAAATGGAATAATAGGACAAGGATAACGAAATAACCGCTATCTTTGTCCTATTATCATATATGGCTACTGATGAAATCCGTATCATTCTGAGAGAGAGCGGATTGGTTGAATAATAAACATATCAATGGAGAATAATCCCGAAATAGCGCTTGCATGGCAATTCATTGAAAACACAGGCACTCATCTTTTTTTGACCGGCAAGGCAGGTACCGGTAAGACAACTTTCCTGCGAAAACTGAGGGCAGAGAGTCCGAAACGGATGATTGTACTTGCACCGACGGGAATTGCCGCTATCAATGCAGGCGGTGTCACCATCCACTCCTTTTTCCAAGTACCTTTCGCTCCTTATGTGCCCGAAAGCTCATTCAGCGCAGATGGCAAGGCAACCTACCGTTTTCGTTACGGGAAAGAGAAAATTAACATTATACGCAGCATAGATTTATTGGTCATCGATGAAATCAGTATGGTCCGTGCCGACTTGCTCGATTCGGTGGATGCCGTCTTGAGGCGGTTCCGCGACCGGAACAAACCCTTTGGCGGCGTGCAACTGCTGATGATTGGCGACTTACAGCAGCTGTCTCCCGTAGTGAAAGACGATGAGTGGCAGATGCTGCGCAAATACTATGACACGCCCTATTTTTTCTCCAGCCAGGCTTTGAAGCAGACGGAATACTGCACTATAGAACTAAAGAAAGTCTATCGGCAGAACGATGGGACTTTTCTTGAATTACTGAACCGCATTCGCGAAAACCGTTGTGACGGGCAAGTGCTGGAAGCCTTGAACCGCCGGTATATTCCCAATTTCGTACCAGATAAAGAAGAAGGATACATCCGCCTGGTGACCCACAATTATCAGGCCCAACGGATTAATGACCATGAGCTGGAACAACTTCCGGGACGCTCGTATGCCTTTCGTGCCAAGATTGACGGAAAGTTTCCCGAATATTCCTATCCCACGGATGAAGTACTGGAACTGAAACGCGGTGCCCAGGTAATGTTTGTGAAGAACGACATCTCCGGTGAGCACCGTTACTACAATGGCATGATTGGAGAGGTGACAGCCGTGTCGGCAGATGGAATTGAAGTGCGCAGTAAGGGAAGCGACGCTACCTTCTTACTTCAAGAGGAAGAGTGGACGAATGCCAAATACGTGCTTGATGAGGAAACCAAGGAGATTACAGAAGATATTGAAGGAACATTCCGGCAATATCCGCTGAAGCTGGCGTGGGCGATTACCATTCACAAAAGCCAGGGACTGACGTTTGAACGTGCCGTGATTGATGCCAGTGCCTCCTTTGCGCATGGGCAGACCTATGTGGCTCTGAGCCGCTGCAAGACATTGGAGGGAGTGGTGCTCAGTGCCCCGCTTTCTGCAAAGGCCGTTATCAGTGACCATGCAGTAGATACCTTCACGATGGAGGCACGGAGAAACGAGCCGGACGAGAAACGCTTCCGTTCCTTGCAGCAGACCTATTTCCTGGAACTGCTGTCGGGCTTGTTCGATTTCCAGCCCATGGAGCAGGCTTTGCGGCGGTATGTGCGGCTGATAGACGAACACTTGTACAAGCTCTTTCCCAAGCAACTCGCAGCCTGTAAGGAGGAAATGGAACGTTTTCACGACAAAGTGACGAAAGTAGCCCAGAAGTTCAGTATCCAGTATACCCGCCTGATTGATACTGCGCAGGACTATGCAGCCGACCCGACTTTGCAGGGGCGCATACACTCTGCCGCCACTTATTTTCAAGAGCAGTTGCAACCGCTGGATGCGGTGATGGCGAGTACGGTAACTTCTGATAATAAAGAGTTGAAGAAGAAGCTCCGGGATGCCATGGAGGAACTGGAGGAAGTGTTTGACATGAAGACTGATTTGCTGGATTATGTGCTGGAGAATGGTTTCCATATGGCAGGATACTTGAAGCAGAAAGCACTGCTTTCCATTGATGATTCGGCTTCGCAGAAGGGTAAAGGCAAAGGGAGAAGTGCTTCTGCCAAAGAAGGGCAGGGAAGCAGTAAGCAGGCTGATAAAGAGAAACGTCCGCGTGAGCGGAAACGCGATGCTGCGGCTGTTGAAGTACCCACGGATGTGCTGCATCCGGAACTTTACAACCGCTTGGTAGCATGGCGCAATGCAGAAGCTTCCGCATTAGGGCTGCCCGTATACACCGTCATTCAGCAGAAGGCAATTCTAGGCATCAGCAATCTGCTTCCTTCGGATAAGGCCATGCTTGTACGCATTCCGTATTTCGGAAAAAAAGGGGTGGAGAAATATGGAGATGTGATTCTGGAGATGGTACGTGTGTATCGCAAAGAGAAAGGACTGGCAGAGCCGGAGTTGCTGTAGTCGAATCTGCTGCCATCCGCACCTGCATTATTTACCATCCGAACATCTGCTTTATTCCTTCTTCCAGCGTGCGCGGCTGATACCCCAGTTCCCGGCTTGCCTTTTCTATACTCAGCCCGCTGAAACGGGGACGTGGCGTCTTTTCATTCATCTCCTTCGTAGTGACGGGACGGATGAGCGAGCGATTCAGCCCCAATACGTCCGCTACCCGATAAGCGATGTCTGCAATGGTCAGGCACTCGCTGCCACAGAGATGATAGATACCGTTTTGCGGATGACTTATCAGCTTCTCCACTCCTTGCGACACGTCTCCCACGAAGGTGGGCGTACGCCATTGGTCGGATACGACGAACACTTCCTCATTGCTCCTTAATCTGTTTGCCACCAGTTGGAGCACATTTCCATGCTGTCCGGGCAGGGCGGCACCGTACACCACCACTACGCGCACGATGGCATAATCCCTGCAAACGGCAGCGATACGTTTCTCACCTTCCAGTTTGGTGTAGCCGTAATAATTAACGGGAGCGGGAATATCCTCCTCCGTATAGGGTCGGTCCGTATCACCACCGAAAACGAAGTCGGTGGAAAGATGGATAAAACGGCTGCCTCCCGCCTCACAGCATTCTGCCAGATGCTCCACGGCAGTAATGTTGACGGCATCCGCTTCTGCATGGTGCGTTTCGCAGTAATCGGGGACGGAGAGGGCGGAGGTATTGATTACAACATCCGGCTGTACTTCCTGGAAAAGCTTTTTCACCGCCTGGCGGTTGCATATATCCGTACGGATAAAGCGATAGTCGCCCGAATGGGGACAGATGTCGTCGTGCAGGGAACAGCCCGTTGTCTGATAAGACACGTTGTGGGACAAATCATCCAGGATGCGTCTGCCGGTAAAACCGTTGGCGCCTATCACCAATATTTTCTTTCTTGTCATTGATTCTGTTGTTAAGTGATGGGCATCAATAGGGCACGTGTCTGCCCTGCTGTACCTCGATGCGTATGCCAAAGGCTCCGTTGGCTGATTTCAGCTCGAACGCCCCTTTGAAATTGTTCTTTTCCCAAGGCAGTGCGGAAGGGTTGGGCACTTTCCAGCCGTCCTTGTCATATTCGCCGTACGTATGGATGCGCATGCCGTTCTTCAAAGTGAAACTTCCCATTTGCAGGTTGTCGGTAGAGCCCCAGAAGCCCGTCAGTCCGAAGGGATTCGAACTGAAATACCGGGAGTTGCTGAGTGAGAATATGTTCGAAAGACCTTGTGAATAAGTCACGTTCGGGTTCAACTGGAAGATGCGGCTATAGTCTTTGCTGGCATCCGGTATCTCCAAAGTGAATTTGGGAAGAGTGGGGGCGGACAGATTCATCAGCCCCATATCCAGCAGGAAGCCGTCGTAATTCTTCACGTCCGGCAGAAGTTCCTTTTCAGACGGAGACATGCCTTCGGGAGACGCTTTGCCACGTACTGCAGTACGTACCGTATCGGCAGGCATCTCGCTCTGTGCGCTGACGGATGACATGCCTGCAAGTAAAATGATGATGCAGAAGAAGATTCGTTTCATTGTTCTTTGTTCACAATTTCAGTTGCTGTCTGCCGCATAGGGGCAGACTGAACAAAGATACTCGTTTCCCTCTATTTCCGGAAATATCTTTGTATTATTTCTATTTCTTTATACGAATGGTAGGGGCGAAAATGGGCGAATTTACCCATTTCATTTTGGTGGGGTCGTATCTTCGTTCCATCCCTCCGTTGAGGTCGAGCCAGTCCGTCACTTTCAGTTCCAGTACCATGCCATAACCGCTTTGCGGATACATCGGGTTCATATATCCATGAAAGGAGTTGCTTCTCCCGTAGCCCGAATACTGGCCGAAGGCATGCAGGCGCATGTAGGGATTGATGCGGTAGGATACGGAGGCATTGTAGCCTATGTCCCATTGAGTACCTCGGGGGGCATCCCTTTTGGCATACTGGGCACCGGTAATGGATGAAGGTTGGGAGATGGAATAATGGGCGGCATATACCCCTCCGCTCAATTCCCAATGTCCGTCGGGACTGTAATAAGTAACTCCTGCGCCAGCCTGCATGATGGAGCCCATTGCAGGATAGGTGTTATGGCTGCCGTACATCGTCAGTACGACTTCCGGCGAGAGCAGGAAATCGGCGAAACGCTGGAAGTCCCATTCAAAGATGTTTTTCTGAAAGTGTATCTTCTTCATGTCCGTCCAGGGCAGGGGCTCCACATAGTCGGAGGGAGGGAGATGGAGATTTATCTCTTCCTGCTGTTCGCCCTGCAGACTTTGTTGGGGCTGGCTTTCATCAAGGCCCGTACGCTTGTTCTCTTTTGGAGAAAAGGGAATCTGCTCTTTCTTTACGGGAGTCCGGTTCTTTATTGTGTCTTCCGGAATCTCGCTCTGTGCATAGGCGCAGAGTGAGGAACAGATAAAAGTAATGAATAATAACTTTTTCATAAATAGTAGTTTAGTTTTAGTTTAGTTCACTATTAGTTTATATCCTATTCCCCGCACATTGACGATACGGATGCGCTCGTCTCCGGCCAGTTTATGCCGCAGTTTGGTGATGAACACATGCAGGCTGCGGGAGTTGAAGAAGCTGTCGTCTCCCCAGAGGTCGAGCAATACATTCTGGGTGTTGACCACCTGGTTACGGTTCTCGCAAAGACGTTTCAGTATCTCGGACTCACGGTGGGAGAGTTCCACTTCCGTATCCGCGTTAGGTGAAGTTGGGGTGCCTGCAAAAGCAAGTCGTTGAGTGACGGAATTGAAACGGTAGTCACCGATTTCAAAAACGGTAGTTTCTTTGGGCTTTTCCTCTGTAAAGGAGAAAGCTTTGCCTACCAGGGCCTTTATGCGGATAATGAGTTCCTGCATTCCGAAAGGCTTTTTCAGGTAGTCGTTGGCACCCAGCTCAAACCCTTCCACCACATCGTTGATGGCGGAACGGGCGGTAAGGAATAGTACCGGGGTCTGTTTGTCGGTCTGCCGGATGCGGCGCACCATTTCAAAGCCGTCCATGCGGGGCATCATCACGTCTGCCACCAGCACGTCGGGACGGAGGTCGAAGAACTTGCGCAATCCCTCTTCACCGTCTGCTGCGGTGTGGATGATGAAGTTCTGCCCTTCCAATGTGTCCTTGATAATCATGGCGAGGGTCTGTTCGTCCTCAACCAGAAGTACGGTTATCTTTTCCATAATTGTCGCTTTTGTTACAAGTAATGTAAAGCTCCTTAACAAGTAATGTAAAGTACCCTAACAAATAATGTTATCATATCCTTATCGTAAAGGTACTTCCTTTTCCCAACTCACTCTTTACCGATACGCTGCCACCATGCTTCTCTATCATGGTCTTCACATAGAACAATCCCAGCCCATAGCCTTTCACATCGTGCAGATTACCCGTGGGTACGCGGTAGAATTTGTCGAAGATGTGCTTCTGCTTCTCGGGAGCAATACCGATACCGTGGTCGCTGACGGAGATTTCAGTCTGTTCATTCTGCCCTTCGACGGTTACCTTGCGGCAATGGATGGCCACTTCGGCCTCTCCGTGCGAATATTTGATGGCGTTGTCTATCAGGTTGCTGATGATGTTGCTGAAATGCGTACGGTCGGCAAGTACGCTCAGATCTTCCGGTTCGATGTCCACCGATATGTGGACGGAGCTTTCCGCTTTCAGCTTGTGTTGTTCGATGAGCGTTTCCAGAATATCACGTATTGCAAACTCCTCCGGGTGCAGGCGGAAAGTCCTGCGGCGTTCCATACTCATGGAAAGTATCTGTTCAACCAGTCCACTGAGGCGCTGAAGTTGTTCCTGGCAGATACGCAGGTATTTGTCGCGCTGGGCCTTTTCCTCCGCTTGGTTGAAGTTGAGCAGAGCGTCGTTGGCGGCATATGCTACGGCGATGGGGGTTTTCAGTTCGTGGGTGATGTTGTTGGTGAAATCGCTCTTCATCTCTTCCAGTGTCTTCTGTTTCAGGATGGTGCGTATCAGGAACCAGAAGGAGAAAGCGAGTACGATCAGAATAACGAATGATGTGGTGAGAATGCCCGACATCTGTCGCAAGACCAACATGCCGGCCGGTTCCATGATGAGACGGTAGCTTTGACTTGTATTGATGTCGAAAGAATAATTATATTCCACGGCTTTTGAGGTAGGCACATAGCCGGGGGTACCGATGTTTACCAATGTATCTATATAGAGAATGGTAGAGTCCCATTTGCTGCCTTTGTGAAGATGTAGCAGCCTATGGGGAAGATTGATGTTACGGTCATGCAGGAATGAAGTCAGCAGGCTGTCATAAAGCACTACGTCGGGGTCGGAAATGATGTCCAGTCCCGAATGCAGTCCGCGCTGGAAGTAGGTGGCGAGTTCCAGCATACTGTTTTGGTCGCGCAAAATCACATCCAGTCCCCCTTTGGCACTCAATGCGGATTGGGGAGAGCTGTCTGAGTCCCTGACACTGACTTCCACGCGGGTTGAATCGTTCGGGTGGGTCACGTAAACACTGTCTCCTTTGGGCATGAAGGTTTCGTGCAGGGTGGTGTTGTCCAAAGAATCTTCACGGGAGATGGTGGTACTGCTACGGACAAATGATTTTCCGTCATCGCTGTATCCGGCTGATACGCTGACTTCACCGTGGTTTATGTCGTCCTGCTTCATTTTATCCACGCGTATCATCATTTCGTTATAGTCGCTCATGCGCATGGCTTCGGTGATGTCCCTTTCCATTTCACTGTGCATGGTATGGTAGAGCCCCGTCAGCCAGTAGGCTTGGTAGGCGAAGATGCCGGCCAGGGAGACGATGACAAGTATGGCAATATATTTGAATGGCAGTTTCATGTTTGTTTCCGGTTACTTTTATACATACAAAGGTAAGATTAATATTGTGAACCCTATCATCCGATAAGACTAAATAACACTCCCGATAACACTGGATAACACTTGGTAAGCCGCTGATAACACAAGTTTCTGCTGATTCTGCCGTACTTTGCAGACGAAGATTTGCAGAAGAAGAATATAAACATAAATAAAAAGAAGAACATGAAACGATTCTATTTACTCCCTATTGTATGCTGTGCTTTGAGCATCAGCCTTTCGGCACAAGAGAACAACGGTACTGCAACCACCTCCGGTGCGGACGACAACCGCATCCTCAGCGCCGACAGCCTTATCACGACCGATGCCCGTCTGGACAGTCTTTATCAGACCTTGCCGGAAGTGATGATTACCGGTGAACGCCCCATCGTTAAGGCAGCGCAAGGCAAGCTGGTGTACGACCTGCCCCGCCTTATCCAGAACCTCCCTGTAGACAATGCCTACGATGCCGTGAAAGAGCTTCCCGGCGTCATCGAGATGAATGGAGGGCTGCAGTTGGCAGGTCAGGGAGTCACCGTTATCCTGGACGGCAAAGTAACCACCCTCAGCACAGAGCAGCTCTATTCCTTGCTGCGCAGCATCCCTGCCAGCCGCATAGAGAAGGCGGAAGTGATGTACAACGCCCCTGCACGCTACCAGGTGCGTGGCGCACTTATCAATATCACCCTGAAACAATCGGCAGGCGGCCCCGGCTCCTGGCAAGGCGAACTCTATGCCAAGTATCGCCAGAAGCATAACGAAGGCTTTGAGGAACGCGCCAGCCTGCTCTTCAGCAAAAATAAATTCTCAGCAGATTTTCTTTACTCGCACAGCCATGGCCGGGGCTACTCTACTACCGACAAAGAGGCTGTGCACACCCTGGCAGACGGCTCGGTTCACCCCATGACAACATATGAGGTGGGCCGTGGCCGCAGTCATACCCATAATTTCAGGGTAGGGGCGGACTATAACATCGCCAAGGACCATCAGCTGAGTTTCGTCTATAACGGTGGCTATTCCACCTCCCACAACTGGAAGGGCGTGACGGGCACGCAGGTGTCCACAACTCATGGCAATAGCACCGACTGGCTGCACAACGGCCGTCTGGACTATCGTACCCCTTTCGGCCTCAAAGCCGGTGCCGAACTGACCTACTACCGTTCCCCGTCCGACCAGTTGCTGCATAGCCGCATGCAGGACGAGGAACTCGACTTCTACACCGAAGATTGCCAACGTATCAACCGATGGAAATTCTTTCTGGCCCAGGAGCACAGTCTGGGAAAAGGTTGGGATTTGAATTACGGAGCCATCTATACTACCAGCATCGACAACAGCTACCAATATTATTATGACCCCGAAACCGGCGGACAACTGACCTCATCGGATGCCTTGAGCAATATGAAGTCCCGCCGCCGCGAGCAGACCTGGAATATCTATGCAGGTTCCAGCAAGAGTTTCGGCGACAAACTCGCTTTGGACGCTTCCCTGGCTGTGGAGCATTACAAGACTCCCGTCTGGAACCAGTGGGACTGGTATCCCATCGTCAACTTGAACTATATGCCGTCACCGGGACATATCCTTCAGCTCTCTCTGAGCAGCGACAAGGACTATCCCGACTACTGGGCGGTGCAGGATGCCGTCTCTTACATCGGTGGCGGATACTCTGAGCTGCATGGTAATCCGTTGCTGAAACCGGCGCAAGAGTATGAGCTTAAAATGACCTATATTTTGAAGAGCAAATACATCTTCAGTGCTTGGTTCAACCATACCAAGGACTACTCCGTACAGACGCTCTACCAATCTTCCGAACGTCTGGTTGAAATCTACAAGACACTCAATTTTGATTATCAGCAACAAGCAGGTATACAAGCCTCTATCCCGTTTAAGGTGAAGGATTGGTTGAATTCTCGCCTTACCCTCATCGGCTTGTGGCATCGCGAAAAGGATGGTGATTTCTGGGATATTCCTTTCGACAGAAAGCAATGCTATGGCATTGCCCAGATGAACAATACTTTTACTCTCTCCACCAAACCCGACTTGAAGCTGACGGTGACCGGATTTGTGCATAGTAAAGCCATTCAGGGCATCTACGACCTGCCTACGTCGGGCAATGTGAATATTGCCCTGCGCTACGGCTTCGCCAAGAACAAAGCCATTCTCAACCTCTATTGCAACGATATTTTTGAGACGGGACAGATTTCTCCCCGCATCCGTTTCAAGACGCAGAATGTGACGAATCATTACTCATGCTTCCGCGAATTCGGCGTATCGTTCACCTATAAATTCGGTGGATATAAGGAGAAGCAACGGGAGGCAGTGGATACGTCGCGGTTCAAATAGATAGAAGATGCAGGTGGTCAGGTGAAAATACGGTATTCTTTTGTACTTTGCCACATCTTTCGTACTTTTGCAACTTTCAAAACATTAAAGTTGTTATTTAAAGAAAAGACTCTGTATGAAATCGGACATTGAAATAGCCCGCAGCATAGAGCTGAAGAAGATAAAGCAGGTGGCTGAAAGTGTGGATATCCCGCGTGACGAAGTAGAGAACTATGGCCGTTACATAGCCAAGATTCCTACGCATCTGATTGATGAAGAGAAAGTGAAGAAGAGCAATCTGATACTGGTGACGGCTATCACGGCTACGAAAGCGGGTATCGGTAAAACAACCGTGTCCATCGGGCTGGCATTGGGGCTGAACAAGATTGGCAAGAAAGCGATTGTGGCTTTACGCGAACCCTCGTTAGGTCCTTGCTTCGGCATGAAAGGCGGTGCTGCCGGCGGAGGATATGCCCAGGTGCTTCCCATGGAGAAGATAAACCTGCACTTTACGGGCGACTTTCACGCCATTACCTCCGCACACAACATGATTTCCGCTTTGCTCGACAATTACTTGTACCAGCATCAGGCAGACGGCTTCGGACTGAAAGAAATCATCTGGCGGCGCGTACTTGATGTGAATGACCGTTCCTTGCGGAGCATTGTCACCGGATTGGGACCGAGCACCAACGGCATTACTGAGGAGTCGGGCTTCGATATTACCCCGGCTTCCGAAATTATGGCTATTCTCTGTCTGGCAACGGACCTCGACGACCTCCGTCGCCGTATTGAAAATATTATTCTGGGATTCCGTTTCGATGGTACTCCTTTCACAGTGAAGGAGTTAGGAGTAGCCGGTGCCATTACCGTACTGTTGAAAGATGCTATCAACCCCAACTTGGTACAGACTACCGAAGGCTCTGCTGCTTTTGTTCATGGAGGACCGTTCGCAAATATTGCCCATGGTTGCAACTCCATTCTTGCCACAAAAATGGCCATGACATTCGGCGATTATGTAGTGACGGAAGCCGGTTTCGGGGCTGACCTGGGTGCGGAGAAGTTCTACAACATCAAGTGCCGCAAGAGCGGCCTACAGCCCAAGCTGACGATAATCGTTGCTACCGCACAAGGACTGAAGATGCATGGCGGTGTCAGTCTGGACCGCATCAAGGAACCCAATATGGAAGGACTGAAAGAGGGCTTCGGCAATCTGGACAAGCATGTACGCAATTTGCGTTCATTCGGCCAGCAGGTCATCGTGGCATTCAACCGTTTTGCCAGTGATACGGACGAGGAGGTGGAAGCTATCCGCCGCCATTGCGAAGAAAAGCTCGAGGTAGGTTTTGCCGTGAACAACGCCTTTGCCAAAGGAGGAGAGGGAGCCGTTGACCTTGCCAATCTGGTAGTAGATACTATCGAGAACAAACCATCCGAACCGCTGACCTTCACCTACGAAGAGAGCGATTGCGTGGAACGTAAAATAGAAAAGGTAGCCTGCAACCTCTACGGGGCAAGCGTAGTGACTTACAGTCTCCACTCCCGCAAGGTTATCAAACTGATAGAGCAGATGGGTATCAGCCATTACCCCGTCTGTATTGCCAAGACGCAGTACTCCTTCTCTGCCGACCCGAAGATATACGGTGCAGTCAACAACTTTGAGTTCCACATCAAGGATATTGTGGTCAATAACGGTGCGGAAATGATTGTAGCCATCGCCGGTGAAATTCTCCGTATGCCGGGATTACCCAAGAAACCACAAGCCGAACACATTGATATTGTGGACGGAAATATAGAAGGGCTGAGCTAAACGCGCGGAGCGCGTTTAGAATTAAAAATTAAGAATTAAAAATTAAAGGCTGCGCAATGTTCGCTTTGAACTGCGCAGCCTTTAATTTTTAATTCTTAATTTTTAATTCTGTTTGCTTATTAATAAGCAAACAGCGGGTATTCTTTCATCTTCGCATTTACGCGTGCACGTACCTCTGCGATGACTTGTTCGTTGTCTACGTTGGACAGAACGGTTTCAATCATCTCGGCAATTTCGAGCATCAGGTCTTCCTTGGCACCACGGGTTGTGATGGCAGGAGTACCCAGACGGATACCGGAAGTCTGGAAAGCCGAGCGGCTGTCAAACGGAACCATGTTCTTGTTTACGGTGATGTCGGCAGACACCAACGCCTTCTCGGCAACCTTACCGGTCAAATCGGGATATTTGCTGCGCAGGTCCACCAGCATGGAGTGGTTGTCCGTACCGCCGGAAACGATGGTGAAGCCACGGTCTATCAAGGCTTGTGCCAAGACAGTAGCGTTTTTCTTCACCTGCTTGGCATATTCTTTCCATTCCGGTTGCAGGATTTCGCCGAAGGCAACGGCTTTGGCTGCGATGACATGTTCTAGCGGACCACCTTGGATACCGGGGAATACGGCTGAATCCAGCAACTGGGACATCATCTTGATTTCTCCCTTCGGAGTTTTCTTGCCCCAGGGGTTGGGGAAGTCCTTACCCATCATGATAACGCCACCGCGAGGACCACGCAGAGTCTTGTGGGTAGTGGAGGTCACGATGTGGGCATATTTCACGGGGTTATCCAGTTCACCGGCTGCAATCAGTCCGGCAGGATGAGCCATGTCAATCATCAGGATGGCACCTATCTTGTCCGCGATTTCGCGCATGCGCTTGTAGTCCCATTCGCGGGAATAAGCAGAACCGCCGCCGATAATCATTTTGGGTTTCTCGCGCAGGGCAACTTCTTCCATCTGGTCATAGTCCACACGTCCGGTTTCCTGGTTCAGATTGTATTCGCAGGGAGTATAGATAATACCGGAAGTGTTGACCAGTGAGCCATGGGAGAGGTGACCGCCGTGTGCAAGGTTCAGTCCCATGAATTTGTCGCCCGGATTGAGCACGGCGAGGAATACGGCTGCATTGGCTTGTGCACCGGAGTGCGGCTGTACGTTGGCCCATTCTGCGCCGAAAATCTGTTTCAAGCGGTCGATGGCAATCTGCTCACTCTGGTCCACTACCTCACAACCACCATAGTAACGCTTGCCGGGGTATCCTTCAGCATACTTGTTGGTGAGGCAGGAGCCCATTGCCTGCATAACCTGGTCACTTACAAAGTTCTCTGATGCAATCAGTTCAATGCCTTTGAGCTGACGTTGGTGTTCTTTTTCGATAAGTTCGAAAATTAAATCATCTCTTTTCATTCTGCTTATTAGATAAGTTTGATAAATCTGTGTTCTCTTATTAAGCGCACAAATTTACGGGAAATAAATGAATAAATTGAAAGAAAAGGAAGAAATTTACTGTCAAAAGAACACTCCGAAAGAAAAACTCAGCACATTGTCCCTGCGGTGAAAACGGATTTCGTTTTTCGTGTTTTCGTCAGCAGCGTTGTTGTCGGCCGGAATATCGTATGTCACGCTCTTGGAGATGTTGTGCAGCCCCATGTCGTAACGGAAGTCGAAAAAGACGCGTGAGATGGTGACGGATACGCCGACGGTGAAACTGAGATTGAGCGGACGCAGCCTTTCACGGATATTCACCTGGTCGAAATTCTCGAAGTCGATGTCACTTTTCCTGTCCCATATATAGCGCACTTTGGGTCCTCCAAAGACGGCAAGGCTGTACGGCCCCTCCTTGATGAAGTTGTATCCGTAGATGACGGGGATGTCTATACTGTGGATGGACGATGTAATGGAGGCTTCCTCCAGCCGGGCTCCTGATGCGGCGTCTTCGGGCAGAGGTTTCTCGAAGGTGATGTTGCACCGGTTGATGTTGTAGGATATTTCCGGTTGCAGGAAGTGGCGGTCGAAGTTTATCCGCATGAAAAGGGAACCGAAATATCCTATCTTGTAATTGTTCTGCACTTCGTCAATGGGTACTCCGTTGACACTGAACTGGGATACAAGGAACAAGGAAGAGGTGAAACCGCCTTTGAAACCGAAATTTACCGGAGTTTCCTTGCGGTGCCCGGAATGCTCTTCGTCGGCAGTACCGGGCACAACCGGAGTCTGTCCCCACATCATGGCGGGGAAGGCCAACAGATATAAGCCCATCAAGATTCGTCGCAACTCCATCTCTTAAAACCTTTATCGCATTATTACTTCTTTTTCTCTACTGACCATCCGAATTTGCCTATCTTTTCTCCCAGCTCATAATATCCACCGTGCACATAGACCAAGGGATTCGTTTCCGCCAGTTCCAGTTTGCCGGTTTCAGGGTTCAGATTACGGGTATCGGCACGTACATTTACCACATCCGCTATAAACATGTCGTGCGAACCGAGAGCCATAATCTCCTTTACCCGGCATTCTATGCAAAGCGGTGATTCCTCGATGAGAGGCGCGCTGACTACGGTGCTTTTCCCCGGTGTCAGATGCATTTCCTCGAATTTGTTGTAGTCTTTTCCGGAGCGTACGCCACACCAGTCCGTGGCCCGTGCCATATCTTTCGTGGTGAGGTTGATGACGAATTCCATATTCCGCTTGATGATGTCGTAGGAGTGGCGTTCGGGGCGTACGGAGATGTAGCACATGGGCGGGTTCGTACAAATCGTCCCCGTCCATGCGATAGTCAGAATGTTATATTCCTCCGGAGTGCTTCCGCAGCTCACCAGTACGGCGGGCAGCGGATAAATCATTGTTCCGGGTTTCCAGTCTTCTTTCATATAATCTCAATATCTTCTCTGGTCTGCTCCTTTTCGCAGTAGTGGCATTTGATGACGCAATTGTCCTTATCCACGACATGAAACAACGTAGGCATAGGCTCATTGTTCGTGATGCACTTCGGGTTGGCGCATTTCACGATTCCGCGCAGCTCTTCGGGCAGGCGGACTTCGCGTTTCTCCACCACTTCGTAGTCGCGGATAATGTTCAGTTTTACATTGGGAGCCACCACGGCGATACGGTTTATCTCTTCGTCGCAGAAGAACTTGTCGGCAATCTTGATGATACCTTTCGTGCCCAGCTTCTTGCTCTTGAGGTTGAAGCCGATAGTGATATTGTTGCTCATGTGTTCCAGTCCGAGCAGGGAGACTACGGTAAACAGTCTCTCGGAGGGTATATGGTCTATTACAGTGCCGTTTTCCAGAGCAGCAACCTGCAATTCTTGTTTCTTTTCGCTTAACATCTTGAAATATTTGTTATTAGACGATTCTACTGAATTACTCCTTTACTCTTTTTCACCTCATCCAGCGTGATGCCCAGTACATCGCACAGAATAGCTTCACGGGCATACAGTCCGTTTTGTGCCTGCTGGAAATAGTATGCCTTGGGATTGTCGTCCACATCATAGGCTATTTCGTTGACACGGGGCAACGGATGCAGGATGCGCAGGTTGGGACGGGTATGTTCCAGCATCTTGTTGCGCAGGATGTAGACATTCTTCACCCGCTCGTACTCCATAAGGTCGGTGAAGCGCTCGCGCTGCACACGGGTCATGTAGAGGATGTCGGCATCAGCAATGATTTCTTCCGTAAAGTCCGTATGTTCCACGTACTTGATGTTGTGCTCGCGGCAGTAAATTTTGTATTCTTCGGGCATCCGCAACTCGTCGGGAGCGATGAAGTGGAAAGTGGGGTTGAAGTGGCGCATGGCCATCAGCAGGGAGTGGACGGTACGGCCATACTTCAAGTCGCCGACCAGGAAGATATTCAGATTCTCCAGCGTGCCTTGCGTCTTGTAGATGGAGTAGAGGTCGAGCATGGTTTGTGAGGGATGCTGGTTGGCACCGTCTCCGGCATTCACAATAGGCACGGTGGTGACTTCACTGGCATAGCGTGCGGCCCCTTCGAGGTGGTGGCGCATCACGATGATGTCGGCATAGTTGCTCACCATCTTGATGGTGTCTTTCAGCGTCTCGCCCTTGGATGAGCTGGTGGCTTTGGGGTCACTGAACCCGATGACACGTGCTCCAAGCCGGTTGGCGGCAGTCTCGAAACTGAGGCGTGTACGGGTGGAAGGCTCGAAAAATAAGGTGGCAACTACTTTCCCGTCCAATATATGCCGGTTGGGATGGGCTTCAAACTCTTTCGCCATCTCAAGCATATAGAGGATTTTTTCCCGGCTATGCTCGGCAATGGTGACTAAACTTCTGTTTTCCATATCGTTGAATTCATTTATACTTTTCGAGAGTGTAAAGTTACGGAAAATATGCGGGCTACGGAAATATGCGGGGAAGTTTTTTGCGAAATATGGGCTGTTTTTTTAACCGTGTGGCTTGTTGTCCGGAATGCCACACTTCATCATCCGGAATGCCACACTTCGACAAAGTAAATGCCGCATTTCGCGAATGTTCAAGTGTGGCATTTGCCTTAGTCAAGTGCGGCGTTTGCCTTGTCGAAGTGTGGCATTCCGGACAGTGAAGTGTGGTATCTCTTTACGCCGTCGCCGTCGTTCTTTTTAACGACAACGTCGTTTTTTTCTCTTCTCTTATTATCTTAATCTCCTCTTACGCGCGCGAGGGCAAGTTTTTATTGTTCCAATCTGTATTATAGCTCATTACGATGTATTTTTCCTTTCCGATTTTTTCTTCAAGTTTTCTAATTGTTTTGCAATCGTTTTGCATTTCACTGAGAGTTTCCATTAAAATAAACGGGCGTTTTTTTTGTGGATGCCGGAAATCTTATCCTGAAAAAGATATAAAAAGCATAGGCACATCCAATATATTTCCGTACCTTTGCCCTATTATTGAACTTTGATTTTAGCAACTGAAACATGATAAGGAAAGTCGTCAAAATCCTATGGATTTTCATCGCACTGATTTCGCTGGTGTGTGTCTTTATATTCTTTTCCATAGCCAAGGGCTGGATAGGCTATATGCCTCCGGTGGAAGACCTGGAAAATCCGAATTACAAATTTGCCACAGAAGTCTTTTCCGAGGACGGAAAAGTATTGGGTACTTATTCCTATAGTAAGGAAAATCGCGTGTTTGTGGGATACAATGATTTGTCGCCCAATATCATCAACGCCTTGATAGCTACGGAAGATGTACGTTTTGCCGAACATTCGGGCATTGATGCCTACGCCCTGACGCGTGCCATAGTGAAGCGCGGTATCCTGATGCAGAAGAATGCCGGCGGTGGCAGTACCATCACCCAGCAGCTTTCCAAGCAGCTTTATTCCCCCAGTGCCGACAATGTGATGGAACGTCTGTTCCAGAAGCCTATCGAATGGGTGATTGCCGTAAAGCTGGAACGTTACTATACAAAAGAGGAAATCCTCACCATGTATCTCAACAAGTTCGATTTCCTGAACAATGCGGTAGGCATCAAGACTGCTGCCTTTACCTACTTCGGTTGCGAACCGAAAGATTTGAAGATTGAGGAAGCGGCTACGTTGGTGGGCATGTGCAAGAATCCGTCTCTCTATAATCCGGTGCGCTACAATGAACGTTCCCGCGGACGGCGCAATGTGGTGCTCGACCAGATGCGGAAAGCGGGATATATTACGGAAGCCGAGCGCGACTCCCTCCAGGCGTTGCCTCTGAAACTGAAGTACAACCGTGTGGACCACAAGGAAGGGTTGGCCACTTATTTCCGCGAATACCTGCGCGGCGTGCTCACCGCCAAGAAGCCCGACAAGGCCAACTACCGCGGTTGGCAGATGCAGAAATACTACGAGGATTCACTTGATTGGGAGAACAATCCGCTCTTTGGATGGTGCGAAAAGAACACCAAGAAAGACGGTACCAAATACAACCTCTACACCGACGGGCTGAAAATCTATACCACGCTCGACTCGCGTATGCAGCAGTATGCCGAGGATGCCGTGACAGAGCATCTGAAGGAACTGCAAGGTTACTTCTTCAAGGAAAAGAAAGGGGCCAAGAAAGCTCCCTACACCTTCCGTCTGACCCAGGAGCAGGTGGACGAGATTCTGGGACGTGCCATGAGGTTGTCCGACCGCTACCGCATTATGAAGAAAGCCGGAGCCACCGAAGCTGAAATAAAGAAAGCCTTCGATACCCCGGAGGAGATGTCCGTATTCAGTTGGGAAGGGGAGAAAGACACCATTATGACCCCGATGGATTCCATCCGTTACTACAAGTTCTTCCTTCGTGCCGGTTTCATGTCCATGGACCCGCGCAGCGGACATGTCAAGGCATACGTAGGCGGACCGAACTACCATTACTTCCAGTACGATATGGCCATGGTGGGACGCCGCCAGGTAGGTTCTACCATCAAGCCTTTCCTTTATACATTGGCTATGGAGAACGGTTTTTCTCCCTGCGACGAAGTGCGCCACGTGGAATACACGCTGATTGATGAAAACGGAAAACCGTGGACGCCGCGTAATGCCAACAAAAAGCTGATTGGTGACATGGTGACTGTGAAGTGGGGGCTGGCAAACTCGGACAACTGGATTACGGCCTATCTCATGAGCAAGCTGAATCCCTATAATCTGAAACGTCTTATACATACTTTCGGTGTCCGCAACCGTGATATAGTACCTTCCGTTTCACTCTGTCTGGGCCCGTGCGAGATTTCCGTCGGCGAGATGGTAAGTGCCTATACCGCATTCCCCAACAAGGGTATCCGGGTAGCTCCGCTGTTCGTGACCCGCATCGAGGACAACGACGGAAACGTGCTGGCAACCTTTGCTCCCGAAATGCAGGAAGTCATCAGCGTATCCAGCGCTTACAAGATGCTGGTCATGCTGCGTGCCGTTGTCAACGAAGGTACCGGAGGCCGTGTGCGCCGTCTGGGTGTGAAAGCCGACATGGGCGGCAAGACCGGAACGACGAACTACAATGCCGACGGCTGGTTTATGGGCTTCACGCCTTCGCTTGTGTCCGGTTGCTGGGTGGGCGGTGAGGACCGCGACATCCACTTCGATACGATGCTTCACGGACAAGGTGCTTCCATGGCATTGCCTATCTGGACCAAATACATGGTGAAAGTGCTCGGTGACAAATCTCTGGGATATGATGAAAATGAAACATTCCAGTTGCCCGAAGGCTATGACCCGTGCAAGGATGATGTGAATCTGGAAGGAGACACCCATATAGAAGAACCGATAGAGGGACTCGACGAACTGTTTAATTAGTTGAAAGGTGAAAATTGAAAGTGGAAAGGTAAACTTTCAATTTTCACCTTTTCCCCTTTCACCTTAAAAAATGGATTATACGATTAGTATTGGGAGCAACGAGCAGCGGAGGGAGAACATGGAACTGGCTCGCAGACGCTTGACGGAACTTTTTTCGGGAATACGTTTCTCGGAAGAGGAGGAGACGGCACCTTTGTTCTTTCACCGTCCGAATCTGTTCTCCAATCAGGTGGCATGCTTTGCTTCCGATAATCCGGTAGAGGAAGTCACCGCCTGCCTGAAAGCCATCGAACGGGAAGCCGGAAGGAAGCCCGAGGAGAAGGAGCAGGAAATTGTACGGCTGGATATAGACTTGTTGTCTTGTGACGGGACTGTCTATAAGCCAAAAGATTTGAAACGTGATTATATCCTGCGAGGATTGAAACAACTGTTATAATTAATAAAGAATATAAGGAGATGGGTCGATAGTATATGAACACTTTCGGACACACTCTCATTTTAAAAAACGAAGATTGAAAATGAAATTTTTAGGAATCATACCTGCCCGTTACGCATCTACGCGTTTTCCAGCCAAACCATTGGCGGTGTTAGGTGGAAAAACCGTGATACAGCGAGTATACGAGCAAGTGGCAGGAATCTTGGACGATGCATACGTGGCTACGGACGATGAGCGTATTGAAGCCGCAGTAAAAGCATTCGGAGGAAAGGTGGTAATGACTTCCACCGAACATAAAAGCGGCACCGACCGCTGTCAGGAAGCTTGTACAAAAATAGGAGGACAGTTTGATGTCGTGGTGAATATCCAGGGGGATGAGCCTTTCATCCAGCCTTCGCAGTTACAAGCCGTCAAAGCATGTTTCGACGATCCGGCCACCCAGATAGCCACTCTGGTGAAACCCTTTACGGTAGATAATGGTTTCGAGGCACTGGAAAATGTGAACTCTCCGAAGGTTGTGCTCAACAAAAACAGGAATGCCCTCTATTTTAGCCGTTCCATCATTCCCTACCAGCGTAATGCGGCGAAGGAAGACTGGCTGAAGAACCATACGTATTATAAGCATATCGGCCTTTATGCCTATCGCGTAGAGGTACTGAAAGAGATAACCGCCCTTCCGCAGTCATCCCTCGAGATTGCCGAATCATTGGAACAGCTTCGTTGGTTGGAAAACGGATACACTATCAAAGCAGGTATCACGGATGTAGAAACTATCGGCATAGATACTCCTCAAGATTTGGAACGGGCAGAAGAATTTCTTAAAAGCCATGGGCTGTAAACTAGAAAGCCCATGCTGAACCGAAGTGACCAACCCCGGATTCTTGAACCGGAACAACTGGTGGTGCAAAGGCCGGAACGTATCAAGTTGCCTAATGGCGTGCCATTGAGCGTGCTCAATGCCGGTGACAATGAAGTGACACGTATCGATCTCCTCATGGCAGGCGGCCGATGGCAACAGAAACAGCCCTTGCAGGCGTTGTTTACGAACCGCATGCTTCGCGAGGGCACCCGACGCTACGATGCCGCCCGGATAGCGGAAAAGCTGGACTATTACGGAGCCTGGCTGGAATTGTCCAGTGCATCCGAGTATGCCTATGTCACCCTTTATTCTCTGAATAAATACCTTCCCCAAACGCTTGACATATTGGAGTCTATCGTCAAAGAGCCGGTATTTCCCGAGAAAGAGCTGGGAGTGATTGTAGACAACAATATCCAGCAGTTTCTTGTCAACTCTTCCAAGGTGGACTTTCTGGCGCACCGCGGATTGGTGAAGGCTCTGTACGGCGGGCAGCATCCCGGCGGACGTCTGGTGCAGGAAGAGGATTATCGGCGCATCACTCCTGCGGTGCTACGCGAGTTTTATGACCGTTATTATCATTCCAATAATTGCAGCATCTACCTCTCGGGCAAGGTTACCGACGATTGCATCCGCCGGATAGAGTCCTTGTTTGGCTGCGAGGCTTTCGGTACGGATTTCCGCAAACCGGAGAAGACAGAATTTCATCCGGTTACCGCTTCCGGAAAACGTATCTTCATCGAACGTCCGGACGCCCTGCAAAGTGCCGTCCGTATGGGCATGCTTTCCCTGGACCGTAATCATCCGGACTACTTGAAGGCCCGCGTACTGGTCACACTGTTCGGGGGTTATTTTGGCAGTCGCCTGATGTCCAATATCCGGGAAGATAAAGGATACACATACGGTATCTCCGCAGCCATCATGCCCTATCCGGGGCAGGGAGTGTTGGCGGTCAGTGCCGAAGCCGCCAACGAATTTGTGGAGCCTCTTATCGGTGAGGTTTATCATGAAATAGACCGCCTTCAGAACGAGCTGGTTTCCGATGGAGAGCTTTCCATGGTGAAGAACTATATGTTGGG
Source organism: Bacteroides sp. AM07-18 (assembly GCF_003602695.1). Taxonomy (NCBI): domain Bacteria; kingdom Pseudomonadati; phylum Bacteroidota; class Bacteroidia; order Bacteroidales; family Bacteroidaceae; genus Bacteroides; species Bacteroides sp. AM07-18. Next base: position 387,007 of record NZ_QTLM01000001.1, read on the forward strand.
AGACATGTGCCGTAGTTATGAATCTGCATTCTCGCTGGCGGATGCCTGGATTTTTGTGCAGGTATCGGGCTTGCAGGATACTTACTTTGCCGAAGCATTGGATGCTGTCAAGGAGGTTACCCCACAAGAAATCCGTGAACTTGCAGGGCGGCATTTATGCAAAGAGAAATTAAAAGAAATAGTGTGCGGCAAAAAAATGTCATAAAAAGCGGGAGTTATCGCATCATTTTACCGGATAAATCCTACCTTTGTCAATTATCAACTATCAATTATCAATTAATGAAATATCTATATACTGCACTCATTCTGGCTTTCTTATGCCAAGGTGGAGCCACTGCTCAGGAAAAAAAAAGCGGCTTTTTCGATAAAGTGAAAAATACATTCTCTTCGGAGATAAAGATAGGTACCTATACGTTCAAAGATAACGGGGCCGTCTATACCGGTGAAATAAAAGGCCGCAAGCCCAATGGAAAGGGGAAGACCGTTTTCAAGAACGGCGACGTCTACGAGGGTGAGTATGTGAAGGGCAAGCGTGAAGGCTACGGTACATATATGTTTCCCGACGGTGAAAAGTATGAGGGGCAATGGTTTCAAGACCAGCAGCATGGCAGGGGTATCTACTATTTTATGAATAACAACCGTTATGACGGCATGTGGTTTCAGGATTACCAGCACGGTAAAGGAACCATGTACTATTACAATGGTGATATTTATGAGGGCGACTGGGTGAATGATAAACGCGAAGGCCAAGGAACGTATACCTGGAAGAACGGTTCCAAGTATGTAGGCTCGTGGAAGAATGACAAGAAAGACGGCAAAGGAACACTGACCTGGAATGACGGTTCCAAATATGACGGAGAGTGGAAAAATGATGTCCGGGACGGTAAAGGAACTTTTGAATATGCCAACGGTGACAAATACGTAGGTGACTGGAAGGACGACATGCAGCATGGCAAAGGTATTTACTTTTTCCATACCGGCGACCGTTACGAAGGTTCTTATGTTCAAGGTGAACGTACCGGAGAGGGCATTTATTACCATGCCAGCGGCAACAAGTATGTGGGCAGCTTCAAGGATGGAAAGCAGGAAGGCCACGGCACATTTACGTGGGCAAGCGGCGCCGTTTACGAAGGTAATTGGAAAGATAACCAACGTGACGGATACGGTACTTACAAATGGAATGTAGGTGACTCTTACGAAGGTGAATGGAAAGACAATAAGTTCAACGGCCAAGGTACCCTGATTCAGACCGATGGAACCAAATATAAAGGCGGTTTTGTGAACGGTATGGAAGAAGGTAGCGGTATCCAGGAGGACAAGAACGGAAACCGTTATGAAGGCTTCTTCAAACAAGGCAAGAAACACGGTCCGTTTGTAGAAACAGACAAGAACGGAAAGGTGATACGAAAAGGAACCTACAAGATGGGAAGGCTGGAGAATTAGAATTAAAAATTAGAAATTAAAAATTAAAGGCTGCGCAATGTTCACTTCAGAACCGCGCAGCCTTTAATTTTTAATATCTAACCGCTCCGCGGTTAGATAATGTATTGTGAACTGATTGATTCATTGTTCATCACCCGCTTGATGGTTTCGGCGAACATATCGGCAATGCTCAACTGTTTAACCTTGTCACATTTTTTAGAGTAGGGGATACTATCGGTAAATACCATTTCCGTTAGTGCGGATTCTTGTACACGGAAAGAAGCAGGGTCGGACATTACGCAGTGGCTGGCAATGGCACGGACAGATTTGGCTCCTGCTTCCAGCATGATGTTGGCAGCCTTGGTAATGGTTCCTGCTGTATCTACAATATCGTCTACCAATACTACATTCTTGTCTTTTACATCACCGATGATTTGCATGGTGGCAACCACGTTTGCTTTTTCGCGTGTCTTGTTGCACAATACCAGGGGTACACCGAGGTATTTGGAGAATGTGCTGGCGCGTTTTGAACCGCCGACATCCGGGGTGGCGATTACCAAGTCTTCCAGTTTCAAGGATTCAATATAGGGGAGGAATACTGCTGATGCATACAAATGATCCACCGGAATATTGAAGAAACCTTGAATCTGGTCTGCATGAAGGTCCATCGTAATCAGACGGTCGATACCTGCAACAGAGAGCAGGTCGGCCACCAGCTTAGCGCCGATGGAAACACGGGGTTTGTCTTTTCTGTCCTGACGTGCCCAACCGAAGTAGGGGATAACGGCTACAACGCTTTTTGCCGATGCTCTTTTAGCAGCATCAACCATCAGCAGAAGTTCCATCAAGTTGTCAGAATTAGGGAAGGTTGATTGAACCAGGAATACATGCGAGCCACGGATAGATTCCTCATAAGAGACTGCAAACTCACCATCTGCAAAATGGGTGATGTTCATCTTTCCCAGAGGGCAATCAAGGCTAGCGCAGATTTTCTCTGCAAGGTATCTCGAATTTGTTCCGGAGAATACCATAAAGGGTGCTTTTTCGCTCATTTGTGTAATAGATGTTACCTATTTGTTAATTTGCATGCAAAGGTAGGAATTTCCCGTTACATAAAACAAGAGTTATTGTATAAAAATTATTTTTCTTTCCCGGATTTATTCGTAGCTTTGCTTTATGAAACGACTTTCTTTTATATGGTTTGCGGGGTTGTTGTGCCTTTGTACAACAATGGTTTCGTGTGTGGGAACGGCACCCATGAAGGAAGTACGCCTTATCGACTCTCTAAACCAGGTGGCTTATGCTTTTCGTTATAAAAACCTGGATTCATCCTGCCATGCGGCATCAAGGGCCTACCGTGAAGTCAGCCTCTATAAACAAGGAAAAGCGGAAGCATCCAATAATCTGGGCTTTTGTGCTTTTATGCGCATGGATTTTGAGCAGGCCGAAAAGTTTCATATGGATGTCTATAATCTGACCAAGAATGAACTGGAACTCCTTATTGCCGACATCGGTTTGATGAAGATTTATCAGCGGACGGCGTTGAACAAGGAGTTCTACGATTATCGCAATAGTGCCTTGCACCGTATGAAAAGAATAGCGGAGGATGACAATCTGTTTGTGGACCAACACGAGCAAATGCGTTTGAATTATGCCCGTTCGGAATTTTATATTGTATCTGCTGTGTATTATTATTATTTGCAACAGCGTCCGGAAGCTGTAGCCTCTATTAATGAAGTTACTAAAAAACAAGAGTTGCTGGCAGATACCAATCAGCTGTTGTATTATCACTACATCAAAGGTTCTGCTGCCTTATGCGAGGGTGAGACACCGGATGAGCGAAGACTGAGAGAATTTGATGAGCTCTATACCGCATGGCAGTTGGCTTCGCGCAAGGGCTATCTTTACTTTGAGGGCAATGGAGTGCAGGGACTTGCCAACTTGATGGCTTCACCGGATAATTACGCATTTTTTCAAGACCGCCGCTCCCATGCCTTGACACGTTTTGGAGTACCGGTAGATTCGCTGCTTCCCATGCGTCTGGGGCAGTTGGCATTGCAAAAATTCAGCCAATACAAGGATTTGTATCAGATAGCAGGTGCATATGTATCTATCGGCAAATACCTGAATGCCCACAGTCACTATACAGAAGCTCTTGACACGCTAAAACTTGCTCTGGAATGTGTAAATGACCATCACCGCCTTTTCTATGACTGCCACGATAGTTTGGACTGGCTGAAAGCATTTGACCGTCGAGATACGATTTGTGCGGAGAAGGCATGGATGGAGCAGAAACTGAAAACCGTGCCCGAGTGGATTTCACGTATTCGTGAACAGTTGAGCGTTTCGTATGCAGGACTCGGAATGAAAGAAAAATCAGACTATAACCGCAATATTTACCTGGATATCCTTGAAGATACACGCCAGGATAAAGAACTGGAAAGCCGCTATCAGGCATTGGAAAAGGAGGCGGGGCAACTCAACGTCGTGTTGTCACTGGTCATTGTGGGCTTCGTGCTTGTATCCCTCTTCTTCTGGTTTTTCAACAAGCGTTCCAAAGACCGGAACAGAGTGCATCTCCGCCGTCTGCAGCTGATGCTGGATATCTGTCAGAAGATAACGGCATCCATTCCGGCAGATGCACAGACTGAGGAGGAAATCGTCGACTCTATCCGGACGGCTGTCTGCCCGGAATTGGAAAAGCTGTTTGGAGTGAAGGATATCCGCATAGACAACGGGCAATTAGTGTTCCCGCGTCGGATGAGCAAGGATGAGCAGGCGATGGTACGGGTGATAACTCCCTATATCCAATGGGCAATCGACAACGGCATGACGTCCATCTCCCTTGGTGACGAACGCCGCAGACTGGAAAAGCAACGCTACATTTACGAGCAGCACATCGCGGGGAACAAACGGCAAAATCTGATAAAGAAAGCATGTATGGCTATTGTCAACGGAATTCACCCGTACATAGACCGTATCATCAACGAAGTGCAGAAACTGACTCAAAAAGGATTCATCAAAGAGGAGCGGATCAAAGAGGAGAAATACCAGTATATCGACGAGTTGGTTACTACCATCAATGAATACAATGATATTCTTGCCCTTTGGATAAAGATGAAGCAAGGAAGCCTTAGCCTGAACATAGAGACGTTCGAATTGAATGAACTTTTCGAGCTGCTTAGGAAGGGAAGCCGTACATTCGAGATGAAGAGACAGTCGTTGGAGGTGCAGCCTACGGATATCCGGGTAAAGGCAGACAAAGCCCTTACATTGTTTATGATAAATACACTGGCGGAGAATGCCCGTAAATATACCCCTCAGGGCGGTATGGTGAAAGTATATGCACGGCAGGAGGAAGATTATGTGGAAATCTCGGTAGAGGATAATGGTTGTGGATTGTCACCGGAAGATGTAGCCCGCATTGTGGGAGAAAAAGTATATGACTCGAAAGCCATCGGTATGAGTGACGCTCCCGACAAGGAGGAATTGAGGAAGAACAAAGGAAGTGGCTTTGGACTGATGAACTGTAAGGGCATCATTGAAAAATATCGCAAGACGAATGATTTGTTCAAGGTCTGTCTGTTCAATGTGGAGAGCGGGCTGGGAAAAGGCAGCCGTTTTTATTTCCGTCTGCCTGCCGGTATCCGTAAGTCTGTGTCGGTGTTGCTCGTCGTGTTGTCTTTGTGCATGTCATCCTGCCGGCATGCTGTGGAACAGACTGCTTCCGGAGAGGTGTTGCCGGATTCTTTGGCACTGCTTGCACAGAATGAATACGAAGCTTTGCTGGACGAAGCCTCCGATTATGCCAATGAAGCTTATTACTGCAATGTGGACGGAGAATACGAACTGGCTTTACAATACATAGATTCGGCAATGTATTGCCTGAACGAACATTACAAGCAATACGCCCATCCTATACATCGCTATATGACGCTGACGGGAGACGGGGCGCCTGCGGAACTGGATTGGTGGAACCAGATGTTCAATTCGGATTTCCATGTAATTCTGGATATCAGGAATGAAGCGGCAGTCTCATTTCTTGCATTGAAGCAATGGGATGACTATAGTTATAATAATGCTGCCTACACTACCTTATACAAACTGTTGGGAGAAGACCAATCCTTGGAAGAATATTGCCGGCAGCTGGAGCGTTCCACCAACAACAAGATGGTGGGCATTTTGCTGGCGGTGATTTTGCTGTTCGTATTGCTGTTGGGATATTACATACTTTACTTCCGTAAACGTCTGGTGAACCGCTGGAATCTGGAGCAAGTGCTGGAAATTAATGGAAAGGTGTTCAATGCCTCCTTGTTGCCGGTTTCGGATACGGAGGAAATGTTGCAGCGTGAGGAGGATACATTGAAGGAAATCCCGCGGCAGATTGTAGGTTCCGCTTTTGATGCAGTGAACGAACTTTTGAGTATCGACCGGTTAAGCATAGCTGTATACAACGAGACTACACATAAGCTGGAATACACTTCCAATCCAGTGGAAGATACCGCCGTGGACGAGTTGCCTGTCCGAAGGAAATATATGGAGAATTGTTTTGAGCAGCAAGTGTACATATCGGAAAAGGGTATACAAGCATTGCCGCTTGTTGTGGATGCAGGCAATATGTGTCGTTGCATAGGTGTGCTGTGTCTGGAACGCAGGGAAGGTACGGAGCAGGAGACCGACCATTTGCTTTTGGAACTGATAGCCCGTTATGTCTCCATTGTAATCTTCAATGCAGTGGTTAAGTTGGCTACGAAATACCGGGACATCGAAGTGGCTCAAGATGAAGCCCGGCGAGCTTCCTGGGAAGACAGTTTGCTGCATGTACAGAACATGGTGCTGGATAATTGTCTTTCGACCATCAAGCATGAAACGATTTATTATCCGAACAAGATAAAGCAGCTGATAGGGAAACTGCGGTCCGGCAAACAGACAGAAGCGGAGGAGCGGGAAACGGTGGTTGCCATCAGCGAATTGATAGAGTATTACAAAGGTATCTTTACGACACTCAGTTCATGCGCTTCCCGCCAGTTGGAAGAGGTGACTTTTAGGCGTGCGACAATATCTGTGCCGGAACTTATGGCTACTGCCGGGAAATATTTCCGCAAAGTGTATAAGGGAAACAAGGCGCATATTGATTTTAAGATACAACCGTTGGAAGGACGGATTACCGGTGACTGGAACCAGTTGCGTTTCCTGCTTGAAAACCTGATAGACGAGGCTTGCTCCGTAACTCTGGATGGAGCTGTCTGTCTGTCGGCCCGGGAAGATGGGGAATTTATACGTTTTCTGTTTACAGATATGCGCAGGGAAAAGACCCGTGAAGAATTGAACCAATTGTTCTATCCCGACTTGTCCCGCATGACGGCCGGTGAGAAAGGAGAACTGTATGGTACGGAATATCTGGTGTGCAAGCAGATTATCCGCGACCATGACGAGTTTGCCGGACGCCGGGGATGCCGTATCAATGCCGAACCGGGAAAGGAAGGAGGTTTTACAATATATTTTACGCTACCGAAAAAATGAAATATGGAAGACAAAAAATTTAAAGTAATCATCGTTGAAGATGTCAAGTTGGAGCTGAAAGGGACGGAAGAGATTTTCCGCCATGAAATTCCCAATGCGGAGGTAATAGGTACTGCTATGACTGAGCAGGAGTTCTGGACATTGATTGAAGCCGGCGTGCCGGATCTTGTTCTGCTGGACTTGGGATTGGGAGGTTCGACCACAATCGGGGTGGACATCTGCCGGAATATCTTCAAGCGTTATCCGGGAGTACATGTGCTGATATTCACGGGAGAAATATTGAATGAGAAGTTATGGGTGGACGTACTTGAAGCCGGCGCTGACGGCATTATCCTGAAAACCGGAGAGTTGCTGACCAAAACCGATGTGCAGGCAGTGATGGACGGCAAGAAGCTGGTCTTTAACTATCCGATACTGGAGAAGATAGTGGAACGCTTCAAGAAATCTGTCCTGAATGATGCAAAACGTCAGGAAGCAATCATAAGCTATGATATTGATGAGTATGACGAGCGTTTCCTCCGTCATTTGGCACTGGGCTATACCAAAGAAATGATTGCCAATCTTAGGGGAATGCCTTTTGGAGTCAAGTCGCTGGAGAAACGGCAGAATGACTTGGTCGGCCGTCTTTTCCCGCCTAGTGAACGGGTGGGGGTGAATGCCACTCGTCTGGTGGTGCGTGCATTGGAACTTCGAATCTTGAATATAGACAATCTGGAAGCCGACGATGAGTAAACTCCGAATGCCACATCCCGCTACGATGTTCTTCCTGCTGACGCTGGCAGTCATCCTCCTTTCATGGATATTCGATGTCTATGGTCTGAGCGTGCTGCAACCGCAGACTGGAGAAGAAATACGGGTGCAGAGCCTGCTGAGTCCGGAGGGCATACGCTGGCTGCTGCGCCATGTCATAACCAATTTTACGGGATTCGCTCCGTTAGGGCTGGTGATTGTGGCTATGTTCGGAATAGGGGTGGCACAGCATTCGGGTTTCATCGATGCATGTATTCGCAGGGGGGTACGACGTCCACGTGATCCTTGGCGCATTATTCTGCTGGTCATTGTCTTAGGACTGTTGTCCAATATAGTGGGAGATGCAGGATATATCATTCTGTTGCCGATAGCTGCAACTTTGTTCCAGTCCGTCGGTCTGCACCCCATTGGAGGTATAATTACAGCTTATGTTTCAGTCTCTTGTGGCTATAGCGCTAATGTGTTTTTGAGTACATTAGACCCCATGATTGCCTCTGTAACGCAAGAAGCGGCTGATAGGATGAATATTGCTCCGGGGCAGACTGGACCGCTGTGCAATTATTATTTTCTCTTTGTTTCCACGTTCCTGCTTGCATTCATCATTTATCATATTACCCGCAGGAGCTTGTTGCCGCACTTGGGAATGTATGCAGGGGATATTCATTTTAATGGCTACAAACAACTGTCCCGCAAGGAACGGAGAGCTATGTTGGGAGCTGTATTTGCAGGCTTGCTGTATATTGCCATTATTCTGTGGGCTACATTCTCTTCATGGGGGATATTGCGGAGTGTCAATGGTGGGCTGATTCGTTCTCCGTTTATAGTTGGTATTCTGTTTTTGCTTTCGTTTGGAATAGGTTTGATGGGGATGGTCTATGGTTTTGCCTCCGGCCGATACCGTACGGACGGTGATGTGATAGAAGGACTTACGCAGCCGATGAAACTGCTGGGCGTTTATTTTGTGATAGCTTTCTTTGCCTCACAGATGTTTGCTTGTTTTGAATATTCCCACTTGGACAAGTGCATTGCCATTTTAGGCGCTAATCTGCTGTCCTCCGCCTCTTTGAGTAGTTTATGGATATTGATTCTCTTCATTCTTTTTACGGCGCTGGTCAATCTCTTTATGGTATCTGCCACAGCTAAATGGGCTTTTATGTCTTTCATTTTTGTTCCGGTATTGGCAAGTATGGGCATTTCGCCGGATATGACCCAATGTGCGTTCCGTATAGGTGACAGTGCAACAAATGCCATAACACCTTTTATGTTCTACATGCCACTTGTCTTGACCTATATGCAGCAATATGATAGGCAATCCACTTATGGTTCACTACTGAAGTATACTTGGAGATATTCTTTAGTCATTCTATTGGCATGGACCACCTTATTTGTACTTTGGTACATCAGCGGTTTGCCATTAGGACTGTAATGTCATAACCGATGAACAGCCCGCTTTCGATAACCCCGGTAATGGCTTTCAGTTTCTGTTCCAAATCAGGAACAATGTTGCTGAGATGAATGTCAAGAATGAAATTACCGTTTTCGGTAAATACCGGACCGTCTTTTCCTTCTGCAAGACGTAGGCTGATTTTTGAAGCTCCCAATAAGCGTATCTCGTTTTCCACATGGGAGAGAGCATGTGGAAACACTTCTACCGGTATGGGGTATTTGCTCCCCAGTTTGCTGACAAGCTTGCTCTCATCGACAATGATGTAAGTCTTGCCACTGCTTTTAATTAGGAGTTTCTCCTTAAACATGGCTCCGCCACGTCCTTTGATGAGGTTATTATGCGGATCCACTTCGTCTGCACCGTCGAATGTCCAATCCGGACGCTTATTCCACAGAGTAGTTTGCGGCAGGCCAAGCTGTATACATGTCATCGAAATTTCGGCAGATGCCGGAATGATTTCTATATGCAGAGATTCTTGTTTAACTCGCTGAGCTAATGCAAACAAAGTGAGATAAACGGTAGAGCCGGAGCCTGCTCCTATGGCATCACCGTCTTTGGCCAGTCCGGCAATTTCCTGGGCTACCAATTCCTTACTCGCCTTATTGCTGATTTTATTTGACCATTGCAATTCTTGTATCAACTGATTTTCCCATTCCATCTCTTTAAAATTTAGCTGTTATTACTCTTTCATTCATTTTCGGGTCAATGCTACTTTTCCTATTTGAATATTCCTCCATATTTTTACTTTTTATAATTAGTAACATTGATAATTTGCAAAATGTTTTAATACATCTGTATATAAATACCGTGTATCTTGTTTGTAAAGGTAACTAATCATTACTTTTTATGTAGCAAATGAGCCTTTTATACATAGGTAACGAAAAAAGGTGATACAAAAATTTGCAATATTCGTAAAAAAGCGTACCTTTGCACCGCAATTAAGGCTGGTTCCGTAGCTCAGCTGGATAGAGCAACGCCCTTCTAAGGCGTGGGTCTTGCGTTCGAATCGCAACGGAATCACAAGGAAAAATGCTAATAGGTTCATTTACAACTTGTTAGCATTTTCTTTTTATGATAGTTGCACAACATTTGCACAACTTGCGAATAGGGAAAGAAAAAGCCGGGAAATAATTCCGGCTATATTGTTGTTTTAACCCCACCGCTGATTTTAGGAGATGGGTCGTATTCTGCTTTTTGTCTTCGTTTCTCATCCTCGTCTTTAAGGTACTTGTTCCTTATCTCTTTGATGTCATTCGTCATTCCCCATACCTTGAAGAAGAGGATGATTTGCAGTACTCCGAATATTAGGAGTATGATGGTTAGAAAGTCAATCATAATCTTAGATATTTAGTTTGTTCTTTATTAATTTGCAACGAGGCTTCTAAATTCAATATCATACTGCTGCATGTATTTTAATTGATTTGTAGTTATAGTGTATTCCCTCTCTGCATAGGATGAGCGGTTTATCTCATATTTCGTGTTATATAGGCTCTCCATGATATCCTGTCTTGTGTCTTGGAATAACTTGTTTAACTTTTCAGATTTATATTTGGCAGAGAGTAACTTATCTATTTCGCTGACAACAGTTGAAGCTTTCTTTTCTAATTTTAAAATTTTACTTTGATTATTATTTCTATATGAATCAATTTTAGAAAAGTCTTCCAACGCTATATTTGTCATTTCTGTTGAAATTTGGTTGTATTCTTTACGATATTCATTTATTAATGAATTAACATGGGAGACAGATTGTATATATTCACTTTTGCCATCACTACAAGCAAGGCAGCTTAATATTATCATTACTAAAAACGTTATTTTTCTCATTATTTTATAGATTTAGTTTGTTCTTTAATTCGTTGAACACATCGGGATTTTCAAGTTCTCCCCAGTAGTATTTCTTATAACTGTCTCGGTCAAAACTTTGTTTCTTCTCATAAACGATTAAGCATTGTTTATCACAGAGGACTATTACAGTAGATTCAAGGAGGCAAGCGTATGAGCGAGCTTGCAAAAATGCTTCTTCTATTTCTTGATTGTTCTTCATGTAGAATTTTGCCTCAATTAAGACCTTTGCTTTTTCTTCGTCTGGCTTGTTGTCGTAATGCAGAGCGTAGTCGGGAAATATTCGATGCCCACGTCCTGCATGTATTGGCAATTGGCGAATGAAGTCTTTGTTCTCATACCATCCCATAGAGTTAAGCAAAGGTTCTAATAACTGTTGCTCTACGTCCCATTCTATATCTATGCTTACATTTTGGGGTAGTGAAGGAGCATACAGCTTTGGTAAGGTTTCTGTATCAAACCCTTTCGCCTTTATCATCCGTAGAAGTTCGGAGTAATCCTCACTACTCATTGGCCATCCGTTTACTCCTTGAAAGTTCTTTCTTATGAGCGGGTGGCTGGAGAAGTATTCATCTTCCCGAAGCTCTTTTAATGTGATGTGAGGAATGTCTATTCTGTTGCTTATATAAGTGTTGCTGTAATAGTGGAAGAACGGGTCGATAATACCATCGGTTTGTGCTGTCCACAAACAAGTGATTGCACTAATAGGTACTGTTTCGTAATGAATCAGAATATCTCCCTTTTTCGTTTCCTGGTTTGACTGCCAAAATCCGGTAGTCCATTGCTCGCCATACCCTCTAATCAATCCCCCAATAAACCATGCTTGTGATGGTTTGGGAATTTCACTTTTTTCCTCCATATATAGGAGATTTGGCACATAGTCGTACATGAATGCACTCAATTCATCGGGTGTCAAGCTATTTTCTGTTCTGAACTGGTAGAACACCTTGCATAGTTCCCAATAATACATGCACCTGCTTTTGTAGTTAGGCTTCTTGGGGATTGGTGGCAATTCTATTTCAAAATGGTCGGCTAACTTTTTTAGTTCATAGAATCGGTCAATATAGAGGTATGGGAAGAAGTAATCGCCAAGCAGGTAATTTAGTTCTATTGATAAGAACGGAATGTATTCAAGCATCCGGTCGAAGTCGCCAATATCTAATACTTGTTCATTTTCTATTCGTAGCCCGGTAGATATGATTTCTTCATATAAGATGCCAGCTTGTTCTAATTCGGGAAATTCTATATTTTCATATTCTGATACTTTATAACACCAAAAACACTCCAATATATTACAGATGGTATCTTTATTAAAACTATCTTTCAATCTTGGATTGTATTTCTCTAATATCTGCTCTTTTTCAATCCATTCTTTTCTATCAGAAAAGCTGGATATAGTGGCTTCTCCTTCTGGGGAATTTTTATATAAGTTCCAAGTGTATTGGTTGAATCTCATGTTTTATAGTTGGGTTTTAACAGACAGTACATTCTCTACCACAAACAACTTTCTTATTTTATTTTTATGGAGTTTTATATCATCATATAGCGGGTTTTCACTGCGAAGGATAATATAATTTGTTTCATCCTGCTCGTATCGCCTTATGTATTTAATCATCCTGTATTCATCTAATAGTATGAGATACATTTGACCATAAAATATATCATCCCAATTATGAATCTCGCGAATAACAACCATGTTACCATCGTACACTTTGGGTTCCATAGAGTCACCATTGGCACGTATTATTTTAGATTCCTTGTTAATGCCTGGCAAGTTGACTGAACCTATAATATCTTCCTGCGTGAAATAAATATCTCTGTCATCAGTTCCGCAAGTTGCATCCATATCATAAACCAATGTTCCAGAATAGTCACCTTCTTTAATGTCGGAGGTCGAGATTTTCAATGTGTCTTCTTTTTGTATATGAACTTTGTTCATTGGCGGCAAGGGGAAAACATCATTGACTTTTTTATTCATTGTTTCATTATACGGTACGCGACCATTTATCATATCAGATAAGTATGTCTTTTTAACCCCTAATCTATCAGCAATTTGGGATTGATTGAGTGAATATTCATATTTAATCCTATTGATTGTGTTTTTAAATTCTTGATTTACAGCCATGAAACATAAATTAACCGTTTGTATATGAAAATAGTTCATATACAGTGTTGATTATATGAATAAAGTTCATATATTTGCATCATCAATCAATCACGTAGCAAAGATAAACTAAATGATTGATGATGCAAATAGTATAAACATATTAAATCACACGATTATGAGCACGAAGAGTTTTTTACATGAAGTTATGAGCCTTGCATGGCAGTTCGTTCGCAAGAACGGTTTCACGATGTCAGAAGCATTAAAATGCGCTTGGGCTAACATGAAATTGAAATTGCAGATGAAAAGCAAGATTGTGAAGTTCTACTTTCAAAAGGTGGACGGTTCTGTGAGAGAAGCCTACGGTACACTAAATGAAAAGCTGATGCCAGCCATCACTGGTACTGACAACAGAAAGAAAAACGACACCGTTCAAACTTATTTCGATACAGAACGCCAAGAGTTCAGATGCTATAAAAAGGCTAACCTTTTAAAAATCGCCTGATATGAGACAGTTTAGAGTATGTGACAGTGTAGAAGCCTACGGGCTTGAAAAGGCTTTGGATAAGGCTTGTATAGACCTTGATAGAGTTGATAAGATGTCTGACACAGAGGCTTGTGCTTTCTGTAATACCGATACCAAAGAAGAGGCCTTAGAGATTATTCAAGAAGAGATTGATTACATAGAGTTTCAACTTGATAGAATGGCTGTATGATAGAGGCGTTGATAGTATTAGGCTGCTTGTATGCAAGTTATAGGCTTTTCAGAAAGCCGGGCGAGAAGTTCTTTTACGATGATTAATCACACGATTATATCACGCACGACAGCCCTATTGACAGCTAAAGACTGGCATCCGATAGCGAGAATCGGGTAGGGTACTATTGATTGGTTCTTTGATAAGTCTGTGAAAGCAATTACGGTGTAATTCATAAGCCGTTTTTGCCAACCAAAGATAACGAACGCACATAAGCAAGTTGGGGCTTGCGAGCTGTGCAATGTTTAACAATTAATAGATGTGTAACCATAGTCTTTGAGGTGTAAGTAATGACGGATTAGGCGACCGACACGCACATCGACAATATAGCCCTATTGACAGCTAAAGACTGGCATCCGATAGCGAGAATCGGGTAGGGTACACAACCGCAGCAAAGGTTAGTGCTACTACCGTACTAAAAGCCACGGGCAAAGCGAAGTGCGCACCGCTTTACCTCATCCTTGTACGGGCGGTAAAATTTAAAATCACACGATTAGTATGGGAAAAAGTATGTATAAATCACGTATGCCATATATAGGTATGCCGGTTAAGTGTAAACATCCCGGATGGGAAAGCAAGATTGGGGCGATTTGCGCCATCAATGGGGATAAAGTAATGGTAGAGTTCGGAAAGCACGATTTTGTAGAATTCTATAGTGATGAACTGGTTGCAATGACGATGTTATGAAGATAGTTATGTTCTCTTTTTCGTTGCTTGTACTGCTTTGTATGACAATGATATTATGTAATTCCATAATAAAGGATGGCCCTTTGTACATGACGGGAATCGTGTTGACATCTGCAATGTTTATTTTGTCTGTTATACTTGCAGTGATAACCGGCATGGAGTTACATGAAAAGTGTTAGTATAAACTGTTTTGTCGTGTTTTATTTTGTGTTTGTACTGGGTGTACCGTCTGTGAAGATAGCGCACCTTTCTTATTGGGGCGTTCGGTGTAATGGTTAACACACCTCATTGGAGGAGACTGGCGGTTCGAGTCCGTCAACGCCCACCAATCATTCTAATATAACATTTATGGAAAAGGTAGAAAGTAAAGAGAAAATGAGAAACATGAAGAGAGGAGCCACGATAGAGCTGCCTATATCTTCACTTGAGACAATCCGCAACAACGTATCACTTCTAAATGCCAAGCATCTTCTTGAGGGTAAAAAATGGGCTTCAAAGTCTTATCCGAAAAAAGGTATTGTCGTTGTAAAAAGGGAGTCATAGTCATCTAACTCACACGATTATGGAACGGGTATTCACAGAACTCACCCCTGAATGCGAGATTACAGCACGGATGTATGCACAAGGGTATGAGAAAAAGGAAATCGCCAATTTCAAATGCCGGGCGGTTAGCACGATTAATAACCAATTGCAAAAGGCTTTTGAAATATTGCATGTACGGAATGGGAGAGAACTTGCAACAATGCTTTATGAACGGATAGCCGGTGTGAGGCTCACAATGGATTTTTCGCCTATAGTCCGTGTGTCCGTCGCATGTTGCTTACTGTGTATATTTTCTCTGTCGCTTTGCCACGAACAAGGTGATATGAGGAGGTTACGAAGATTTAGAATTGGACATATAGAAAGGGTAAGAGAATGAACATGGAGGATATTTTAAATAGTGGTGCCAATGTTACTTTGACTATAAAGTCCACTGATTTGAAAGAGTTCGCAGAACATCTTGTAAAAAAGACAGTGAGAGGTATCAGGGACTCTTTCATCAGACCGGAAGAGGACTACTTGACCATTAAAGAGGCAAGTCAGATTCTACATACCGATAAGTCAACCTTATGGAGATGGCATAAAATTGGATATTTGTGCAGGTTGGAAATAGGAGGTAAGAGATTGTACCGAAAAAGTGATGTAGATGCTATTCTACAGAAAGAGAATAATTAACCCTTTAAATTTTACGATTATGAGTAATGAGAAAGATTTAGTATTAAGAGATTCTGCATTTGAAATCCAAACAGCGGATTTAAGTAAGAATGAACTTCCTTCTTTGGAAGATGCGCAGGAGTTGCCAATAGATTTGTGTGGCAACTACTGGACGCCTGAACATGCTGGTGAGTTCAAGAAAATGTTTTTTGTGGAAATCAAACCACAAAAGGTCTTGAGTGCAACTAATCCGGACGAACTGATTGATTTGGATTGTGCCACATTTCTTGAAAAGACAGTAAACGGTACTGTTCAGACAGTGACAAACGGTTCCCGTAGGTTGGTTGGTATTCTGGAACAATATTTAGAAAACGGTTCTCTCAAAAGTGGTATGCCTCTTAAAATTACCTACATGGGTAAGAAAAAGAATAAGACCAATAATTTTCAGTCTGACAATTGGTCTGTAAGACCTCTTCGTCTTAACCTACCTGTTGCCGGATGATGGAGGATTTTAATATTGATGATTTTTCAGAGGGGGAAGAACTTAACCCCTCTGCCTATAATCCGGAAGATTATCCTACCAAAGAAACTGTTTTGGATTTTATCGCCTTGAACTGTAATGAGCCTCCTGTCAATATTGACCTGATGGAATTGAGTGTTAATGGAAGTGTAAAACGTGACCCTATGGAAATGTATCTTCAAAGTAAGTATATTTCTTCCTCTAATTTGAAAAATGCTCTTAAAACACCGCGCTCTTTCTATTATGATTGGGAACGGGTTTTTGAGGAGAAAGAGAAGCCTCACTTTCAATTAGGAACCTTTGCCCACATGGCATTTCTGGAACCACGTCTATTTGAACTTGTAAAAGTAGAGCCTAATTGTAATCAGGCGTCCAAAGAAGGGGTGTTAGCTATGATTCGGTATTATAATGAACTATTAGCGAAAGAAGCAGGCTATGTGAAAGAGGTTGAAGATGATATTCCTTCCGTTAATTGGAATTTCAATGTTTTAAAAGAATACCGGGATAGATTGAGACAAACCTGCATTGATTTGGGGTATTCTTTCATCAGCGAAGAAATGAGCATGATTATTAATGCTCTGAAAAGGAACTACTACTGGTATGGTGGTGGTATCATACAGCAGCTTTTAAAAGGTGCTTGTTCGGAAGTTTCTTTTTATGGACGAGACAAGGAAACCCAACTTGATGTAAGGGTTCGACCGGATTATTTCAATATAGAAGAGAATATCGGTGTGAATGCCGTAATCTCTTTTAAGACCACACGTGCCGATGACCTTGGTAAGTTCTACTACGATTGTGCCAAACTCAAGTACGAGCTCTCAGAAGGTATGTATCAGGAAGTAATGAGCAGTATTACCGGGCGAAAATTCAATGTAACTATAATGATTATGTTGCAGACGGTAGAGCCTTATGATGTAGCCGTTCTCTTCTGGTCTCCCGATGATTTGGCAAATGGGAAATATAAGTATCACTACGCTCTTTCGATTGTTAAAGATTGCTTTGAAAAGAAATGGTTTCCCGGCTATGATGCCAAGGCAGAAGAAGGTGCCCGTGGTATTATCGACATGCAGCTTCCTGAATGGAGCCATAAACTGCTTCATCCGGTGGCCATTGATGATTTTGAATGAATGGAACTGTGCAAAACCGATATTCAAACGATAGAGCGTCTTCTTAGGCAATGTTCTGAAAGAATAGAGAAGTATGCGCCTAAGACTTCCCCCGCTCAAGATTTATGCAGGCGTTGCAAGAAAATGATTAAACGAATAAACAATAAGAAATGACAGATTTAAAAGATTATTTGCCGGATGAAATAATATTCAAATTACCGACAACAGTAAAATTCCCCGAAGTGATTTTTCCTGATTGCATTTGCATGGATGATGTGAAGAAAAAACTTTCGGAACATTTTGTAACCATCCAAGAAAAGGATGTAATTGCTAACCGGGTGATGGATGAGTATGAAATATCCATTATTCGTGCCAATTATGGTGAAATAGTCGAGGAACAAATACCGGAACTTGAAAGCCAGTTTGAAAGTCTGAAGGCAAAATTCAATGCAGAGAAGAAAGATTTTGAAGCAAAGATTTCGGCTTTAAACACCCAATTCAAAGACTTGGTTAATTTGGCTAAAAAAGGTCTCAAGGATTATCCTTTGAAGATGATTGATACCTTCCGCATTCCAGTAATGGGGTATTATTTGTATTATTCATGGGTGAATGAAGCTTTTCGTTTGGCTTTGGTGCAAGAGATTCCTAAGCATGAATATAATGACCTGTTCAATTCGGGTGAAATGAACCAGGAAGCATTTAAATCCCTTGGGTATGAATTACCGGATATTGAGGTTAAGGATACCCGTAAGAATCTTCGCAAATTTGGTAAAGGCGAGGAAGTTGTAGAGGTTTGGGAAGAGGAAGGTCAGAATGTATGGTTAGAACATTGGATTGAGGATTTCCTTGATGAAAATAACGGTGAGATAATTCCTATACAACGCCATGAGTGGCACAGAGTTTCGATTGAAGAAAGTCCATGGAGAAAAGAGGAGAACTATGACGAGACTGAAGTACAAGAAAGGAAGGCCGTCGAAGTATCAGACGAGTTTGAAGAATAACCCCTATTGGGAAGAAGTAAAACGTAAGGTTCGTGTTCGTGACGGACACTGTTGCCGGATGTGTGGCAAGACCTATAATCTGGAGATTCATCATAAAACCTACCAGATAGGCGGTATGTCTATTGTCGGACATGAATTGGAACATTTGGGTTGTTTGGTAACTCTTTGTGAAGAGTGCCATGCGAAGGTTCATGAAAGATAACTTTGTTAACCTGCCTGCCCGGTCTGTGAAGATATGGCGGGTAAATGAGGGAATGTAGCTCAGCGGATAGAGCGCCGTGTGTGGTGGAAGGTTGAGAGTTCGAGTCTCTCAAGATATACTCTTAGCTTAACGGGAGAGCACCACAAACGGTAGTCGGTGGTTCGAATCCACCTGTTCCCACAAACTTGTGTTGGAAAGGGGACATGAAAGTGTTCGGTTGCAAATGGTTATTTCTGTAATGCGTATGCGGATAGTGTCCCCGATGCTATCAAGTGAGCAGTGCTACTGAACTGCATGAGAATTATATGTAATATCCCGTAGAATGCGCTTCGAGGCTTTTAATTCTAAATCAACAACTTGTCATTGTATGAATGCAAAACAATTTTATGATGAGGTCGTAAAACTTCGTCGTTTGCAAAAGAAATATTTTTGTATTCGTTCCTCTGGTACTTTACGTACCAGCAAAAAAACAAGAAAAATTTATTGATAGTGAAATAGACCGTGTTGAAAGATTGATTCAAAAACACCGTAATACTAATTTATTTGACCATGAGACAGATAAGCAGGAAACAAGCACAGTTGAATAGAGAGGTTGCTGCAATAAAGAAGAACTTACCTCCATGTTGTGCAATTTGTGGTAGACCGATGTCGGACGCTGCACATCTTGTTCCTAAGAGTATGTACCCGGAACACTATACCAATCCCTTAAATGTCGTTGGATTATGCAGGGAATGTCATAATAAGTATGATAATAATTTAGCCTTCAGACAAAGACAGAAACATCTTATTGAGCGTGTGAAGTCTTTTGATGAATGTGCGGCAAACAGATATTTTCATTTATGAACAGCTATCAATTGATTTCCAAACTCCGTAAGGTTCGGGGTGACACTTATCTTTCTACAGCTTCTCAGGCTCTTTATCACGAACTTGTTGCTATCTGTAATGATATGAAGTGGAAAGAAGTGTTTTTCATCCGTAGTAGCCTGCTCTGTGCTAATTTGGATATATCTGATAATACTTTGCGTAAATCAAGGGAAAGTCTTGCTGGCGCTCAGCTCATATACTATAAAACCAGCAAGGATAGACGTATAGGATGCTATTATTCATTTGTCAAAAGCATAGATGATGATGTTATATCGTCCTCAATATCTCCCGCAATATCATCCTCAAAAAATGCGGATGAAACTTCGGATGATATTGCGGGTGAAAACGTTAGTAGTAATATAGACACCTCCTCAATATCATCTTCAACATCATCCGCAAAATTTGCGAATGATAAAATAACATCATTCGCAATATCATCCGTAAATTTTGCGGATGAAAGTCAAATTCCACATATTATAGATAATATAAACATAAAACAAGAGGATAGTCTCGCGCATACGCACGAGAGCTCCCCACTTCCAAAGAAAAAATCCCGAAAGGAGATAAAGGATGAAAAACCTCTGGTCTATCCGTTTTCTTCAATAGCATTCATGTCCGCTTGGGAAACGCTTCGTCAGACACCGAAATGGAAAAAGAAACTTAATTACGCTTTGCAACTTTCACTTGATAAACTTTCCAAATTTGAAGAAGAATTTGCTATCAGGCAGGTTGAGAGAGCGATAGAATCTGGTTGGACAGGTGTGGTGTTTACTGGAACGGAGAGAGATTATCAAGAATGGCTAAATTTAAAATACAATGGAAGCAATCGGAAAACAGATGCAAAGCCGGACGAAAGCTCTGCCGGTATCAAATCAATTGTCTTCGGCAAACAGAGCTAACCATAAGCAATGGAGCAGGGAGCAGGTTGACATGTATTGGCGCAACCAACTCGTAGTATCTATGAAGACAATCTCGCCAGTCTTTATGGTTGATGATAGTAATCGCCAATTATTGAAAGCCCTTTATCAATGGGTTTGGGGGATTCCCGGAATATTGGATGTAAGCAAGGGATTATTATTACACGGCTCTATTGGGGTGGGCAAGTCCACTTTGCTGAAAGGATTACAGAACTATGCGGCAAAAATTGCCCGTTATTGTATTGGCGGTGCGGATGCCGGATTGACCTTTCAGTTCACCAGTGCTGCCGAGATTGCCTTGCTGTTTGCCGAGAAAGGAATTGTCGGGTTGAACCTATACACAGACAGGTCATGTATGCACAATCTTGCCATTGACGAGGTGGGACGGGAACCTATGGATGCCAAACACTTTGGTACGGGCATCAATGCCATTCAGACCGTCTTGCAACTGCGCTATGAGCAGAGATATTGTTTCTACACCCACATGACTACCAATCTGGACCCGGACAAGGAGTTTTCCCAACGGTATGGGGATTATATTGCCGACCGGGTGAAAGAGATGTTCAATGTGATAAAAATCGAGGGGGAAAGCCGAAGATGAAAGATATAAAACTGATAGCGACTATTCTGTCAATCCTGACAGCGTATGCCGCTTTTTATTTTGTCTGCTACTGGATAGCGGACTATTGTTTAAGGACTTACTTGTAACTGATGAAAAAAAGATACACGATTATGAAACCAAGAAAACAACTAATTGACGCCGCCGTAGCCAATGGTAGCATTGACAGAATGAACATGTTGCTATCCGCTGCACACCTGCTGAACTGTGAAGCCAACAGCTTGGTGGAAGAAGCGAGCGACTTAATGGCTGAAAACGGTCTTCTGCTTGGAAACTTGAAGAAGCTGCACAACGACTTTGTTAGAGTTGCCGACAAGTATTTCAAAGAGTTCGCCACCCTTGTAACCACCGATACCGCCAAGATGGATATGTTTTCCGATTTGGACGGATTCAACAGTGCTTTCAGAGAATGGGCAAAAGTTCCTAATGACTGGAAACCGAAGGAGATTGATTGAGTTATGAAATCATTGAAAGAGATATTATGCAGCTTAGAAGGGTTGTCCGACATTGAATTATTTGTCATAGACCTATTCTGTGGGGCCGGTGGTTTGTCGGAAGGCGTGGAAGAAGCCCGTTTAAATGGCAATAGATGTGCAAAAGTCGTTTGCTGTGTGAATCACGATAAGAATGCTGTCCTTTCACATGATGCCAACATTCCTGATGCACTTCATTTCATTGAGGATATTCGTACACTGGAGCTTTCACCGATAAATACTATTGTTGAACGTATCCGTGAATTATATCCTGATTCGATGATAATGCTTCATGCTTCTTTGGAGTGTACCAACTTCTCGAAAGCTAAAGGCGGTCAACCGAGAGATGCTGATAGCCGGACGCTGGCAGAACATCTCTTCCGTTATATTGATGTTATAGACCCTGACTACATTCAGATTGAAAATGTAGAAGAGTTTATGTCATGGGGAGATATGGATGAGAATGGGAAACCTATCAGCATGGATAAAGGAAGACTTTATCAGAAGTGGGTACGCAACGTGAAAAAATATGGTTACAACTTTGAACACCGTATCCTGAATGCTGCCGATTTCGGCGCCTATACCACAAGAAAACGCTTCTTCGGCATCTTTGCTAAAAAGAGTTTGCCGATAGTATTCCCTGAACCGACCCACTGTAAGGGTGGTAGGCAAGATATGTTTTCGCGGCTGGAGAAGTGGAAGCCGGTAAAGGATGTGCTTGATTTCTCTGATGAAGGAACTACCATCTTCAGGGAAAAGCCTCTTGCAGAGAAAACGCTTGAGCGTATCTATGCCGGACTTATCAAGTTTGTAGCCGGAGGAAAGGATGCCTTCCTCGTGAAGTATAATTCTATGAGCCGTACGGGGAAATATAACGCTCCTGGGATTGACGAACCATGTCCGGTGGTAGCAACACAAAACAGACTTGGAGTAGCGCAAGTTTGCTTTCTTTCCAAACAATTCAGCGGACATCCCGAAAGCAAGAATGTATCAGTGGAAGAGCCTGCCGGAACAATCACATGCAGGGACCATCATGCCTTCGTGTCAGCGCACTATGGGAACGGCTTTAACCGTTCGGTAGACGAGCCGTCTGCGACAGTTACAACAAAAGACAGATTATCATTAGTAACTCCAAGGTTTATCGCCAATGAGTATTCCGGTGGAGGACAACATACAAGTATTGACAATATTTGTCCGGCAATTTTAACCAATCCCAAGCAAAAACTTATAACATGCAAGCTTTGGATTATGAATACTTCTTTCTCAAATATTGGTAGCAACATAGAGGAACCGGCACAGACAATAACCGCAAACCGGAAATGGCATTATCTGATGAATCCACAGTTCAACAGTGCTGGCGGCTCCGTTGATAACCCCTGCTTCACCCTGATAGCACGAATGGATAAGATGCCGCCCTATCTGGTAGCAACAGAAAGCGGTCAGGTAGCGATTGAAATCTACGACAATGATAGTCCTATGACCGTGAAGATAAAGGAGTTCATGGCACTGTATGGCATAGTGGATATTAAAATGCGGATGCTTCGCATTCCTGAACTAAAACGTATCATGGGCTTTCCGGAGGATTATGTGTTAGTTGGTACACAAGCTGACCAGAAGAAGTTTATCGGAAATGCGGTAGAGGTTACACAGGCAAAGAAGAATGCCGAAGCACTTTGTGCAAAACTTAGAGAGTTAAGATTGAAGAAATTAAAAGAAGTAGCTTAATGAAAGAATATATAGAATTTTTAAAAGACAAGATGGCCATCAGCCGTCAGACCGGGTTCGAGGTCAATCCGGATGAATTAACCTTGTCGTTATATCCCCATGTGAAAGATACCGTTCGTTGGGCAATATCCGGTGGATGCCGTGCTATATTCTCCAGTTTCGGTATGCAGAAGACCGTAACCCAGTTGGAGATACTTCGGGTAGTCTTGAAACACAAAGGCGGCAAAGGATTAATCGTATGCCCCAAGCGTGTAGTGGTCGAGTTCCTTACACAAGCGGAACAACATCTGCACATGAAAGTGACCTATGTACGAGCTATGGCTGATGTGATGATATGCCCGACTGACATCATGGTTACGAACTACGAGCGTGTGCGCGACGGTGAAGATGGTGTAAGAATAGAACCTTCCTACTTCACCGCAACATCATTGGATGAAGCGAGCGTATTACGTGGTTTCGGTACCAAGACCTATCAGGAGTTCCTTCCCTTGTTTGCGGATGTTCCCTACCGCTTTGTCGCCACCGCCACGCCATCGCCCAACAGATATAAGGAACTGATACATTATGCCGGTTATCTCGGTGTGATGGATACCGGGCAGGCGCTTACCCGTTTCTTTCAGCGTGACAGCACGAAGGCGAATAACCTTACCCTTTATCCGCACAAGGAGAAGGAGTTCTGGTTGTGGGTAAGTACATGGGCGTTGTTCCTCACCAAACCGTCCGACCTTGGTTACCCCGATACCGGATATGAATTGCCGGAACTGCGTGTACATGAAGAAGTGGTTAGTGTTGATAACTCCACTGCCGGAACCGACCGTGACGGACAAGTGAAGATGTTCCGTGAGGCTGCTCTCGGACTTGCCGACGCAGCGAAAGAACGTCGGGACAACATGCAGGAAAAGATTGTCCGTGTGGTGGAAATCATTAACCGTCCTGAAAACAAAGACGATCATTTCCTTTTATGGCATGACCTGGAGAATGAACGGAAGGCTTTGTGTGATGCCATACCCGGATGTAAGGCTGTGTACGGCTCGCAGGATGATGAGGAAGCCGACGAAGTGATAGCGGACTTTAAGGACGGCCGTCTGAAATATCTGGCTGCCAAACCGGAGATGCTTGGTGAAGGTTTGAACTTCCAGTACCACTGCCATAAGGCAATCATGTTCATCGACTACCGTTTCAACGACAAGTTCCAGGCGATAGCCCGTATCTACCGTTTCATGCAGCAGCATCCGGTTGACCTTTATCTGGTCTATGCGGAAAGTGAGGGAGAGATATACAAGAGCTTCATGCAGAAGTGGGCGCAACACCGCGAGATGGTAGCCAAGATGACCGATATAGTCCGCGAGAACGGTTTGTTCGGCTTGCAGGCAGAGGAGAAGATGATGCGGTGGATGTTTGCCAGCAGGGAAGAAAAGTCCGGCAAACTGTGGAGGGCAATCAATAATGACAATGTTCTTGAATGCCAGACTATGGAAAGTAATTCGGTGGACTTGATTGTAACCAGCATCCCGTTCTCCAACCACTATGAGTACACTCCGACCTATAACGACTTCGGGCATAATGAGGACAACGGCAAGTTCTTCGAGCAGATGGATTATCTTACACCGGAGCTTATGCGTATTCTTAAACCCGGTAGGTTAGCTTGCATCCATGTGAAAGACCGTGTACTGTTTGGCAACGCTACGGGTGACGGTATGCCCACTATCGACCCGTTCAGTGAAATGACTGTATTCCACTACATGAAACACGGTTTCCGCTACATGGGGCGCATCACGGTGGATACGGATGTGGTAAGGGAGAACAACCAGACTTATCGGCTTGGATATACGGAGATGTGCAAGGACGGTTCAAAGATGGGTATCGGTTGCCCGGAATATGTTCTTCTCTTCCGAAAGTTGCCTTCTGATACCTCACGAGCCTATGCTGATTTGCCGGTGACAAAGAATAAGAGTGAATATTCGCTTGCCCGTTGGCAGATAGATGCCCATGCAAGTTGGAAATCTTCTGGTAACTCTCTATTGAGCTATGAGGACATGAAAGGAGCCGGAATAGATAAGATACGCCATCTGTTCAGGAACTACGAACGTGAGCATATATATAACTACGAGGAACATGTATCATTCGCTGAGGAATTGGAAACATACGGAAAGCTGCCTAAAACGTTCATGGCCGTTGACCCGGTAAGCAAGAAAGATTGGATATGGGATGATGTCACCCGTATGCGCACGCTCAATACCAAGCAGTCGCAGAAGAAACGGCAGAATCATATTTGTCCCCTTCAGTTAGATATTGTCGAAAGATTGATTGAACGGTATTCAAACAGGGGTGAACTGGTGTTTGACCCGTTCGGAGGTATCGGCACCGTTCCCTATTGCGCTATCAATCTGGGGAGGAAAGGTCTGTCAACCGAACTCAATTACGACTACTGGAAAGATAGTCTTTCATATCTGTATGAGGCAGAGATGGAGGTCAGCGCACCCACATTGTTCGACTTAATGAATGATGCCGTATGAACATTCACCAGATAGTTCCCCGTTCGGATTGCACCTCCTTCGCCAAGTGCGGCAAGCACTCACTTGCCTATTGCAGGAGGTACGGTGCGTCCGAATGCGGACCATGTGAAATCGTGAGGAGGAAACCCCGTAACCGGGTGGTGGTTGACGGAGTGGAGCGTAAACTGTGCACCCGTTGCGGTAGAGCACTTCCATTATCCCGGTTCTTCGATAGAATAGCCCGTCGTAACGGTAAGGAATACCATCTGAAAGCGTCATGGTGCAAGATGTGTATGGCAGAGGTACAGAGCGAGCGGAATAGAAAAAGAGAAATGAATTGAGATTAACGTGTGCAAAAAGAAGCCATTTCTGCACATGAAGTATTAACACGAGCGGAAACCGGTGGCTTTTGCTCATAACTGAATAGTAAGGAATTATGCAATACATATTAACAGAACAAGAATATAGAGCTTTAACCCCTATTAGTGAGGTAGATAAACTCAAAGAAGATGTACAGCTTCTGAATGAAAAAGTTATGGAGCTTAGTGAACATCCATGTGGGAGTGATGTAGATTATAGAAGCGTAACTTTTTATTGTGATGATTGCCCGATTGGTGCATTTGGTACTGGTACTTGTACAAAGAGACAACAATATTCTAAATAGTTATGAGACAGACAGTAGAAGAAGCGGCAATGAACTTTGCCAATTATGAATCCAATAATTTAGATAAACTGCCTTTTAAGGTAAAAAATGTGGTCGATTATGACAATGGGCTGACGAGAGGTTTCAAGGCTGGTGCTGAATGGCAGGCAAAGCAATCACCGTGGATAAGCGTAGAGGATGCAATACCTAACGAACTAGCAAAAGGCATGTGTCAAGTGAAATATGTTGATGGTAGTATTGATGAAATGGCAATGCGAGAAGTGAATAAATGGATATATCCCTACATCAAGACTGGATATGTTACTCATTGGAAACCTATCCCCTCATTCGATGAGATACTCGAAGCAAACAAGGATGTACTGGAACGGATTAAGGAGAAAGGAGATTGATTATGGAAAAGAAAGTAAAATTGTGAAATAGAAATTAGAAGTATATTACCAAACTTGGATTCAATATATTATGGACATTTAGTAAGGACGAATAGCTCTATGTGCATGTATTTACAGCATATTAGCAGGCCGCCAATCAACAGCATGAACAAACTACATAAAAGAGGAATTGTAAAACTGAGTATGTAGTTTGCTGAACAGAAATATCTATTCCAACCTTTTTTCCTTTCTCCTAAGTCTTCTCGTATGAGTTTGGCAGTTATAGAACTTCTGTCCCTGTATTTGAGTGTTACTTCCAACGCTTTTCTGATTTTAAGGAGTGTACAACAAATAAATGCTGATATAATAAAGCCTAAAAAAGATAATATTATCAGTATAGTTAATTTATATTCAGCTTGGATAGCATCTCCTAAGAAAATAGCGACTTCTATACTTAGAAAGAGGGTAAAAAACAAAATGAAGTAGTTAAATCTGGCATAAAATATATTCTCTATATGCTTTCTTTCTTCCTCTATTTCTACTAATCTGTGTGGTGCTACAAAATACTTAGATTCATCCGTTTCAGTTTTCATTCGATTTGAGATTAAATTTTTCCGCAAATGTAAATATAAAAAATAATTTATGAAAGCAATAACCATAAAACAACCTTGGGCATCCTTGATAGTCCACGGTATTAAAGACATTGAGAACCGAACTTGGCCGTGTCCTAAGAAATACTTAGGGCAGAGGGTGCTGATTCATTCAAGCGCCGTCCCCGTGGAAATGATTAATCCTAATAGTGTATTTACGAAAAGGCAATGGGATAGCTTTTCACTTGGATTCCAGAGTGAGATTATTTGCGGCAATGGATATGTAAATTCTGCTATTATTGGAAGTGTCGAAATTGTGGATTGTGTTGTGGATTACTCTTCCATCTGGGCAGAGAAAGGAGTTTATAACTGGGTACTGGCTAATCCTATCCTTTACTCCAAACCTATTGAGAACGTGAAAGGGAAACTGTCTTTCTGGGACTATTCCGGTATTAAAGAGGTAAAAATTGAGTGTCCGGAATGTGGCAGTATAGAAATAGCTGTCGAAGATTATACGACGGCTCCGTTCCCGACTTATCTGCATCGATGCAACAAGTGTGACTATGTGATTATGGAAAGTGAGTGGAATGTAATAAAGTAGGATATGGAATTTGATTGGTATTGGTTTGTTGTAACAGTTTTGATAATCTGCGTTACTGTATATAACTGTTTAAATAGCTATTGGAAGCATAAGTATAGGGATGAGAACAAAGGTGACTGATAGATACAAAAAAGGCTATCTATCCCAGACAGCCAATCTTTGTTTAACCTTAATCTAATACTATAAAAAACACATTGCAAAGGTACGGATTTGTGGGAGTTATGCAAATTATGAGCCTTTGTTCAGCCATCTTATAACATGGTTTAGCAAACGGATATGTATGTTAACCATTAACGTAATAGATTTACAAAATTAACAAATAGCCAATGAGTAGAAATGAAACAGTTTGGACTGATGCGAAATGCGCAGCCTTTCGAGTTGAGTTCCTTACCAGTTGTGAGGAACTCTTTTTGTATGCAAAAGCCATCTATTCCGCTATGATGTGGGGTAGGGAGGTGAACGAGAAAAATCGGGTTATTCAGGAAAAGGATAAGTCTGTTAAATAAAAGAAAGAGCCAACCCACGCACGACCATGAATCAGCTCCTCACACGATTATGATGCAAATATACTATTTATATTTAAAATAATCGTGTTATGAAGCTGGATTTTAACAAAATAATTCGTATTAAAAAGATTCGTATTGAGAAATCGGAACTTTCAGAGGAAGAAAATGCCTTGACCGCCCCGATTTTGAAAGACAAAAGCCTTATCCTTGAAATTTACAAAATATTCGTTGAGGTGTTGAATGAAAGGGGATGTCCCCCGAATATTGACAGTGTAACCCAGCGGAAGAAGTTCATTTTCATTATCCTGTACCTATTTTCTCCAAGTTCGCTTGCCGGTGGAAAAATGGCAGCAGGGGTACGTGAGGAGATGTCAAAGGTGCTTGGGGTTCAGTCCAAGAGTACAATTTCCGACAACTGTGCTGATGTCGTGTTTCTCTATCAGAATTATGGGGATTTCAGCGGGGATATAGAGTATCTTTACACCGAAATCGTCAATCGGTTAAGAATCAAAGGGCTAATCAATTAGTTGTGACTTGCTTTCATTTTATTAGATTTGTATGGTTGCAATAAAGCCGGAGTTTAGTGCTCCGGCTCTAATAATTTATATATTCGAGTTCTACATTTGTTTTCAAAAATAGCGCGGTCTTTTATATATGAAGAATACAAATTTGTAGTTTTTTCGCGAGCGTTAGTATATATTTCCTGTCTTTCTTGAAAAACTTTTTTCATTATATCTCTCTTGGCTGTTGTATTTTCGTATACCTCTTTTTTTCTTAACTCAATTTCTATATTTTTTATCATTATTTCCCCATAGGCTTTTTGCAGTATATTTATTTGGTTTACAGTGTCTTTTATTAAATTTATAGCTTCTATTTTAAGTTCATCATCTTCTATGTAAAGATTAAAAAGAGCTTGAGCGCATTTCAGGGCATAATGAGCATTGTCCATATTCTCCATTTCTCGTTCTATAGCTTTATTATCGGTAATTTTCGTAGGAGTTTTAAATATAGAGCTTTCCAAATTATACAAACTTTTTACAAATTCTATGATTGCGTTTCTTTCTTCTGAAATGATTCCATATTGTACATTTGTGAATAATGTTAATTTAGCTTTCAATTTTTCTGTTTCAATAGTAAAGGTATTTTTTACAGATTCAATTTCTTTAGTGATTTCTCCTATATCTTCTTTAGTGGCAAGATTTTTTCCTTTTTCAGTTTCATAAGATTTCTGTTTGGCTATGTATCTCCAAAATAAAAATTGGGTTAATCCTATAGCGAAAGTACAAATACTAATAAGTGAATTTGTATCTATCCAATCCATACCTATTCTCCTTTCTCTATTCTAATTTTCTCTACAATTTGTTCCAGTTCTTCTATGGTACTGGCTTTATAAAAGTCTCCTTTGTGCTGGATAAGGGCAGTGAGTTCGTTATCTTCTCCTTTACAAGTGGAAGAGTTATTTGTTTCGTCTCGGAAGAAGTCAACTATATTGCAATCAATGGCGTCGGCTATTTCTTTCAACTTTTTGTAGGTGGGATTTCCTTGTAAGGTAAGAGTAAGAGTAACTCTATTTACACCCATCTTTTTTGCTACATCCTGAATGGTGTAGCCCTTTTCTTTAATGATGCTTTTTATATCCATTTCAAATGTATATTATAATAAACGGAACAAATATAATATGATAAAATCAATAATGCAATAAAAGTAGCTATTTATTGCATCAAGAAGATTGGTTTATTAATAAATGTGTAATTGTATACCCTTACAATTGCATTTTTACTAATGTTTATTAAACAGCTACATTTTTATCTTTATTCTATTTGAAGTGTAATTATAAACCCATACATTTGCACCATCAGAAACGAAGTAATAACAATTAAAACATATACGATTATGGCAGCATCAGTAATTAAACAAAGAACAATAGAGAAGTTCATCATGTCAGAGTTTGTACAAGGCAATTTGAACACAAAAGAACAAGTAAGCTGTATGCTCATTTTGATTCAAAAGAAGCTGGGTATGTCAGTAGAGCAAGCAAGCGGCTTTATGAGAAACGCAATTGGTATTAACGCTTAAATATACGATCATGGCAACAAAGAAAATTGATGAGAAGAAAACATTGAAGTATGCGGTAGCATTTTACTTCTGTACAACAGGTAAGGTAAGCTTCATGTTAGGTAATAAGATGTATCAGCATATAAACACTGTTTATGACCAAAGAGAAGATGGCAGAGGTTTAATACATGTGAGGTTGTTTATAACTACAAGGCTCAAAAGTACGAGGTTCTGAATGTAGATACAGAGATAGGCAACAAAGAGATTACGGTATTAAATGTTTAATCAGCAGGGCGAAAGCCCTGCATAACCTATAAGAATATGAACCAGCAGAGTAAATATGTAGTTCGCGAATCAATTGAGTATGGTTGCAAGGTTTATGAGGTAGTAAACACTGAAACAGGTAATCGTATCAATTATTTCGCAGATTACGAATTAGCCAAAGAGTTTGCAAGGCGTCAAAATAACACGGCAAAGAAACGTATGGCAGATTGACTGAAGTTTAATCCGGTAGCCTTCGGGCTACCACAATACACACGATTATGGAAGCGGATTTAGTTTTAGTTATCAGCCCCGAAGCCCCACTGATGAAACAACTGGGCAAGGTATTGGGTAAGTTATGTAGTATGTGCGATTTTACCACCATAGAAAGGGGTGAAAAGTACATCACCATACAACATGATGAAACTGGGCTTGTAGTGGCTTATACAAGTGAAGAAAGGTTGAATGTGAAACATTAATATTGTAGATTATGAATCAAGAAAGAGTATTAACCTTTGGTAAATACAAAGGACAAGATATAAAGTACATCATACTTACCCACATAGGGTATATAATGTGGTGCTTTGAGAATATTGACTGGTTTAAACTGACCGATGAAGAGCAAGCATTATATGATGCGATAGCTATAATGATTAAGAGAGAACGCTTACCAATGACTTTTCCGGTTGAAATGATGTACAAGCATATAAAGGACATGGAAGCATTGGGAAGGTTAAAAACACCGTTTACATTCAATGGAGAATATACATCCTACAAAGTGTCTGAAAAGGATAACCCTGTATGTAAAAGTATTGAAAAATACAGAATATGTAAAACATATAGACCCAGAACACAAGAATACTCATCATTTGGAGACCTGTCATTAGGAGATTTGAGTGGCTTTTCACATAGTATGAATAAAGAAATAGAACGTGCTCGACTTAATTGTGAGAATGATGAAGATATATTTGGTGGATGGGGTAGTATGAATGATTATAAGGATTGAAACCTAAAAAACATATATCTTATGAACTCAATAAACAAGAATGGTTGCAGCGTATGCCAAACTGGTAAAGAGAATTACACTACCTACAACACCAGGTTGAGAGGAAAAAGAGTGAGAATGTACCAGTACGACTACCGTACTGATAGCGGTGAACTTTTTTCTTGTTGTGCGCCTACCTTAGAGGCATGTAGAGAAAGACGTGATAAATGGCTTAGTTCACGACAATAAGCCGATTGTCGTGTATAACAATTGAAGATATTTCGTTATCTTTGGTTGTGGTAGTACCTTTGGGGTACTATCGCGGGGTAGAGCAGTGGTCAGCTCGCTACTTTGACTTGGTAGAGGTCCGGGGTTCGAATCCCTGCCCCGCAACTATGATTATTAACTTTTAAATTTACACGATTATGAACATTTTGACGCTTAGTATTAAGCAAAAGTATTTTGATGAAATCTTGGCCGGTAAGAAAACTCACGAATACCGTGAAATCAGGCCTACCAACGCAAAGAAGTATATCACCTACCTTTGTGGTGGTAAAGAATATCCGGCTGATGCAGAATTACCTGAAGAAGGTGAAGTTGAGTTGAAGCCAATTCAGTATGATGCCATCAAACTTCTTACAGGTGCTTATACAGGCAAACGCCCTTATATCGTTGTTGAGGTAAAGGCGGCAGAAGCGGTTATCCTTACTGATGAAAACGGTAACGATATTATTTACGAGCATCAAGGTGAAGAGTATTTAGCTGCTCAAATTGATTACACGTTGGGCAAGATATTAGAGAAACATATAGATTGATTTGTTTAACTTTTAAAATTAGAAAGCAGAGTCGCAAGAAGAATTAACAGAGTAGCCGGGCCTCGCAGAAATATGAATGGTGCAGGGGCAGGTGGTAGATTGGTTGCCAATCGTAGAGGTACAGCAAGTGCCACACAGTTAGGATCACGCAGACAGCGTTACAGTGATCTTCGTACTTCATTTGGTTTAAGCGGTGGTTAGCTATGAGCAAGGTAGAACAAGCGAACCGGTATATAGACCTCATTCGGGTAAAATCGAATGAGGCTTTACTGTTTTTATCACTTGGTAAGGATTCGCTTGTTCTGCTTGATTTAGTCTATCCAAAGTTTGACCGGATTGTTTGCGTGTTCATGTACTTTGTCAAGAATTTGGAGCATATTAACCGTTGGATAAACTGGACTAAAGCTAAGTATCCGAAGATAGAGTTTGTTCAAGTACCACATTGGAACCTTACTTATATTCTCCGTGGCGGTATGTATTGTGTGCCAAATCCGAAAGTAAAGCTATTGAAGTTGGCAGATGTGGTAAAGGCTATGCAGCTTACTCATGGAGTTTATTATACATTCTTGGGCATGAAAAAAGCTGATGGTATGAATCGTAGGCTTATGTTGAAAGGGTATGAGGTAAACGGTTACGAGAATAACGGTATGGTTTATCCTTTGGCTGATTGGACACAAAAGGATATTCTTGCTTATATGAGGCAGCACAATTTACCCGAACCAATTCGATATTCATTGAAAGCCAGTTCGGGAGTAGGTTTCAATCTTGATTGTATGCTTTGGATGGAGAAGAATTACCCGCAGGATTTACAGAGAATTTACAAAGTTTTCCCGATGGCTGAAAGAGTGCTTTGGGAGTATCATAATCAACAAAAGTAAGGAGGAAAGCCGAGTTAGAAGAAGAACAAAAACAGCAGAAGAAATAGGAAGACAAACGATGCGTGCTCTTGCTGCTAATAATCAAAATGTATCACGTGGTGGCATAAATAGACAAGGTAGAATACTTCGTGCAAATGCAGGTGCATTGCTTCCTATTTATCAAAGACAAGGAAATAGAGCCGCAGTAAATGCAATGCGTTCACGTTTGGGGTTAACTAATGGATGATATGGAACTAAGTAAATACATAAAGAGTGAATCGGTGGAACTTAATCGTTCTGCCATTCACTTTGCGGATTATAATCCCCGAAAACTATCTGATGAATCACGTAAGACACTGAAACGTGGCATCAAGAAATTCGGATTGGTAGGTGGAATAGTTGTGAATAAGCGTACAGGTCTTACCGTAGTCAGCGGACACCAGCGTTTGTCTGTCATGGACGAATTACAAAAGTTTCCCGATAACGACTATCGCATTCGTGTCGATGTCATTGACGTGGACGAACAGCAGGAAAAGGAGTTGAATATTCTAATGAACAACCCTAATGCACAAGGTTCTTGGGATTTTGACGCTCTTGCCCGTATTGTTCCTGATATTGACTGGAAAGATGCAGGATTGACGGATGCCGACTTGAATATGATTGGGGTTGATTTCCTTTTGCAGACCGAAGAAGAAAGCTCCATTGCTGACGAACTGGAAAGCATGATGTCGCCTGTAACAGAACAGAAAGAAGCCGATAAAGCCGCCAAGCAGTTGGAACGTGCCGAAAAGGTTGCCCACATGAAGGAAGTCAAGCAACAGGTAAAAGAAAACGCACAGAAGCAAGTCGAGAACATGGATGCCTATGTGATGTTGTCCTTTGATACCTATGAAGCTAAAGCCGCTTTCTGCGAAAGGTTCGGGTATGATCCGGATATGAAGTTCATAAAGGGAGAAGTATTTGATGAACAAGTAGAAAGAATAGATTAATTATTGGGAGGAAAGCTGAGTTAGAAAGAAAACATATAGCCAGTTATATCAGCAGTCCAGACGAATAATGTACAACGCTGGAAGGCAATACGGGTTAGGTTCTGCAAGACAAAGAAACATAAGGGATAGAACGAAATCTATAATGGGAAGATATGCTGAGAAAATAGATAGCTATTTCTCAAAAAGAGGAGTTGATGTCTATGGAAACAAGCCAATTTCTCGCCGTGTATATATGGGTAACAATAACGGTTAAAATTATGATTGGCGATTTTATACTTTGGATAAAGAATGTTCTAAAGCAAAACCTGTTTTGTGTTCATCATTATGTTTGGAAAGGTAGTGTGATGTTCTCTGAGTTCAGGTATGAACAATGTGAGAAATGTGGAAAATTAAAGAAGTAATATGAGCAATAGTGAATCTCAAAATAGAAAAGGTAAAGGAGGAAGAAAGCCAAAGTTTGATTATACAAGCGAGGACTTTCTTTCTCTCGTGGAATCGTATGCCAAAAAGGGATTCACTGACAAGGAAATAGCCTATGCCATAGGGATTTTACCACAAACTTTCTGCGAAAAGAAAAGTGAGTACACCGAAATATCCGAAGTCTTAGCGCGTGGGCGCGCGACAATCAATGCCACTGTAAGGGCTAAATTCCTTGCAATGGCTCTCGGTGGCATAAAAACCAAAAGCACCGTGGTAAGAAAGCTCCGTGATTCAGAGGGAAATTTGACAGGTGAGGACGAATTACAAGTTAGCGAAAGCGAGTTAGCTCCAAATTTGCAAGCAATGTCCGTTTGGCTGTATCACCACGATGAGGATTGGAGAAAGATTGAACGTCGACAAGATGAAGATGCTGATATTCCAACAGACATAGAGCACGGCATCAACATTGATTCCTGGATTAAAGACAAGCTGAAATGATAGTACCTCAAGAAATTTACCATCCATTATACGAGGATAAGGAAAAATTTATAATTCTTATCACCGGTGGGCGTGGTAGCGGAAAGTCTTTCAATGCTTCTACCTTTATTGAGCGGTTGACTTTTGAAATGACTCCCGTAGAGAAGATAGTTCATCAGATTCTTTACACCCGTTACACGATGGTTTCTGCCGGTATGTCTATCATCCCCGAAATGATGGAGAAGATAGATTTGGACGGAACCACGAAATATTTCAAGACCACAAAGACGGACATAGTCAATAAGATGACTAAGAGCCGTATCATGTTCCGGGGTATCAAGACTTCTTCCGGGAACCAGACAGCAAAACTGAAATCCATTCAAGGCATTACGACTTTCGTCTGCGATGAAGCGGAAGAGTGGACAAGCGAAGATGAGTTCGACAAGATAATGCTCTCCATCCGTAAGAAAGGGATTCAGAACCGGATTATCATCATTATGAATCCTTGCGATTCCAATCACTTCATCTACAAGAAATACATTGAGAAAACTCACAAGCTGGTAGAGATTGATGGTGTGCAGGTTCAGATTTCCACTCATCCGAATGTGCTCCACATTCATACGACTTACTTTGATAATTTGGAGAATCTTTCACCGGAGTTTCTAAAAGAGGTGGAGGATATAAAGGTGAGTAATCCTGAAAAGTATGGTCATGTGGTTATCGGCCGGTGGGCTGACGTTGCAGAAGGTGCTGTGTTCAAGAAGTGGGGAATTGTGAAAGAGTTCCCGCAGGAATGCAAAAAGGTAGGAATAGGGCAGGACTTCGGCTTTACTAATGATCCTTCCGCTGCTGTAAGATGTGGCATTATTGATAACCGTTTGTATGTTGATGAACTTTTCTATGAAACGGATATGCTTTCGTCGGCTATTGCCAATAGGTTAAAGCCTTTCTCTATGAAAGTTTTTGCCGATTCGCAAGACCCTCGATTGATTCAAGAGATAAAGAACAGAGGCGTGAATATCTATCCGGTAGATAAGTTTCCCGGCTCCATCAAAGCGGGTATTGATAAGATTAAAGACATGGAGTTCTTTGTAACAGAACGCTCTTACAATATTATTACTGAACTTCGGAAATATGTTTGGGATAAAGATAAGGATGGAAACTACATCAATGAGCCAGTAGATGAATATAATCATTTGATGGATGCCATTAGATATTATGTATTGGGTTGTTTGCTTGGACGCATTTTGAAGCCGAAAGATTTAACTGGAATATTCACACACTAAAAATATAAGCTATGCCATTGAATTTAGAAGAAATATTAGCATTGCCCGATATCGGGCAGAAGATAAACTACCTGAAGAAAGGTAGGAAGACTGAACTTCCCGACTGTTGTAAACTTTGGGACGATTGGAATCCGGAACGCCATGAAATTATGGTTGACAAAAAGAAGTATCCGGACAGAAAGGTTCTTGAAAAAGAAGCTGAGAAACACTTCGATGAAAAAACTGGTAAGACTTATGAAATCGAAGCAAAGTATAAGACTGAACCGGTGAACCGTATTTCCATTCCATTGGAACAGGATATAGTGAATATTCAAACTGCTTTCACGGTCGGCACAGAACCGTCTATGGATTGCACTCCGACTGATGATGATGAAAAGAAGCTGCTGGATGCGGTAAAGGCTGTATTTAAATCCAACAAAATCAAATACCAAAACAAGAAGATTGTCCGTGCCTGGCTCTCCGAACAAGAAGCGGCAGAATATTGGTATGTTACCGATGATGATTCGTTTTGGGCAAAGTTTTGGAAGAAAGTTAAGACTACGTTCGGTGGCAAGGTCAAGCCCACCAAGAAACTGAAAAGCGTGTTATGGTCTCCATTCAGAGGTGATAAACTATACCCGTTCTTTAACGATGAAGGTAAAATGATTGCTTTCTCACGTGAGTACAAGAAGAAGCTCATGGATGATTCGGAGATAACTTGCTTTATGACTATCACTGATAAGATGGTCTATCAGTGGGATTTATCTAAAGGGTATGAAGAAAGAACGCCTTTTACTCATGGATTCCCCAAATTACCGGTTCTCTATGCCTACCGTCCTGAACCTTATTGCAAAAAGATAAAGACTTTTCGGGTTCGGTTGGAGAAATTATTATCCAATTATGCAGATTGCATCGATTATCATTTCTTCCCTTTATTGAAACTTATCGGTGACGTGGAGGGTTTCATGGGTAAGGTTAAGGATAGAATGGTCAAACTTACAGGTGAAGGTGCGGATGCCCAGTATCTGACGTGGAACCAAGTTCCGGATACGGTACGTTTTGAAGCAGAAACACTCACCAATATGGCTTATGATATGTCAAACACTCCAAGAATATCCTTTGAGACGTTGAAGGGGGTAGGCAAAGCATCAGGAACCGCTTTCCGCTTTATGTTCATGGGTGCACACATGGCGGTAGAAAATCACGGTGAGGTTATCGGCGAGTTTTTACAGCGGAGAGTAAATTTCATTGTTTCCGCTTTAGGCTCTATCAATCCAACCGAGTTTAGCAAGGCATCGCAAACCATTGACATAGAAACAGAACTGGTTCCATATATGATTGATGATTTGAATGATAAGGTGACTACTGCCGTTTCCGCTGTCAGTGGTGGCATCTGGTCAACGCGTGAGGGAATCATGTTTGCCGGGAATGCTGATAGGGTAGAAGAGGAGCTTGCAGAAATCAAGGAGGAGCAAGCGGCAAAGAATGAGCAAATCGGAAATAAGGGACAGAAAAATGCCTCTTAGTCAGAAAAATTATAGGGATTATAATTTTAGTACAAGAAAAATAGAATATTTTGCGGCAACATCAAAGAATTGCCGCTAATTTTTTGCTTGAATAGTTGTAGGTAATTAAATAATTACCTATATTTGTAGGGTAATCAATAGAGAAAGGTATGCCAACGATATTTATTTTATTTGGTTTTCGTTTTATGTTTTACGCTAATGACCATGAGCCTATACATGTTCATGTAATCAAAGGGGATGTAAGTGCTAAATTCACTTTATTTCCAGTTACATTAATCAAAAATAATGGCTTGAAGTCATCTGAACTGAAACTTGTAGAATCAGTTATAGAAGAAAATCAAGAAGTAATAGCAGAGCATTGGAATAAATTTTTTAATAAATCAAAATAAGTGGTTATGGAAAATATCATAGTTGAAAAGGTATGGTTGACTGATACGGAGGTATGGATA
The DNA here is from genome assembly GCF_003602695.1 of Bacteroides sp. AM07-18. Classification (NCBI taxonomy): domain Bacteria; kingdom Pseudomonadati; phylum Bacteroidota; class Bacteroidia; order Bacteroidales; family Bacteroidaceae; genus Bacteroides; species Bacteroides sp. AM07-18. The sequence goes on from NZ_QTLM01000001.1 coordinate 425,481, forward strand.
CGTACCACTGACGGGAAGGAGGCATGTGAGAAGTTTTCAGATTTCCAAAGGCTGAAATGGGCTACTCCTGCGCAGCGCGCAAATTTCACAACGAGCCATGACGGAATACATTGGAAAGAGCTTGATGAAGATTTGAGTTTTGAGGGATTCTTTCGGGAAAGGAAATCTAATCCTCTTTATGATTTATTTATAGCTCATCCTGAATTGAATGCTGCTGCCATAGCACGACGTTTAGGTATTTCTCAGAGTTTGTTTGCTCAATATGTAAGCGGAACAAAGAAGCCGTCTAAGAAACGTTTTGAAGATATTATAGAAACAATACGTTCAGTAGGGCGTGAATTAATGGCTGTACCGGCATAAGTTACAATACTTTATTTAGGCGTGATTCCATTCGGTTTCACGCCTTTTTTATACCATTTTACGACAATCGTTTCATTGTCGTGTATCACCTATCTGATAATTTTTCACATAGCTTATTAATGCCGAAATTTACCGTAGAAATTTATAAATCAAATTCATACGGTATGACAATCTTAGAACAAATCTTGGCAGGGCTGCAACAGAAGTTTACTGGGGTGGACACTGCTATCTTAACCCGAATTGCCACTAAGAAGGCAGAGGGTGTAACGGACGAGACAAAGGTAAACTCCATTGTTGAGGGTATCAGCTTCTCGGACGTGCTAAATTCCTATGGTGATTTCCGTGTCGGGGATGCTTCCAAGACCGCAGTTTCCAACTACGAGAAGAAACATAACCTTAAAGACGGTAAGCCAATCGAGACTACCACAACCATCAAAACGGAAGAGAATAAAGACGATGTGCCTGCATGGGCGCAAGCTTTAATTGATTCCAACAAGAGCCTTTCTGACAAGCTAACACAGTTTGAAACGGAGAAGGCTCAAGCAACACGTAGCCAGCAGATTTTGGCAAAAGCAAAGGAGTATGGTATTCCCGAAAACTACGCCAAACGATGCGCCATCAAGGATGATGAGGACTTGGACGTTTATTTCAAGGACTTGAAACAGGAGTTCGCGAATGACGGCTTCAAAGGCGTGACCCCTCCCGAATCAGCAGAGCAGAAGATGGAGAAAGAGAGTGAATCTCTCGCCAAGATGATTGACGAAGGGACAAAAACTATTGTTGAACAAAGCAAAATTTAATTATGTCAGCAGGATTTAAGTACGATTTGGTTCCACCTGTTGAGCAAGAGGAACGCTACGATGTCCAGACCGGTATTCGTAGACGTGGCCCGTTCAAACTCGACACGCAGAACCTGGTAGTGGGAAGTTTTCTTCCCGGATTTACACCGATTTGTGCGGACTTGAAAAATAAGTTCGCATACACGGTAATCAATGTGAGAGTAGTAGAAGCCTATACCACTGGTGGAGAGGCTTTGTCTATCAAAGTAGCCAAGAACTCTTTGGCTTATGTGGGTATGTTTGTCGGAAGCGGCAAGAAAGGTGCAGAAGTAACGGCAATTGATAAATCTAATGTCGGTTATGATGTATTGACTATCAAGGCTGCTTTTGGTGAGAATATCGCCAAAGATGCCGTATTATTCAATGCGGTTGCAGTTGATGGTTTAAAACAAAAGCATGTAGCTAATTCGGCTCTGTTTAACCGTACAAAGGTTGAGGACGGAGTCACATTGGTTTCATTGCTTCGTACAGCCGCAGAAATTGAACCCTCAAAATTGGTTATGCCGTTCTCCGAGAACGATAAAGCCAACATGAAGGGATGGTTTGAATTTAACGAGTAAGGAGGTAGGATATGTTTTTAACGATTCAAACATTATTCGATGATGCGAACATTGTTTCCGCTATCATCAGACGTGTGAACCAGACACGCAAGGACACAATCTATTGGCAGCAGTATCTTACTTTCCGCAGAGTGACTACTCGTGTGTTCAAGGATTATATCGGTTCTGTAACCGGAGTTATGGCCGGCTCTATCAATTCACGTTTTGGAGAGAAACCCATCCGTGAGCGTCGGAACATCGGTTCCGGATATGGTGAGATTGCCTATTTGGGTGATGCTTATCAGATGTCTATTGACCGTCTTTCCGAATTGCAGGATTTGATTGACAAGTTCAATGCAGCTAAGCCAGCCGACCAAAAGGCTGCAATGGAAGAGATTGTAAACTTCCTGGCAGACGACTACCGTCAGATTACCCTTGCCGCCCACAAGCGTATGGATATTATTGTCGGTGCGCTGTTGATGCTTGGTGAAGCCACCGTTTACAACAAAGATGCCGCAATCACTTCCGGTCAGACCAATAATAAACTGCTGGAGATTGCCCTTCCGTTCAACTTTATCAAGCCGAAAAGTGGAGATGTGGTTGTGGACGGAAAGAATATGCTTATCTCTTATTTGAGAGAGAAACTTCATTCTTTAGCTCCGGATTTTGGTGTTTATGCCAAGATGATAATGACCCGTGCATCTTTCAACAAGCTTATTCTTGGTTCATCTGAATTTGGTGAGCAGTACAAGATGATTCTCGGCAGCAACGAAATGAAGTTGAGTACGGGATTGGTTTCCTCTTCTTTGGCTTCCGAAGTGTTCACCGGCATCGGTTTGCCGCATATTGAAATCAAGGAGGACTACGTAAAAGACCAGACGGGAAAGAATGTGCAGATTTACGCGGATAACCGCATTACTCTGTTGCCTTCTGACAACATTGGTTATATGCGCCATCATACCCCGTATGAAGCGACAGACCCAGTACAAGGACGTACTTATATCCCGTCAGAGGGGCAGATGCTTATCTCCAACTACCGTGATAAGAACGGTCGCTACATGGAATATACGGCAGAGTGGATTCCGCAGATTTCCAACCCGGACTTGATTACCAATTTCGACCTGAGCGAAATTGCATCCATCCAATCAGCATAAGGAGGTAGGATATGAAAGTAAAGGTTATATCTGTTTTCCGCGACAAATTCACCGGTAAGTATTACAGTCCGGGTGAAGTGATTGAAGTTGCTGAAGAATCCCGTGTGTTGGATATGGAGAGCCGTAAACTCGCTGAACGGGTTGAGGTGAAAGCTCCCGAAGTGAAAGCCCCTGAAGAAAAGAAGGAGGTGAAAATCTCCCTCTTTGAAAAGGAGTTTGAGAAGAAGGCTTTGATTGATGCTTTGAAGTCTATCGGTGCGCAAGCTTCCGGCAATATGAAAGAAGAAACTCTTTTGGCTAAGGTCTCAGAACTGGATGAAGAATCAACTGCCAAGCTGAAAGAAGCATTAGGTATCGAGTAAGGATAGGGTAGTGTTTCTACCCTTCCATTGTCTAATTTTATAAACCAGAAAAGAAATGAAGAATTTTATTTTTGCCATGTGTGGCTTTTTGATGATGTCTTTGGTCTCGTTGGACGTGCAGGCATCAAGTGTGGAATCTCCCAAGTGTGAGTATGTGAATCCATCTGTTGATGTTGGTCTGCCGGATATTCAGTTTATCACTTTGGAAACGGCTCCGGCTGATTGTGTTGTACTGACCATGACGCATCCCATGTTTTTGGTTGCAAATAACCCGGCTATGATGTGTTCGATAAAAGAGGGAATGGCTATTCAAGGGGTACGAATTAATGTTCCCAAATGTCCGTTCAGATACATCTATAAATCTAAACATTGTACGCATTATAGCTATACCGCATATAGTAAACTGATTACACCATATTGAATGATATCAGCCATGAGTAACAAGGAGTTTGTATTAAGCGTATTTGATAAGAACACCCCGTCTAATCTTGTAGTTGAAAATATACTTTCAAGAACGGGATTGGATGGTGAAGAACCTTTTGCCGAGGAAAATCGGGCAAAATTAGAGGTCGCTTGTGCAAAGCAAATTCCGTGGATGATACAAAATCCATCTTCGGTCAGCGAAAGCGGATTTTCTGTGTCTTGGTCTAATTATGTTGATAGCCTAATGAAATTGTACTCATGGCTGTGCAAACAGTATGGTTTGAAAGACGAACTGAGTAACAAACCTAAAGTGACTTTCTTATGATATTCGCTTCCCACATATTGCAGGTTAAGGTTATCACCCCGATGGATAAGGATGAGTTCGGAAGACCTATTCCCGGTACCGGTGGTGAAAGCTGGAAGGAGGTGTGCAAATGCCGTTGTGATGATGTAAGTGCGGAAAAGAAAGTATCTATCAATGGTGCTTTGTATGATTTCAAGTACAAGGTAGTCTTTGACAAGCCGTCAAAGGTTGAAGCAGGTGCAGAGGTTCGTTGTTTGAATGCCGATGGAAGCATAAGAGGTGAAGGAGTTGCTAAAAGCCCTTTGGAAACAAACTATTTTTCCTATAGAGTAATATGGTTGGAATAGATGCAGACTTTTCGGATGTTGACCAGTTCTTTGAGGACGGAACAAGCGAAGTCGTTGCTGGCATGAAAGAAGAGGGAGAGGCATTTGTTGAAGATGCAAAAGCTACCGGAAACTATCAAGACCACACAAAACATTTGAGAGAATCGAATGATTATGAGGTTAATGAAGATGGCTTAATTCTGAAAAACGAAGCTGATTATGCTTCATTCGTGGAATCCAAAGGATTTGAAGTTGCAGGAAGTGCAGCGATAAGGACAGAAAAAAGATTGAAAGATAGATTTGAACGATGATAGTAACCACCGACATAGGAAACATCCTCTACCGGGACTGCAAGATTTTCGGAATAGACATAGTACCAGCAGGAGAAACGCTGACGGGTGAATTGAAGTCCGAAAGGATTGTCATCCACACGAAGAAACAACAGCCGGGAACTTATTGGAAGAAATCTTTCGCAGAAGTGAATCTATGTGTACCCAATTTAAGCGAGAATGAAGCGAACACAATCCGGCTTAACGAACTTGAAAGAAAGGCTGGCAAGCTGTTTGATGATGTAGTAAGCACCTATGATGGTATGACATATCGTTACTCTATTGATTCTATCGGTACAGAAGCGGACACAGCTTTGAAGTGTCATTATGTGAATGTGAGAATTTTGTTTAATGTATTAAATGTAAAATGATATGATTACAGCAGTAGAAATTGACGAACTGTATTATGCAGAACCGATTAAAACGGTTACTACTCCAGCTGCCGGATTAACAGGCGCAGAAGTAGCCACCATCTTGAAAAACGCAGCAACGAAGCGGGTCAAGAATGTGCATGGTGACACGTATCAATACGAAGAAGCAGAGGCAAGTGTAACTCGTTACAAAAACGCTTTGACTGGTGAGTACTACCGGGAAACGTCTGAACCGGGTGAGGTGAAAATCAACTTCACCATTGGTGAGTATGATTATGCTACAAAGGCTGATTTACAAGGTGGTAAAGCCACAGAAAAGAATTGGGAAAGAGGCAAGTATAAGCCTATTCATAAATGTGTGATTGGTAAAACCAAAGACGGAGTTTATGTTGTGTTTCCGAAAGCGGCTATCAATGCCCGTGGCTCTAATACCGATAAGGCTGTCGGATTGGCTGTTTCGGCCGTTCCCCTTTCCACAGGTGTAGATGGATTGGCTTCCGAAAAGTGGTTTGACGAATCGGAAGTTGTAGTGCCGGAAGGTTGATAATTTTTCAGTAAAAGGATTGTTTTCAGATGGCGGTGGGTGGTTGCTCACCGCCTTTTTAATTTAATGTTATGAATAATCAAGCAGCAAAAACGGTTTCTGATGCCCTATTAGGGCTGGATTTTAAAAATGTAGGGATAGGTGGAATCGTTTATACCATCAAACCTCCTACAATTAAAATTATCTGTCGTGCCATTCATCATTTTTCCAATATCGCCCTGCGAGGAGATAATATCATGGAGGCTATTAAAGAGCTTCCTGAAGCTACTGAAGATATGCTGAAAGGTATTTCATGTTTCATCTGCGGGAATGATAGTTTGGTCAAAGAATTGGAGAACGGCACTTTTGAAGAAGTCAAAGATGCCTTGGAAGTCTGTTTCTCTATGATGGATATTTCGGCTTTTCAGTGTGTCAGCTCGATGAGGAACGTGTCGATGCTGGCAGCAAGACCGAAACAGTAGGAAACGCAACGTTCTTCGGGCAGATAGCCCATTTGATTGACACGCTTCATCTGAGTTATACAGAAGTGTTTGAGGTTATCCCTTATCGGAATTTGCTGATGATGCAACGGGATAAATTACACGCAGTATATGGTGGTCAAAAAGTGAATAGAATCAGTGGTAAGGAATTGGCTAATCGTAGGAAAAAGAAATAGATATGGCGAAATTATATTTTAAGGTAGGTAGTGACTGGGAAGAGGTTGTAAGGCTCCGTAATGAAATTGCGAAGTTAAAACAAGAGTTAATGAGCATGGATGGCACGCAGTCTCCTGCTGCTTTCAAGGCTTTAAATGTTCAACTTGCTGCATCTAATCAAAGGTTGGATGAGTTGGTAACTAATGCCGCTAAAGCTGGAGCAGAGATGGAAACGGGATTCAAAAAAGGTATATACGATGGCGAAAAAGCTGTCAATTCCTTATCCGAAGAGATCATTAAACAAAAAGACATCATACGTGAGACACAGAATGATGTTTCAATGCTTACAGAACAATATAAGAAATTAGGAAAGTACGACCCTAAAAGACAATCTTTATCAGATGAATTAAACCGTGCAAAGGCAGCATTAGGAGAACAAAAGTATGCTCTTGGTGAATTACAATCACAACAAGCTCTTGCAAGATTATCTACCAAAGCTCTAAAGGATGAATACGCTTTGTTCAAGGATGAAAGCAAGGCTGTTGTTACCGTTAATGAAGGTGTAGGAGTCTCATTCAAGAAGACACTTGCTGCTATTGGTGGAATCGCAATGTTGAAACAAGTTGCTTCAAATGTAGTATCAACAGCTGGAATGTTTCAAAAGTATGAATCTGTATTAACTAATGCTCTGAATGGTAGTTCCGAAAAAGCAAAAGCATATCTATCTGACATAAATAGCTTTGCCGCAAAAACAAACTTCCAACTTGATGAACTGACGGATGATTTTATAAAATTCGTCAATCGTGGTGTCACTCCTTCGATGGATGCCATGAAAAAAATGGGAGATTTTACCAATACAGTAGCAAAACCTTTCGACCAGCTAACAGAGGCGATACTTGATATAAATAATCCAGAGCGTTGGAAAGAGTTCGGTGTTCGTGTTCAAACAGAAGGGAATAAAGTTAAGCTTTCGTTCCGTGATATGACAGTTGAATGTGACCGAACAGTTGAATCTGTAATGAAAGCCGTTGAACAATTTGGCTCAATGAAAGGCGTTGAAGGTTCTACGGAAGCTATTGCAAAGACTATTGAGGGACAAATGTCTAATTTGGAAGATACGATAACAACGGCTTTGGCTGAAATAGGACTTGCTAATCAAGATTTGATTTCAGGAAGTATATCTGCTGTCGATACTATCGTTAAGAACTATGACATTATAGGTAAGAGTGTATTGGCTCTTATCGAAATTTATGGTGTTTATCGAGCTGGGTTACTGATAAATACTATTGTTGAACAAGGTTCTGTAAAGTCTATATGGGCGAAGATTACAGCAACTAAAGCTGCTACTGTTGCTCAAGTTGCATATAACAAGGTTCTCGCAATGAATCCCTATGTAGCAGTGGGAATGGCTGTTGTTTCACTCGGTGTTGCTGTATATACATTGGCAGAGCATACAACTTATGCTGAAAAGACGGCTCGTTCTGCTGCTGAGTCAATGGAGAAAATGAAAAATGCTTCTGAAAATCTGAAAAATAAGATAAATGAATTACTTAGCGTAATCAGAGATGAAACATCTACTCAATACCAAAAAGCCGATGCTTATTTAAAACTTCAGAGAATATTGCCGGAAGTTTTTAAAAATATGGATATTGAGAAGATTAAATTAATGGATCAGCTTTCTTTGTTAAAACAAATCAATAAAGCGGCTGATAGAAGAGAGATTGTTGGGGCTAAAACAGGCGTTGTATTGGCTCAAAAAGAAGTTGATAAAATTAATGCATTAATTGCTGCGGATTCTAAAAGAGGTACATATTCAGGACAATATGAGATTCAATTATCTGATGCTAAATCCAAACTTGAAGCCGCTAAAAAAGTGGTAGCTGACATTGAAAAGATACGAACAGAGGCTAATAAGCAAAAAGGAAAAGATGATAAAAAAGTTGTTATTAAAAATAAGGAGTTTTGGACTAACCGGAAGAAAGAAGCCGAAACCGCTTTAAACTCCATTGCATCTTCTCAAAAGAAATTGTTGGATGCAGGAAAATTCAAAGGCATAGATGACGCTGTTGTAAATAGTTACAAGGATAATGTCAGAAAGCTAAAAGAAGCCGAAAAAGAACTGAAAGTTTACGATTCGTTTTCCAAGCAAGGAAGCCAAGCTCAAAAAGAAGCAGCCAAACAACTCAAACAGCAAGAACAACTTGCCGAACAACTTCTTTCCATTCGTCGGAAAAACCAGCAGGATGAAATCAACCTCATGGAGGATGGTACTGAGAAGAAGCTGGCTCAGATTGACTTAGACTATCAGAAAGAACTCGATGCGATAGACAAGCAGCGCAAAGAGTGGGAAAAGGCCCAAAATGGAAAACTGACCGATGAGCAGGAATCTGATTTGTCCGCTTGGGAAGAAAACGCTTACAAGTCATACGGGAAAGGGGTTAAAGATGCCAGTAAAGAGAAGTTGGAATCCGAACGTAAAGCATGGCAGGAATACTTCATTGAGTACGGAAACTATCAGGAGAAGCGCAAGAACCTTGTACAGAAATACAATGACGAGATAGCCAAACTGCAAACCGACAGCCCGGAGTACGCTTCCAAGGTAGCCCAAAAGAACAAGGCTCTTGAACAGCTTGATGAACAGTTCGGTCACTCCACAAAGGCGATGGCAGACCTCTTTGAAGATGCCAGCAATAAGTCCGTTTCCGCTATTCAGTCCATCATTGATAAGTATGAAACACTTGTCAAGTACATGTCTGGTACAAAGGAAAGTGACGGAACGAATGTTACACTTGACGAATTGAAAGCGCTCGGATTCACTGATAAGGACATTGAAAAGATAGAAAAGGGTGAAATCTCCATAAAGGACGTAACAGATGCAATCAGAGGGCTAAAGGATGAGCTGAAAGGCAAATCACCGTGGCAGGCTTTCGTCTCTGACTTGGAGAAAGGGATAGAAGCCATAAAAAAGGGTGGCAACGATTCCAAGAAAATCGGTCAAGGAATCACCGATATAGGAAATACTGTGACGTCTTTTGCCCCTGCATTGAATGAGTTTGGCTCAAGTATCGCCGACATATTCGGATTTGACGACAGTAAGATAACAAGTGCCATTGATGCGCTTGGCGGCTTAGGACAAACGGCATCCGGGGTCGGGCAAATCATGTCGGGTGATATTGTCGGAGGCGCAATGAGTGCGGTTTCTGGAATTTCCTCTGTAGTGTCCGCATTGGACGGGATGTTCGGTGCCGATTATTCCCACTATAACGAGATGGTTGAGGAGTACACCAGGCTCAATGAGATATGGGATGAACTGATAGACAAGAAGCAGGAATACATCAGCATTTCCTACGGCATGGAGGCAGACAAGGTAGGAGAAGAGGCGCTTGGCCTTGTTGAAAAGCAAATTGAGGCATATCGCCTACTGGGAAAAGAACGTCTTAATTCCGGTGCATCCGCAGGTTCCCATTCCATTGGCAAGCGGATGGCAAAGAACACCTCGTCAAGCGACTGGCAGGACATTGCCGACGCACTCGACATGTCAGTCAATGCCGCCAAAGAGTTTGTCGGGACCGGAAGAATGACCGGACTGTTTGACCTCACTGTTGAGCAATTGGAGAAACTTAAATCCGAAGCTCCTGCCTTCTGGGCGAAGATGGACGGTGACGTGCAAGAATATTTGAACGGCATTATAGATGGAGAGGAAAGGATTGAGGATATTCAGAACCAGATTAGTGAACAACTGACACAGACAACGTTCGATAGCGTTTTCGACAGTTTTGTGGATACCCTCATGGATATGGGCAGTTCCGCGAAAGACTTTTCTGACAGTTTCAGCGGATATATGCAGCGTGCCGTGCTTACCACAATGGTAGGCAACAAATTTACCGAGGACCTTCAAACGTGGTACGATGCCTTTGCCCAGGCCAATAAAGACCAAGGAGGCATTACGAAGGAGGAGATGGAGGCTCTTCGGAAGCAGTATGACGCAATTGCCGGTTCCGCACTTGCCGAACGTGACAAGCTTGCGGAAATTTTCGGATGGACCAAAGAGGATACCGACAGTAGCACGGATAACTATGAGGATTTCATCGGTAGTATGCAGAGTTCTCTTACTTCCCTTGATGTGACGGCCAAGGATGTTTCTGATAATATCTATGATTACTTCCGTCAGGCAATGATTAACGCTCTGTATGAAAAGGAGTACAAGAGCAAGATGGAAGAGTTGTACAAGACCTTTGAAGGGCTTTCCAAAGACGGATTGTCCGAGAGTGACATGGTACAACTCGGCTCTCGGATTGACCAATACATTGAGCAGATGATGAAGGGCGTAGAGGACGTTAATAGTTTGTTTGCTGACAAGCTGAAGAACGCCGAAGACTTGCAGTCGTTTGTTGATAGCGTCAAGTCTGCCATGTCCTCCGTCGAAGCCACTGCCGAGGATGTGACAGATAACATCTTTGAGTACATCCGTCAGCAGATGGTTGATAAGATGTTCACCGATAGCTTCCAACCGCAGATAGAGGAGTTATACAAGAAGGTTCAGGAAGCCATGTCTGACGGTGACATAACCGGCACTGAAAAGGATGCGTTAAGAAACGAAGCGGAGAAGTTGGCTAACGACATTACGGCCGCTAAGGATATTCTGAGTGATACTCTTGGCATTACTGAGAGCAACCTAAAGAAAGAACTTGAGGAGGAATTCAAATCATTCTCCGATGGAATATTAAGTTCCTTGTATGATACGGAAGTTACTGCTGAGACTGTTGCCAAGAATATCTCCGATTCCATGCGGAAAGAGCTTATTGAGGCAATGTACCTTGAACAGTACGAACCGCGTATCAAGGCCATCTGGGAAAAATGGAAGGAATACTCAGAGGATGGACTTGTAACCGATGAAGAGCGTACAAACATCAAGAATGACATTGACGGGTTGAGCAAGGAGGTCGCCGATGCTGCCGGGGAAATCAGTGACGCGTGGAAAGACTCTGGAGAGGAGGTAAGGAAAGCGTTCAACTCTTTCTCCGACAGTATCAAGAGTGTGCTCTATGACGCAGAAGCTACCGCCGAGGACATAGCCGACAATATCTATCAATATATGCGCAATGCCTTGGTGGATTCCATGTTTACTGCCCAGCTCCAGCCTCAGATTCAGGCCTGGTATGACAAATATACCGAATTTATGAAAGACGGTGCCATTGATACGGCCGAGCGCAAGACTCTGGACGAGATGATAGCCGAAATTCAGAAAGCCGGTGTCGACATTGTGGATGCGGCTAACAAGCTTTTCCCCACTCTTGATACGGGAGCCATCAACCGTGCGGAAGAAGCCGCCCAGGAAGCGGAGAACGCCCGTAATGAAGCTGAGCAGGAATGGGAGTCGTTCTCTGATGGTATTCTGAATTCCTTGTACGATATAGAGGCCACAGCGGAGGATATTTCCGATGACATGAGCGAATACATGCGCAAGGCTTTGATTAAGGCCATGTATGTGGAGAACTTCAAACCGCAGATGCAGAAGTGGTACAATGAGTGGAAAAAGGCCATGGGAGATGACGACCTGACTTCCGAAGAAAAGCAGCTCCTCGACTCCATGAAACAGACGATGGTTGACGACATGAAGAAAGAAGTTGATGCCATCAACCAGTTCTTTGGAACCATGTTTTTACAGCAGGCGAGTAGCAAGGGTTTTGAAGCCATGTCACAAGATACCGGCGAAGAACTTAACGGACGTTTTACAGCTTTGCAGGTTGCCGGGGAAGAAATAAAGAACCAGTCCATTCAACAGACCGGTTTACTTTCATCCATCAATGGCAAACTTTCATTGCTCAATCTTAGAAGTGGGGATGTCCCAGCTTTGTTATCTGGAACTCCTAATTTCGCAGATAGAGCCAAAGAGACAATAGCGAGCGGCTATCAGTCGCAGGTACATATTGTTTTCCCGACAGAGGACATAAAGGCATTGACCGATAAAGTCTCCAATATGGAAAGAATCGTAGATGAAATGAGAACATTCCAAGTAGAAGGTAACATGGACCGTAGAGATATACTTGAAAACTCTGTTATTCTTGCCAAGAATAGTCCGCGAATACTCGATAATACAAATGATATCAAGCAGGATATAAAGAATCTATAATAGTTATGGCAGAATTAATAATAAACGGAAGAGAAGCCCTAAAAGAGTGGGGTGTTAGAATGGGAGATAACTTTCTTGATGTACTGGGAGCACCGGTACCTCTGAAAGAGTTTATAGAGAATAAATCACGCTTGGAACATGGGAAACAAGTTCTTATGGATAACCCCAAGCTTGATGAGCGTGAGTTAACTCTTGTTTTTACAGTAGAAGGTGATTCTCCTGCCGATTATCAGGCAAAGAAAACAGCTTTTTATGAAGAACTTTACAAAGGTAAAATTGATATTCAGATTCCTGAGAACAGTAGTGATATTTATCATTTGCTATATTTAGGAAAGAGCGTTTCTTATGCCCAAAGCTTAGACCGGACATTTGGGAAAATATCAGCCAAATTCTGTGAGTATAATCCATCTAACCGTGTTGTAGGCTAGAAATTTACGACATTAAATTCATTGTCGTGTATGGAAGCTCTAATTTTTAGGGCTTCTTTTTTTTATGTCCGACCTTTGTTTACATGATAGATATTAAGGACATACAAGGCAATACCCGCTTTTCAACTGGTATCAATCCCGGTGCAAAAGGCAAGTTCTCTTTAATGAAAGAGGACTATGTCGTACTACCTTTTAATACTCTGTCCCCAGTCGATTTCCAAGTAGGTGATTACGTTGACCTGCGTGGGGTACTCGATGCCTCCATGGGCGGTAAATTGGCAAAAATCTATCAGATTGTAGATATTCCCTATCCGACCTACAAGAACGGAGGCTACTCCTATGAACTTCGTTTTGACGCTTACTATTTCAAGTGGAAAACAAAGATATTCAAGTACACCCCGGAGTACGGAGGACTGGAAGCGTCCTGGTCCCTTACCGCTTCACTGGATGTCCAGATGGGTGTATTCCTTCGCAATTTGAAAGCTCTTGGTTATAAATATGAGGGAAAAGACTTCGTGTTTTCCATTGACGATAGTGTCGAGAACTCCTCCAAATTGATGACCTATGACAATACCAACCTCATTGATGCTATGTTCAGCATGGCTGATAACTGGGGTTGTGATTGTTGGGTAACGGACCATGTAATCAACTTCGGACGCTGTGAGTTCTCCGATGCTGTTAAGATAGAACTGGATAAGGAAGCCAAGGACATGAGCCGGAGTGATAGCAAGGGTACTTATGCTACAAGAATCTATGCGTTCGGTTCAACAAGAAACATCCCTACCAACTATCGCCCGGTAGACCAGACCGCTGTTGTCAACGGTATCGTCCAGAAGCGCCTTATGCTTCCGGCAGGCACTCCATACGTGGATGCCCACGAGGGCTTGACCGATTTGGAAGCTGTCGAAGCCGTTGTTGTATTTGATGACATCTGCCCCAAAAGAGTAGGTGAAATCACCGGTGTAAGCTTTTATGAGAGCGAGGTAGATAATGAAGATGGTACAAAGACAAAAGCTACCTTCTACCGGTTCAAGGATTCAGGCATCAACTTCTCGAAGGAATACATCCTTGAAGGACAGGAACTCAAAATCAGGTTCGAATCCGGCAAGCTCAACGGCATGGAGTTCGGCGTAGCTTTTAATCCTCTTGGTTTGACCGAAAAGAACGACGACGGCACATGGAATCCTGATGCCCAACTTTGGGAGATTGTACAGAATGAAGACTACGGCCGTTCCTTGCCGGATGAAGTGTTGTTCCCTTCAAAAGGTGACAAGTATGTACTGTCTGGTTGGAATGCCGAGAAGATAACCGAACTTGGGCTGGTGGCTGCTGCCGAAGAGGAACTGCTTGCCACTGCAAAGAAGTACGTGGCAAAGACCTGCATCGACGACGGCACCTATACGGCTACGCTCAACTCCATCTGGGTACACAAAGACCAAATAAATCACAGCTTTGACATAGGACAGCGCATCAACCTTGTCAATCCTGCCTACTTCAAGGACGGGCGCTTGTCCCGTGTCATCGGCTTTGAAATCAACCTCGACAAGCCTTACGATTCCCCGCAGTATACGATTGGCGAAAGCACCGCCTATTCCCGCATTTCCGATATTGAAACGCAAGTCGAAGAGTTGACTTTTAAGGGACAGACCTTCACCGGTTCGGGAGGAAGCAACATCTATGTCATCAAGACCAACGACGCTACGGCCGCAAGCAACTTCAATGTGTTCTCAGCCTTGCGTACCCTGAGAATGTTCCTCCGCAAGGACGCAAGCGACGTAGCGGAAGAAATCATAAACTTTTTGAAGGGATTGCTGATAGGCAAGAACGGCAGCGGTATCACGGTACGCAAGGACGGCACCTCGCAGGCTGTCGTTGACCGTCTATATGTGAAGATAAAGGCCGTCTTTGATGAATTGCAAGTCAAGAGAGCTACCCATGTAGGCGGTGAACAAATAATCACCCATGCCGGTATGAAGTGCATCCGCGTGGAGGAACTGGAAGACGTCTACCGCTGCAGTTTTCTTGCCGAGCAGGACGGTGAGGCGATAGCCAACGAGTTCAGTGTAGGCTCGCTGGCGCAGGCAAAGGAGTGCAACATCGTCGAAGGAACCACTCTTAATGCCTCCAATCGCTACTATTGGCGTGAGGTTGTGGCCGTGGGACGTGACTACATCGATTTGTCCAAGACCATCTGCGATGAGGACAGCGATGTTCCCCAAGCGGGCGATGACATTATAGGATTGGGCCACCGTACAGATGTAGACCTTCAAAGCGCAATCGTGCTATCGTCTACCAACGAGACATCCCCGTCTATAACTTTCTACACCGGCATTGACGACTTCAACCTAACGGGGAAAGATGTAATCTCCTTCGGTGTTGACAAATCCACCGGGCATGCCTACATGAAAGTGTACGGTACTTCCTATATCGGCGCCCGTGATGAGAGCACTTACATCAAGTACACACCGGAAGGTGGCGTAGAAATCAAAGGGCGATTCCTTACGATGGCCGGTGAGGACATCCTGACAATGTTCACTGTCATTGAAGGACTTATCAAGTCTGAAATCTCATCCGTGCGTGATGAAATCAATGCCCTGAACAATTACCTTAACAATGCGTCTTTTGCCGCTGACATGCAGTACTGGACCGGTAGCAGCAACATACGCATCTTCCGAGTTGACGGTCGGCTGCTGTACTTCAACAGTAACTTCTATGCGAACAAGGAATCTTTCGCCGATATAGTAAGCGAACGCGCAAAGAATGTGCTACGCCTTAAGAACAGCTATATCGAGCAGGTCAACTCAGACTTTTACCGCCATCCGGATTTTGAGACCTTCGACGAACTCAAGCGCCCCCGGCAGTTCACTATCTCTTTCAAGTATCTGGTGAAGCGCCCCGGCACTCTTGCCTTCCATTTCAAGAACGAGAACAAAGAAGGTTTTGAGGAATACACCCCGATTTCCTTTTCTAAGGACCTATATCCCAGTACTGAATTCAAACAGATGGAGATAACCGGTAAGTGGAACGGAACCGGTGATTTCCACATGTCTTTTACCGGTGACATGTACTTGTATGCACTTACGCTAACCGATGATGCTCTTGCTGACTTGCGCGAGGAATTCAATATGCGTTTTGAACTTACAGACAAGAAGATTCAGGCGAACCTTGACGAAATCAGAAGCACGGCAGGCAAGCTTGAAGAGTATCACAGTGAATTCCTGCTTACCGCGCGCAACCTTGAAGCGAAGTTCACGGAGGACCTGACGAATACTGAGAGTCGTATAACGCAAGAATACACCTCTGCTATCGACATCTCCGCCCGTGGTCTGAAATCTGAATTCACGTCCGGTCTTGTAGGCCTTGAGACTGGAATCACCGAAGCATATAAGTCTGCTATTGACATATCGGCCCGCGGTCTTCGTGCAGACTTCAGTGCGTCCGTCTCTGACCTGGACGGCAAGCTGTTCGCCCATGCAGGCAGCTTTCATGTGACTGCCGAGAAGATAGAAAGTATGGTGACCGCCACAAACAGCCTGAAGGGTACCGTGGAACAGCACACCTCAGCCATTAGCCAGACGGCCAGCCGTATAGACCAGTTCGTGCAGAAGATAACCTTCGATTCCAAAGGTAACATTACCAATATCGACAAAGCCGGTTTAGTGACGGAAAGCAATATCGCCACCATGTTTGCGGAAAAGGTCGACCCCAACGGTGATATCGTCAGGCGTGCTCAAATCAGCGCGTTCATCACCGAAGGCGAAGCGGGCAGGCTGATATCCAATGCTACAATCGAGGCTGACCGGATAAACTTTACGGGAAAGACCATCATCAACGGCAGTTTCGTGGTCGATACAAACGGGCGTGTGACGATGAACGACATCACGGCAAACAACCTGACTCTAAAGGGCAGCATAACGGGCACGGATGCTACGCTGAACGGCATCACAGCTAATAATCTGACATTAAAAGGCAATATCTCAGGTATTGACGCCATCCTGAACGACATTACTGCTAATAACCTTACGTTGAAGGGCAACATTACCGGGGCGGGGGCTACACTGAATGATATCACCGCGAACAACCTTACCCTGAAAGGTACCATATCCGGTGCCAATGCCACGCTTAACGATATCACAGCCAATAATCTTACGTTGAAAGGAAATATTTCCGGTGCCAACGCCATATTGAACGGCATCACCGTAAACGGAAAGATAAACGCCTCCAGCGGCCGGATAGGTGACTATCTGTATCTGCATGGTAACGGTATATCCACCAACTCGAGAGCGTTCGTGACCGACCTTACAGATAGCACTACGCAATTCGAACTCAGCAAGAGCTACTATCTGCATGCGATAGCGTCGGACGGAGGAGCCAATAGCATCCTGATAAGGCCCTACCAGACTATGGAAGCGGGCACAGTCAAAGGGGTGGTAACCATCTCTGCAACCATTCCGGGGCGCAATAGGGCCATACACGTATCTTCCGGCGAGAGCTATTTCGGTGGTGATGTGATAGTGGGGAAGATGTATGCTCCGTCCTCCGGGACTCTGGAAATTGCCGGGCCGCTGAAGACGCAAGGTGTATACCGGAATACTGACGTGATACTCTCTTCGGTTACAAGGTACAGCATTAAGGCGACCGACCACACACTGCTTTTTTACGGCAACTGTACTATATCCCTTCCGTCCTCTTCTGACGGGCATGAGATATGGATAATGCCGAACGGGAATACCATCAGTTTTCCTTCCGGTACGTTCGCGAACTCTTCCAGGACGAATATCAACGGGCGTGAATGGCATGTGATAAAACGGGTTTTGGGGAATTGGTATCTGTCATGGATGAGTATATAGAATAATTAAAATAGAAAGTATGAAAATCAACTTTAAGAAAATCGAGGCCCAGACCTCATTCGAAGGCGCCAAGCAGACCTTCGACGTAGCCGAAACGGTCGGCAATGAAATGATGTACAACGGAAGTATCCTTCTGGATATAGGCTTTGAAGACCTGGCACGGGAAATCTACTACTCGAAAGATGCGGTGGAAATCCCGGAACAGTATTGCAAGGCTCTTGAACTTGTGGTGAAGAACTCGCGGCTCATAGCTGCCGTGAAACGTGCGGTAATTAACCAACTGAACGTCATCCAGCCATCTTAAATCAATTCTGAAAATTATGGTATTGGAATCAAATCAGTTCAACCAGCTTGTAGAGGAGGTGAAGAAAGCCCTTCTTGTCGGCTCCCAAGGTGTGGGCGATGTGGAGATTGTCGATTCGCTGGCCGATATCGTGAGCCTGCCCGCCCTCCGTCTTGCCGGTATGGAAGAATCGGTGGTCGAGGCACCGCTTGAGTTGCTGTCTGCCCCTGCTGAGGAAGCTGCTGAGGAAGTGCGCAAAGCCGAAGCGGAGCGTGTCATAGTGGAGAACGCACGCAAGGAAGCTGAGAAATCCCGTGAAACGGCTGAGACAAAGCGTGCTTCATCTGAAAGTACCCGCGCATCTGCTGAAACTACGCGTATCAATGCCGAAAAGGAACGTGTGACAGCCGAAGGTCTCAGGAAAACGGCAGAGACAGAGCGAGGCAAAGCTGAAGCGGTCCGACAGACGTCTGAGACCGGACGGGCAACTGCCGAAACCGGCCGTGTTACTGCCGAAGGTAAACGTGTCAGCGCCGAGGAGGAACGTAAAAATGCTGAGACAGTGCGGGCCAACGCAGAGTCAACCCGACAGACAGCCGAAACGGGTCGTGTCAATGCTGAAACCAGTCGTGCTACAGCAGAAGGTAAGCGCGTTACTGCTGAGAATGCCCGAAGCACTGCTGAGGATACACGTAATAGTGCGGAAACTAACCGCCAAACAGCCGAAACCGGACGCGTAAATGCTGAAAGTACCCGTGTCACTGAATTTGCTGCCCTCAAGCAGGAATCGGAGACGGCTACTGCGAATGCTACTGATACGGCAGAACATCCTACCTACATCGGTGCAGACCACTATGTATACCAATGGGATAAGAGCGCTAAAGAATACGTTAAGACGGATATCTATGTGAAAGGCAAGCCGGGAGATACATTCACCCTTCTTGGACGTTACGATACGCTTGATGCCTTAAAGACTGCTGTACCTGACGGGGCAAACATCACTGGTTTCTATTCCGTTGGAACTGCATTGCCTTATACATATTATGCCTGGTATAACGGTGATTGGCAAAGTCAAGGACAATTGCAAGGTCCAAAGGGCGATAAAGGCGAGAAGGGGGATACGGGAGCGCAAGGTCCTCAAGGCGTACAAGGTCCACAGGGCATGAAAGGTGATACCGGTGCCACAGGACCGCAAGGAGTAAAAGGTGATACTGGTGCTACCGGTCCTGCTGGTGCAAAAGGCGCCACTGGTGCACAAGGAATACAAGGTCCAAAGGGCGATAAAGGAGACAAAGGTGATACGGGTGCAAAAGGCGCTACCGGTGCTACTGGTGCCACGGGTGCAGCAGGTGCAAGTGCCAGTATTACCGGTGCTACTGCTACGGTTGACGCCAACATCGGTACGCCCTCCGTGACCGTTTCTCTCGGTGGTACCGCATTGGCCAGAACCTTTTCCTTTGCTTTCAAGAACCTGAAGGGTGCTACCGGAGCAAAAGGCGCTACGGGTGCTACCGGAGCTACTGGACCTAAAGGGGCGACTGGTGCGCAAGGACCACAAGGGCCGCAAGGTGTCGGTGACCCGACAGTCACCGGTGCGAATACGGTCACGACACTGGCCTCCCTGCCAATTTCCAAGAGAAGTATCACTGCAAGTTTGGGTTCTGCCACGAACATCAGCCTTGCTTCCGGA
Organism: Bacteroides sp. AM07-18; assembly: GCF_003602695.1. Taxonomy (NCBI): domain Bacteria; kingdom Pseudomonadati; phylum Bacteroidota; class Bacteroidia; order Bacteroidales; family Bacteroidaceae; genus Bacteroides; species Bacteroides sp. AM07-18. The sequence continues at coordinate 445,051 of NZ_QTLM01000001.1, forward strand.
ATGTCAGTGGGCAATGACTTGTATATCCGCTGCGTCGCATCGGCGGCATTCACACAGCCGATACCCAATACCGGCGCGTTCACTTCGATGTCCGGTACTTCAATCAGTGTTTCCGCTGGAGATATCTTTGAGATTAGTATCTGGTGCTATGCCGCTGGCGCCTATTCAATATCCGTAAAAACAAGGGACTAAGGTTTATGAGTGTATTAAAAAGACGAAGCAATAATATAAAGGACGGTCAGTATGTGATTGCATTCTCCGACAGTAGAGCCTTAATAGATATTTCCAAGGATTGTGGAATGACATGGACCAGAAGACAACCTTCCGACCTTCCTAATGTAAACGAATACTTTTTCAGCAACGATAGAACGAGGATTGCCATGTCCGGAGACGGCAGGCATATCTATTGCTCGTGCTATATGGCAAATGTGGGATTATTGCGTTCTACGGATTTTCTGGAGACGGCAGAACCTTTCAAGCCTGATAATTGCTATTCCGTATACTCGATAGCCTGCAACGGCAGGGGGAATCTGGTCGCTGTTGTGTGTCAGAATAGCAATAACAAATATGATTTGATGCTTTCCGGGGATTATGGGAAGACATGGCGGGTCTCCAATGGATTAAAAGACAATACCGTGCCTCTCATGGGGGTGGAAATGTCCCATTCCGGCAGATACGTAGTGGCATATGCGTCAAATTCTCCCTATTATACTACCCATGAGCTGTTTATATCTTCCGATTATGGAGAAACTTTCAGCAGTGAAATATTCAGGGGGCCTATCACAAAGATTGCCATTTCCGGTGACGGCAAATACATGTTGTGTTGCTGCAACAGGGAGAGTTCATCAAAGTTATACTATGCCTATTATTCCGGGGATTATGGGAAGACGTGGACTAAAATTACCGATTCGAGTTTCTCTGCCCGTACATTGGCCATATCCTATGACGGGAAATATATGGTTATAGAGGGAGGGTACTCTTATTCCGGTGCACGTATATCCGCCGATTACGGAAAAACCTGGGCATTGAAGCATTCCGTTATTGGCAATAGCTTTGCTTTGGGGCTTTCGTCTGACGGAAAGTATGCGATAGCACAGGAAAGTTCTTCTCCGTATCGTATGTTCAAATCTTCGGATTATCTGGGCTCATTTACTGAAATAAATACGGCACCGCTTACATCAGGTATTAGAACGAATTACCGATTTATCATAATGAATAAAAATAGGCTTTAACAATAATGCAATATATACATATTTATTCAGAGGAGAAAGTTGTCCGTCTTGATTTTGAACTGGACGAAAACTATGAAGTGGGTACAACCTATGAGGATTACCTGGATGGAGCCTGGGTACCGTTGAATGCGGAACAGGAAGCATTTTACGAAGCCCATCCGGCAGCGTCTGCAAAGGAAATTCTCGAATGTGAATTAACCCCTCCCTATGAACCGACTTTGGAGGGTGTGAAGAGCGCGAAGGTCAATGAAATTGCTGTTTACGACGGGTCCGATGCCGTGAATTCCTTTACGCTTGGCGGCAAGCGGATGTGGCTTGACAAGGATACGCGGGTAGGACTGGTAAACTCAATTACTATCGAGCAGGCTGTGGGTAAGGAGACAACCGTGCTGTGGTATGATGCCGTGAAGTATGTAATCCCCATTCCTCTTGCCTTGCAGATGCTGGCCGCACTGGAACTGTATGCCCTGGAATGCTATAATGCCACGCAGGAACATCTGGCCGCGGTTATGGGACTTGCTACGAAAGAGGAGGTCGGAGCGTATGATTACACTTCCGGTTATCCTGAAAAATTAGTGTTCAACCTTTAAATTGATAGCTTATGATTTACTTATGTTTTATGTCGCTGTTTTTGCTCACTATGTACATAATGTATGCGGTGAGAGTGTGCGGAGTGCCCTGGTCGCTCTCTGACACCTATTATCAACTGAAGAAACGGAACCGCCCGGCGTGGCTGTTTCAGGCGGCGATGGCCGTTCCTGCCATGCTGCTTATGCCGGTGTGGATTGAATGCTCATCGGAGAACCTGCAATGTTTGGCATTTCTTGCTTGCGGTGGGCTGATGTTCGTCGGGACAGCCCCGCTGTTCAAGGAGGAATTTCAGAGCAAAGTACATTATGCAGGGACAGTAATAGCCGGATTAGCTACAATTCTTTGGGTTTGTCTCTCCGGTATGTGGTACTTGCCTGCGGTTGCTTTCCCGATAGCCGTTGTTATCATGTTGAGATACCGGAAATGGCTGTTCTGGGCGGAGATGGCAGCGTTTGCTTGTGCTTATGTGGGGGTGCTTATAATTTGTATCGATTGTTAAACCGGGAGAAATGGAAATGAATGATTGGATTATGTTGGTGACCGCACTCGGTGGCATCGAGGGCATCAAGCAGCTTGTTAAGTGGTGGATGTCGCGCAAGACCAATGCGCGTATTGAGGACGCGCATGCTGATGTCGAGGAGTTCAAGGCATTACGGGAGTACAACGAGTTCCTGCAGAAGCAGCTTTCGGAGAAGGAACAGCGATTTGTGGAGCAGACAGACCGGCTCCGTAAGGTGCAGGATGAGTTGTTTACACTGAAGGAGGCTAATTCTGACCTGAAACTGGAACTGGCACTGAAACGGTGTGAGAGGAAGAAATGCGGTGACAGAGAACCGCAAAACGGCTACTGATTCGCGGAAAGGAAGGTGTTTCACAACGGCTCCCTTTCCCTTAATACTACACAACTTAAAGTTTAAACAAAGGCGTTTGCAAATATATTGTATTTTTATGTAAAACCAAAAATCAAGGAGGAAAATAAGAATGGCGAATGTGTATAAATTAGCGCCTTGGATTCTCAAATGGGAAGGCGGTTTCGTGAATGACCCGGCAGACCTTGGAGGTGCAACGAATATGGGTGTGACTATCGGCACGTGGAAGTCATGCGGCTATGACAAGGACGGTGACGGTGATATAGACGTGGATGACCTGCGTCTGCTTACCCGTGAGGATGTCGTTAACCGGGTGCTCAAGCCGCATTATTGGGATAGATGGAAGGCAGATTTGATAACGAGCCAGTCCGTAGCAAATATCCTTGTCGATTGGGTGTGGGCATCGGGTGCACACGGAATAAAGATACCTCAACGCTTGCTTGGTGTTACTGTGGATGGAATAGTAGGTCCTAAGACACTCGCTGCGGTGAATGCCAGGAACCCGCGTGAGTTGTTCGACATGATTAAGATTGCACGGTTCGATTTCATCGAGGATATATGCCGCTCTCGTCCGGCGAACAATAAATTCAAACGGGGGTGGATGAATCGGATTAACGATTTAAGGTTTGAGGAATGAAAAAGTTACTGTGGATATTGGTTGTATTGCTTGCTTGTGTGGCGGCTTGGTTTCGTCCGCACGAGCCTTTGTCGGCAGAAATACGTACCGAGACGAAGATAAAGACGGTTGTCAAGGTAGATACGATGCTTATCTCTGCACCGATGGCTGTGTTCTGGCGTTTCGTGCCAGATGATACGACACGGATAGGTGATACCTTGCTTCATCGTAAGCAAGTGGTATATAGAGACAGCTCGTATCGGGCTGTGGTAAGTGGATATGTAGACCCTCGGCTGGATAGTTTACAGGTATTTCCTAAGACTGTGTATCAGACGGTGACGAATGATATTTACCATCCGGTGGTTGTCAAGTCGAAGAAGAAGCGTTGGGGATTAGGGTTGCAGGCTGGATATGGTTATCCGGGTGGTTTTTATGTTGGCGGTGGTATAAGTTATGATTTATTTCAGTGGTAATATTATGTGAATCTCTTTATTTGAAAATTTTGTTTTATATCTTAAACTTAGTTATATTTGCACTATATAATTAGTGCTATGGCTAAAGAAATAAATACAGCTATCTTAAAATTAAGGAAAAGGTCAGAGAAATATTCTACGGAACAATTGGTAAATACTTTTGTTGATGTCGGCTCTTTGTTTACTCAATTAATGAATAATGACCATCAAATTTTATATGGCCGACGCGGGACAGGTAAGACGCATGTTCTTAAATATTTATGCTCGAAAATAGAAAATGAAGGTAGTTATCCTATTTATATTGATTTACGTTTAGTAGGTTCTACAGGCGGTTTATATTCAGATAGAACTATTCCTGTCTCGGAAAGAGCGACAAGACTGCTTATTGATGTGTTCTCAGTTATTCATGATCAGATATTTGAATTCATTGCTGAAGACAATAGAGAAGATGTACATATGGGAACTATGGGACCTTTATTGGAGGAATTAGCAACTTCTATCTCAGAAATAAAAATAAGCGGTGAAATTACTAAAGAAAATTTGGTTGAATCAAATATTAAAAACTCTAACAATGTCGCACTAACTTTGGGAACAGCTCCAAATATTGGTTTTACAAAAGATTGTTGTATTGGGGAAAAAATAGGAGAAAAAACAGTAAATACTGGCTTCGAAAATCATAGAGTACACTTTCCTTCTATTAGGGTCATTATGTCTAAAATACTTAACTTGATAGCTCCTCATGAGTTTTGGATTGTATTAGACGAATGGGCTGAAATACCTGTTGAATTACAACCTTTTTTAGGTGATTTATTGAGGCGTTGTTTATTTCCTATTTATGGTGTAACAGTAAAAATAGGAGCGATAGAACATCGTTCTAATTTTAAAATCCAAAAGAGTATTTCGGAATATATTGGTATCGAAACAGGTGCTGATATGACAAGTCTTAATTTGGATGAATTTATGGTATTCGATAATAATGATTATTTATCAATAGACTTTTTTAAAAATTTATTGTTTAAGCATATAAATTCATTATTGCCAGAAGAGCAGAAAGTAAAGTTTGCGGATGAATTAATTAGTAATACTTTTACGCAAATTCCTGCCTTTGAAGAATTAGTGAGAGCTTCGGAGGGAGTACCTAGAGACGCAATAAATATTTTAGTTCAAGCTGCTACAAAGGCTGCTTCTAGTAATATATCTATTAAAAATATAAGAGACGCCTCTCGTATATGGTATAATCGTGATAAAGAAAAGTCTGTAACTTCAAGTATGGAAGCTATAAAACTTTTGCGATGGATTATAGATGAGGTGATTGGTAAAAGGAATGCTCGCGCTTTCTTATTAAGGACAGATATTGAAAATAATCTTATTGATTATTTGTACGATGCTAGAGTGATACACGTTATAAAACAGAGTGTCTCAAGTCAGGATACTCCAGGGATACGATATAATGTTTATAGTATAGATTATGGATGTTATGTGGACTTAATAAATACATCACGAGCCCCTCAAGGATTATTTTCTGCAGAATTAGGGGAGGAAGGGGAACAATTTGTTACGGTACCTCATAATGATTATCGAGCAATAAGACGAGCTGTTTTAGATTTAGATTGTTTTTATGCTCAAGTATAATTCCTTTTTTCTAAATTTTAAATTAATACGCATTTCGCCCCGGTTTCCATCGGGGCTTTTTTATTTACTTTTTATAGGATAATTCCTCTTAACTTTGTATTTTTGTGAAGTGACTTTGATTCTATAATACTATGGATGAATTGCAAAACTATAAAACCGTGTTTGTTGTAGGTAACGGGTTTGACTTAAATCTTGGTCTGAAAACTTCTTATAAGGATTTTATGAAAAGCCATTGGTTTTCTGATATAAAGAATAACTTTTTGGTGGACTATCTTCGAGAGAGGCAATCTCTAAATTTATGGATTGATATTGAAAATGAGTTAAGTGAGTATTCGCAAAGAACTTTTCTTTCAAGAATATCTATAGAAGGTGAACCTAAAAAGAGTGACACATTGCGTGATGAATACAATGAACTGTGTTCTCATTTAAAGTCATATTTGATAGAGGTGACTAAGGAAGGGTGCTATTCTTCAGCTATAGGCACTTATGTGTTAGACCATGCTTTTAAATCATCTCCAGTCTATATTCTTACATTTAATTATACCTATACAATTGAAAATATATTAAGTGATATTTCATATAATAAATCAGAATATTTAATCAATCATGTTCATGGTACATTGAGGAATGGCATTGTATTTGGAGTAGAAGATAATGCCGAAATAGATAAAAGGCATGTATTTCTGTATAAATCTCATAATCCTTATCAAAAAGTCAAGGGGTTACCTTACATCTTGGATAATGCAGAGAAAATAGTCTTTTTTGGATATTCTTTGGGGCAAACAGATCATTCTTATTTTGATGATTTTTTTAGACGACAATCTCAATTTGGATGTAAAGAAAAAGAGCTTATATTTTATCATTATGGTCAGGATTCTTACGATGATATAAAGTGGCAGATTAAAGTTTTAACAAATAATCAGCAAGCAAAATTGGGAGAATATAATAATATTAGTTTTATAAATATAAAAAAAGAGAAGTAATTCAAATTTAATTGTTATTTGGTTATTATGAATAGGAATGGTTTGTTGAAGGAGTAGTTGAATAAAGCATGATTCTTTAATATTATGGCAGAACTCAAATATACGTATGCTCTTGATAAGAATGAAAATTGCATTGGTATTGAAAATGCTCAGAAAGGAATAGAATATCGATGTCCTCATTGCAAAGGAGAAATGGTTGTAAAAGAAGGTTCTATTAAAGTAAAGCATTATGCTCATAAGATAAGACCGCAAAACTGTAGCTATGAAACTTATCTTCATGCTCTTGCCAAGAAAAGAATTGAAGAGTGGTTTAATTCAGATGGTGCATTAAATATCTCTTTTAGAACAAAAGATAGATGCTCTAATTTTGAACATTGTCTATGGAATCATGATGACTATACTTCTTATTATTGTGAGAAAGAATCGAGCCGATCTTTTAACTTAAAGAATTATTACAATGTAATTACTCGAGAAAAAACATATAAAGGTTTCCGGGCTGATTTATTTCTTTCTGATTCTGAAAATAGACATGAGCCTATTTTTATTGAGATTTTAGTTTCACATCAATGTGAGAAGGAGAAGATAGAATCTGGGATGCGTATTATTGAAGTTGCTCTAAGCTCTGAATATGAATTAGACGATATTATAAGAAATGGAATGATTTCAGAAGATGAGACAACAATGTTTTATAATTTTAGGCGTAAAGATGGGATTACTAGAACATGTGGGATGCAACTCAATAAATTCGTATTATTAGAATCAATGAAAGGTTTATATAAGCGTATTAGTTGTAATGAATATACCCATCGATATTCATCTGCTATATTTGAGATTACATTCGATTATTATACTAATCGTACTATAGATCCTTTGACTTTTGGTTGGGTAATTGCCTATAAAAATTATGAAAATGTGAGAAATTGTTTCTTATGTAAATATTATAAAACGAATTATTATACGAGCGAGAGGATATGTTGTTTGTATAAGAAAAAAGGTATTGAAAGGCATTGCAAATCCAGTGAGGCTTTAAGATGTAATGAGTTCAGTATTGATAAAAATATTATAAATGAAAACTGTGATTATTTGTCATATATTACATATAATATCTGGAAAAAAGGTATGGGGAATGAGGGAATAGATTATATAAAAGGAAAGGTAGCCCAATAAGTTGCCTTTTCCTTTGTTCATATTTCAGTAACAATTCATACCTTGTGTATGACATGTCGGGGCTTTTTCGTTTGCGTGCCCTTTCTTTTATAAAAATTCCCTCAAGTCACGTAGGGAATTTCAGAAAAGCAGTTGTCTTTATAGTAGAATCCGGTATATAGTGTTAGTATAGTCCTTCTTTCAGCCATTGCAGTTTCTTTATACTGGATTTACAGAATGTTCCAACATTGTGTGCTCTAATTGATTGTATATATTGAAAGGAACATGCTGGACCTCAGCTTTTATGCGGCTGAGGTTTTGTCGGAGACAAGAGTGCGTTGTTGAACGTGCGATGGAAATATGTGTTTAACCAAATTATTAGTTATGAAAAAAGAGTTTTGTATGGTAATTGCATTTGCTATGGCTTTAGCCGGGTTATTTATGCTTATGTTTATGTCATTTGATTAGTGAATGTCTGTTTGTTGACTGTTTTATAGAAGGGGCAGCTTATTCAGCTGTCTTGTTCCATTTCCCAAGAATTAAGTAATCCATATTGTGTAATTATTCCCCATGTGTGGTACTCAGTTCCACATATTTCCACACATAATTATTCCTTCTTGTTTTTATAATATGCTGATGTATAATGTATTATGTACTGATGTACATCATGGCATATCGTTTGTCCTATAGTTAATACAAAAACTATATTTATTTACTTAAAACTTACGATTATGAAAAAAGTATTGGTAGCATTAGCAATGGTTATGGGATTAGGCAGTTCAGTAGCATTTGCTTACGTGGTTTCTGGAACACAGTCTGTAGAGCAAACTCAGCAAAATCCTCAGGATGAGTTCACAAAAGTGGAAGTAAAAGACTTGCCTCAGGCAGTTATGAATGTCTTGGCTAAGGACTATGAGGGGGCTGTAATAAAGGAGGCTTTCATTTCCGAGAAAGAAACCGGTAAGATTTATAAGGTTGTGTTGACCATCACCAAGGAAAATCAATCCACTGAAGAAGTAACGGTACTTCTGAATGAAAAAGGAGAAACTGTAGAATGAATGGAAACTCTGTAGTGGTTCGGCATCCATCTACAGAGATGATTCGAGATGCTTTTATGTCTATCTCGTTAATGCGAAAGGGGCGGCTGAATAGTCGCTCTTTTTGTTTATATTGTAATAATAGTTCGTTTCTTTTTCGTCAGAAATTCCTATTATAGAGGGTTGTTTTATACAAAATAATGTTTATATTTGTATTCTAATCCCTATTGTATTATGAATGACAAACAACAACTTCTAATTGATTGTATTTCCCTTCTTCCCGTTATAGGCATTCTGGTTTTGATAACTGTTGCCAATGACCAGCTTGTTACTATGGTTGCTGCCTATGTGCTTTGCGGAGAACTCTTATGTGTATTGGTTAGCAGGATATTAAATTTGTACTATATTGATGTGGCTTTTGTTTGGTTGGGTGGGATTATGCTTTGGTTGTGGTATTGGTTCTGGTTGGAGTCAAGCCATGTAGTGATGGAGATTGTGGAAAAGGCAGTTGAATGAATCGCTCCTCTTTCAGTAAAAATCCCCGTAGCGGCTCAACTACGGGGATGGTGTCAAATAACAGAGTATCAATATGAGATACTAAGTGAGCCTATTCCATTACAGATAAATCATCGTCAACTTCATACTGATTACAGCCAAAAGCCGCACACATTAAAATAAAACGTTCTTTTATACCTAATCCGGTATATCTGTCTACAGCTCCGCTGCCTTTTGCATGAAGTCCTGCTGCGTATTTATCTATCTGAACTTTATTCATTAAATCTACATGAGTTTTACGGGCAAGTTTACTGCTTGCAATCTCATATATGGATTTGTACTCATTTGTTCCCAATGCCGCACTAAACATTGCCACTTTCCGGCTAATCTCACAGTATTCAAGTAGTTTTTTTATTTGATAATTGTACCCGGTTTCACCATTGCCATCAGGATAATAGGGTAACAAAGCATTGCTTGGTAGCCTACCTTTATACTTCATAATAATATTATAAGCAATACGAATGATGGGAGTTTTTATCTCAGTGCGTATAAGTCCATCCTTGTGCGTTTTTTGAGGTAAATAATGAATGTAAGGTATTCCTTCTTCAATGCTGATATTATCAAAAGTGAATCGTCTGAAATCACCTATACGGCAACCGAAACAACATTGAACAACGAATACATCTTTTACTCGCTGCAATGTTTCGGGACATTCTTTGTGGACTACTTCATTGAATTCTGTTTTGGTGAGAAAGAAAGGCTCGTCATATTGTTGCTTCATAATGGACTCTTTTTCTTTTCCTATCTTCCGGAAAGGAGATACGGGAATAACATCATTACTTTCAAGCTCCACCATAAATGCTTGTAATAATAATAGTTTCTCAGCAATTGTATTCTGGCTTCTTTCCTTTGATGGTATATTCCGCTTATTCATTTCTGCGTACAGTTCTGGAAATTTTTCAACCAGAGTGTATTCTTTGCGTAGAAAATCACGAAAATTTAGAATATGTTCCTTATTGAATTCATTGACCGGCAACCCGTCAATGCCATTGATAATGAGGAATCGAGTCAGTTCCCTTATCACTACATCGTAATGTTTCTTTCTGCCAGGACCTATTACACCTGCATTTAGCCATCCGTCAACATAGCGTTGGAACATACTACACATGGATTCCTCTTCACTGCTGATGTTATATTTTTCAGGATGTAAGTGCTGGTCTATTAAGATTTCCAGTTTTTCACTGGTTAATTCTTTGTTGCTCCCATAAATGGATAAAATTAGATTCTTCCGTTCTTCAATAGATGTATTAAATGATGTTCTTATGTCTAACTTTATAATACTTTTAGCCTTATATTTTTCAGTCTTGGCATCCCAAAGAGTAGGAGAGACCATAATATCTGATTTGTGGAATAACTGTACATTGCGTCCATCAGATAATCGAAATCTGATATTTACCTCTTTATCTTTCTTCCCAGTTCTTATAAATGCTTTTACTGTAGTCATATATTCTCTGTTATATCGGTTGTGCAAATATACATAAATTGCACAACTCAGTTCAAATATTGCACAACATAATGCAATGGCATGCAATATAATATTTTTATATTACTCTGATTTTTAATATAATGTTATATGTATTGGTTTTATAGTATTTTACATTCCGAATCGCAACGGAATCACAAGGAAAAAACCGCAAATGGCTAATAAAAAGCTTTTGCGGTTTTCTTGTTTTAGAATTAGAAAATGTCCGCATTTTGTCAGCATAGGTTGTAATGGGAAACAAATTGGAGTATTTGGTTTACATTGCAGGCAAGATTTATTTGCGATACCTGGAGAAAAAATTATCAATCCAACGGACTAGATATACTATAATAACTCCGGCTATGACCATACTGATAATACGTACCAACATAATTTATAGAATTAAAGATTTGTTTTTATAGAATAATAATGTGCAAAGATAATTGATTGGTGGAGAAACAAAAACTCTGGAAAGGATATAAAGATAGGAATTAACGCATATTTTCACGGATATAATCTTCTATTGTAAAATCACTCTTATATCTAGATATTTCCGGATTCTTCTCTACAGTCGTAATGCAACGTTTTTCTTTACCAAGTACCAACCGGTTTAGGAAGCTCAGGATGTCATGACGATTATCCTTCATAGGAGAATAGGATAGGGAATGTCCTATACCTTCCGCTATATAGAAATAGTATGCTGTCTCTTTTTCTTTCAGTTGCATACAGATAAAGTTTGAGCCCCATAGCCCCATTTCCTCTACTACTGCCTTAGTAAAAGGAACCGTGCTGTCGGCATCACCATGGAACAACATAAGAGGACAAGGGGACATTATCCATTTTGGAATACCATTGGCACAGATTACTCCAGAAAAGGAAATGACCCCTGCATAATTGAAATTGGCAGGTAATCTGTCCGCAAAAGCCGTTTGATTGCAAATCTCATACTCTGCTTGAAGGGCAGTTATCGCACCTGCACTCGAACCGCAAGCTATAATTTGTGCAGGATTTATTTGCCATTCTACACTATGCTCAATTATATAATTTGTAGCATCACCAAAATCTTCTACAGCACAAGTGATTGCTTGTTGCAGGGCAGAAGAGAATCCTTGCAAGTCCGAATACTCCGATTTATCTATATCCTTTAATTGGGTACGGTAATCTGTTGATACTACCACATAGCCGGCTCGTGCCCAAAAATGAAAATAAGAAATGTAATCGGGATTATCTCTTCTCCCGCCTTTGAAACCTCCCCCAAATGCAAAAAGAATGACGGGCTTTGATTGTGTCCCTTGTATTTGATCAATCATTACATACTTGTCCAGTTTCAGAGTATCAGCCTTTTTGATGGCAAAAGTATATGTTTGCTTGTCAATATGCTGTGCATGCACAACAGTAGCTATACTCAATAATGAGCATGCCATCAAGATAAAAATAAAGCGTTTTCCCATATTCAGTTTATTCTATTAATGCTGCGTGGATTATCTGACCTACAAAGATAGAATAAAACTATAACTAAAAAGGGGAAAGATGACATTTAGACATAAAAAAAGGCTATCTATCCCAGACAGCCAATCTTTTTTATTAACCTTAAATCTAATACTATGAAAAACACAGTACAAAGATACGTACTTGCAGGAGATATCCAAATTTTAGCGGGTAATCAGCGGATATTATAACATGGTTTAGTAGAATATTATTTCCGTTAACTATTAACATAAATAATATTCAATTTAACAGAAGAAGGAATTAATATTCCTCATCAGTGATTGCAAACTTTAGTCATGTCCACTGTAAATCCACCATTGGCGGGTATAAATTTTCCTTTTCTTTTAAGAAATTCTATCAGGGTATCTACATCCATATTGTTGGCAGAGCAGGTGAAAAAACGCTGCTGCTCGCCGAATTTTTGGATAATGGCTTCTCTCAATGATAACTCAGTATAACTATTACCTTCCATCATGTGAAGGACTTCATGTGCATGTAATTGTTCCATAATCTTTTTTTGTGGCAAAGATAATATGATATTCTAAGTATAAGTGTAACATATGTGACAAAGTCCAACACACATATCCGGATATTTGCTTTTACGTAAAATAACACTTGTTACGACTATGCTAAAAACCTCAAAAAAAGTAAAAAGGTTTTGCTTCTATACCATTGTAAACTAACTTTGGGAATCAACTTTTAAATGAATTAAAGCATATGAAAAAATTAATCTTATCTATTGCACTATGTTGTGCAGCTACGAATTTCTTTGCGCAGAATGCTGACCCTGCCCAGTTGGTCAACGATGGTAAGGCTGCTCTTGAAGCTAAAAATTACCAGGAAGCTTACACAAAATTTAGTACTTATCTGACACAAACAAACAACCAAGATTCCGTAATTGCATATAACTGTGGCGTTTGTGCCGATAAGATAAAGAAACCTGCCGAAGCTTTGAAGTATTTTGATATTGCTGTACAGAAAAAGTATAACCTGGCAAATGCTTATATAGGTAAAGCCGGTGCTTTGAAAGATTTGAAGAAAAATGATGAGTATGTTGCCACTTTAAAGGAAGGGCTGGAAGCAAATCCCGGTAATAAGACATTGACTAAATTGTATGCCACTTATTACGTAAATCAAGGTATCATGGCGCAGAAAGCCAAAAAGATGGATGCAGCCGAAGAAGCATTTAAACAAGCCATAGCTATCCAAGCAGATAATGTAAATGCACTTAACAGTCTGGGTTCTTTGTATTATAGTAAGGGTGCCAATACCATGAAAACAGATGTAGAAAAAGCAAAAGTTGAATTCAAGGAAGCCAAAGAATATTTGGATAAACTTATTCCATTGCTCTCTGCGGACAAACCAGCTCAAAAGAAGATGATGGATAATGCAAAAACGATGTTGAACTTCATCGACAGTCAAGTGAAATAAAAGACTCATATATAAAAAAGAGGCAGATATCAATTCAGATATTTGCCTCTTTTTTTGTGTTATGAAATGACTATTTAGTTCTTCTCAGTACAACAGCTGTACGTGCCGGTATGTAAAGCTTCAGCCACTCCTTCTTGTCTTTTTTGTAAAGCGGGTCGTGAATGGTAAAATGTTTGATGGTATCATCCGTCAAACCATTACCGCCATAATCTGGATTATCTGTATTCAAAATAACTTCATAAGTTCCGGCAGGAACCAAGAAACCGTAATCAGTAAAAGACTGCTTAGGGTTGAAGTTGAATACAAAAATCAAGTCCTTGCGCATATAGGCCAATACCTGGTCACCGTCATTATGCCATATTTCTTGGACCGGAGTAGCCTGGAAGTTCTTTATGCTTTTTACAACTCCCAACATGGCAGCATCAAAGTCACCCATATAATGATATGCCAGATTCTTGTTGTCCACCAAATTCCATTGGCGGCGGGCATATTTACAAGACCAACCGTTACCTTCACGGGGGAAGTCAATCCATTCCGGATGTCCGAATTCATTGCCCATAAAGTTAAGATAACCGCCATTGATAGTAGTCGCAGTCAGTAAACGTATCATTTTATGGAGAGAAATGCCTCGATTTACGGTATAGTTCTCGTCTCCTTTCTGCATGTGCCAGTACATATCCGCATCAATCAAGCGGAAAATGATGGTTTTATCGCCCACCAAAGCTTGGTCATGGCTTTCCGCATAGGAGATGGTCTTTTCATCTTTGCGGCGGTTGGTCACTTCCCAGAACATGCTGGATGGCTTCCAGTCTTCATCTATTTTCTCCTTGATTGTCTTAATCCAATAATCGGGAATATTCATGGCCATACGGTAATCAAATCCGTAGCCGCCATCTTCATATTTTGCCGCCAGTCCGGGCATTCCCGATACTTCTTCGGCAATGGTGATGGCTTTGGCATTGACCTGATGGATAAGCCGGTTGGCAAGTGTCAGATAACAAATGGCATTGTCGTCTTGATGTCCGTTGAAGTAATCTCCATAATTACAGAATGCTTCTCCCAAACCATGACTATAATATAACATGGAGGTTACTCCGTCAAAGCGGAAGCCGTCGAAATGATATTCTTCCAGCCAGAATTTACAGTTAGACAGCAGGAAGTGAATAACTTCGTTCTTGCCGTAATCAAAGCAAAGCGAATCCCAAGCCGGATGTTCCCGACGTCCACCGGGATAGAAATATTGATTAGGATCACCGGCAAAGTTACCCAAGCCTTCGACTTCATTCTTCACAGCGTGTGAATGGACAATATCCATGATAACGGCAATCCCCATGCTATGGGCTGTATCAATCAGTTCTTTCAGTTCTTCCGGAGTACCAAAACGGGAAGAAGCGGCAAAGAAACTGGAAACATGGTATCCGAAGCTACCATAATAGGGATGTTCCTGGATAGCCATAATCTGTATGCAGTTGTAGCCTTCTTTGGCGATACGTGGAAGAATCTTTTCCTGAAATTCCTTATAGCTACCGACCTTTTCCTCCTGCTGAGACATACCGATATGGCATTCATATATCAATAAAGGATCTGTAGATGGCTTGAAAACCCGCTTTTTCATTTTATAGGGTTTCTCCGGAGCCCAAACCTGGGCACTGAATATTTTAGTCTGTTCGTCTTGTACGACACGTGTAGCCCATGCAGGAATGCGTTCACCGCAACCACCGTCCCAATGTACCATCAGCTTGTACAAGTCACCGTGTTTCACGGCATCAGCAGGAAGCTTGATTTCCCAATTACCGTTTGCTTTACGCTTCAAGCTATATTTTTTTTCTTCTTTCCAATCGTTAAAAGTTCCGACCATAAAGATTTGGGTTGCGTTAGGCGCCCATTCACGGAAAACCCAACCATCGTCAGTACGATGCAGGCCGAAATAGAGGTATCCGGATGCAAAATCAGACAAGGTTAGTTTTCCTTTGTTGGTCAATTCCGATTCTTTGTCTATGGCATGTTGATGACGTCCGTTGATGGCATCGGCAAAAGGTTCCAGCCATGGGTCATTCTTGATTAAATTCAATGTTTCCATAAAGAGGATGAGTTTTGGATATTTGATAAATTTACGCTTTAACTTTCACAATTATTTTTTTTACACCGTCAGGGGTAATACCCGGAGCATGCCCGTCCTGAGGGAAAAAGATAGCAAACATTCCGGGCTTCACTGCAATATAGTCCTCCGCCAGTCCTTCAAAAAAAGTGATGTCTTTTTCCGCATTGTAAGGAGCATCAACCGGAAGGCAGTCTTGGGCGGCGGTATAACCCATTATCTCCGTACCGGACAAGGGTATTTGAATGTCAATATAGTCTTTATGGGTTTCCAGTTTGGCATTTTCTTTTTCTTTTGGGTTTGTCTGCGCCACGTTGACCAGCAAGTCCTTTCCTTTCAGTTCGGTCTTGCCGATTTCCAAAGAGTGCAAGTCATGTGATTTTAAAAAATCAATGGCCTGCTCAAATAGAGGATGCAGCAAAGTATATTTTTCTATGTTTTCAAGTCTGTCTATAACCATAATTCAAATGTTTTAAGTTAGTTATATAGGTAAATTATTCAAAGTCGTCTATGGTGTAATTCACAAAATCAGAAAAACGCTTCATCTGCTTGAAGATGTCGTCCGTACGATCCAAAAAGTCTGGAGCAAGAAAGAAGCTGTCCGGCTGGCAGCAGGCAACCGTATACTCTTTACACTGAAGGTATTTCAGATAGGGATAGTCCTTTGGAAATCCTTTTGGAGCTGTTTTTAGAAAATTCTCTCCGATGACGGGAAAGTATTGCTTGAAAGCAGGATCTTCCACTATACTGCGAAATTCATCTATATTGTCGTATACCGCTTGTCGCAGAGCTCTTAACAAGGGCGGGGGAGGACAATAACTTCCACCGGCCAACAAGCAGTTTCCCGGTTCCAGATGCACGTAATAGCCACAATGGTCGGATTTCTTTCCTTTCGCATTGATATATCCTCCCAGATGTGTCTTGTAGGGAGTTTTATCTTCGGAAAAGCGTGTATCACGATAAATACGGTATGTACAGTCCTTTGCTTCTATACCACGGATGCTTTCATCAAATAAAGAGATACGGGAGATAATTACTGTAAGCAAGTTTTCAAACTCGCTGCGGGCGACTTCATACTGTTCCCGGTGAGAATTGAACCATTCACGATTGTTGTTTGCAGACAGTTCTTTCAAAAATTGAAATATAACAGGGATATTCATATCATATTCTTTCCTTATTATCTGCCAAATTTACGGATAATATTTCTAACATGCTACAAAGAAGGGTAAAAAAAAGCATCGGCTCTGGTAAACCGATGCTCCTTACACATTTATCAATCAAACAGACGCTTCTGTTTTTGATGTACTTACTTATCACAAGCGGGTACGTCTCTTTTAATTAATCTTATATCTAATACTATGAAAAACACATTTATATAACACAACAAATTGGAATTTTGTTCATGCAGATGAGGATAACTTTAGCATAAAAAAATGGGTGGGTCATTTTATTCTGCATCCGGTTTGCACTATCTTTGCAAGAAAATATGTAGAATATGGCCGAATATAAATTTGATGAAGATAGCGTTAAAGCGCTGATAGATTGGGCAAAGAGCACATCTTTCCCTCAAAGTGTAACATTGTCTGATGCTGAGAACATAGTGGATGTGAAACGTTTTGTGCAAGCTAACCTGAGTGACATAGATGCACATTATCCTGATGATTTTTATAATCCTGCCATCACGCGGCTATATCGGCTGAAGGAATATATGGAAGAGAACAAATAAAGACTTGGCACTGATTATGCGGAAAACCACGAAGCGATTAAGAAATCCGTGTTGTTCTGCATAATCAGTGCCAAATCTAATAAATCACCAGAGTTGTGACTCCGTTATAGCTTTATCTTAAGTATCTTTCCTCCATATCCTTCGACGGCCACATTAGTAGCCTTGTAGGGAAGCAGACTTATGTTTTCTTCTTTTCCGCTGAGCAGCTCCGTAGCTTTGTACTGGTCCATCTGCGGTATTTGCAGGAAGTCAAAAGCATGAGAAGGAATATTTATGGCAAGGTCTGCCGAGATATGGTCGAAGTTCACGACGAACAGCAGCAGGTCTCTCTCAAATTTGCGCAGGAATGTATATTGCTTATGTTCATTAAAGCGCCATCCGTTGACATTGGCATACATCAAATCGAAGAAAGCCCCCTGAGAGATGGCCTTTTCTTCATTGCAAAGAGTCAGTAGCCGTTTATAAATGCTGTATAGGTGTTTCTGGTCCTCCGTCAGCATCTTGCCGTCGAACTTGCCGCCATTGCGCCAACGACGGATGGTATCTACACTCCAATAGTCAAAGATGGTTGTACGTCCGTCCCGGCCGCTGAAACCTTCACTATCCATGCCCAGCTCACCAAACTCCTGACCGAAATAAATCATCATCGGATTGGTGTTCATGCAGGCTGACACAATGAGTGCCGGAATCGCCTTGCGTGGGTTACTGGCAAAAAAGTCGGAAGCGATACGTTGCTCGTCATGGTTTTCCAGAAAGTTCAGCATGCGTTTTTCTATACCTCCCAGACTTTGCCAAGAGCGGGTGATGGCAGTTGCCGATTCATACCCGCAAGTAACAGCCCGCAAGGTATCATAAAGTCCTACTTTGTCGTATAAATAATCAAACTTGCCACGGAACAAGTAATTCTTGTATTCTCCCGGGTTATAGACTTCGGCTATAAACAGCAGGGAGGGATATTGCTCCTTTACCTGCGGGATTGCCCATTCCCAGAACTCTACGGGAACCATTTCGGCCATATCGCAACGGAAACCGTCTATATTCTTTCCCGCCCAGAACAGCATGATATCCAGCATCTTGGTCCATGTGTCGGGAATGGGGTCGAAATGGCAAGTCCCGCCGTTCTGATAATCCACTCCATAATTCAACTTTATAGTTTCGTACCAATCGGTGATGTTTGGATAAGCGTCAAAACGGTTGTTTCCGGTAGCTTTTGCCGGAAATTCCCTATAAGATTCGGCGGCTGTACCTTTCATGTCAAATTGGCCATGCAGTTCCGATTTCGGGATATAATAGAAGTTATTATATGGGCTGAACGCATAGTTGGTGTCATCGTTTGAACCCAGTTGTGAAGTGCCATCCGGCTGGGCATCCGAGTGATATTGACGGGCTACGTGGTTGGGAACAAAATCTATGATGACCTTCAGACCGCTACGGTGAGTACGCTGCACCAGATTCTCAAACTCTCTCATACGCTCCGGTACGTCCTTGGCGAGATCCGGATCGACATCATAATAGTCCTTGATGGCATAGGGAGACCCGGCTTTACCTTTCACAATGGCCGGATGGTCGGGTTGGATATTGTGACGGCGGTAGTCAGTTTGCGTAGCATGCTCGATGATGCCCGTGTACCATATATGTGTAGCGCCAAGCTTCTTGATTTCTCCCAACGCCTTGGCTGTAAAGTCAGCCATCTTGCCGCATCCATTTTCGGTGATGCTGCCATTATTGATGCAGTGGTTATTGTTGTTTCCGAATAGTCGGGTGAACACTTGATAAATAATCAATTTGTTTTCGTCGTTCATTTCTTTGTTTTCTATGTTATAGAATGGTTGTTTTATTCTTTCCAAATGCTGCCTTTGTCTATGAGCAGACGTTCCAATATATCATTGGTCGTATTATATCCCTGCATGAATATCTCCTCCGCCTTTTCCAGCTCTGTATTGCTGTATCCCTCCAAGTTATAAGGTTCTATCAGCAAATCAGCCTTCTCGCGTTCAGGAAAAGAGTTGGAGCGGAACATAAAGTTATAGGAACGTAAGGCAATGCTCACAATGTTCATTTTATACTTGGTCGCCATCAGAGGGCTGACATTCACGGCAATCACTTTTTCGCATATACGGCGGAGGGTAGAGACCGGCAGGTTCATCAGCAGACCTCCATCCACGTAATGTGTACCGTCTATATTGACCGGAGCAAACAATACCGGCATGCAACACGAAGCAGCTATGCGTTCGGCGATGTCACCCTTATGGAAATGTACCAAACGTCCATGGTCCAGATCAGTAGCTGTAATAATCAGAGGAATTTGCAGTTCTTCCAGTTTTTTGGATTTCAAATTGCTTTTCAGGAAATCGATGAATTCTCCCAATTCAAACAATCCGACTTTGGGAATCACCAGTTTGGTCAGGTCCTGAAACTTGTGCCCGGCAAAGTAGTCAAGAACTTTATGCGGTTCATTGCCGTCGGCGTAGAATACCCCGGCCAAGGCTCCGGCGCTGACTCCGGAAAGTATATTGGGCTTTATGTCATGTTCCAATAAGGATTGCATGGCACCCAAATGGGCAAAGCCTTTGATGAAACCGCCGCTTAAGGCAAAACCTATTGGATATTTTTTAGTGAACCAGTTGTTCGTTACTACTTCCATGTTGAAAATATGATATATTGTTCGGCACGAAATTAATGATTTTATTGTAGGGAGAAAGGAAAATAGCGGAAAAAAGTTCAAAGTATTAAGAGAAAAGTCTTCTCTATTAAGGAGAAAGTTTTTCTTAGTTAGGGAAAAAGTTTTTATCAGTTAAGAAAAAACTTTGTTTATGGTTTGCGGATGTCTATCCCAAGCCTTGGGATAGACATCCGCAAACTGGGGATATGTATCCGCAGTTTGCGAACAAAGTTTTAGGATTAAGGGATACTGTTTGAGAATATACGCTTAATTTTTTGCGATTGCTTTCAGCAGTGCATATCCTCCGAACCACTGAATCAGCATGCCCGGAATCCCCATACGGAAATCTTGCACAGCCAGAAAGAAATTACCGCACAACGCCCATTCAAAGACCGTACCGATAATTTGATAGGAGAGGACTACACCCAGCAATGCCAATAAAGAGATATTCTTGGCATAGCGTGCAGCAAGAGCGGCGGTTCCGGCCAGCAGACCGGACTTTATAAGTATGGCCGGCAACACGGCTGCTGCAGGCATGGCAAAAAGCAGATGATTGATGACCGGAGACAAGAGAGCCGTCAGCAGACCTACCTTGAAACCATATTTATAAGCAGCTATCAGTGTAAAGAAATAGATGGGAAGCAACGTCGGACCGCCTGCTGGGACCAGATGGCAGAGTTGCGGCAAGGCGATGTTTCCTGCCACGAACAGCAGGACGAATAGATAGGTCTTTACGTTGCCGAAAGGCAAAGAATAAAGTTTTGCAGATGTTTCCATTTGTATAATATTATAGTTGATAAATCTATTTTTAGTATGACTGTTTAAAACTGAAAAGGTTTAATCAAATCTTCACCAATTCATATTCCATGGTTCCCAATCCTATTTTCTCGGCATGGCGCAATCCGGCAAGCCAGTCCGTGTCGGGGTGCATCAAGTGGAACTTGTCGCATCCACACAAGTCGTCGTGCTCGTGTGCCGTGGCAAGGCAATTGTTACCGTGCAGTATCGGGGCTTGGATGACCATATCTGCACATGCCTTGTCCAGTGCAACCGGGTCTGCCGAAGCCAGAATGCCGAGGTCGGGCACGATGGCGGCATCGTTGTGGTTCCAGCAGTCGCATTCGGGAGATACGTTCATGATGAAGCTGATGTGGAAATGGGGCTTGCCCATAACGACAGCGAGGGCATATTCCGCAATCTTGTAGTTCAGGCGCTCGGAGGTATCTTCGGCTCCCATCACGGCACCGTCGTGCTGGCAGAGGGCTACGCACTGTCCGCAACCTACGCATTTGGTGTAGTCTATTTCTGCCTTGCGGCTGGTATTGAGGTGCACAGCGTCGTGTGCGCAGTGCTTCACGCAGATGTTGCAGCCTATGCAGCTTTCTACGTCAATCTTGGGTTGCGAGGCGCAGTGCAGTTCCAGCTTTCCGCCTACACTGGCACATCCCATGCCCAGATTCTTCAAAGCACCGCCGAAGCCGGCTTGTTCGTGTCCCTTGAAGTGGTTCATACTGATTACAATATCGGCGTCGGCTATCGCTGTACCGATTTTGGGTGCCGGACAATATTCTCCGTTCAGAGGGATTTCGCGGTAGTCCGTTCCCTTCAGTCCGTCGCCGATGATGACCTGGCACTGGGCCGAAATGGGGTTGAACCCATTCTCCATCGCGCTTTGCAAGTGGTCTACGGCATTGGCGCGACGACCGGAATACAGTGTGTTGCAGTCCGTCAGGAAAGGTTTGGCTCCCAGGCTGCGGAGCAGGGTTGCCATTCGAGCTGCATAATTGGGACGCAAGTATGCCAGATTGCCGGGTTCGCCGAAATGGATTTTGATGGCAGCAAAGCTATCCTTCAAAGGGAGTTGCTCGATGCCTGCCCGTTTCAGCAAGCGTTCCATTTTATCCAAAAGATTGGATGTAGGGGAGGTACGCAAATCAGAGTAGTATACTTTTGCTTTTTCCATGTGTTTTACCTGTTTATAGTGATAGTATCTGCAAAAATAACGGATTATTTCCATATTAATAGGTATATGGCTAAAAAAAGTAGGGAAATCCCTTTTGACAAATAGGGGGATAATAAGAGGTCTATCCATGTTTCTGCCTACCTTTGTGGCAACTAAAAACTCGATAAGATGAAAACAATCAGACTAATTATTGCGGGACTGGTAATGACGATGGGATTCAGCAGTTGTTCCAGTTTGTTTTATGATGCTAAGGTAGATGTGTTGAACAGTATCCAGAAGGGGATGAGCAGGCAGGAGGTCACCAAGATATTGGGAACTCCAGAGTATCGCCGCTTCGACCGGGATATAGAAGAATGGGAATATTCCAGAGTGCTGTCCGGTAAAAGTAATATCACCCGAACTCAGATTGTCGTGACTTTTGAAGGTGGGAGAGTCGTTGCAATGGACTCATTCTCCGGAGAGCCACGTACGTTGCCGGTTGTTCCCAGTGAAGTAGTGATAGATTCTCCAGCTCCGGTTTATGTCAGGGGGATGCACCCCGAAGACTTCCGGCATTTTTATGAAAAAGTGAAGTCCCGCCCTTTCAAGGATGATCAAATCGAAATGATGAGAACTGTTGCCCGAAACAACAGTCTGAACTGTGTGCAATGTGCCAGTTTGATGGCACTATATACTTTTGATGACGACAAGATGAAAGTCCTCAGAATATTCGCTCCCAATATCGTAGATCCGGAAAACTACGAAGCGATTTTAGACGTCATTGATTCACTGTTTAAGAAAGACGATGCCAAGAAAATTCTGGGCATACGCTATTAAGAAGCAGACATGTCGAAACGCATTGTCCGTTGGTGCCAAACACATGATGTATCGGAGGCTGACAGATAATGCGTTTAAGGTAAACAGATAATGCGTTTCGACGAGCTCTTATTCCGATAAAGGAAAGTGCCATAACGGACCGTTCCCGTGCCCTATATTCATGTCTTTCCCCCGGTTTATCGCAGTACCGATATACTCTTTAGCCTTGCAGACCGCTTCATCGAGTTTGTTGCCACCGGCAAGAAATGTAGCTATGGCAGAGGAAAGGGTACACCCTGTGCCGTGCAGGTTACGGCTCTCTATTTTGGGGTTGGAATAGAGGATGCATCCGGATGGCAGGATGTCAGCCCCGGCAGAAGGTTGCCGGCAATAAAGCACGTCGCACATGTCATTATCCTCTAGATGTCCGCCTTTGACGAGAATAGCGGTGTTGTATCTGCAGGATAATTCCTGTGCCGCTTGTCGCATCTCCACAGTACCGGTAATGGTTTGCCCCCAAAGCAGGCTTGCTTCATTCAGGTTGGGAGTAATGAGGGTGCATAGCGGAAACAGTTCCGTCTTAATGACTTGTATGGTTTCTTCGGTCATCAGTCGCCGTCCGCTGGTCGATATCATGACGGGGTCATAGACTATACACTCCGGAGTATAAGTCTGAAGACAATCGACAATGGTGGTCACAATACCGGCATCATGTACCATACCTATCTTGACGGCATCCGGCCTTAAATCATCCATAACAGAGGTGATTTGTGCCTTAACCATATCCGCAGGTATCGGATAAACCGATTGTACTCCCAGTGTGTTTTGTGCAGTAACAGCCGTGATGACGGAAGCGGCATAACCTCCCAAAGCGGAAATGGTCTTTATGTCTGCTTGTATGCCTGCACCGCCCGAACAGTCGGAACCGGCAATGGAAAGGATAATAGGGGGAAGCATGAAATAATTAAAAATTAGAAATTAAAAATTAAAGGGGGGAGGAGAGCTGTTTCAGGTGGAGGAAGTGGGGGATGAAATCTTCCTTCGCTTGCTGCCAGATGTCTCCTAGCAGGACGGCACCTCCGAAACCTAAAACGGCTATTTCCGGAAGATGCTCCAGGCTGATGCCACCCAATGCCATGACGTTGGAATCGATGATACCTGCTTGCTGTGCTTTCTTCAAGGTATCGCAGGAGTAAGCGGAAGAGTAGCCTTCTTTGGATATACTGTCATAAATGGGACTGAGGAACACATAGCTACAATCTGATTTATGTTTCAACACTTCTTCAAGAGAGTGGCAGGAACAACTGATGTGTCCCTTATATCCGAACGGTATCTGCGGATTGCGCCCGTTCAGATGAATTCCTTTCAGACCGAAAACGGATGCCAGCTGGAATTGCTCATGCGTGACAATGCGTGGCATATATTCCATCGGCAACTGCCGCAGGAAATACTCCATCTCTTCTGCCGAAGCTCCCGGCTTGCGCAGATGGAGTATTTCCAAACCGTTTTGGAATAAGGAGGTAACTGCCGCTGCTTCTCCTTCAAAGAATTGCGGCGTGGTAATGACTATCAGTTTCATATCTTTATGGATGTTTGTCTATAATGAGAGAATATACGACTGCATGGTTCTTAAATCAATCGTCCATAGCTTTCCTGCCAAGGGTTCACCGTAGCCGCAAATCAGTTTCAACACTTCATTGGCTTCTACGCTACCCACAATGGCAGGGGTTACGCCGATAACCGATTTGTCCGGAGATGGCATGAGCAGTGTCCCTTCTTCATCCGGATAGAGGTCACGATAGTTTTTTGCACCCTCACCGTAGCAGAAGACGGACACTTGGCCTTCAAAGCCTTGAATGGCACCATAAACGTAGGGCTTGCCCCAAGCGTTGCATACGTCATTCAGCAAGTAGCGGGTAGCGAAGTTATCGCATCCGTCTACCACTATATCGTAGTTCCTTATCAGTTCTCCGGCATTCTTCTTGTCCAGACGGAAGGGGTATACTTCCACGTTTACATCGCTGTTCAAACCCTGCACTCTACGGGCGCCACATAGAGGTTTAGGCTGCCCAAGGTCAGCTTCAGCATACAGAACCTGACGTTGAAGATTACTGATGCTGACCTGGTCATCGTCCACCAATCCCAGCGTTCCGACTCCTGCTCCCGCCAGATAGAGGGCAATGGGAGAACCTAATCCTCCCACACCGACTATCAACACCTTGGCATTACGCAGTTTCTCTTGTCCGGCTTCGCCTATTTCGGGAAGGGACGTTTGTCTGGCATATCGGTTCATTTGTTCATTGTTATTAAGGTTCTGTATTCGGTCACTCATCTCTTGAAAGCCTTCAAATCAAAACTCGCATCCCAATCTTTCCACACCGGTTCGCGCCCCAGGCGTTTCAACGCTTTGTCCACTTCCACAGCCTTGCGCTCGTCGCTGACATGAAACTGTTCCAGCGTTTGCGGATAGCTGTAATATCCTCCCGGCTCGGTCTTGCTTTCGGCGCTCATGGTTGTCACACCGAGTGTTGCCATATGGTCGCGTATATCGGCAGGCTCGCGGGTGGAGTAGGAGATGTCCACATCATGATCAAAGATACGCATGGCAAAAGTGACTTGTGCCAGTTCGCGGTCGCTCATGATGACATTGGGCTGGAAGCCGCCATTCTCCGAAGGACGCATACGGGGGAAGTTGACGCTGTATTTCGTCTGCCAATAATGTTTTTGGAGATAGCGCAGGTGATAAGCCATCATGGTGATGTCTGTTCGCCATTCTTTCTCCAGACCGATGAGCACTCCCATGCCGATGGAGTGGACGCCTGCCTGCCCCATGCGGTCGAAACCGTTGACACGCCATTCAAATTTGGACTTCATGCCGCGGGGGTGGTAGATGTTGTAATTCGCTTTGTGATAGGTTTCCTGAAAACAAATCACACCGTTCATGCCGTGCTCTTTCAGCTCTGCATACTCTTCCGCCTTTAAGGGCATCACTTCTATTTTCAGATTGCTGAAGTAGGGTTTTGCCAGGTCCAGTGCGCGGGCTATGTAGGGCACGCCTGCTTTGGCCGGATTTTCTCCCGTCACCAACAGCAAATTCTCGAAAGGTGCCAGCTTCTTGATGGCCTTGTACTCGTTCACGATTTCTTCTTCCGTCAGTATGGTACGCGGCATGGGGTTGCTGATGTGGAAACCGCAATACACGCAAGAGTTGGTGCAGGAATTCGTGATGTAAAGAGGCACGAACATGGAGATGGTCTTCCCGAATCGTGCCTCGGTGTATTTCTTGCTCAACCGTGCCATCGTCTCCAGATAGGGGGTGGCAGCGGGTGAGATGAGGGCCATGAAGTCCTCTACATTACAATGTTCTTTGGAGAGGGCACGGCGCACATCCGCATCTGTCTTGGCATGGATGCGTGCCGTGGTTTCCTCCCAGGATATATGTTCTAATTCGTCTGAAAACATAGTGCTCTATCAATTCCCATTTATTTCTTTTTTAATTCTCTCGACAACCGCATCGCACAGAAATTCGGTCCGCACATCGTGCAATACTCCCCATCCACATGCTTCCCTGCATGGAAATAGCTGAACGCACGTTCCGGGTCGAGCGACAAGTCAAACTGGTCTTTCCAGCGGAATTCATAACGTGCTTTGCTCAGTGCATTGTCACGCACTTGTGCTCCGGGATGCCCTTTTGCCAGGTCGGCGGCATGGGCGGCTATCTTATAGGTGATGACACCTACACGCACATCCTCCTTATCGGGCAGCGCCAGATGCTCTTTGGGGGTGACATAACAGAGCATGGCCGTACCCAGCCAGCCTATCTGTGCCGCGCCGATGGCAGACGTAATATGGTCGTAACCCGGTGCGATGTCCGTCACGATGGGGCCGAGCGTATAGAAAGGCGCATCGTGGCATTTTTCTATCTGGCGCTCCATATTCTCCTTAATCTTGTGCATGGGCACGTGGCCGGGACCTTCGATGAAAGCCTGCACATTCTTGTCCCAAGCACGCAGCACAAGCTCGCCCATCGTGTCGAGTTCTGCAAACTGCGCTTCATCGTTGGCATCGTGCGTAGACCCCGGACGCAGCCCGTCTCCCAAAGAGATGGCAACGTCATACTGTGCCAGAATGTCGCAAATGTCATCAAAGTGTTCGTAAAGGAAACTCTCGCGGTCGTGCACCAGGCACCATTTGCTCATGATGCTGCCGCCACGGCTCACGATACCGCACAACCTTTTCTCGGCCAGATGCACATTATGGCGGCGTATACCGGCATGGATGGTGAAGTAGTCCACTCCCTGCTCGCATTGTTCAATCAAGGTGTCGCGATAGATTTCCCAGGTGAGGTCCTCCACCTTGCCGTTCACTTTCTCCAATGCCTGGTAGATGGGGACAGTACCTACCGGAACGGGACAGTTACGGATAATCCATTCGCGCGTTTCGTGGATATTCTCTCCGGTGGAGAGGTCCATCAGCGTGTCGCCGCCCCATTTACAGCTCCATAAAGCCTTTTCCACCTCTTCTTCAATGCCGGAAGTGGTGGCGGAGTTTCCGATATTGGTATTTATCTTCACCAGGAAGTTACGGCCTATAATCATCGGCTCTGCTTCGGGATGGTTGATGTTGGCAGGAAGCAGGGCGCGTCCGGCAGCAATCTCCCGGCGTACAAATTCCGGTGTGATGTGTGTCTCTATTCCCAGCTCCGCGCAGTTCATGTTCTCGCGAATCGCCACATACTCCATTTCAGGCGTGATGATACCTTGTTTGGCATAGTACATCTGTGTGCAGCATTTTCCTTGAAGGGCGCGGTAGGGCAGGGTGATATGCTCAAAGCGCAGAGAGTCGAGCGACCGGTCGTCGCGGCGCATGCGTCCGTACTCCGACGTTATTTCGGAAAGCTGCTCCACATCGCCGCGTTTCAGTATCCACGGCTCGCGCAGACGGGGCAGCCCTTTCTTCAAATCCACTTCGACGGCAGGGTCGCTGAACGGTCCGCTGGTATCATACACATACACTTCCGGATTCGGAGTAAGTACCTTTTCTCCATCAACGAAGTTCGTACTGGGCACTTGCTCCACCTTGCGCATAGCTACGCGCAATTCGGGAAACAAGGTGCCCGGCAAATATACTTTCTCGGAACGGGGGAATTTTATCTTCTGGTTCATTGCATTGTCAGTTTTATAGGTTCAAAAAAGCCGTCAGCGGTGAGCTGGCTTCCGCAACAAAATTATCTGCCTGTATGCCCAGACCTGCTTCGTATGCCATGCGTCCCGCCTCTACAGCCTGCTTGAACGCTACCGCCATGGTCACGGGGTCGCCCGCCACTGCAATGGCTGTATTCACCAGGCAAGCCGAAGCGCCCATTTCCATAGCCTCTGCCGCATGGCTCGGGGCACCGATACCGGCATCCACCACTACGGGGATATTGGCTTGCTCGATGATTATTCTCAGGAAATCCCTTGTCTGCAGTCCTTTGTTTGTGCCGATAGGAGCACCCAGCGGCATGACGGTGGCGGCACCGGCTTCTTCCAGCCTCTTGCACAGTGTGGGGTCGGCCTGGCAATAGGGCAGTACCACAAATCCTAGCTTGACCAGTTCTTCCGTGGCTTTCAGCGTCTCCACAGAATCCGGCAACAGATAGCGGGGGTCGGGGTGTATCTCCAGTTTCAGCCAGTTCGTGCCAAAAGCCTCACGTGCCATCTGTGCGGCAAAAACAGCTTCTTCGGCATTGCGCACGCCGGAGGTGTTGGGTAGAAGCTGGATGCCGGGATGCTGTATGTGTACCAGCATATCGTCTTCCTTGTTGTCCAGTTCAATGCGTTTCATGGCTACCGTCACCATTTCTGTGCCGGATGCCAGGATAGACTGCTCCATCACTTCATCGGAATTGAACTTTCCGGTTCCTAAAAACAGGCGGGAGTTGAACTCACGTCCCGCAATCACTAATTTTTCCATATCAGTCGTCATCTATTAATTCTTTATTTTTCATTCTCCATTAAAGAAATGATTCTTTTCATTTCATCTGCCGGACTATCGGCATGCAGTACCGTACCGGAAAGGGCAATCCCGCTTACCCCCGTCTGCATAACGGCTGGAATATCCGCTATGGTTATTCCACCGATGGCTACTATCGGAAGGTGTATATCCTTCTCCTGCATCCGGTGGATGATAGCTGTATATCCTTCCAGTCCCAATATCGGACTCAGATTCTTCTTGGTAGTGGTGTAGCGGAAGGGGCCGCAGCCTATGTAGTCGGCACCGGCTTTGTAGTGTTGCAGTACATCCTCAAAGGTATTTGCCGTGCCGCCTATAATGTACTCCGCGCCCAGAATCCGGCGTGCGTCGGCTATGGGCATGTCTTTCTTTCCAAGATGTACGCCGTCGGCATGCAGCTTCTTTGCCAGTTCCACATGGTCGTCAATGATGAAGGTGGCACCGTATTGCCGGCAAAGGGCCTGCACTTCCAAAGCTACGGGTTCTATCGTTTCCACCGGGGTGTCTTTCATGCGCAGTTGCACCCAGCGGCAACCGCCCTCAAGAGCCATGCGTGCAGCATCCAGATACGAATATCGTTCCGTATAGTGCGTGATGAACTGCATTCCTCCGTTTTTCAGTCTCTCGTCCTTCATCTTCCTCACCCTCCGCAAGCTGCTTTGATAATGATGATGGGCATGTATTCCCTCAGGATGCATTTTGTCCATTCCGTGCGAAGTACAATACGGTTGTCTACGGCCACGGCAATGCCTTGCATCGGTAGGGCAAGTTCCTCGATAAGTTGTGAAAGGGTAGTGGCGCCGGTTTTCACTTCCTTGTTGTTGACCAATACTTTCATTTTTCTGTTCATTAAGAAATAAAACAAATGGAAGTAAATACAAAGAAGCGTCTTTACGGCAAGTTCAGTGAAGAAAGAAATATCCAATTCCTACGGCAGTACTAACTGCATCAGGTTCGAGGGTATAATCTCAGCCCGTCGGGGCACCCCTTTGTCTTTACGGCAACAAAGGTAAGGGAAAATCGGAAATAAAAAACAAAAGAACGTACTTTTTATTTCAGTGATTACTTTTTGTTTACTCGCGCCCCTTTGTGGCACGTATCTTTTTCAGCGTATTCCGAACAGTGGTTCTGACTCCAGTTGAATAAAAATCAAGCTCTGCATTTTCCAGTATCAGTTGCAATTCCTGCAGCAGTTCCGGCTCCTTCCTGCAAAGCAGATAGGCTATTCTGATGGAAAGGGCTTGCACTCCTATGCTTTCTTGCGGAGATAGCATGTGGTCCAGGCAGTAATTCAGCAAATCGACGGAGATTGGAGTAGGGATGGGAATATTATACAGTATAGATAATAAGAGACGTTTGGAACCGTCGTGCGTGCAGTCTATCAGCCGTTGAATGATTTCATCGTACAGTAGGATGAACCAGCCGGGATGGATTTCGCTCAATTTCTCGCATACCCATATTGCCCGCCATGACACCGTCTGTTTTTCATCGTATGTCAATCGGTATATATCTTCAAAATACTCGGGGCAGAGGCATACCTCTTGTACCAGAGAGTCTATCGATAACTTATGAATAGGTACTGCCAAGGTATTTCTGAACTCCGTAATCTTTTCCATATATCCCATTTTGTTGTGAGTGGCAAATATAAAGGAAATGGCCTATTAAAACAAGAAAGGCTGTCTATTTGAAGAAAGACAGCCTTGAAAATATTCTATTTAAGGAATTATGCAATCCCGTGAGCCGTAGCTTCCGGTGCAATCTTCTTGATAAGACCTTGCAGCACTGCACCAGGACCGCACTCTGTGAAGTCCGTAGCACCATCGGCAACCATGTTCTTCACTGTTTGCGTCCAACGTACCGATGCTGTCAGCTGAGCCACCAGGTTCTTCTTGATTTCTACCGGGTCAGTATGAGGCATAGCGTCTACATTCTGATATACGGGGCACTTCGGAGCATGGATTTCTGTTGCATTGATGGCTGCTTCCAGTTCAACTTTGGCAGGGTTCATCAGCGGAGAGTGGAACGCACCGCCTACCTTCAACGGCAGAGCACGCTTTGCACCTGCAGCCTTCATCAGTTCGCAAGCCTTGTTGATACCTTCTATGGAACCGGAAATTACAATCTGTCCCGGGCAGTTATAGTTGGCTGCCACGCAAACTTCACCTTCAGCACTTACTTGAGCGCAGATTTCCTCAACCTTTTCATCCGGCAGGGCAATAATGGCTGCCATAGTGGAAGGCTGTGCCTCACAAGCCTTTTGCATAGCCATGGCACGGGCATACACCAGTTTCAGACCATCTTCAAAGCTCAGTGCACCGGCAGCAACCAAGGCAGAGAACTCGCCCAATGAGTGACCGGCGGTCATCTCCGGCTTAAAGTCATCGCCCATGCAGAGGGCGGAAATAACGGAATGAAGGAATACGGCAGGTTGGGTAACTTTAGTCTGGCGCAGGTCTTCATCTGTTCCGTTGAACATAATATCAGTAATACGATACCCGAGGATATCATTTGCTTTCTCAAAAAGTTCCTTGGCTAATGCCGAATTTTCGTACAGGTCCTTTCCCATGCCAACGAATTGGGCACCTTGACCCGGAAATACAAATGCTTTCATATTTACTCGTTTTTTAGTGTTTAAATAAAAAGTGCTGCAAAGGTAGAGGTTTTTCTGATATTCACCGCACAAACGGATGTTTTTTGTGCAATGCCCTTACTTTAAGGAGGGAAGCTAAAATACAATATGTATGCTTGGGCCTTCTGTGGTATCCGGAGGCTGAAATACTTATAAATGAAACACTTTCTCCTTATTGTACTTCCTACAATTAGACCTCTTGTATATTCTTGTAAATTACATATTGTATTCCATACGATAACAACTGAAAATGATATTGTATAAAGTAAGATATGTATTCAGTTGAAAAATAATGCTTTATAATATTATAAAAATATTCTTTTCCTTTATTGCAAATTAGAAAAACCTATTTATATTTGCAGCGCTTAACGAGATATATTATGCAAAACATAGAACAAAAAACGCCGTTGGCAAACAATCATATCTCTGTGGACTGTGTAGTGATTGGTTTTGACGGAGAACAGCTAAAGGTTCTGCTGATTAAGCGTGCAGGAGAGGAAGAAGGAGAAATCTTTCATGATATGAAGCTTCCCGGAAGTTTGATTTACATGGATGAGGATTTGGATGAAGCTGCCAAACGGGTGTTGAATGAATTGACGGGGCTGAAGAACGTCAATCTGATGCAATTCAAGGCATTCGGCTCAAAAAACCGTACGAAGGACCCCAGAGATGTACATTGGCTGGAACGTGCCATGCAGTCCAAGGTAGAGCGTATTGTCACCATAGCCTATCTTTCCCTGGTGAAGATAGACCGCGCATTGAACCGTGATTTGGACAATTATCAAGCTAGTTGGGTAGCCATGCCGGATATAAAGGCTCTGGCATTCGACCACAACCTGATTATCAAGGAAGCCATTACCTATGTCCGTCAGTACGTCGAGTTCAACCCGTCTTCACTGTTCGACTTGTTGCCGCGTAAGTTCACCGCATCCCAGCTTCGCACTTTGTACGAACTGGTGTATGACAAGCAGTACGACGTACGCAATTTCCATAAAAAAATTGCCTTGATGGAGTATGTCGTCCCCCTGGAAGAAAAACAGCAGGGCGTGGCCCACCGGGCGGCACGCTACTACCGTTTCGACAAAAAGATATACAATAAAATCCGACGGTAGCCGGATTGTAAATTCTTCATATCACTTTCATTTTAATATTGATAGAAATGTATTTATTAGGTTATGACATCGGCAGCTCGTCTGTAAAAGCGAGTCTGGTAAATGCGGAAAGCGGCAAGTGTGTATCGTCTGCCTTCTTCCCCAAGACTGAAGCGGAAATTATCGCAGTGAAGCCCGGCTGGGCAGAGCAAGACCCCGGAAACTGGTGGGAAAACTTGAAACTGGCCACACAAGCGGTATTGGCAGAATCCGGAGTAAACGCAGAAGACATCAAGGCGATCGGTATCTCTTATCAGATGCATGGCTTGGTATGTGTAGATAAAAACCAGCAGGTGTTGCGTCCTGCCATTATCTGGTGCGACTCCAGAGCCGTGCCCTACGGACAAAAGGCTTTCGAAACATTGGGAGAGGAGACTTGCCTTTCACATCTGCTGAATTCTCCGGGCAACTTCACGGCCTCCAAACTGGCTTGGATTAAGGAGAATGAGCCTTCCGTTTACGAAAAGATTCATAAGATAATGCTGCCGGGCGACTATATCGCCATGAAGTTGAGCGGTACCATCTGTACCACGGTGTCCGGTTTGTCCGAAGGGATGTTCTGGGATTTCAAGAACAACCGGGTTGCCGACTTTCTGATGGAGTATTATGGATTCGACTCCTCTCTGATTGCCGACATCAAACCGACTTTCTCCGAGCAGGGACGTGTCAATGCCGCTGCCGCCGCAGAGCTGGGTCTGAAAGAAGGTACGCCTATCACTTACCGTGCCGGCGACCAACCCAACAATGCCCTTTCCCTGAATGTGTTCAATCCGGGTGAAATTGCTTCCACCGCCGGAACGTCCGGCGTGGTATACGGCGTGAACGGTGAGGTGAACTACGACCCCAAGTCACGTGTCAACACCTTTGCACACGTCAACCATGCTGCCGGGCAAACCCGTCTGGGTGTTCTGCTGTGCATCAATGGTACGGGCATCCTCAATTCATGGGTAAAACGCACCGTTGCTCCCGAAGGTATCTCTTACAGCGATATGAATCTGCTGGCGGCGCAAGCCCCCATCGGCAGTGCCGGTATCAGCATCCTGCCCTTCGGGAACGGTGCGGAGCGTATGCTGGAGAACAAGGAAATCGGCTGTTCCATTCATGGCATCAACTTCAACCAACATGGCAAGCAGCACATTATCCGTGCGGCACAAGAAGGCATCGTTTTCTCTTTCAAGTATGGAATCGACATCATGGAGCAAATGGGCATTCCCGTGCAGAAAATTCATGCAGGCAAGGCTAATATGTTCCTCAGTCCGCTGTTCCGCGAGACATTGGCCGGTGTGACGGGAGCTGTCATCGAACTGTATGATACCGACGGCTCTGTAGGTGCCGCCAAAGGCGCCGGAATCGGTGCGGGCATATACAAGGACAACAACGAAGCATTTGCCACGCTTGAGAAGCTCGAGGTGATAGAGCCGAAAGTGGCAGACCGCCAGGCTTATGCCGACGCATATGCACGTTGGAAGCACTGGGTATTGTGAGTAATATACCGATATGAACCAATTGTCTTATAACGGTATAGACATGAGCTAAAGAGAATATTCTTTTTTTAGACAGAAGAACAAAAGAACAAAAAGAAAAATATAAGCTATAGTACGCTACGAATATGTTCTTTTGTTCTTATGTCTAAAAATAATTCTTTTGTCTTTTACCTCATAACCGGTAAAAAACGAACAAAAGTTATATTGAACTCACGTTAAATTAATAATTAACCCCGTGATGAATGTGTCTGTCATTGGCACATTCTCACATTAAAACATTAAATTCTTATGGCAACAAAAGAGTATTTTCCCGGAATAGGAAAGATTAAATTCGAAGGTAAAGAGAGCAAGAACCCGATGGCATTCCGTTATTACGATGCCGATAAAGTAATCATGGGCAAGAAGATGAGCGAATGGCTGAAGTTCGCCATGGCATGGTGGCACACCCTTTGCGCAGAAGGCGGTGACCAGTTCGGTGGCGGAACAAAGAAATTCCCCTGGAACGGTGAGGCTGACAAGGTTCAGGCTGCCAAGAACAAAATGGACGCCGGCTTTGAATTCATGCAGAAAATGGGTATCGAATACTATTGCTTCCACGATGTAGACCTTTGCGAAGAAGCCGAGACCATCGAAGAATACGAGGCCAACCTGAAGGAAATCGTAGCGTATGCCAAGCAGAAACAAGCCGAAACCGGCATCAAGCTGTTGTGGGGTACCGCCAACGTATTCGGTCATGCACGCTATATGAACGGTGCAGCCACCAACCCCGATTTTGATGTAGTGGCACGTGCCGCCGTTCAAATCAAGAACGCCATCGACGCCACCATCGAGCTGGGAGGTACGAACTACGTATTCTGGGGCGGTCGCGAAGGCTACATGTCCTTGCTGAACACAGACCAGAAACGTGAGAAAGAGCACCTCGCACAGATGTTGACCATCGCCCGTGACTACGCCCGTGCCCGTGGCTTCAAAGGTACCTTCCTGATTGAACCGAAACCGATGGAACCTACCAAACACCAGTATGATGTAGATACCGAAACCGTTATCGGCTTCCTGAAGGCTCACAACCTGGACAAGGATTTCAAAGTGAATATCGAAGTGAACCACGCTACCTTGGCAGGCCACACCTTCGAGCACGAACTCGCGGTAGCCGTAGACAACGGTATGCTCGGCTCCATTGACGCCAACCGTGGCGACTACCAGAACGGCTGGGATACAGACCAGTTCCCCATCGACAACTTTGAACTGACCCAAGCCATGATGCAGATTATCCGTAACGGCGGTTTCGGCAATGGCGGTACCAACTTCGATGCCAAGACCCGTCGTAACTCCACCGACCTGGAAGACATTTTCATTGCCCACATCGCCGGTATGGACGTGATGGCACGTGCCCTGGAAAGTGCAGCCAAACTGCTTGAAGAGTCTCCTTACAAGAAGATGCTGGCCGACCGCTATGCTTCCTTCGACAGCGGTAAAGGCAAGGAATTCGAAGATGGCAAGCTGACGCTGGAAGATGTAGTGGCATACGCGAAAGCCAACGGTGAGCCGAAACAGACCAGCGGCAAGCAGGAACTGTATGAGGCAATCGTGAATATGTACTGCTAATCTGATGAATAATTGATAATGGATAATTGACAGTTGCCATGCGGTGACGTATGCCGGACTGTCGATTATCCTAATTATCCGTTCTTCATTTTCCATTATCCATTAAATCAAATCATCATGAATTATACAGAAAAAGGCAGTAAACTCTACCTCTTTTCCATTGTGCTTGTAGCCGTAATCGGAGGGTTGCTTTTCGGTTACGATACAGCAGTCATATCCGGAGCCGACAAAGGGCTCCAGGCATTCTTTATGGGTGCTTCCGATTTTGTCTACACAGACGCGATTCACGGCATCACTTCTTCCAGCGCACTTATCGGATGTATCATCGGTAGTGCTCTTTCGGGGTTCTTCGCATCCAATCTGGGGCGCAAGAATTCTCTTTTCATAGCCGGTGTCCTGTTCTTTCTGTCGGCATTGGGCTCTTACAATCCGGAATTTATTTTCTTTGATTACGGTGTCCCTTCCTATTCACTGCTTGTAGCATTCAATTTCTACCGTGTATTGGGAGGAATCGGCGTAGGTTTGGCATCGGCCATCTGCCCGATGTACATTGCGGAGATTGCACCGAGCAACATTCGCGGGACTCTGGTATCATGGAATCAGTTTGCCATCATCTTCGGCCAGTTGGTGGTTTACTTCGTCAACTTCCTGATTCTGGGCGAGAATTCAAATCCGGTGATAAAGGCCATTGAAGGAATCAACCAGATTCTGAATCCCGAAGCGGCAGCATGGGTCACAGAGACAGGATGGCGTCTGATGTTTGTCAGCGAAGCCGTTCCTGCGGGAATCTTTGCGTTGCTTGTACTGTTTGTTCCCGAAACGCCGCGCTATCTTGCCATGAGCGGCAAGGATGAAAAGGCACTCCAGGTGTTGAGCCGTATCAACGGATTGGCCCAGGCAAAGGTCATTCTGTCTCAAATCAAGGCTACGGCAGAGGAAAAGACGGAAAAGCTTTTCACTTATGGCTGGATGGTTATCTTCATCGGTATCATGCTGAGCGTATTCCAGCAGGCGGTAGGCATCAATGCCGTACTCTATTTCGCACCGCGCATCTTCGAAACGATGGGTATGGGCAACCCGATGGTGCAGACCGTCATCATGGGTATCATCAATATACTGTTCACGTTGCTGGCTGTCTTTACAGTCGAGAAATGGGGACGCAAGCCGCTGCTCATCTCGGGGTCTGTCGGCATGGCGATAGGTGCTTTCGGAGTAGCTCTCTGCAATGTGGTGGCAGGGCTTCCTCCCATGTTGGCTGTTGTCAGCATCATGGTCTACAGTGCTTCGTTCATGTTCAGCTGGGGCCCCATCTGCTGGGTACTGATTGCCGAAATCTTCCCGAATACCATTCGTGGCGCTGCAGTAGCCATTGCCGTGGCCTTCCAATGGATATTCAACTTCATCGTATCTTCCACCTTCGTGCCTATGTACAATATGAGCCTGGGAGATATGGGAGACAAGTTCGGGCACATGTTTGCTTATGGCTTATACGGAATCATCTGTGTGGTGGCTGCCCTGTTTGTCTGGAAGCTTGTTCCCGAAACGAAAGGCAAGACACTGGAAGACATGACCAAGCTGTGGAAGAATAGAAGAAACAATAGATAAGACCGTCATTGAAACTGTCCATATAAGACGGGAAAGAGGAGGCCTGATGAATGCCTCCTCTTTTTGTTATCAATTCCGTATCTTTTCCCTTATCCGTTCAAGATGGGAAAGAAAAATCTTCGGAGGGGAAGATAACATGTAAGGATAAACCGTACCTTTGCACTGTTTTTAATCAGGAATAGCAAGAAAGTTATGGATTCAATGAAAATCAATAAGGTACAGATACGCAATCTGCAGATTGAAGATTATGACCAGTTGGCACAATCGTTTACACGCGTTTATTCAGACGGAAGCGATGTGTTCTGGACACACAAACAAATAGAAAAACTGATACGAATCTTCCCCGAGGGGCAGATTGTGACGGTGGTTGACGAGAAAATCGTGGGCTGTGCGCTTTCCATCATAGTGAACTACGATGATGTGAAGAACGACCACACCTACGCCCAGGTTACGGGCAAGGAGACTTTCAATACCCACAATCCGAAAGGCAACATACTTTATGGCATCGAAGTCTTTATCCATCCCCAATACCGCGGCCTGCGTCTGGCACGCCGCATGTACGAATACCGCAAGGAACTTTGCGAGACATTGAACCTGAAGGCAATCATGTTTGGCGGACGTATCCCCAACTACTATAGATATGCTGACCAAATCCGCCCCAAGGAGTACATAGACAAGGTGAAGCAAAAGGAAATCTTCGACCCGGTGCTGACCTTTCAGCTCTCCAACGACTTCCACGTGCGCAAGGTGATGCGCAACTACCTTCCCAATGACGAGGAATCCAAGCACTATGCCTGCCTGCTGCAATGGGACAACATCTACTATCAGGCTCCCACACAAGACTATGTAAGCCCCAAAACCACCGTCCGCGTAGGCCTGGTGCAATGGCAGATGCGTACCTACAAGACACTGGATGACCTCTTTGAGCAAGTGGAGTTCTTTGTGGATGCCGTGAGCGACTACAAGAGTGATTTTATCCTTTTCCCCGAATACTTCAACGCGCCGCTGATGGCAAAATTCAACAACGAGGGCGAGTCGCAGGCCATCCGCGGGCTGGCGGCCTATACCGAGGAAATCAGGGAGCGTTTCATCAAGCTCGCCATCAGTTACAACATCAACATCATTACGGGCAGTATGCCGCTTATCAAGGAGGACGGATTGCTATACAACGTAGGATTCCTCTGCCGGCGTGACGGAAGCTATGAAATGTATGAGAAGATACACGTCACTCCCGACGAAATAAAGTCTTGGGGATTGAGCGGAGGCAAGTCCATCCGGACGTTCGATACGGACTGTGCGAAGATAGGCGTGCTGATATGCTATGATGTAGAGTTCCCCGAACTGAGCCGCATCATGGCAGACCAAGGCATGCAGATACTCTTTGTGCCTTTCCTTACCGATACACAGAATGCCTACAGCCGCGTAAAGGTGTGCGCCCATGCCCGTGCCATCGAGAACGAGTGCTTCGTCGTGATAGCCGGCAGCGTGGGCAATCTTCCCCGCGTGCACAACATGGACATCCAGTATGCCCAGTCCGGCGTGTTCACTCCCTGCGACTTCGCTTTCCCCACAGACGGCAAGCGTGCGGAAGCCACTCCGAATACCGAAATGATTCTTGTGTCGGATGTGGATCTGGACTTGCTGAATGAACTGCATACCTACGGCAGTGTACGCAACCTGAAAGACCGGAGAGGCGATTTGTACGAGGTGAAGATGAAAAGATGACTTTCCCGAATGCCACACTCGGTTGCCTCCAATGCCACACCTTATTCTCCGAAATGCCACACTTCATCGTCCGGAATGCCATAGGTTTCGGACAACGGAGTGTGGCATTTCAGCTGCTGAAGTGTGGCATCCGGGACGATGAAGTATGGCATTTCGGATGGTAATTCCATAGTTTATCCGTATCTTTACAAAACTTTTATTTTAAAAAACAGAAACAATGGCCAAGAAAGCTCTCTCTGCTCCCGAAATACCTCTCTGCATCAATGTGTTGCGATTACTTAACTACCGTCTGGCTCCCGACGAGCTGATTCTGTTCGACTGGCTTACAGTAAAACAGATTTCTTTTAAATACAAGCCTTTCCATTACTCCCAGGCGCGTGTAGAGGAAGAAACCCGTATCCGCCGTACCCGGCAGGAAGTCATCATTAAGCAATTCTCGGCCTTGGGCTTCTTGAAAACCGACATAAAGGTCAATTCCGTCACCCGTGGACGTGTCCGCTATTACTCCGTGGACTTCAGTGTACTTGCCGACGTGGATGTCCTGGTAGAAATCATCATGCCCCAAACCACGCTCTTCCGTGACTTCATCCTCTACTTTGCCTACCACGCCACTATGCAGAAGAAGAGCAAGGAAGAACAACTGAAGCCTGCCTCCGCCATAAATCACGAGGCTGCCGCCCGAATCTATCAACTGCTGAGCCAAGTCTATGACGAGCGCCGCCAATACTATAATGATGGGGGACTGACCGGAGATGTGAAGCCTGAACGCTCGAAATCTGCCATGCAATTGCAGCATAACAAACCCATAGAACGTAAACTGGCAAAGTTGGCAGACTACTACAACGATAACAGCATCAAAAACGCCTTTCTTGCCTATGTGGACGAAATCCTGACCCAAAAGAAAGAACCCGAAAACCTGATGTATTACTTTCTCTCTTTCGATGAGACATCGGATTGTTTCGGAGTGGTGAATCATTACCTTAATTATTTCACCTTGCATTATAGTTACAGCAGCAACAGTTGAAGTCTATCCGCTGATGATGCTGTTATTATTTCTTTTAATATAATACTTTATTATTCTTTCCCATGCTGTTCTCTGCACGCTTATTGCTGATTGCGGCAATAGCATTCGCAGAATTCTACATACCATTTGTTGAACTCAGCAAAATAGCCCTCTCATTTGTTGTTTTCAACGTAGTTTTCAGGGGGTAAGTTTTGGCAAATTCTGCGTTTTTTGTCGTTTTTTGCTTAGGGAACCCTGCATTGCCCCAAACGACATCTACAGATGCACTTCTATGTACTAATTCGGGAAAAGAGAAAAGAGGGACAGTGTTGAGTGAGCGAATATTTTTTAAAATCGTACCTGCATATTTTTTTGTTCTTAAAAAGTCTCTTGTATTTAAGTTTTTTGTAAATTTGCACCCTTAAAATGGAGAAGGTAGCTTTTGACGTACCAAATGCCTATCAAGAGTATCTTCAATCGTAAATTGTAAATTGTCAAATAGTAAATATCAAGATGGGTAAGAAGTTTGCCGAATATTCGAAGCTCGACCTTTCCGAAGTGAACGGAAAAGTGTTGAAGAAATGGGACGAAAACCAGGTTTTCGCCAAGAGTATGACAGAACGTGAAGGTTGTCCTTCTTTCGTATTTTTCGAAGGACCTCCCTCGGCCAATGGTATGCCGGGCATTCACCACGTAATGGCTCGCTCCATTAAGGACATTTTCTGCCGTTACAAAACGATGAAGGGGTTCCAAGTAAAGCGTAAGGCCGGATGGGATACTCATGGACTGCCCGTGGAACTGGGTGTGGAAAAAGTACTCGGCATTACGAAAGAGGATATTGGCAAGACTATTTCCGTAGCAGAATACAATGCTGCCTGCCGCAAGGACGTCATGAAGTTCACCAAGGAATGGGAAGACTTGACGCACAAGATGGGCTACTGGGTGGACATGACGGACCCGTATATCACCTACGACAACCGCTACATCGAAACCTTGTGGTGGCTGCTGAAACAGCTCTATAAGAAAGGACTCCTTTATAAAGGGTATACCATACAACCTTATTCTCCTGCTGCCGGAACCGGACTCAGCTCGCACGAGTTGAACCAGCCCGGATGTTACCGTGACGTAAAAGACACGACCATGGTGGCACAGTTCAAGATGAAGCATCCGAAACCGGAAATGGCAGAGTGGGGAACTCCTTACTTCCTGGCATGGACCACTACTCCGTGGACGTTGCCCAGCAACACTGCGCTCTGCGTCGGTCCCAAGATAGACTACGTGGCCGTACAGACTTACAACGGATATAGCGGTGAGAAGATGACTGTTGTCTTGGCAAAAGCACTGCTCTACACTCACTTCAACAAAAAAGCGGAAGGCATTGCATTAGAGGATTATAAGCCGGGTGATAAGCTGATACCTTTCAAGATAGTAGGTGAGTACAAAGGCCCCGATTTGGTAGGTATGGAGTACGAACAGCTCATCCCTTGGGTGAAACCGATAGACGTTGCCGAAGACGGTAGCTGGACTCCCAGCGACAAAGGTTTCCGTGTAATTTCTGGTGACTATGTGACGACTGAAGACGGTACGGGTATCGTACACATTGCCCCGACCTTTGGTGCGGACGATGCTTTTGTGGCACGCGCTGCAGGTATACCGTCCTTGTTCATGATAAACAAGAAGGGTGAGACCCGCCCGATGGTAGACCTCACCGGTAAGTTCTTCTTGATTGACGAACTGGACGAGGATTTCGTAAAGGCATGTGTCAACGTAGACCTCTATAAGGACTATCAGGGCAAGTGGGTGAAGAATGCCTACGACCCCCAATTCACTGTAGACGGCAAGTACGACGAACAAGTCGCACAAGCTGCCGAATCGCTGGATATTGAAATCTGCATGATGATGAAAGCCGCCCGCCAGGCATTCAAGATAGAAAAGCATGTACACAACTATCCGCACTGCTGGCGTACGGACAAACCCGTATTGTACTATCCGCTGGATAGCTGGTTCATCCGCAGCACCGCTTGCAAGGAACGTATGATAGAGTTGAACAAGACCATCAACTGGAAGCCGGAAAGCACCGGTACGGGACGTTTTGGCAAGTGGCTGGAAAACCTGAATGACTGGAACCTCAGCCGTTCGCGCTATTGGGGTACTCCGCTGCCCATCTGGCGCACGGAGGACAATAGCGAGGAAAAATGTATCGAGTCTGTAGAAGAGCTCTACAACGAAATAGAGAAATCCGTGGCTGCCGGCCTGATGCAGTCCAACCCTTACAAGGAGAAGGGCTTCCAGCCGGGTGTATATACCAAAGAGAATTACGACAAGATAGACTTGCACCGTCCTTACGTGGACGATGTCATCCTTGTTTCTAAAGACGGCAAGCCGATGAAACGCGAAACGGACTTGATTGACGTTTGGTTCGATTCCGGTGCCATGCCTTATGCACAGATACACTATCCGTTCGAGAATAAGGAACTGCTGGATAGCCACCAGGTATATCCTGCCGATTTCATCGCCGAAGGGGTGGACCAGACACGCGGTTGGTTCTTCACGTTGCACGCCATCGCTACAATGGTGTTCGACAGTATTTCTTATAAGGCTGTCATTTCCAACGGCTTGGTGCTCGACAAAAATGGTAACAAGATGTCCAAGCGTCTGGGCAATGCCGTAGACCCCTTCTCGACCATCGAGAAATACGGGTCCGACCCGTTGCGCTGGTACATGATCACCAACTCTTCTCCGTGGGACAATCTTAAGTTCGACGTGGATGGAGTGGAAGAGGTGCGCCGCAAGTTCTTCGGAACACTCTATAACACCTATTCATTCTTCGCCCTCTATGCCAATGTAGACGAATTTGACTACAAAGAAGCCGATGTGCCCATGGCAGAACGCCCTGAGATAGACCGTTGGATTCTCTCTGTACTGAATACGTTGGTGAAGAACGTGGATACCTGCTACAATGAATACGAGCCCACGAAAGCAGGACGTCTCATTTCCGAATTCGTGAACGACAACCTCTCCAACTGGTATGTCCGCCTGAACCGCAAACGTTTCTGGGGCGGTGGTATGACGCAGGACAAGCTCTCTGCATTCCAGACACTCTATACATGCCTCGAAACCGTGGCTAAGCTGATGGCACCCATCGCTCCGTTCTATGCTGATATGCTCTATTCCGACCTGATTGCAGCTACGGGACGCGACAATGTGGTTTCCGTACACCTTGCCAAGTTCCCCGAATATAAGGAGGAAATGATAGACAAGGAATTGGAAGTCCGCATGCAGATGGCACAAGACGTCACTTCCATGGTATTGGCATTGCGCCGCAAGGTGAACATCAAAGTCCGCCAACCGCTTCAGTGCATCATGATACCGGTAGTGGATGAAGAACAGCGTGCACACATCGAGGCTGTGAAAGCACTTATCATGAACGAGGTGAATGTAAAAGAAATCCAGTTTGTGGACGGTGCTGCCGGTGTACTGGTAAAGAAAGTGAAATGCGACTTCAAGAAGCTGGGACCGAAATTCGGTAAGCAGATGAAAGCCGTGGCTGCTGCTGTGGCGGAAATGTCCCAGGAAGCCATTGCCGAGCTGGAGAAGAAAGGCTCTTATACGTTCAATCTGGACGGTGCAGAAGCCGTGATTGAAACGGCAGATGTGGAAATCTTCAGTGAGGATATTCCGGGATGGCTGGTTGCCAACGAGGGCAAACTGACCGTGGCTCTGGAAGTTACCGTTACCGAAGAGTTGCGCCGTGAGGGTATTGCACGCGAGCTGGTAAACCGCATTCAGAATATCCGCAAGTCGAGCGGTTTTGAGATAACAGATAAAATAAAGATTACATTATCAAAAAATCCTCAAACAGATGATGCGGTAAATGAATATAATGACTATATTCGCAACCAAGTTTTAGGAACTTCACTGACGCTGGCAGACAACGTAGAAAATGGTACAGAACTGAACTTCGACGATTTCTCGCTGTACGTGAGCGTAGTGAAAGAATAATTAAATACTAACCCTGATTAACACGTAAAAGTTATGGCAGAAAAGACAAGATACTCAGATGCTGAATTGGAAGAATTCCGCGCTATCATTATGGAGAAGTTAGAGTTGGCACAACGTGACTATGAACTGTTAAAGGCCAGCCTGACGGGTGCAGACGGTAATGACACCGACGATACATCTCCTACGTACAAAGTACTGGAAGAAGGTGCCAACACCTTATCCAAGGAAGAAACCACACGTCTGGCCCAACGCCAGTTGAAGTTCATCCAAGGATTGCAGGCTGCTTTGGTGCGCATTGAGAACAAAACATATGGCATTTGCCGCGAAACCGGCAAACTGATACCGGCAGAGCGCCTTCGTGCAGTGCCCCATGCCACTTTGAGCATCGAAGCTAAAAACAACGGCAAGAAATAAAAATGGGTAAATTCTTTACGAAGGGCCGGATAGCCTGCCTTATCATATTTTCGGTATTGGTTATAGACCAAATTATCAAGATTTGGATAAAGACCCACATGTACTGGCATGAGAGTATCCGGATTACGGATTGGTTCTATATATACTTTACCGAGAATAGTGGTATGGCTTTCGGTATGGAAATATTCGCCAAACTGTTCCTGACCTTGTTCCGCATTGCTGCAGTCACGGTCATTGGCTGGTTTCTGTACAAGTTCGTGAAGCAAGGCATGAAGACCGGATTTATCATCTGTGTGTCTTTGGTCTTGACG
This sequence comes from Bacteroides sp. AM07-18, assembly GCF_003602695.1. Classification (NCBI taxonomy): domain Bacteria; kingdom Pseudomonadati; phylum Bacteroidota; class Bacteroidia; order Bacteroidales; family Bacteroidaceae; genus Bacteroides; species Bacteroides sp. AM07-18. Next base: position 489,733 of record NZ_QTLM01000001.1, read on the forward strand.
GGAGCCTTGGGAAACATTGTCGACAGTGTGTTCTATGGCGTGCTGTTCAACGAAAGCACCCATTCGCAGATAGCCTCCTTCATGCCTGAAGGAGGGGGATATGCCCCGTGGTTCCATGGCAAGGTGGTGGATATGTTCTATTTCCCCATCATTGATACAAACTGGCCCGCATGGATGCCGTTTGTCGGTGGAGAACATTTCATTTTCTTCAGCCCGATATTCAATTTTGCGGATGCAGCAATCAGTTGCGGTATCATTGCTTTGCTGTTGTTCTACGGCAAGGACTTCAATGATGCCTATCATGCTGCCATAAAGAAATCATGAAAGGAATAAATCGAATTCAATGGTGTAGCGTAGTCCTTCTGGTGTTCAGTCTGACGGCTTGTAAGGTGAAAAGACCTGAAACCGTCCTTCCGGATGCCAAGATGGAAAACGTGCTTTATGATTATCACATAGCCAAAGCTATGGGTGAAGAAGTGCCGTATAACGAAAGTTATAAGCGGGTGCTATACATTGAATCGGTTTTCAAGAAATATGGCATTACTCAGGCCGATTTTGACTCTTCTATGGTCTGGTTTGCCCGTAACCCGGAAGTACTTACCAAAATCTACGAGAAAGTGAATGTACGGTTGAAAGCCGAGAGAGACGGTATCAACCACTTGATTGCCCTGCGTGACAACAAGCCGAAAGAATCACTTCCCGGAGACAGTATCGACGTGTGGATATGGCAGCATATCTATCAGTTGACGGGTATGCCCCTGGACAACAAGATAACGTTTACGTTGCCATCAGACACCAATTTCCACGACCGTGACACGCTGCGCTGGAGCGTGCGCTTCCGTTTCCACAACGGTGCACCGGACAGCATACATGCTCCGTTGATGGCGATGCAGATTCTTTACGAAAAGAATGACAGTGTCATCAGTGCCATTCGGAAAGTACAAGACACAGGTGTGGAAACGCTCACCTTGTTTGCCGATACTTTAGGAGAAATCAAGGAAATACGCGGGTTCATCTATTATCCGCAGCAGGAGACTCCACAGCCTTTGCTGGCAGACCGTATCTCACTGATGCGCTATCACGCCACGGACAGCTTGGTCATTGCCCCAAAGGACAGCCTTCAGCAGGCGACAGACTCCCTTCGCAAAGACAGTATCGGAAAACCTGAGAAATTGAAACCTCTGGAAATTCAGGAGCAGGAAAATACCACGACTCCCAGAACCATACGTCCCCGTCCGAAAGCATGAAACGCTACGCTTCCCATTTTCTGTTTCTTCCCGGGCATGGCTATCTGAAACAATATGTGGTGGAGATAGGTGAAGGACAATGTGTATCACGTATCTTCCCATTGACAGAAGAGGTGGAGAATACGGAATGGCTACCGGGAGTCATAGCTTTGCTTACGGAGGTGGAAACAGACTATCCTCATTTTGATACGTGCTGCAATATACTGACGGCAATCCCTCCGGTTATCGAGGAAGAATTGCCTTATTTGATTCCCTGGTTGTTTTTTCCTTTTGATTTTACTACAATGCAGCCTGGCGCCGGAACTCAGCGCAAACTACTGCTGTGGCAATAGCCACGTTCAATGACTCCGAGGTCTCACGGCTGGCGGGATAATTCGGTATGTATAGTTTGCGGTTGATGAGTGCCTCCACTTCTTTTCCGATGCCATTTCCTTCATTACCCATCACAATCAGCCCATTTTTCGAAAGCGGTTGTCCGTACATATTCTCTCCGTCCAGGAAAGTGCCGTAAACGGGAATATCCTTCAGTGAGCGGATGAACTCGGGTAGGGGAGTATAATGCAGTCTGACGCGTGCGATACCTCCCATCGTGGCCTGCACAGTTTTGGGATTATAGATATCCACCGTGTTGGGCGAACAGAAAATATGCTCTATCCCAAACCAATCAGCAAGGCGGACAATCGTTCCCAGGTTACCGGGGTCTTGCACATCATCCAAAGCCAGACAGAGGGAGTGGCTGATGACGGAAATATCCGTCTCCTCATCCGGCTGCCGGAACACAGCCAGCACTTGTTGGGGAGTTTTCAGCAGGCTGGCACGCGAAAGTTCCTCCTCCGATACTTCCGTGACATCCGTTACGGTGGAGAGAGGGCGGTTCCGGGAAAGCCATTCTGAAGTTGCCAGCAAGAACTGACAAGGAAAATGTCCCAACAAATCCCCTACGAGTTTAGGTCCTTCTGCCAGAAATACCTTGTCGGCCTTCCGGTTCTTTTTCTGCTCCAACGAGTGGATATATTTAATGCGATTTTTACTTAATGCCATAGGACACACATGTTATCATTTGACAAAAATACGTGATTATTTCAATATAATCAAAAACTCTGCACTCTTCCGGCGTTTTTTATTTCGGGAACAAAAAAATACAAGTATATTTGTAGCTGTTTATGCGCAATTAATGACTCGGTATGAATAAAGGTTTCCGCTACGCGATACTTACTACTATCGTACTTTTGTTGGCTTCCTGTTCTTCTACCAAATATGTGCCGGACGGCTCGTATTTGCTGGATGAAGTGCGCATACATACTGATAATAAGGAAGTAAAACCATCCAATCTCTCCATGTACATCCGCCAGAATCCCAATGCGAAGTGGTTCAGCCTGATAAAGACCCAGTTGTATGTCTACAACTGGTCCGGACGGGACTCTACACGCTGGATAAACCGTACATTGAGGAAATTAGGTGATGCCCCGGTCATATACAGTGAGGAGGAAACCAACCGGACCAGGGAAGAAATCACTAAGGCTGTGCAGAATATGGGCTATATGGGCGCCCTGGTGGAACCGGTACGCCAAGTCAAGAAGAAAAAGATGAAGTTGGTCTATAAAGTGACAACCGGCAAGCCCTATAAAGTTCGTACCTTGAAATATGATATCCAGGACAGTAAAATAAAGGAATACATGCGGCAGGATTCCGCAGTAACCTTATTATCCGAAGGCATGTATTTTGATGTCAATGTACTGGATGCAGAACGCCAGCGCATCACAAACAAACTGCTTCAGAATGGATATTACAAGTTCAATAAAGAGTACATATCCTATACTGCGGATACTGTCCGTAATTCTTATCTGGTAGATTTGACACTGCATTTGGCTCCATACAGACAGCATAACGAGGATACGCCGCAGAATCACCGGCAATACACTATCAATAAAGTGAGTTTCATTACCGATTATAATGTGTTGCAGGCATCCACCCAGAACAGCATCGAGGTGAATGATTCATTGCATTACAAAGGCTTTCCCATCTACTACAAAGACAAGCTTTATCTGCGCCCCAAAGTGCTGACCAACAATCTGCGCATCACTCCGGGAACTCTCTATAACGAGCAGAACGTGCAGCGTACCTACTCCAACTACGGACGCCTGCAAGCCCTGAAATATACCAATATCCGTTTTTTTGAAGTGCAACAGAGTGACAGTGCAAAGCTCAACGCCTATGTGATGCTGACCAGAGGCAAGCATCAGTCCGTATCCTTTGAAGTGGAAGGCACAAACTCTGCCGGCGACCTGGGAGCTGCCGCTTCGGTGGCTTTTCAGCACCGCAACATGTTCAAAGGTTCCGAAACATTCATGTTCAAACTACGTGGGGCATACGAGGCTGTGTCCGGTTTGCAGAGCTCCTTGAATCAAGACTACATAGAATTAGGTGCGGAAGCAACCATCAACTTCCCACGGTTTATGTTTCCCTTTGTATCCAGCGATTTCAAGCGGAGGATAAGGGCTACTACAGAATTCGGATTGCAATATAACTACCAGATGAGACCCGAATTCACGCGCATTGTAGCATCTGCCGGATGGAGCTACAAATGGGGGGTACAACAACAGCGTTCGCAGCATCGCATTGATTTGCTGGACATCAACTATCTGTATATGCCCAGCATAGACCAGACATTCAAAGAGGATTATCTGGAGAAAGACGAGAACTACATCCTCAAATACAATTATGAAGACCGCTTTATTGTCCGCACCGGCTATAGCTATATCTACAACAGTGCCGGAAGAGCATTGATGAATAACTCCGGTATCGGAAATTCCTATACCATCCGCCTCAATTTTGAATCGGCGGGTAACTTGTTGTATGCTGTGGCAAAGCTCGGAGGAATGAAAAAGAATGCATCGGGGGAATACACTTTGTTGAACATTCCTTTTGCCCAATACCTGAAAGGCGATTTTGACTTTGCCAAGAATCTGGTCATTGACAACCGCAATTCATTGGCATTTCATTTTGGTGCCGGTATTGCCATTCCATACGGCAATGCAACAATGCTTCCATTTGAGAAGCGCTACTTCTCCGGCGGCGCCAACAGTGTGCGCGGATGGTCTGTACGTGATTTGGGGCCCGGTTCTTTCCCCGGCGATAATAACTTCATGAACCAGTCGGGAGACATCAAGCTGGATGCCAGCATTGAATACCGCACACGGTTGTTCTGGAAATTCAGAGGAGCCCTCTTTGTAGATGCCGGGAATATCTGGACAATACGGGATTATAAAGACCAGCCGGGAGGTCAGTTTAAATTTGACAAGTTCTATAAGCAGATTGCCGTGGCATATGGTTTGGGATTGCGTCTTGACCTGGATTTCTTTGTATTGCGTTTCGACGGAGGTATGAAGGCCATCAATCCGGCTTATGAAAAGAAAAAAGACCGTTATCCCATTATTCATCCTAAATTCAGCCGCGATTTTGCTTTCCACTTTGCTGTGGGATATCCGTTCTAATGAAAGTTGAAAATGGAAAGTGAGAAATGCTTATTGGGCATCTATGTACCAGCCACTTTCCATTTTCAATTTTCCATTAATTAAAAGCGTAGTACGTGCCAATCATCGTCGCCTGACGTGCTGCTGCCACACCTTGGGCATCCAGCGTCACTGTCATTTCCTCACCGTTCGGAAGGGTCATTTGTGCAGTGCCGTCATTGTTCATTTGCAGCAATTCTGTGCTGACACCATCGGCAACAACATTCCAAGTATTCAACTCTTTGTTGTAAATGAGTTCCATAGAAGCAGTCTCACCTTCTTTGGTGATAGAATAGCCGTTTTCAAGTGTCTCTACCAGGTAGTCACCGTTTTCGCCTTTCACTTTCTTTACATCACCAATGCTGGCCATAGGGTTTGAACCACTCCAGAATTCGATGGAGTTGATGACCAATGCATCGGCCAGATAGCAAACGCCATATACCGGGATAATATTGAATGCCAGATAAACCAGTTCGTTTACAAACTTGGTACCAATACCTTGATTCCAGCTGACCAGTTTACTATGCAGTCCAAAAGAACCGATACAAGAACAGAAAAGAAACGAGCCGCAAATCATTACGGTCGCAGCCATCTTCAAATTGAACTTTTTCATAATCACTCTTTTTTATTTTACTGTGTTTAATTAGCTTTATAGCTCATCGAGTTATTTTAAGCATCCGCAAATATAGGATTTTTTACGAAAATACATCCTATTTGAGCTTAAAATCTGTTTTCAGTAAAACGGAAGTGTCTATTTACGAGCCTTTTGGAAAAGAGCTTTTCTTATCCAGCGGTCAACGGCAAACTTGCCCGGACCTATGATATACATCAATATGAACACTACCAGATATACAAAAGCCAACTCTTTCGTGGCAAACGGGTCATTACCATGAATTACAAAAAAGGCAACAGCCATTGTAAACACCATTGGTATCATAGCCAAACGATAGAGAAAGCCTATAATGAATGCCATGGAACATGCCAATTCACCAAAGATAGCCAGTCCTAAAGACAGCGGACTGCCTACACCCAGCGGGTCAGGGAAAACAGCCGACAGCTCTTGAAAGTTAGTCCACTTCTGGATGCCGTGGTTCATTAATAATATACCGAATACAATTCTTGCAATCAATAGTATAGCAGATGTTGCCGTTCCGTCCGGTTTGACAGGAAATAAAAGTCGTTTTAACATATTCATTCGTTTTTAAGTTCGTATATGAACTATAACAAATATTACTCAATAAAAGTTTACTCCCGCTTCAAGGGTTTGATGATAATCCGTAAAGACGGGTCATAGGTAAAGTAACTCCACATCCAGTCTACGAAGATGAAAAGACGGTTCTTTACACCCACAATACTCATCAAATGGATGAATAGCCACACAGCCCATGCCGGAAAACCGCCAAAACGCAGTTTCTTAAGCTCGACTACGGCATGATTGCGGCCAATGGTCGCCATGGAGCCTTTGTTTTGATATATAAACGGCTGCAACGGCAGGCCTGTTTCTGCACGCTGCAAGTTCCTTATCAAGTTGCGGGCCTGCTGGATGGCTGGTTGCACCACTTGCGGGTGTCCTTTGGGATACTCCTCAGAAATCATAAGGGCCGTATCCCCGATAGCGAAAATATTGGGATATTGAGAAAGACGGTTATAAGTGTCCACCTTCAAGCGGTTTCCCGGTCCATAGGCATCGGCAGGCAATCCTTGAAGGCTGTTTGCCTTGACACCGGCCACCCAGAATACATTTTTGGTATCGATGGCAGTCCCGTCATTCAATGCCAATTGATAATTCTCGTATCCCATCACCCGTTGGTTCAATTTGATTTCCACATCACGCTTCTTCAGATAATCGGCCACTTCTTTGGAAGACTCTTCTGAAAAAGCAGACAAGAGCCGGGAAGAGCCATCCAACAAGATGATACGCATCTCATTGATATTCAAGTCCGGATAGTCTTGAGGAAGGACAAACTTCCTCATCTCGGCCAAAGCACCAGCCAACTCTATTCCCGTAGCTCCACCGCCTACAATGGCAAAGGTCATCAGACGCCTGCGCTCTTCTTTATTACCGGTGTTCTGGGCTTGTTCAAAACTATCCAATATCTGGTTTCGGTTGAACAAGGCTTCCGAAGTATTCTTTAGTGCCATGGTCTGTTTCTCCAGCCCGTCGTTTCCAAAATAATTTGTGTTGCAGCCGGTGGCAATGACCAAATAGTCGTATGCCAGCGTGCCGATGGAAGTCTCCAGCAGATTGTGTTCCGGGAAGACTTGCTGTGCTTCACAAATACGTATATGGAAATGCTCTCTTTTTTTGAAGATTTTTCGGTATGGGAATGATATGGCACTCGGTTCAATACCTGCTGTGGCCACTTGATAGAGTAACGGTTGGAAGATGTGATGGTTATTCTTATCCAGTAAAACTATCTGAAACTTGTTGCTTTTCAATTTTCGTGCCAGCTTTAATCCGCCAAAGCCGCCGCCTACGATTACCAGTCGTTTCTGTCCCTCTTTATCGGGAATGTCCATTGCTGTTTTCATAATTCAATATCATGTTGTTCTTTGTAATATTAAAATAACAGTATAAATCGAGGAAAGTTCTATAAATGATGTAGTTAAAAAGAGTGAACCCCACATGCAATGTAGAAATGAACATTAAAAGAGAAAAATTGGAAACAAAAAGAACAGTAACATTGTTGTAATGAAGAACATAAAAACTAACTTTGCCACGGAAGTTTTCTACAAGTAAATGGACACTAAATTGACAAAATGGATATTACCAATATTGATGCTGATTACAGAAACGGCTGTTCATGCACAAACACACCTTGCAGAAGCAAAAAACTCTGTGGACTCAATTTCTACGTATCCGATAGACTCGCTTCCCAAGAAACGCAGTTTTTTCGGAAAAATTTTGAATTACTTCAACGATGCCAACAAAGAAAAGAAAAACAAGAAATTTGATTTCAGCATTATAGGCGGGCCTCATTATTCCAGTGACACCAAATTTGGAATCGGACTGGTGGCGGCAGGACTCTACCGTACCGACCGGAACGATAGTATTCTCCCTCCGTCCAATGTCTCTCTGTATGGGGATGTCTCCACAGTGGGATTCTATTTGCTGGGAGTACGTGGAAACCATCTGTTTCCCCAAGACAAATACCGGTTGAACTACAATCTGTATTTCTATTCTTTCCCAAGCCTTTACTGGGGACAAGGATATGACAATGGAGCCAATGATGACAATGAGAGTGAATACGATCGCTTTCAGGCGCAGGTTAAGGTGGACTTCATGTTCCGGATGGCACGTAACTTTTATATCGGTCCGATGACAACATTTGATTACGTGTATGGACATGACTTTGAAAAACCGGAATTATGGAAAGGAATGAAAGCGCGTAGCACCAACGTGAGCTTGGGGTTTTCCTTGTTGTATGATTCACGCGATTTTCTGACAAATGCCTATAAAGGATATTACCTACGGATAGACCAGCGCTTCAGTCCGGCCTTTTTGGGAAATAAATATGCATTCAGCAATACGGAACTGACGACCAGCTATTACCAGTCCGTGTGGAAGGGTGGGGTGTTGGCAGGCCAGTTCCATACTCTGCTGAACTACGGAAATCCGCCCTGGGGACTGATGGCAACATTGGGAAGTTCCTATTCTATGCGTGGCTATTATGAGGGGCGCTACCGTGACAAGTGTGCAATGGATGTCCAGCTGGAACTACGCCAACATGTATGGAAGCGAAATGGAGTTGCCGTATGGGTAGGGGCGGGAACCATATTCCCGAATTTCTCGGAATTGGAGGCCAGGCATATTCTTCCTAATTATGGTTTCGGCTACCGCTGGGAGTTCAAAAAGAGAGTAAACGTACGTTTGGATTTAGGTTTTGGCAAACACCAGACCGGATTTATATTCAATATCAATGAAGCTTTTTAGAGACATAAAAAAATGGTTCGACAATCAGGAACATTTGTTCTATCTGTTTCTGGTCATTCTGATAGTGCCCAATGTAGTGCTATGCTTTACAGAACCCATATCATGGACGGCAAAGATATGTAATATCCTGCTACCCCTTTCTATATATTATGCTGTAATGGCTTGGTCGAGAAACTGTGGCAGGACATTCTGGCTGCTATTTCCGTTCATCTTCTTCGGAGCCTTCCAGCTTGTATTGCTGTATCTTTTCGGTCAGTCCATTATCGCAGTGGATATGTTTCTGAATCTGGTGACAACCAATTCGAGCGAGGCGCTGGAACTGCTGGACAATCTGATACCTGCCATCGTTATTGTGGTAGTGCTCTATATACCTGCATTAATTCTGGCAACCATATCCATTGTACACAAACGCAGACTGTCCGAAGCATTCATCCGGCAAGCTCGCCGTCGCACTCTGTATGTGTTGTCTGCCGGAATATTATCCTTAGGCACTGCTTATTTGACAGATAACCGGTATGAGCCGAAATCCGAACTGTATCCTGCCAACGTATGCTACAACATAGCACTTGCTTTTCAACGGACGGCCCAGACGCGGAATTATCACAAGACCTCTAAAGATTTTACCTTTCATGCTAGAAGTACTCATCAGGCTGATGAAAGGGAAGTATATGTAATGGTGGTGGGAGAAACCTCACGGGCATGCAACTGGGCTTTGTACGGCTACGAACGGGAGACTAACCCGGGACTGTCGGGCATTGGCGGACTGACAGCTTTCAGCCATGTGCTGACAGAATCAAACACTACCCACAAGAGTGTTCCGATGTTGCTGTCACCGGTCAGTGCTTCCAGTTTTGATTCCATCTATTATCAAAAAGGGATTATCACAGCATTCAAGGAAGCCGGTTACCAGACCGCCTTTTTCTCGAACCAGCGCTATAACCACTCATTTATAGACTTCTTCGGCAAAGAAGCCGACACGTATGATTTCATTAAAGAAGATGTGGGGGATTCCAATTACAACCCCTCTGATAACGAACTGTTGAAACTGGTAGCAAAAGAACTGGGCAAAGGAGTTTCCAGGCAATTTATAGTTCTCCACACTTACGGTTCTCATTTTAATTATAAAGAGCGCTATCCGGCAGAGCAGGCTTTCTTCCTGCCGGACATGCCCGTTGATGCGGAAGTGAAATACAAAGACAACCTGATTAATGCCTATGACAATTCTATCCGCTACACGGATAATTTTCTGGTTCGTCTGATAGATATGCTTCAAGAACAACATGTCAATTCTGCCCTGATATACACTTCAGACCATGGAGAAGATATTTTCGATGACAACCGGCATCTCTTTCTGCATGCCTCACCGGTACCTTCCTATTATCAGATACATGTGCCATTCTTTATTTGGATGTCCGACAACTACCGGCAGAGATACCCATCGTTATTGGAGGCCGCACAAGCCAATAGGCAGAAGAATGTATCTTCCAGTGCCTCATTCTTCCAGACAATGCTGGAAATAGGTGGAGTGGAGACCCCATACCGGAATGACTCTTTATCTGTCACCAGCGCTCTGTTTATCGAAAGACCCAGAGTCTATCTGAACGACCACAATGAAGCCCGCACACTGGATGATGTCGGTATGCTCAAGGAAGACTTCAAGATGCTGGAAGAGAAAGGCATCAGGTAATCAGGGAAAGAGAGCAGGCTGTTGCTATTTTGCCCTGATTCTTGATATAAAATTCTGAATCACCGGATACATCTCCTCTACCGTATTCAGCTCCATGCAAGCCGTCTCCAACGGGCACCAGCCGGTCTTGTCACGGTTAATGATATGGGGAACCTCTTGGGCAAAAGTCGTTTCAATTCCTGCTTCGCACAGCAATGCCAGCGCAGGAGTGCTGATTATATCGGCATAGACCGTTTTAAAGCCTCCCAGTACCATCAAAGCAGCGGCACCTTTCCCTATAACCTTATCGGCAATGGCAGCCCCCTTCATAAATGCAGAATCTGCCTGGTACAAATCATACAAATCCGCTACTCCCCGTTGGGTGAAAGTACGGACTTCCTCCCGGTTCTTCATAACACAAGAGTATCCTCCCTTGTGCAGTATGTCAATGATACTCTCCATTTTATAAAGTCTCTTGTTTCAACTGTTCTACAAATTTGTCAATACGATGCAGTTCTTTGGGAATATCAATCGTTTGCGGGCAATGCGGAGAACACTGGTTGCACCCGGTACAATGGTCGGCCTGCCTCAGTTTGGGTACACTTCGGTCATATCCTACGAGAAAAGCACGGCGTGCTTTCCGATAATTCTCATCCTGGCTGCTTTCCGGCACATTTCCTTCATTGACACATTTATTGTAATGTATCAAGATGGCAGGAATGTCAATTCCATACGGGCAAGGCATGCAGTACTTGCAGTCGTTGCAAGGTATGGTGGGGTACTCCATCATCAAATCTGCCGTATCATACAGATACTGAGTTTCTTCTTCTGTGAGTGGTACCAATGGAGAGTAAGTACGGATGTTATCCTGCAAATGTTCCATATAAGTCATGCCGCTCAGCACTGTCAGTACATCCTGGGGAGAACCGGCATAACGGAATGCCCAAGACGCCACACTGCGTTCGGGTTCGCGCTGCTTCAGCCGTGCCACAATATGGTCGGGGACATTGGAGAGCCGCCCACCCAGCAGAGGCTCCATAATGACAGCAGGGATCTTACGCTTGGCCAGCTCGTCATACAGATACTCTGCCTTGAAGTTGCTGCCCGAAGCATGTTTCCAGTCCACATAATTCAACTGTATTTGTACAAAGTCCCAATGAACTTCACCACGGTCATGCATCTGCAAGGCATAGTCATAGACTTCGATATCTCCGTGGAACGACCATCCCAAACGGCGGATGCGTCCTGCTTCACGCTCCTTGACAAGAAAATCAATCATACCGTTGTCTATGTAGCGTTTGCGGAATTGCTCCATGCCACCGCCACCAATCATGTGTAGCAGATAGTAGTCTATATAGTCCACCTGCATATCCTCGAACGACTTACGGTACATGGCGATGGAACCCTCGCGAGTCCAGGTATCAGGATGAAAATTGGATAGTTTGGTGGCAAGATAGAACGATTCGCGTGGATGGCGTTTCAGAGCTATTCCCGTAGACTTCTCACTCCATCCTTGTACATACATCGGAGACGTATCGAAATAATTCACGCCATGGGCAATGGCATAATCCACCAGTTCGTTTACAGCATCCTGGTCTATCATTTCCCCTTTTCCATCCGGAGCAGGAACGGTAGGCCAGCGCATACAGCCATATCCTAAAATAGAAACTTTGTCACTCCCCAAACCAGGAAAACTACGATAGGTCATTTTATCCGTCGGAATGGGGCCCAATACTTTACTGCCTTCACTGCTTCCTTCCTTAGAACCACATCCATAGAGGGCAGCAGTAGATGTGGCGGCTGTAATTCCCACTATCTTCAAGAAATCACGACGGTTCATATTGTTTTTATGATGTTCTTCCATACTTATAGAAATTCTACTTTGTTATATAATTCGATGTCTTTCATGTCCTTCCACATAGATGGCACTGAACGGACGGGCCGGACAAAGATTCTCACATGCCCCGCAGCCGATACAACGCTCCACATTGATTACCGGAATCTTTGGAGAATCCTTGTCTTCAGGTATACTCGGCACCATTTGTATGGCTCCCGTCGGACAATGGCGTGCACAGTTGCCACACTGCACACCATCCGTCAGTGGTATGCAATTTTTCTTTACCCACACGGCATGCCCTATCTGAACGGATGATTTATCAGCTTTGGTTATCGGACGGATAGCCCTTGCAGGACATACCTCCGAACATTTTGTACATTCCGGTCTACAATAGCCGCGTTCGTATGACATTTCCGGTTGCATCAATTTCCTTAAGTCTGCAGAAGGACGAAGAACCTGATTGGGACATGCCGACACACAGAGCTGGCAGGCCGTGCAGTGTTGCGCCATATTGCGGGCACTCAATGAGCCGGGAGGAGTGAGGGGAGTGCTTCGCTCAGGAATCTTCTTATCTTCAATGGCTGCCAGTCCTCCGTCTACTTTCTTTTCCTGCGCTTTTAAAACAGAAGTGGCTGCAACCAGAGCCGTTGCTGTGAAAAAACTGCGGCGGTTTTCGTTTATCTGTTCCGAATCTGCCTTGCCCGCAGCAGGTTTACCGAAAGGATGATACTTGTAGGAAATGGCTCCATGCTTGCACTTCTCAATGCAGTTCATGCAAACCACACACCGGCTTGCATCAATCTGATGCTCCTTAAAGTTGATGCAGGCTGCCTTGCAGTTGCGTGAACAAAGACTGCATTGGTTGCACTTTTCCGAATCTATTGTGATGCGGAAAAGCGAATAACGTGAAAGGAAGCCCAAGACCGTTCCTACCGGGCAAATCGTATTACAATAGGTTCGTCCGTTGCGTCCGGCCAGAACAACAAGCACAGCCAAAGTAGCGGCAGCAATAATAAAAGTCGGCAGGCTCTTCAACCATACATCCGTTTCATAAAAGGCATAACTGTCTGCCCGTTCAGCCAGATAAGCAAGCAGATTGTTGCCCCATTGCCATATAGGTTGAAAAAGATTATTGGCAATACGTCCGTATGCACTATAGGGTGCAAGTAGAGCAGCCAATGAACCAATTCCGGCAATCAAAGCAATGATAAACACACCCAATACGCCATAGCGCAGCCAAGATAAGGCCGGAGAATAAGAGTAAGGAAGCTTCCTGCGTTTTTTAGGTTGCCGGCCCAGCCATGCCAGTATATCCTGAAATACCCCTAAGGGGCAAATCACAGAACAATAGATACGCCCGCATACCAAAGTGAGAATTACAAGAAACAATATCACTCCCACATTTAGCGCCAATACAGCCGGCAAAAACTGGATTTTGGCCAACCAGCCGAACCACCCATGCAACGTTCCCGTAAAATCAAGGAACAACAAGGTGATGAGTACAAAGCAAATCATTGCAAAAGTCAGTCTAATCTTCCGTAACATGATAATCCTTTATTTTGAGTTCCTAAACTATATCAGCGATATGAGTACAAAACAACTGCCGAAATAGTGAAATTTTATTTATGCAAAAATACATAAAAAAAGAAAGGTATCATCATTCAATGGAATTAAAAACGAAAGAAAGAAGGACAAATACAAAATGCTCCCATTTGCAGTATTAATTAAGTTCCCCTCCTCGTTACGGCCGGATAAAAGCCAATCTCTTATTTTCTTCTGCAAACAGAATAGCCGTATTGACTAATGCCAAATGCGAATAAGCTTGTGGAAAATTCCCCAGTTGTTCCTTCGTATTAAAATCAATATCCTCACTGAATAATCCCAAATGATTGGAATATGTCAGAACATCATCAAACAAACAACGGGCTTCTTCCTTTTCTCCGATAACAAAAAGCGCACGTATCAGCCAAAAAGTGCAAATGGTAAAAGCCGAGGAAGGAAGCCCGAAATCATCTTCGCTGTTATACCGGTACATCAATCCCTTATGCAAAAGAGCTTTTTTCACAGCCTTCACTGTCTTATGGTATCGGATATCGTCTGCTGCAATAAAACCGTAAGGTTCCATCAACAGCAAAGAGGAATCCATTGCCATATTATCATAAGTCTGCGAGAAACTTTGAAGTTCTTCCTTCCATCCATATGTCATTACATCCTGCCATACCTTGTCAGCTTCCTTTTGCCAACGTTCACTATAACCGTATTTATTGAGCATGGAAGCTATCTTTGCACCACGGTCCAAAGCCACCCAACACATCACTTTGGATGAAACAAAATGGCGGCTTTCTCCTCTGATTTCCCATATCCCCTTATCTGGTTTCTTCCAATCTTCCATTACCGTGGAAAGAATGCTCTTTACCATTTCCCACATATCCTCTATTTCGTCTAATGTACCGGGCATCAGCCGATAGTACTGGTAAATCAAATCCATCAGATAACCGAACGAGTCATTCTGCTTTTGATGGTAAGCATCATTACCTATCCGTACTGGTTTGGAATTCTTATATCCGGACAAATGCTCCAGAATAATCTCGGTCAGCTGCCTTTCTCCCCGAATGCCGTACATTATCTGATAGGATTCGTGCTTGGATACGAAAGTGGACTGTATGAACTTCATAAAACGTCTTGCTGCCCCTATATGGCCTATCTGGAACAAAGTTTCGATAGACATGGAGGCATCCCTCAACCAACAGAACCGATAATCCCAATTACGTACTTCGCCGACGGATTCGGGCAAACTGGTAGTAAGGGCGGCCAGTACGGCTCCGTTATAGTAAGACATCAGTTTCAAAACCAGCATGCTTCTTTCTATCACATCATTATAGAGAGAATATTTCTTAGTACGGTTGGTCCAATTAAGCCAATAAACCAAAGTACGGCAATATTCAATTTTTTCCCGTTCAATGTCCACCGGAATGACCTTTTCATTGTATGACAAAAGAAAGAACTCATCTTTTTCCAATATAATTTCTTTTTTCTGTTCGATGTTCTGCAAAGGAAGGGAAGAATACAAATATTGTCTATCTTTATTATCAGAAGAACAATAGCTTTCTATAAATTCAGAAGTGACATTATGAATCACTTTACCTTGCGCATAATTGGGAGCAGGGACATAGTTTACTTTGAAACGGGGCTTACCTTTTATCCACCTCACATATCGATACAATTCTGCCGGAAGATAATGGGCATTTTCGCAGGAACGGTAATAAGGCATGTAATCAAGTACGACAAATTCTCCCTCTTTCGAAGAAAAAGAAGTAGACAATATGTTAGTGTGAGGAACGTAAGATTGTGAGATATGATAGTCTTCTGTAACGTCAAATCCAAAACTTCCTCCTCTTTCCCGATCAAGTAGTGATGCAAAGATAGACGGAGAATCAAAATCGGGAAAACACAACCAGTCTATGCTGCCTTTTTCGGATATAAGTGCGGCAGTCCGACAATTGCCTACTACCCCATAATTTAAATTACTCATTTTTACTATTTTGTTTTTAACAAGTCTCTGAAAAAATCGAATACCCCTTTCAAGCTTGTTTTGACATTCTCGCCAATGGGTTGTTTCATGTCTTTCTTGTTCGCCAGAATTTGAAGAAAAGGCAGGACTTCCGTTTGTGATGGCATATTATAGCTTGCTGCCTCCGACACATATCCCACCTTGATTGTCACTGCATTCACCGGCAAAGCTTTGAACATATCTTCATCCGTAGTATCATCTCCCATAGCTATGATAAAGTCATAATGTTTCTTTTCCAACTGGCGTCTCACTTCGGAACCTTTATTATAATCGGGAGACTTAATCTCCACCACTTTATCTCCTTGTATGATTTGCAGCTTTTGCTGTATACAGATGTTAACCAGCACATTGATAAGTTGCTGTGCCCGCAAAGCTCCTAACCATGCATCACTTTCCCGGTAATGCCATGCCAAAGCCGTTTCCTTGACTTCAAGGTGGGAACGAGGCGTCTTTTCGACAAAAAGCTTCAAGATGGACACCAATCCGGAACTCCATTCCGCTTTGTTTATGTTTTTGTGCCAGATGCCATTTTCCTTATAGAAAGCACCATGTTCCGCAGCCATTGCAATAGGTAAATTTCCCAACCATTTTTCTAAAGTAAAATGGTCGCGACCACTATTCACAACAACATGGTTGGCCGGGTCGGAAACCAGCTTCTGCAATGTGGCAATGAGTTCAGGGGTGGGCTTAGCATTTTCCGGTCGTGTCTTGAGCGACGCCAACGTTCCGTCATAATCCAGCAAGATAAGCCGTTGCTTAGCCTGGTTATATTTCATTTTGATGGCACCAATAATACCGGCGGATATCCTTTTCTTACGAAGCTGTTCATTCTTACGGCACGTATCGCTCCATTCACTTACAAAGTCTGCCGCCCACTTATTAACCGTTTGTACGGAAATAATTTTCTGCATGTGTTGCAAGCGTTTCAGTTGTTCCTGTTCGGGCATCTCCAAAGCCCGACAAATGGCCTGCTTTATCTCCTCAGTGTCATTGGGGTTAATCAACAATGCATCCGTCATCTCAATAGCTGCACCTGCCATTTCACTCAAAATCAAAACACCCGGATTATTATTTTTCGAGGCTACATATTCCTTGGCAACCAAATTCATGCCATCACGAAGTGGAGTTACCAAAGCTACATCAGCTATATAGTACATTGCCACCAGTTCTTCAAATGAAAAACCGTGATAGAAATAGCAAACCGGAGTCCAGTCCATCGTAGAATACTGTCCGTTTATAGAACCTATTTCTTCGTCAATCTTGGTTTTTAGCTCAGCATAACTATCTACATGGTCACGTGATGGAACAATGACCATTGCCAATGTAACTTTTCCACAATATTCAGGATGACATTCTAAAAAAGCAGCAAATCCCCATAAACGGTGCAGAATGCCTTTGCTATAATCCAAGCGGTCTACAGAAAGAATCAACTTATGATTCCCGAAAAATTTCCGTGTACGGTCTATCGCCCGCCGTACTTCCGGTCTGGAAGAAGCATTGTGATACAGTCCGTAGTTGATTCCCATAGGAAGAGCATCGGTCCTAACTACTCTATTCCCGAGTTGTGCTTCGTCCAGTTTAAAGTCAATACGCAATACCCGTTCGACAGCACTGATAAAATGCCGCATATAGTCATGAGTATGGAAAGCTATAAAGTCAGCACCCAATAATCCTTTCAGGATTTCTGCACGCTCCGGTAATATCCGGAAAAGTTCATAGGAAGGGAAAGGGATATGATGGAAATATCCGATATTCAAATCCGGGTAAACCTTTCGAAGCATTCCGGGAAGCAGCATTAGCTGATAGTCTTGAATCCACACCTTGTCACCTGGACGTATCACGCGGCAAATGGCATCGCAGAACAACTGGTTCACTTCCTGATACGATTGCCAGAAAGAGTTCCGATACAGCGTATAAACAAAAAAGTAGTGACATAATGGCCAAATAGTACTATTACTATAGCCTTCATAATAATTCTTTATCTGTATTTCGGACAAGAATACTGGGTGGAAATTTATTCCTTCCAATCTAAAAGTGATTTCCTCTTTACTTTCTTCGTTGTCAACGCATATTCCAGGCCATCCAATCCAATGTTTTTCGTAGGAAATCTGAAGTGAGTCCAAACCGGTAGCCAGTCCGCCTTCACTTCGTGAAAACACGAACGTTTCATCCTCTTTGGTAACCTTAACGGGTAATCTGTTTGATATAATATAAAGTTTCATGTATGAGTTAACACAAGAAATATGCCAATTCATACAATATTTTATTTATTGCTTAAAATCAGTATTTTAGAAAAAGATAAAGAGAAAAACAAACATTCAAAAATGAAAAAGAATGTTCCATTTCGATATGGTCCTACTATTACCAATTATCACTGAAAATGTCTTTCTTCACCAATGCTTCAATTCTTTGCTTATAGCAATTTATCCCTTCTGCTATATTTTTACTAGCTTCCGAAGTCCCCATTCCATAGACTACAAGAGGAGTTTGCCATATCATTCCAGCATGTACAGCACTTGCTTGATAAGGTCTTAACAACTCATCCACCGTAAAACGATTTCTTCCTCCGCTTCTATAAGCATCATGTTCAGAGCCGGCAGTAGTGACCACCATCAATGTCTTACCAGCCACAGCAGGAGTTTTTGCCAGATAAGTAAATACTTCATCCAACCATCTCTTCAATAAAGAAGGAGCCGACATCCAATAGAACGGAAACTGAAATACAAGCGCAGATGCATGCGATATGATAGTGCTCCATATCTCTGCATTAAAAGCATCTTCCATACGCATCTCATATAAATTGTATATGGCTACCTCTCCCATGTCACTAATAGCATCCATCAATGCCTTGTTAGCTCGCGACTCTTTTATATTGGGATGTGTCAGAAGAACTACTACTTGCTTTGAATCTTTATCCATATTGTTTTTCTTTTAGTTTAAAATCATTGATGTGTGTACAAATATACTAAATATAGATATACGAGTAGGAGGAAATAAAAGTTTTCTTCCTACTTTCATTTTCTGACATATATTTTCGAATGTGACGAAAGAGGCGGAAAGCGGGTGAGGGCAAAGGTATAAAAACAAACTTCTGAAGAATTTATTATGCAGACTAACGAAAAATAATGTATCATCCCCATATAGATTTACTAGTGATTCCGTATGAGGAGCTTATACCCATCAAAGCATGTTCTTGTTAAGACAAATTAAAAAAGGAACAACAGTAGTTGTTCCTTTTTTAAGTACACCCTCAGGGATTCGAACCCTGGACCCACTGATTAAGAGTCAGTTGCTCTACCAACTGAGCTAAGAGTGCATTCCTTATTTCTTGTTTGCGGGTGCAAAAGTAGTCCTTTTATTTTATTCGTGCAAACAAAACGGTGTATTTTTTGCGATGAAATGGGATTTTTTATTCAAACTCGTATAAATCAGAAGGAGTAGTACGCTTCAAAGCACACAACTGTACATCCTTTCCTACGATAATTCCTTTTTCCCTTAATTTCCATTCCACTGTTTTATATGCCAATTCAGGATGATTGTTGTCCTTGCTCAAATGACAAAGCCAAATATACTGTAAATGTTCCGTCATATTTTCCGAAAGAAATTCAGCAGTAGCAATATTACTCATGTGTCCGGTGCGGCTGGTAATCCGTTCTTTCAGGTATTGGGGGTAGGTACCCATGCGTAACATTTCCTCATCGTAGTTGGCTTCCAATATCAGATAATTGGCCTTTCTGATATATTCTGCGGCCGTAGGAGTAATTTCACCAAGGTCTGTAAGAAAAGCAAACACTTTTCCGTCTATCTCAATGCAATAGCCCACATTGTCCGTGCCATCATGAGGTACCTCGAAAGATTCGATATGAAAATCTTCCAACTGCATGGGTTGCTGCTTTTCCAGGTAACGGACAGACGAATATAACTTTTCTGTCATGCAATAGCTCCGGTTGATGCCCTCATGAATCTGGGCGGTTGTATAAATAGGAATATTCAGTTTTTCACCCAATCCGCCTACTGCTTTGATATGGTCCGCATGATCATGCGTAACAAATACCGCACGTATCATTTCCATGCTGATACCTGCTTCTTTCAGTCCTTTTTTTATCGTCCGTACTGCAATGCCGGCGTCGATGAGTATTCCATATTTTTCTGTGCCTATATAATAACAGTTGCCGCTGCTTCCACTGGCAAGGCTTATAAATTTTACTTTCATCCTAATCTCCTTAATTACAAAAAAGCCGTCGCTTTTAAAAAAAGTGACGGCAAATATACAAAAAGTATGCAATATATAAACCTTATGCCTTCTTCTTTTTGTCGATGAATTCGGTAGTTTTGGCAAAAACGAATAATGCTATTGCCGCAACCAATCCTATAACAGCGAAATAATACCAGATATAATGTGCATTGACACTAGCTGCTTCCCACGCTTCGCGGGTTTCAAACAAGACTGGATCAGGACAATATTTTGTCAGAAGCACCCCCGCAATACCGAATCCGAAAATAGAAGAGAGGAATGAATGAAGATGACTGAAACCGAGGTACATACCTTCTTCGCCCTTGGGGGCCTGCAAAGAGAAGTATTCCAGATAACGCGGTGAGATAAAACATTCTGCCAAAGCTTGCACAACAATACCAAACACCATCATCAAAGTAATATTGCTCATGCCGGAAATAATATCGTTGCCCAGCAAATTACCGCATGCCATCAGCAATGCCGATACCGGAATAAGAAACATGCCTATATTCATAGAAGTAATAGCTGTGCGCTTTGCCATCCACCGGGTGATAAAACTTACGCAGCAAACCACTACAAACGGGTTTACATTGGCTATCCACCCCGGTTTGGCTGTTTCACCCGCCATACGGATGACATATTTGGGCATAGTTGCATAGAGCTGTTGCTGCACCATCCAAAAGCCGGTTACGATGAGGATAAGAATCAACAAACGCCAATTAGTGATAATACGCAGAAAACCTTGCCCAATTTCACGCATGCTTTTCCCTTCACCTGCTGTATGTGCCGATTTATACAATAAGATGACAGCCAATAATGCCAGCACCGTCATGGTAGCCGAGAAGTAATTGATATAAATATAAGCTTGCTCACCGATAACATTCCGTAGAGGGTCGACCACCGTTTTTCCGGTAAAAGCTCCTATATTCACCATCATATAGAAGATGGAATAGCCGCGAGCACGGGTAGCCTCTGTTGTTTCCTTAGCCACCGATCCCGATATGATAGACTTGATGAACGAACCTCCTACCATGATAACAAACAATACGGGGACAATCATCCAGCGGTCATTACTATCCGGCAATCCTGAAAAACGGGTTGTCTCGCCATACTCCACCAGACCGGCTGCTTCCAGTAGGGTGGGAAGCAATCCCAAGCCCAAATACCCGATGGAAAGCAGTGAGAAAGCAATAATCATCGACTTTCGGAAACCTATCTTATCGGCATATGCGCCCGTAAAGATAGGCAACAAATAGAGCCCTCCCGAAAACAGACCGGAAATCATGCTTGACTCAAAATCATTGAAACCTAAAATATTGGAAAGATAAATGGTAAGAACAATAAATACAGCATAATATGCCATGCGTTCGAACAGTTCTACTGTACTGCTTACCCAAAAAGCTCTGCTGAAGCCTTTGGAAGCGGGTTGGGGTGATGTCATCATCCTTTTGTGCGATTAAAATTTATGTATTAAATGAAAAAATAAGTGCAAAAATAGGAAATTAATATTGTGTTTGCAAGATATTAATTTTCTGCAAACACAATATTAATAAGTTGCAGACAAGATATTAACTTCCCATTTATCACTATTTATCTTTTCATTTATATAGAATACTCCGTATCTTTGGACGCTTTTATAAAACGACCATTCATGAAAGATAAAATCGAATTTATAGCTTTTGACGCTGATGACACACTGTGGGAAAGCGAACTTTATATTCAGGAGTTCGAGCACAAATTCTGTAACCTTTTAAGGCAATATCTGCCTGCTTCATCCATATCACAAAGGTTTTTTGAAACAGAAATGAAGAATCTGCATATGTATGGCTATGGGCTGAAGAGCATAATGCTCAGTATGACTGAAACCATCTGCAAAGTGACAGACGGAAACGGGAATATGCATCTTATAGATGAAGTAATAGGATGGGGACAAGAGCTTCTGCAGAAACCGGTTACACTACTGGAAGGCGTGAAGGAGACCATATCGTCACTTCATGGGAAATATAAATTGGTGTTGGCCACTAAGGGGGACTTGTTCGACCAGAAAAGAAAAATAGAAGCTTCCGGACTGCGAGAATATTTCCATCATATCGAAATTATGAGTGACAAGAAAATCGATGATTACCAGAGGCTGATTGATACATTGGGCTGTCCGCCTGAAAAACTCCTGATGATAGGTAATTCTGTAAAATCAGACATACTTCCGGTATTGGAACTTGGGGGATACGCTGCCCATGTACCATACCACGTGACTTGGGCATACGAGCAACATGAAGGGGAAATACGACATCCCAATTTTATACGATTGGATAGTATCAAAGGAATATTAGATAAGCTATAAGTTATGGGTGAAACTGCATAACTTATAGCTTACTATTGCTTTTTAGAATTGGAAGAAATTCTTAGCGTTATAATAGCTGATATCTTCAATCATCTGGTTTACGCGTTCCATCTCGGAAATAGGAATTTCACCATTTTCTACATCACGGCCTACAAGATTACACAATGTACGGCGGAAATATTCATGGCGCGGATAGGAGAGGAAGGAACGGGAATCGGTCAGCATACCAACAAATCGGCTCAATAAGCCCAGTACAGAAAGGGCATTCATCTGCTTTTCCATACCATCCTTCTGGTCAAGGAACCACCAACCGGAACCGAATTGAATCTTACCGGCAACCGTACCATCCTGGAAGTTACCCAGCATAGTAGCAATGACTTCGTTGGCGCATGGATTCAAATTATAAAGAATAGTCTTGGTCAGCTTACCATTGGAGTTTAAGCGGTCGAGAAATTTAGCCATAGCTTTTGCTGTAGTAAATTCGCCAATGGAATCAAAACCGGTATCAGGACCTAACAGTTTGAACATCTTACTATTGTTGTTGCGAATAGCACCATAATGGAACTGTTGTGTCCAACCTTTCTCCCAATCCATTTCGCCGAACACAACCAGCATGGCCGACTTGAATTTCAGAATTTCCTCCTTCGTCAATCCAGTACCGCCATATACCTTGTTAAAGATAGCCTTAACTTCCGCTCCTGTATAATCCTCGGCATAGAATTCTTCAATTCCGTGGTCAGACAGTTTACATCCTTGTTCCGCGAAAAAATCGTGACGCTTACGCAAGGCAGCAACCATATCGTCAAAGCAGGAAATAGCCACATCGCTCACTTCGGCCAACTTTTCTACATATGCGCGAAAATCGGCAGGAACTTCCACCGCCATTGCCTTATCCGGACGCCAAGTAGGCAACATCTTGATTTCAAAACCGCTCTCGCGTGTCTTGATATGATATTCCAAGGAATCAATAGGATCATCTGTAGTACAAACCACTTCCACGTGATAACGGCGCATCATGCCACGGGCGGAATATTCAGGCTGTTTCAGCTTCTCATTACATTCATCATAAATTTCACGGGCCGTATGAGGATTGAGAATTTTATCGATTCCAAAAGCGGTCTTCAATTCAAGGTGAGTCCAGTGGTACAACGGATTACGGAAAGTATAAGGTACCGTTTCGGCCCACTTCTCAAACTTTTCCCAATCTGTAGTATCCTTACCGGTACAGAAACGTTCGTCCACACCATTGGTACGCATGGCACGCCACTTGTAGTGGTCACCTCCCAACCAAATCTCAGTCAGTGACTTAAACTGATAGTCTTCCGCCACCATTTGAGGAATCAAGTGACAATGATAGTCGATAATCGGCATTTTAGCCGCATGCTCGTGGTACAACTTCTGTGCTGTTTCCGTTTGCAACAGAAAGTTTCCGTCCATAAAGTTTTTCATCTTCTTGTGTTTTAAGTATCTAAAAATATTACTTTCTATCTATTACACCTATATAGTATTGATTGTAAAGATAATAGGCCGTATAATTGTTTTTAGTTTTATTAACCGTTATCGAACACAAAAGTAGAAATTTTACTTGGAGAAACAAAATAATTCGTATCTTTGCGGCGAATATTTATAATATTTAAGCTTCAGACGTCTCACCTTTACCGCCTTAGGCAGCATACCTCAAGATGGAAAACAAGAACTATACCATTAAAGACATAGCACGCATGGCCGGCGTCTCTGCCGGCACTGTAGACCGCGTACTGCACAACCGCGGAGACGTATCCGTTTCCAGTAGAGAAAAAGTCCAGAAAGTACTCGATGAGATAGATTATCATCCCAATATGTTTGCCATCGGGCTGGCGGCTAAAAAGCGCTATCATATTGTCTGCATTATACCTTATTATATAGAACATGATTATTGGCATGCTGTAGCAGCGGGAATTGACCGTGCCGCACAAGAATTACGGCCGTTCAATGTTGGAGTTAGCTATCTGTACTATCGGCATGCGGACAAATCCTCCTATAAAGAAGCATGTGCTGTGCTCCGGGAGGAAAATGCCGACGCCGTACTTGTTGCCCCGAATTTCCGAGAGGAGACCATAAAACTCACTACTTATTTGGAGGAAGCGGATATTCCCTATGCATTCATAGACTTCAATATTGAACAGACGCATGCCTTGTGTTATATCGGACAAGATTCCAAAACCAGCGGATACATTGCTGCCAAGATTCTGATGCGTAGCTATGAAAAAGGGCAGGAGCTTGTGTTATTCCTGAGCAATAAGAAAAACAATCCGGCAGAAATCCAGATGCAACGCCGCCTCGAGGGGTTCATGCAATACCTTTCCGAGGAACATAAGGATTTGACTATCCATGACATTGTGTTGCACAAGGAAGATACTGACGGCAACAGACGGATATTGGATGCTTTTTTTAAAGAACATCCCCAAGCCGTACTGGGAGCTGTTTTTAATTCCCGTGTTTATCAAGTGGCAAGTTATCTGCACGAAAAGGGGTGGAAGCTGGCAGGACTTGTGGGATATGACCTTTTACACAAAAATACAGAGTTCCTGAAAACCGGTGAAGTAACCTTTCTCATCAGTCAACGCCCAGGCCTGCAAGGCTATTGTGGCGTGAAGACTTTATGCGACCACGTGATATTTAAAAGACCGGTCACTGCAGTGAAATACATGCCCATCGACATATTGATGAAGGAAAACATAGACTTTTACTTTGAGTTTGAATAATCAAAAAATTACATATCAACCATTTAAATCATTTTTTTAATGAAAGCATTAAACAAAGGAACTGCTCCCAAAGCACAACGCCCGGAACGCATTATCCAGTTTGGCGAAGGTAATTTCCTTCGCGCATTTGTGGATTGGATTATTTATAACATGAATCAAAAGACCGATTTCAACAGCAATGTGGTAGTAGTCCAACCCATCGATAAAGGTATGGTTGACATGCTGAATGCCCAGGATGACCTTTATCATGTAAATCTGCAAGGTCTGGATAAAGGAGAAACCATCAACAGTCTGACTATGATAGATGTAATCAGCCGTGCCTTAAACCCCTATACTCAAAACGATGAGTTCATGAAATTGGCCGAACAACCGGAAATGCGTTTTGTCATTTCCAACACGACGGAAGCAGGTATAGCCTTTGACCCTGCTTGTAAGCTGACAGATACACCGGCGTCTTCTTATCCGGGTAAACTGACACAGCTGTTGTATCACCGCTTCAAGACATTCAACGGCGACAAGAGCAAAGGGCTGATTATCTTCCCCTGCGAACTCATCTTCCTGAATGGCCACAAGTTGAAGGAGACAATCTATCAATACATTGAATTATGGCAATTGGGTGATGAGTTCAGAGCCTGGTTTGAGGAAGCCTGCGGTGTGTATGCAACACTGGTGGACCGTATCGTTCCAGGATTCCCCCGCAAAGACATTGCCGCTATAAAAGAAAAGATACAGTACGATGACAATCTGGTAGTGCAGGCTGAAATTTTCCATTTATGGGTCATCGAGGCTCCGCAAGAAGTCGCCGAAGAATTCCCTGCCGACAAAGCCGGACTGAATGTATTGTTTGTTCCTTCTGAAGAACCTTACCACGAAAGAAAAGTAACCTTGCTGAATGGACCTCATACCGTATTGTCTCCAGTAGCCTATCTGTCGGAGGTAAATATTGTACGCGATGCCTGCCAGCATCCTATAATCGGACAATACATCCATAAAGTGATGTTTGACGAGCTGATGGAAACGTTGAACCTGCCGAAAAACGAATTGAAAAAGTTTGCAGAAGATGTATTGGAGCGCTTCAACAATCCATTTGTTGACCATGCCATAACCAGCATCATGCTGAACTCTTTCCCTAAATACCAAACCCGTGACCTTCCCGGCCTAAAAACCTACTTGAAACGTAAAGGAGAACTGCCGAAAGGTCTGGCATTGGGACTGGCTGCCATCATCACGTACTACAAAGGAGGTACCCGCGCAGACGGCACAGAAATCATCCCGAATGATGCTCCCGAAATCATGCAGTTATTGAAAGACCTTTGGGCAACGGGGGATACTCACAAAGTGGCAGAAGGCGTATTGGCAGCCAAAGACCTTATTTGGGGGGAACACGGAGACTTGAATACCGTTCCAGGATTGACAGACATGATTACCTGCTTCTTAAAATCCATCCAAGAAAAAGGTATGTCAGAAACAGTAAAAGGCATTCTTTAATTCCTATGACTTTAAACAAGCAGACCGTACAAAAACTTTTTTTGTACGGTCTGCTTTATTTATACCACATTTAATGGGAAATACACAGTTTTCTTTTTTGTCTAAAGGCTCTCTTGTTCTGCCGCTCGCAATATAAAAGTAGTGGCACCAATAGTTACAATGGCTCCATCCTCAATGCGAATGCGGTCTTTGTCACCCAAAATTTCATTATTAAGGAAAGTTCCCGTCAGGCTGGGAGCATCGCGTAAGGTATAAATCAACACTCCCTGCTTATTGCGCTTTACATTAATGATACAGTGACGCCGGTCCATACTCATATCCGAAGTCTCAATCGGCACATCGATAACATTCCCCACGCAACGCCGGCCTATGATATTGTCACCTTCTTGCAATGGAAGTACCTGCTTAAAACCAAACACGTTCTCAATGACCGTGATGCTGCCAAAAGCCTCTTTAAACTCCGCTTCATCCGGACGTTCTTCCTTTTGAGGGGCTTTCATCTTTGATTTACCTAAACGGATACTGAACTGCTTCTTACACTGGTCACATACAAAGACCAGTGATTGGCCTTCGGTATACTTGGTTTCATCGAATGTTAAGTAATTCTCACATTTGGGACAACGGATACGCTTCATGATAGTTAAAAATTAAAGAATTAAAAAATAAAGCAAGGGTAGATTACTTTCTACTTCTTTAATACCCAAGCGTTCTTATACGTTTCATTCTGGCGAACTCTGTTCAATGCCTGATATGCTTCTGTTTCTGTGCCACAAGACTCAATGCTGACACGCATTTTACCATCTCCAACAATTGCTTTTGCATGAGGGTAACCTTTTTCAATCAGTTGCTTTGCCATTGCTTCGGCATCCTTCTCAGTACCTACACTGGCAATGATGACGTGGTATTTCTGTGCAGAGACAAGTGACGGGGCGACAGTCCCTGCTGTGGTCTTTTGAATTTCACTCTTTGTTGTTACAGATGTTGAAGAGGACACTTCTGCCGCCTGCTGCTTAGGCTGAGAAACAACCGGAGCATTCTGCGCGTTAGCTTGGCCCACCTTAACCTCTCTTACGGCAACCGGAACCACCTTTTTCTTTGCCTTCTGCCCCGTGTTTTTTTGAGCCGACGCTTTCGGAGTGTCGGCCTTCCGGCTAACAACAATCGGATTAATGGCAAGGGATTCCTTTTCTATCATCTCAAAAAGTTCATTCGGAAGTAATTGCGCATAATTTCCTTCAACCACTTCCGTATTCTCTATCGGTGTAGACAAAAAGAAAAACAAGGCAACCACTGCAATCATGGCAACCGCATTCGACAAATAGGAACGGTTGAATTTAATCTCAAACCTTCGCTTTTTGTCTTCCGGCACAACTGGAACAGAATAACGGATGGCCTTTTCCATGTACGGTTTCTTCAGTTCCGCCAGTTCCTGCATTTCAAAACTATCCAACCCATATAAGTAAGGAGTGGTTATCTTGTGGTCATAGGGAACAAAGTCATAAATACCATGAATGGAGTAACGCAATTCGCCAATGTTGGGCAAATCCACCTTACCTTCTTCATGGAGAGCAGTGAATATATGCGCCACTTCTTTTTCTACAATCCGCGTAGCATCAGAAAAATCAGTATCATAGACAGCCATATAGGATTGTACAAGTAAGCCGTCATTCATCTTCAGTTGAGGATTGAAACCGATAATACGGGTAGGGGGCAGAAAAACATTCTCTTCCGCTACTCTCATTGCCGGAGTATAATGAGCTACAAATCCTCCCAAACCGGGAACAATGACACAATCGTTCTCCAATAACAATACTTCTATGTGCTGTGCTAATTCAATCATGCTACAAAAGTAACGGAAATATCGGATATACGCTAGTTTCAGAGCTTTTTTCTTATCAACAAATTATGAACATTGCACATTGAAAATGTATTTGAAAAAGGTTTTTCGGCAAGAGAAGGGATTTTTACCGGAAAAATTTCTACTTTTGTACCGTTTAGCTATGCTTGTCAAGAATAGAAGGACAATTGCCCTCGCAAGAGTATACAAACCTAAACACTTAACAAAAGACTATTATGCGTATTATTTTCTGTCTGATGGTTTTCTTGTTCATAGGAAAAAACACGATGCTGGCACAACAACTGTCCTCATTCGTAGAATATGGAACAACCCTGCATACCGGTGACAACACCCCTCTTTGGCAGGTCAGCAACCAGCAAGGACTCACTTCGCTCGACAACAATACTTACATACGTGGAGGGATATCCTACAAACACCAACTTGGAAAATGGAAGTTTGAAGAAGCACTGGATTTGGTTGCAGCAGCCGGATTCAGCACGACCTCCTTCATTGTACAGCAGGCTTACGTAGACATCCGTTACAAGTGGTTCGGATTCTTTGCCGGAAGCCGGGAACAGAATTCTCCATTGCTGAATCAAGAGCTGAGCAGTGGCGGCATGACCTGGTCGGGCAATGCGCGTCCCATCCCACAAGTACAGATAGGCATACCCGAGTATGTACAGTTGCTGCCCCGTTTAGGCCTGAAAGGAGAAATCTCGTACGGATGGTTTACAGACAACAAATACCAGCGGGAGCAAGTCGGAGAAAAATACTGGTACACCAAGAGTATCAAATACCATCATAAAGAAGGGTTCCTGCGTATCGGCATACCCAAAGGAAAATGGCAACTGGAACTCGGAATGACCCTCGACACCCAATTCGGAGGATACAAGATTGGAGGTTCCGAATCGGGAGACTTGGGCAACGGATGGAAGGATTACGTACGCGTATTCTTCCCCGGCCACGGGCGTGAGGACGGACCGGTAGGTGAACATCTGGCTTTCCAAGGCAATTTTCTGGGTAGCGAATATATCAAAATGACTTATCGTCCTAAGGAAGATTTCTCCATCAGCGCCTATCTGGACAATCATTTTGATGACTTCTCCGCCATGGCCAAACTCAACGGTTGGGATGGCTTATGGGGTGTGGAATATAAATCCAACCATAGACAAGCCATCAACGGAATCGTTATCGAATATCTCCAGACTACCAATATGAGCGGTCCACTGCACGGTTTGCAAAATTCTGTAGTAGGTAAGACCGGAGGAGCCGACAACTACTACAACAACGGTTACTACCCAGGATGGGCACATTGGGGTATGGCGATAGCCAATCCGTTGATAGCATCGCCTATCTATAATAAGGATGGCGATATGAGTTTCAAGTACAATCGCGTTAAGGCCCTGCATCTGGGATGGAGCGGCGACATCAGCAGTGAGTGGAGATATGTGGCAAAATTGTCCCACAACAGAACTTGGGGAACTCCTCATCGTCCAATACCCGATATATTAGAAAATTTTTCTACTTTTGCATCGTTTTACTATATTCCCCGTAAATGGAAGGGCTGGTGCTTCAACGCGTCCCTTGCATTGGATATGGGAGAGATATATGGAGACAATTTTGGATTCCAACTGAAAGTACATAAAACATTTTAAGAAAATGAACTACATACAAACAGAGATTGACGGCGTATGGCTGATTGAGCCGAAAGTATTCCATGATGCCCGCGGATACTTTATGGAAGCATTTAAGGAAGAAGAGTTCCGTGCACATGTCGGAAACGTTCACTTCATCCAGGACAATGAGTCCAAATCCTCTTTCGGTGTATTACGTGGTCTTCATTACCAGAAGGGTGATTGCAGCCAGGCCAAACTGGTACGTGTCATTAAGGGAAAAGTGCTGGACGTGGCTGTCGACTTAAGAAAATCTTCTCCCACTTTCGGAAAGTATGTCAGTGTGGAGCTAAGTGAGGAGAACAAAAGACAATTCTTCATTCCGCGTGGTTTTGCCCACGGTTTTCTGGTGCTGAGCGATGAAGCTGTCTTTACATACAAGGTAGACAACGTATACGCACCACAATCCGAGGCATCCATCCGTTTTGACGACGAAACCATCGGTATTGAATGGCCCGTTGCTACGGAACAGCTTCTATTATCAGATAAAGACGGACATGCCGTATCGTTCAAGGATGCGGTCTATTATGAATAAAATATGAAAATAGCCATTGTCGGTACAGGATACGTCGGTTTGGTAACCGGAACCTGCTTTGCGGAAATCGGTGTCAACGTTATTTGCGTAGACACGAACAGTGAAAAGATAGAGTCACTGAAAAAGGGTGTTATTCCTATCTATGAAAATGGACTGGAAGAAATGGTTAGCCGGAATGTGAAAGCAGGACGCCTGCAATTCACCACGTCTCTGGAGAGTTGTCTGAATGAGGTGGAAGTGGTATTCAGTGCCGTAGGTACACCACCCGATGAGGATGGAAGTGCCGACTTGAGCTATGTGCTGGAAGTTGCCCGCACCATTGGACGCAATATGCAGAAATATGTGTTGGTGGTAACCAAAAGTACCGTTCCCGTAGGTACTGCCAGAAAAGTGCGGGCTACCATTCAAGAAGAACTTGATAAGAGAGGGATGAACATTGACTTCGATGTCGCTTCGAATCCCGAGTTTCTGAAAGAAGGTAATGCTATCAACGATTTTATGAGTCCCGACCGTGTAGTGGTGGGAGTAGAGTCCGAACGAGCCAAGAAGATAATGAGCAAGCTCTACAAACCATTCCTGCTGAACAACTTCCGTGTCATCTTTATGGACATCCCTTCTGCAGAAATGACAAAGTATGCAGCTAACTCCATGCTTGCCACCCGCATCAGCTTCATGAACGACATTGCCAATTTGTGCGAATTGGTGGGAGCGGATGTAAACATGGTGCGCAGTGGTATCGGTTCGGATACCCGTATCGGACGCAAGTTCCTCTATCCGGGGATAGGTTACGGCGGTTCATGCTTCCCTAAGGATGTAAAGGCACTGATTAAAACGGCTGAACTGAGCGGCTACAAGATGCGTGTACTCCATGCAGTAGAGGAGGTGAACGAGAAACAGAAGAGTATCTTATTCGAAAAGTTGCAGAAGCATTTCAATAATGATTTGGAGGGAAAGACCATTGCCATTTGGGGGCTGGCCTTTAAACCCGAAACAGATGACATGCGTGAAGCTCCGGCTCTGGTATTGATTGACGAGTTGCTGAAG
Source organism: Bacteroides sp. AM07-18 (assembly GCF_003602695.1). Classification (NCBI taxonomy): domain Bacteria; kingdom Pseudomonadati; phylum Bacteroidota; class Bacteroidia; order Bacteroidales; family Bacteroidaceae; genus Bacteroides; species Bacteroides sp. AM07-18. The sequence continues at coordinate 521,396 of NZ_QTLM01000001.1, forward strand.
GCCGGTTGTAAAGTACGTGCCTACGACCCGGCTGCCATGAACGAATGCCGACGCCGCATAGGAGAAAGTATTTATTATGCGACAGATATGTATGATGCTGCGCTGGATGCAGATGCACTGATGCTGGTGACCGAATGGAAAGAATTCCGCCTGCCTTCATGGGCAGTCATCAAGAAAACTATGGAGCAGCCGTTGGTATTGGACGGACGTAACATTTATGACAAGAAAGATATGGAAGAACAAGGTTTCACATATCATTGCATCGGAAAATAAAGTTGCAGAAAAAAGAAAAGAAATAAATAGGGACGTTATGACAATAAAAGGAAGTGCGATTCTCATTGTACTTGTTGTCTCATTGGCCTCATGCAGCAACAGACAAACAGGAGAGGTTTCCGTAAAGGAAGACCTCATTGCAAAACAACTGTTACAAGGCATCTGGGTGAACGATGAAACAGAAATGCCGTTGATGCGCATCGAAGGGGATACGGTATATTATGCCAACCCGCAAAGCGCTCCCGTACCTTTCAAGGTTGTTCACGATACAATCTACATATACAGCAATGAACCGGTGGCCTATAAGATAGACCGTCAAACGGAATACAGCTTCTGGTTCCACTCGCTGGCCGACGAAGTAATTAAACTGCATAAATCAGAGAATGCGGAAGATTCTTTGGTTTTCACCAGTCGAGAAGTGGAGGTCATTTCTACTACTCCGGAAGTGATAAAGAAAGACAGTATCGTAACATACAAGAATACAAGATATAGGGGATATGTATATATCAACCCCTCAAAGATGAAGGTTTTCAAGACTTCCTATTCTGAAAATGGAATCAGTGTGGACAATGTGTATTATGATAATGTAATCCACATCTGTGTATACGAAGGGAAGAAGATGCTTTATGGCCAGGACATCACTAAAAAGATGTTTGCGGATATATTCCCTGCCGAAATGCTGGACCAGGCCATTCTTGCCGATATGAATTTCATGGGTGTGGATAGTAAGGGGTACCATTATCAGGCAACCCTCGGCATACCCGAAAGTTCCGTATACAATTTGGTAAATATGATTATTGGTTTTGACAATACAATGAACATAGAAAAAGCGGAATAAATCCGCTTTTTCTATTTCTTTTCTTCACCACAATGTTTATTTCTTCTCGCCGCCATTCTGTGGACGTTTGGCTCTGGGCTTTCCACCTTTACTGTTGTTACGGCCGTTCTTGTTTCCTCCTGGCTTACGTCCGTTTCCACGGCCGCCCCGTCTTCCTCCGTCAAATGCTCTCGGCTTGTATTCGGGGGCTTCGCCCAGCTCCTCGGGAACCGGTATCTTATAGATGTCCCTATCCAGGAATTTTTCGATATTCTTAAAGTTCCCCTGCTCCTTTTCGGAAACGAAAGTGATGGCTACGCCGTCATTATTGGCACGCGCCGTACGTCCGATGCGGTGCACATAATCTTCACTGTCGTGGGGAACGTCATAGTTTATCACCAGACGGATGTCATCGATATCAATACCTCTCGCAACGATATCTGTAGCTACCAGGATATTGATACGTCCTGCCTTGAATTCGTACATCACTTCTTCGCGCTGTGCCTGCTCTAAATCGGAGTGCATTTCACCAACGTTCAGTTTCATCTGCTTCAAGGCTTTGGTCACTTCCTTCACTTTCAGTTTGGAAGAAGCAAAGATGATGACGCGTTCCGGCGTCTCCTCTGCAAAGAGGCTACGGATGATGCCCAGCTTCTGATTCTCGTAGCAGACATAGGCTGCCTGCACAATCTTTTCCGCTGGTTTGGAAACCGCCAACTTCACTTCGGCGGGATTGTTCAGAATGTTGCCAGCCAACTGTTGTATCTTGGCAGGCATGGTAGCAGAGAACATAATGGTCTGCCGCTCTTTAGGGAGAAACTTGACAATCTGCATAATGTCATCATAGAATCCCATATCCAGCATCCGGTCTGCTTCATCCAAAATAAAATAAGAGACACGCGAAAGGTCTACATAGCCAAGACTGAGGTGGGCTATCAGACGTCCCGGAGTGGCAATGACAACATCTGCACCCAATGTCAAACCTCTTTTCTGCTGTTCGAACAGAACTCCGTCATTACCGCCATACACTGCCACACTGGAAACCGGCATGAAGTAGGAGAAGCCCTCCATCTGCTGGTCTATCTGTTGTGCCAACTCACGGGTAGGAGCCATGACAATGCAATTGATAGCATCGGCAGGGTGTCCACCTTCTGAAAGCTTGTTCAATATAGGCAACAAATATGCAGCTGTTTTTCCCGTTCCGGTTTGTGCCACCGCTATTAAATCTCGGCCTTCAAGTATAACGGGAATTGATTGTTCTTGTATGGGGGTGCACTCTTCAAAGCGCATGGCATCCAGTGCCTCCAGCACATTGCCATTCAAATGTAGTTCTGAAAACTTCATGTATCTCTTTTAAATTTGAGCACAAAGATAGGACTTTTTTTTGAATGTACTAATGAATTAATGGATATCAATGTATGAATCCTTGAAACCTAAGAAGTAAAGTACCCCGTCCAAACCAATGGTGTTGATGGATTGCTTGGCATTGGCAACTACTTTGGGCTTTGCATGGAAAGCGATTCCAAGGCCGGCAATTCCCAGCATGGGCAGGTCGTTGGCACCGTCGCCCACAGCAATAGTCTGCGCAATATCCACTTTCTCCACCTGAGCTATCAAACGCAGCAACTCTGCCTTACGCTTACCGTCGACTACATCACCGAGATAGCGGCCGGTCAGTTTGCCATCCTCTATTTCCAACTCGTTGGCATACACATAGTCTATACCGTACTTCTTCTGGAGGTACTGCCCGAAGTAGGTAAACCCTCCCGAAAGAATAGCTATCTTGTAACCGTATTTCTTCAAAACATACATCAGGCGATCCACACCTTCCGTAATGGGAAGATTCTCTGCAATCTCCTGCATCACGGACTCATCCAATCCTTTCAACAAAGCCACTCGTTCGCGAAAGCTCTCGATGAAATCTATCTCACCACGCATGGCACGTTCGGTAATGGCCTTCACCTGGTCGCCCACACCTGCACGTATGGCCAATTCATCAATCACTTCCGTTTCAATCAGCGTAGAGTCCATATCGAAGCAAATGAGGCGGCGCATCCGGCGGTACATATTGTCCAACTGGAAAGAGAAATCCATTTCCAGTTCGGTTGCCAGTTTCATTAACTGTTCTTGCATGGCAATACGGTCTTTCGGAGTGCCACGAACGGAAAATTCGATGCAGGCGCGTGTACGCGATTCGCATTCGTCCAGCGGGATACGTCCTGTAAGGCGCTTGATGGCATCGATATTCATGCCTTGCTCTGCAAGAATACGGGTAACGGCAGATATTTGACGGGCAGACAACTTACGCCCCAATAAAGTAAGAATATAGCGGTTCTTTCCCTGCATATTCACCCAATCCTCGTACTCTTTGGTAGTAATGGGGTAGAAACGGACAGTCACTCCCAGGGAGGAAGCCTTGAAAAGCAGTTCCTTCATAATGAACCCCGAGTGTTGTTCTTCCGTCTTGCACAAAATGCCCAACGAAAGAGTATTGTGAATATCTGCCTGGCCAATATCCAGAATGGTAGCATCATATTTCGCCAGAATTTCCGTCACGGAAGCTGTCAGTCCCGGACGGTCTTCACCCGTAATACGTATCAGGATGAGTTCAGTGTTCAATGGTTGCATAAGTCATCTTTTTGATAGAATAATAGGCTACAAAAGTAAGGAAAATTCCCACTATTTATGCTAAATAACATAAAAATATGCCTCTAAAAAGTGAGAAAAATGCTTGTTTATTTGGAAGTTTGTTTAGGAATTACTTACCTTTGCACCCGATTTCACAATTAAAAGCTTTGATTATCAGTGTATTTATCACTATTCAAGGCTTTGACAAGACGATGTTCCGGGAAGAAATCACTGTTGAAGGACAGTCCCGGATAGTATTAACCAAAACCGTGCCGCATGAAATATGCAAAATGGATTTTTGTTGTATTACTAATAAGTTCCTTGACTTCTTTTGTAGAAAAAGACAAACCTACCGGAGGTTTGAATGTGGGTGACATGGCCCCGGATTTCAAAATCCAAACCATGTCGGCAGAGCAATCCCAAACCGAACTTTCAGACTTGAAAGGAAAGTATGTATTGCTCAGTTTTTGGGCAAGTTACGACGCGCAGTCCCGGATGCAAAACGCAAGTTTGAGCAATGCGCTTCGCTCTACTGCCCGCAACAATGTGAAGATGGTTTCAGTTTCATTCGATGAGTATCAGTCAATCTTTGAAGAAACCATCCGTAAGGACCAAATAGTTACGCCCACTTGTTTCGTGGAAACTAAAGGCGAATATTCCGGCCTCTTTAAGAAATATCGCTTAGGCCGCGGATTCACTAACTATTTACTGGATGATAATGGTGTAATTATTGCCAAAAACATCTCTGCTGCAGAACTTTCCGCTTACTTGAATTAAGCTTGCTGATGCCCGGTGCATACAACAGCAACTTAAAAAACCTGTAAGACGAAAGTGAGGGTGTTCCCTAGAAACCGACGTCTCTTTCCGGCAAAAAAGGGAACAGAACAAAAGAGGAAAATGAATACAACAAAAAGCCCCTCCCGCACTTGTACAACGCAAGAGTGGGAGGGGCTTCTTATTTTAATGGGCTTCCAGAGACAAACATCCTAAACCTCTGCTTTAGTACGCCAAACCTCAACTTGAGCAAGCTGAAGTAGAGGTTTAGAATGCTTATTTCGGCGCTTTCCTATATAGATAGAATGCAATGAAGGCATACATTATATTCGGTATCCACACAGCGATGACCGGAGGCATGTTGCCGTTCACGGCAAATGTGGAAGCAATGGTCTGAAACAGAATATAAGAGAAACTCAATGCCAAGCCTATACCTAAATGCAATCCCATTCCACCTTTCGTTTTCTTGGAAGACAAAGACACTCCAATCAGCGTCAGGATAAAGGAGGCAAACGACATGGCAATGCGTTTGTGGTACTCTATCTCAAATTCCTTAATGTTGGCAAAGCCGCGTTGCCGCTGCCTGTTGATGTACTCGCTTAGCTGAGGGCTGGTCAACATCTCCTGCTGGTTCTTCATAATCAGGAAGTCGGCAGGCTCCATAAAAAGGGTAGTGTCTATGCGGTCACCCTTCGTGATACTCTCCTTCATGCCATCCATCTGGCGAATCATATAATCCTTGATTTTCCACTTATGCACGGCCGTCGTGTCGTAGGTAATGGAACGGGCTGTAAGGTGGGAGACCAGTTGCTTGTCATTGAACTTGTCCAAAGAAAAGCGATAACCGGTCTTGCTGTAGTCTTCAAAACGTTCGATATAGGCAATTACCCCCGAATCCACTTCCAGCTGGATGTTCCGTGCCGTATTCGCCTTACGGGGTTTGTAGTACTTGTCCTCAAAATTGATACGTGTCACACTGCCTTTGGGAATGACATAAGACCCGAGGCAGAACGTCACTACCGCAATGATTGCCGCAGATACCATATAAGGGCGCAACATACGCTTGAAACTCATTCCCGTAGAGAACATGGCAATAATCTCCGAGTTCTCCGCCAGTTTGGAAGTAAAGAAGATTACGGCGATAAATACAAACAGCGGACTGAACAGATTGGCAAAGTAGGGGATGAAGTTCAGATAATAATCAAAGACAATAGCATTCCACGGCGCTTCATGAGACATGAAGCGGTCCATCTTCTCGTTGAAGTCGAACACCACCGCAATGGAGATAATCAATGCGATGGCAAAGACATATGTACCCAGGAACTTCTTAATAATGTACCAGTCCAGCCGCTTCAGGAATTTACCTCTCGGCAGCTTTATATTCTTCCATATCCTCCAGTTCATTTTTCTCATAATCTTGTCGATACGCGTTTCACCATCATCGGTTTCCAGGTAGCAAAGTCGCCTGCAATGATATGCTTACGTGCCTCGCCTGCCAGCCACAGATAGAAAGCCAAGTTGTGGATAGATGCTATCTGCATGGCAAGCAGCTCTTGTGCATGGAACAGATGGCGCAAGTATGCCTTGCTGTACATGGTATCTACGTAGGAGGCACCGTCTGCTTCAATGGGAGAGAAATCCATTTCCCATTTTTTGTTGCGCATGTTCATGATGCCGTCCTTGGTAAACAACATGCCGTTGCGTCCGTTGCGGGTAGGCATCACACAGTCGAACATATCGACACCGCGTTCAATGCCTTCCAGGATGTTTACCGGGGTCCCGACTCCCATCAGATAGCGAGGCTTGTCTTTGGGAAGAATACCATTCACCAGCTCAATCATCTCGTACATCTTGTCTACAGGCTCGCCCACAGCCAGACCGCCAATGGCATTACCGTCAGCACCTTTAGAGGCGACAAACTCTGCCGACTGCTCGCGGAGGTCGCGATAGACGCAACCCTGCACAATGGGGAATAAGGATTGCTGATAACCGTACTTCGGTTCCGTTTCATTGAAACGCTTGATACAGCGGTCCAGCCAGCGATGTGTCAATCCCAGTGATTTTTTGGCATATTCGTAGTCCGAATCCCCCGGAGGACATTCATCAAAGGCCATCATGATGTCTGCACCGATAGTCCGTTCTATATCCATCACCTTCTCCGGCGTAAAGATATGCTTGCTACCATCGATGTGCGAACGGAATTCCGCACCTTCTTCGCGCAACTTGCGGATACCGGACAACGAAAATACCTGGAAGCCGCCACTATCTGTCAGCATAGGACGGTCAAAGCCGTTGAACTTATGCAGTCCACCGGCTTTTTCTATCACTTCCAGTCCCGGACGCAGATAAAGATGATAGGTATTACCCAATATAATCTGCGCCTTTATATCCTCTTTCAGCTCAGGCAGATGCACGCCTTTCACTGTTCCCACTGTACCTACCGGCATAAAGATAGGTGTCTCAATCTGCCCGTGGTCAGTAGTAATCAGTCCGGCACGTGCATTGGTCTTGCTGTCTGTATATTGTAACTCGAATGTCATTCCTCTTTCTTTTCGGTCTTTTCTTTCTTTACGGACAAGTCGATGGCATCGGCTACTTTTTCATCAGTCAGCGCAATGGCAAACACTTCCTTAATATCTTTCACATAGTGGAAAGTCAGTCCTTTCAGATATATATCCTGTATCTCTTCTATATTCTTGCGGTTCTCGTCGCTCAAGATAATCTCCTTGATACCGGCACGCTTGGCAGCCAGTATCTTCTCCTTGATGCCTCCTACTGGAAGTACCTTACCGCGAAGTGTTATCTCTCCCGTCATGGCAAGATTGGCCTTCACCTTTTTCTGGGTGAGGGCAGAAGCGAGGGAGGTAGCCATCGTGATACCGGCAGACGGACCGTCTTTCGGAATGGCACCTTCGGGCACATGGACGTGGATGTTCCAGTTATCAAAAATCTCTTCGTCAAGATTCAGCAGGGAGGCATGCGCCTTGATGTATTCCAATGCCAGCATGGCCGACTCTTTCATTACATCACCCAAATTACCGGTCAATGTCAAACGTCCGCCCTTGCCACGGCTCAGGCTGGTTTCCACGAAAAGTATTTCACCACCTACGGCAGTCCACGCCAGACCGGTCACCACCCCTGCATACTCATTACCCTGATACTTGTCCCGGGTATATTCGGGTGCACCCAGGAATTCATACAAGTCTCCCGGTTTTATTTCGGTCTTCGCAAAATAACCGTCCGTAGCATATTGGCGTGCAGATTTACGGAGTATCTTTCCGATTTTCTTTTCCAGTTCGCGCACGCCGCTCTCACGGGTATAATTCTCTATAATGGCTTCCAGTGTGTTCTTCGGAATCTTGATATCATTCTTTTTCATACCGTTTGCCTCCAATTCCTTCGGAACCAGATGGCGGCGGGCAATCTCAATCTTTTCTTCCGTGATATAGCCGCTTACCTCAATCAGCTCCATACGGTCCAGCAACGGTCCGGGGATGGTATTCAGATTATTGGCAGTAGCGATGAACATCACTTTGGACAAATCATAGTCCACATCCAGAAAGTTATCATGGAATGTAGTATTCTGTTCCGGGTCGAGCACTTCGAGGAGGGCAGAGGAGGGGTCTCCTTGGCGGTCGGCACTCACCTTGTCTATTTCATCCAGAATAAATACCGGATTGGAGGAGCCTGCCTTTATCAGATTCTTGATAATCCGTCCCGGCATGGCACCGATATAGGTTTTACGATGACCGCGAATCTCAGCTTCATCATGCACGCCTCCCAGCGACATACGGATATACTTACGCTTCAAGGCGGCAGCAATGGAACGCCCCAAAGAGGTTTTTCCCACACCCGGAGGGCCATACAGGCAGATGATGGGTGATTTCATATCGCCTTTCAGCTTTAATACAGCAAGATGTTCCAGAATGCGTTCCTTCACCTTCTCCAAACCATAATGGTCTTTGTTCAGTGTCTTTTCTGCATTGACAAGGCTCAGATTATCCGTCGTATAAATGCCCCACGGCAAACTAAGCATCGTCTGCAGATAGTTCAGCTGCACGCTATAGTCGGGAGACTGGGGATGGGTACGTTCCAACTTATCCACCTCTTTCAGGAACGTAGCCTTCACCTCATCATTCCATTTGATGGTCTCCGCCTTCTTACGCATCTCCTCTATTTCCTGCTCTTGACCGCCGCCACCCAGCTCATCCTGAATGGTTTTAATCTGCTGCTGCAGGAAATACTCACGCTGCTGCTGGTCTATATCCTCACGTGCACGCATCTGGATAGACTCTTTGATTTCGGCAAGCTGCACTTCACGATTCAGAATCTCAAGCAGGCGGTAGGTACGCGCCCGCAAAGAGTCGATACGGAGCAGTTCTATCTTTTCGTCTTTCTTGAGTGGCAGGTTCGTACAGATAAAGTCTACCAAAAACATTGGATTGGTAATGTTCTTGATGGCAAATGCCGAATCCTGCGGAAACATATCGGATGACTTGATGTAGCGTACTGTCAAGTCTTTACACGCCTCTACCAATGCATGGAATTCCTTGTCATTCTTCTCCGGAAGTTCTTCATTCAGCGTAGCTATCCGTCCCTTCAGATAAGGAGTCGTATCCGTAATCTCCTTCAGTTCCATACGTTTGGAGCCTTGCAGAATGACTGTAGTCGTCTGGTCTGGCATTTCAAGCACACGTACTATCTTGGCAACTGTACCGATGGTATGTAAATCCTCAAACAGAGGTGTCTCTGTTTCAGCCACCTTTTGGCATACAACAGCTATATAAGAATTTTTCTTTTCTGCTTCACGCACCAATTTGAGGGAAGATTTTCTTCCTACAGATACCGGCATAAACACCCCAGGGAACAATACCATATTTCGGAGAGGCAATATCGGTAAAACCTCTTCTACCTCAATGTCCATCAATTGTTCTTCATTCCCCTCAAAATCAGCAATTACAGAGAAAGCGTTTCCGCTTCTATCTTCGACATCACTCAGGTAATTTCTTTTCTTCATTTCTTTCTTTTTAGTTTATGTCATATTGGCAGGCCAATAAAGCGCCTGCAAAGTTAAGCTATTTCTTCATAAATAAACGTTCTTCACCCTTTAAAAAGACAAAAACAGTGCCAATTTTATGACAAATATGCAGGCTTTGATTATTTTTGAGCCCAATTAAAGAAGATAAACATGCCAAAATCATCTTTTAAGTTTAAACAATTTACCATATTTCATGATAAATGCGCCATGAAGGTCGGCACAGATGGTGTACTACTTGGGGCATGGGCCCCGGCAGACAAAGCAAAGCGTATACTGGACGTTGGAACCGGTACCGGATTAATAGCCTTACAGTTAGCGCAAAGGAATCCGCATGCCCGGATTACTGCAATCGAGATAGATGCGGCTGCAGCCGGACAAGCCACAGAAAATGTATCTCACTCTCCATGGGCCGATAGAGTAGAGGTCATATGTCATGATTTCCGAGATTATCAGCCGGAAAACAGATTTGACCTCATCGTTTCCAATCCTCCCTATTTTATAGATGCGTTGAAATGTCCTGACGAACAAAGGTGCACAGCACGGCATGCGGGCAATTTGAATTACGATTTACTGTTTCATCGTTCGGCATCTTTGCTTGAAGAGCAAGGAGTCGTAAGCATCATTATTCCAGCGGAAGCTGAAAAAACGGTTGTGGATACAGCTTGGAACCATAAGTTGTTTCCATTGCATCGTGTGCAAGTCTTCACCAAGCCCGGAAAACCGTGCAGACGGGTATTGCTGAACTTTGGTTTTGAAGCAAAAGAGTGTAGAGAAGAGAAACTCTGTATTGAGGTGAATCACAATGAGTTTACCCCTGAATATGTAGCTTTAACGAAAGATTTCTATCTGAAAATGTAATTTTAATTGCATAAAACTTGCCTAAATGTTTGGTTGGTATCAGAATTGTTTTTACCTTTGCACTCGCTTTTCAGAAGTAAAGTATTCGGGGTGTAGCGCAGTCCGGTTAGCGCACCTGCTTTGGGAGCAGGGGGTCGTGGGTTCGAATCCCGCTACCCCGACAGAAATTAATAAGCTACTGATTTTTCAGTAGCTTATTTTTGTATATACCCTCTTTCCCACTTATCCAAATAGCAGCGTAAAGCAACTCCCTTTTCCCACAGTAGACTGCACCGTGATATTCCCTCCATGCCGGTTCATCACTTGTTTACATAAACTGAGCCCGATGCCCGAACCGGAAGGCTTGGTGGTGAAGAACGGTACAAAAATCTTATCTTGCACTTCCGGCAGAATGCCTTCACCATTGTCACTGACAGTGATTAGGCATTGCCACGAGAGGGCGGGTAGCATCTTCACTTCTATCCGGGGATGCTCTTTCCTGCTACATGCCTCTTTGGCATTTTTAATCAGATTAATCAGTACTTGTTCTATCTGTGTCCGGTCTATCTGGAGTATGCGGTCGGTCTCCGGAAGCTCTATCCGGATATACTCTTCCGAAAACAGCTTCTGCAAATCCTGCAACAGCTCGCGGACGGCAACCGGACGACGGACGGGGGCGGGAAGTCTTGTCAGCTTCCGGTAATTCTCCACAAACTCCAACAACCCCTTACTACGGCGGTGGATAGTCTGCATTCCCTGCCGCATGACGGGATAGTTCTTTTCCGACATTTCCCGCTCGCTCAAGGTTTCGGAGAGGGAGATGATGGGAGTGATTGAATTCATTATTTCGTGCGTCAGCACACGTATCAGCTTTTGCCACGCTTCCATCTCATTGCGTTCCAGCACGCGGGTACGGAAATTCCTCATCGCTTCGGAAAGCTCGTCCACCATATCCTCCATAGACCGGTTCTTGTAGGGAGAACGGAACGACAGCATCATGTCGTCATAGCGCAGGCTCTCTGCCAGATGGCGCATCATGCGCACCTGCATCATCTGCAGGCGGTACAGATGAACGGCAATCGCCAGCAATATCAAAAAAGCCATCAGTGCACTGAACCACAGTCCGGCATCCACCAGCAGATAAACGCCGACCGAAAGGAAGGCTATGCCGATGATGTGCAGTGCCACAATCAATGAATATCGTTTCATAAGCCCAGTTTTTCAAGTTTCCGGTACAAGGCGAAGCGAGTAATGCCCAAGTATTCGGCGGCACGGGTCACATTTCCTTCACTGAGCCGCATGGCACGTTCCACAGCCTGCCGTTCCAATTGCTCCAAGTTGAGGACTTCTTCTTCCTTCTTCTGACGGGAAACAGAAGCTTGGAACATAAAGTTCTCCGGACGAAGCAGAGAACCGTCTCCCAATATGACAGCACGTTCCACTGTATGCTGCAACTCACGTACATTACCCGGCCAGGCATATTTCAACAACTTGTTTTTCGCCTCCCGGGTCAGCCCGCGCATCTCTTTCTGATATTTGCGGGCATACCGTTGCAGGAAATACTCTGCCAGCAGGAGGATGTCGTTTCCGCGTTCCCGCAGAGGTGGAATATGCAACTCGATGGTGTTGATGCGATACAGCAGGTCTTGGCGGAAGTCTCCTTCGTCCACCAGCCGACGGATGTCTGCATTGGTGGCGCAGATGAGCCGCACATCAATGGGCGTAGCCTGCGTACTTCCCAAACGACTGATACAACGCTTTTCGATGGCAGTCAGCAATTTGGCCTGCATGGGCAGGAAAAGGTTACCTATCTCGTCCAGAAAAAGCGTACCGCCGGTTGCCACTTCCATACGTCCAGCTTTCGCTTTCCGTGCATCGGTGAAGGCGCCTTTCTCGTAGCCGAACAACTCGCTTTCGAACAACTGTTCGGGGATACTGCCGAGGTCTATCGTAACAAACGGCTTTCCATAGCGGGGAGAATTGCGGTACAGCAGGCGGGCAATCACATCCTTTCCGGTTCCATTCTCACCCAATATAAGTATGTTGGCATCCGTATCGCGCAACTTCTCCACTGTAGAGAAGACTTGCTGCATGACAAGAGAATCACCGATAATAACCTCTTCGGAGCCTCCCGCTGTGGCATTGCTCAGAACTTCCACCTGCTCCTTCAGCAGATTTATCTCGGTCCGCGAACGACGCAGCTTCATGCCCGAAGAAAGGGTCGCCAACAATTTTTCCTTCTCCCACGGCTTGGGAATGAAATCCGTAGCCCCCGCTTTGATGGCACGCACTGCCTTGTCCGTATCCGCGTAGGCAGTCATGAAGATGACCACTGCTTGCGGGTCGATACTCAGAATCTGCTTCAAGCTGTCGAAACCTTCCTGACCACTGATGGCATCACGGCTGAAATTCATATCCAGCAGAATAATGTCCGGACGGAAAGTGGTCATAAAATGCTCGATGCGGTCGGGGGTCACCGCCACCTTTATCTTCTCGGCGTAGGGTTCGAGAAGAAGGTTCAGTGCAAAAAGCACATCCTCGTTATCATCTACAATCAATATTTTACCAAACTGCTCCATATCTGTTTTCTTTTCGTGCAGGCAAGGCCTACACAATCCCACATCTCTTGTACGGGCAAAGATAAGTATAATATCCATGTGTTGTGCGTGCATTATCGCACTATTTTTGTGCGCAACTGCACACGTTTGGAAAGCTTCGAACCACAACAAACACTTATAATACAATAACTTATACTTATGGCATAGAATTTGAACTTTATAGAGTAAAGAAAACAACTATGCACCGGAATATATTTTTATTGCTTATTACATTCAGTCTGACGTCGAGTGCCGTTGCCCAAGAGCACACGTTGGAGCTGACTTTGGAAGAAACCATCGAGCAGGCCCGCCAGCAGTCGCCCGACGCCCAAAATGCCCGCCATAGCTTCCGTTCCGCTTATTGGAACTACAAATACTACTGTGCCAACTACCTGCCGACGCTCAAGCTTACTTCCAATCCCTATCTGGACCGTGCTATCAACAAAGTGACCCAAAGCGATGGCAACGTCAAGTTCATAGAGCAGAACCTGCTGAGCACTGACCTGACACTGAGCCTGACACAAAACGTGCCGTGGACCGGAGGAACCTTTTTCATTGAAACGGCTGCGCAGCGCCTCGACCTTTTCAGCAGTGACACCTATTCCTGGCAGACTTCACCCGTCAACATCGGATACAGCCAGTCCTTGTTTGGCTACAATAGCCTGAAGTGGGACCGGCGCATCGAACCTATCCGTTATCGCGAAGCCAAGAAAACCTACGTAGAAACCCTTGAGCTTGTTGCCGCCAATGCCACAGAGAAGTTCTTCAACCTGGCCAAAGCACAAAGCAACTACGAAATAGCCAACGCCAACTACGCCAATGCCGACACCTTATATATATATGCGCAAGGACGATATAACATCGGCACCATCAGCGAAAACGAAATGTTGCAGCTCGAACTCAACAAACTGACCGAAGAAACCAACTGCATGAATGCCCGCATCGAAGTGGAAAACTGCATGCAGGAACTCCGTTCCTACCTCGGCATCCAAGAAGACCTCCTTATAAAGGTGAGAATAGACAACCGCGTGCCCGACCTGCACATCGACCTGGATGCCGCGCTGATGCTTGCCAACGAAAACAGTCCGGAGATACAGAACATGCTACGCCGCAAGGTGGAAAGCGAGAGTGCCGTGTCGCGCGCCAAGGCCAATGCCGGACTGAAGGCAGACATCTACCTGCGCTTCGGCTTGACACAAACTGCCGACAAGCTGAAAGATGCCTACCGGAATCCACTGGACCAGCAGTACGTCAGCTTGGGCATTACCCTCCCAATCCTGGACTGGGGGCGCGGAAGGGGACAAGTACGCGTGGCCCGTTCCAACCGAGACCTTGTCTACACGCAGGTAGAGCAAGACAAGATGGATTTCGACTTGAACGTACGGAAACTCGTAAAGCAATTCAACCTGCAGGCGCAACGGGTAAACATAGCCGCCCGCACGGACCATACAGCCCAACGACGCGCCGAAGTAGCCCGAAAACTCTATCTGCTCGGCAAGTCCTCGGTACTCGACCTCAATGCATCCATCACGGAAAAAGATACGGCCCGGAGAAGCTATATAACGGCTTTGTACAACTATTGGAGTTTGTACTATGCACTGAGAAGCATCACGCTATATGACTTTGAAAAAGAGAGGCCACTGGCAGAAGACTTGGAAAGGGTTACTAATGAAGAATCTATACAGTAATAGAATCGTGGAATAGTTTTAGTAAAAGCTGGCCGGAGATTTACTAAAACTCCGGTGACGATTTACTAAATCTCCGGTAAAGTTTTAGTAAAACTCGGAACCCTTATTCAGAAGTACTTCTGAAGGGGGTATCTGAAAAGTAAAAAAAGAGTATATAAAATATTGCATTATGGATATAAAACTTGAAAAGAAACCCTGGTACATCCGTTACCGCTACTATCTGGCGGGAGGCGTTGCCTTCCTTGCCTTCCTGATTTATGTAGTCACCCTTTCGCTGGGTCCCAGCAAACTGCGTATCGAGCAGGACAACATACAGATAGCCGAAGTCAAGAACGGCAAATTTATGGAATATGTAGATGTGGAGGGAGTGATTCAGCCCATCCTTACCATCAAGGTCAATGCACGTGAAGCCGGAAGCGTGGAACGCATCATAGGAGAGGAGGGGAGCCTGCTCCGGCAAGGAGATACCATCCTCGTCATGGAAAACCCCGACCTGCTGCGCAGTATCGAAGACCAGCGCGACGACTGGGAAAAGCAGCTTATCACCTACCGCGAAAAAGAAATTGAAATGGAGCAGAAAAGCCTGAACCTGCAACAACAAGCCCTGCAGACCGATTATGACCTCAACCGCCTGCGCAAGAGTTTTGCCCTTGACAAGGAGGAGTACCGCATGGGCATCAAGAGCAAGGCGCAGCTCGAAGTTTCCGAGGACGAATACAACTATAAAGTGAAAAATGCCCATCTTCAAAGGGAAAGCCTCCGTCATGACTCTGCCGTCACCGTCATCCGCAAAGACCTCATCAGGAACGACCGCGAACGGGAACGGAAGAAGTATGAACGCGCCTGCGAACGGCTCGGCAACCTGGTGGTGAAAGCTCCCGTCGCCGGCCAGCTCAGTTTTGTCAAGGTGACTCCGGGACAGCAGGTCGCTTCCGGTGAAAGCATTGCGGAAATCAAGGTGCTGGACCAATATAAAGTGCATACTTCCCTGAGCGAATACTACATCGACCGCATTATCACCGGATTGCCTGCCACCATCAATTATCAGGGAAGAAAATACCCGTTGCGCATCACGAAAGTGGTTCCCGAAGTCAAAGACCGCACGTTCGACGTAGACCTCGTCTTCACCGGTGACATGCCCGACAACGTACGTGTAGGCAAAAGCTTCCGGGTACAGATAGAACTCGGCCAGCCGGAGGAGGCGCT
Source organism: Bacteroides sp. AM07-18 (assembly GCF_003602695.1). Taxonomy (NCBI): domain Bacteria; kingdom Pseudomonadati; phylum Bacteroidota; class Bacteroidia; order Bacteroidales; family Bacteroidaceae; genus Bacteroides; species Bacteroides sp. AM07-18. The sequence continues at coordinate 537,254 of NZ_QTLM01000001.1, forward strand.
CGTCATTCCGCGCGGCAACTTCTACCAGAGTACCGGAGGACAATGGATTTACAAACTGAACGCCGCAAAGACAAAAGCCGTGCGCGTGCCGCTTGGCATCGGTCGCCAAAATCCGCAACAATACGAGATTACGGAAGGTTTGCAGCCCGGAGATTGGGTAATTACAACGGGATATGATACCTTTGGCGAGGCGGAAGAATTGATAATGAAATAAAACTACGCACTATGAGACAAATAATCTTAGCCATCAATGCATTGCTGAAATTCAAAGCATACACCCTTATCAATGTATTGGGACTGGCGTGCAGTTTGGCTTGCGTACTCACCGTAGCCCGATATATCCACCAAGAAAATACAGTGAACCAATGCTTTCCCGAATATAAACGCATTTGCCTGATAAAAACCTCTACCAGCAGTGGTGAGAACTTCTTGGGAGGCTACCGGTCGGGATTGGAAAAGGATCCTGCCGTAGAACAATTTACGGTGATTTATCAAATATCGGATATGCCCGTTCTGTTCGGTGAACAAGAAATTGCAGCGAACGCTTTTTCTGTAGACAGCACCTTCTTCAAAATCTTTCCATATAGGGTGATTGCCGGAAGCGGAAGAATAGTCCGCTCGAGGGATGTTGTCATCACCCGTTCTTTTTGGAAGAAGAAGCTGGGAGGGAAGAATGCCATAGGCGCTACTTTCAAAAACACAAAAGGGAATAAATTCACTATTATAGGAGTGGTGGACGACCCCGATACCAAGACATCATGGATGCCGGATATATTTATGTCGGATGAACTGGATGAATTCCTTTTTTTCGACCCTATATACGCCATGCTGATGGCACCGGATACAGACATTGCACTGCTGAATAAAAAGTATTCAAAAGAACACCCCCGCAGCAAATGGAGCACTTATGAGACAGTACGCTATCAGTATTTGCCTTTGAAAGATTTATATTACGATAAAGACCACGGAAAAGAAAACAAGAACTATCAATATGGCAACCAAAGCTATGTCCGGGTATTGATGGTAGTAGCCTTCCTGGTAGGTATCATAGGGCTGCTGAACTTCATCAACATCTACACTGTCACCATGTCCAAGCGGTCAAGAGAGTTTGGGGTGAAAAAAGTGTTCGGTGCAGGCAGGACAGACATTTTCCTGCAAATATATGCCGAGAACATCTTATTGACGGGACTGGCATTACTCCTTTGCTGGGCTTTAATAGAAATAACCAGGTTTTTCTTTTTCCATGAACTTTATATACCTACCACAACAGACTCCGGCTTTGACCGGAAGGTCTCTGCCATCGTACTTTTAGGATTGCCATTGCTGACTACTGTTTATCCGTTCTTGAAATACACATGTAGCAGACCCGTCAACTCCATACGCGAGCTGGCATCTTCACGCTTTTCCACACGGTCACGCATGATATTACTGTGTTTTCAATATGTCGTAACCATCTTTATAATAACCGTTTCTCTATTCTTTGTACGGCAGTTGGAGTATATGCTCTGCGCCGACCTCGGTTTCCGCTCGCACGATGTGATAACTTGCCGGATGTATGTCGATAAATTGGGCTTATATAAAACAACTAAAGAGGAGGGATTGGATGAAGGAAAAAGACAATATATAAGTAATGCTTTGGTCAATAAACGAATGAGTGAAAGCACTCTGTTTGAGCATTGGAGCAGAGGAAACGACTTGCTGTTCACCGACTTCCGTTTTGACAGTTTTGCGCTCAACAGAGCCGAAAACGGTTTCCATCCGGCATTATCTGCACATTTAACGACCCACTCCATGGCAATATACGATTTTCAACTTGTAGAGGGGCGCCTATGGAACGACTCCATAGATGAAGCGTTCACCAAAAACAGTTTCAAGGTAATTATCAACGAAACCGCTAAAAGAGTCTATGGAATAAAAGACATCACCAAAGACAAGCTGCAACCTGAAGAACCACACTACGCCTCAAGCAGCTTACCGGATTTCTACAATCCACCTTGCGAGATAGTAGGGGTCATAAAGGATTTCAATGTTCGGCACCTTTCACAATCCATCCAACCGGTTGTCATCTATTATCACGATGCAAGCATAGGCGGAATTTATACTGTTACAGCCTCGTATAAGCACGAGAATAAAGCCAAAGTCATTGATTTCCTGCGCCGCTTATACGAAGAATCTACGGGAAGAACCGACTTTGAATATACGCTGATAGAAGATGAACTCCAAAAGATGTATCGTGAAGACCGTCAAGTGGTGAACATTTATACGCTCTTTGCCGGAATAGCCATTTTCATCTCTTCATTGGGATTATTGTCAATATCCTTGTTCGATATTCGGCAACGTTACCGTGAGATAGGTTTACGCAAAGTGAACGGTGCGCAAGCAAAGGATATTTATCCCTTACTCATTAAAAAGTATCTCTCGGTCATGGGAGTCGCCACTTTGCTATCCATACCCTTGTCATGGATTGCCATTACCCTCTATTTGCAGGATTTTGCCCACAAAGCCCCTTTGACATTCGACTTGTTTGCCGTAGCAGTAGCCATAACAACTGCCATCTCCTTGTTGACTATTATTGGGCAAATCAGCAAGGCTGCCAACATCAATCCGGCAAGCATTATGAAAAACGAATAAAAGACATAAAAATTATAAATTTGACATATAATGAAAACACCGAAATACGCTTGGCGTTTCCTGATACGCTCAAAATCATACACGGTTATAAACTTGCTGGGGCTCGCCTTCAGCCTTGCCTGCTGCATCATGCTGATGCGATATATACATAGAGAACTGACGGTAGATACACATTGCATAGACCGGGAACATGTCTATGGAGTGGCGAGAGAGATGGAAGGAGATCGACATTTGGGATATATTTCGCATGCAAAAGACAGCATCTATATAGACAAACGCTACATTGACAAGCAGACTTCAATCATCCTGTTGGAAAAAGACTATGTAGTTTATGACCACAACCGCTATTCTGCCCGGGTATTGGTGGCGGACAGTTGTTTTTTCCAATTATTTCCTTATCAGGTAGTTCAAGGAAGTTCTTCGCTCAATGCTCCCGAGTCGGCTTTGTTGACAGAGTCTTATGCCCAAAAGCTCTTCGGAAAAGAAAATCCGATAGGGAAGGTACTGCGCTATACAAATGGAAAGGATGTCACAATATCGGGCGTACTGGCAGCTCCACACAACAAGACATCCTTGCAGTTTGACGTGGTCCTTTCCTCTTTCTTGACCCAGCGTTGGGAACGCCTCCCCATAGAGTTCGTCAAATTCATGCCGGGAGTCAACATCGACCTAATGAATAAAATAGGCAGCCATCCCCGGTGGGTAAATCCCCATTACAAGGAGTACGACAACAGGCAATATACATTTTCTTTTATCCCCGTGGGCGGCATCTATTGGAACAATGTAATCGTAGAATCGGCAGAATGCCCTACGATGTTATCTTCCGGCAACTCTTCCCATATTTATATCCTTTCGGGCGTATGCGCGCTGTTGCTATTGGTAGGAATCATCAATTTTGTAAACATCTACCTGATATTCATGATGATGCGCAGCAAAGAGTATGGCATTAAGAAAGTATTTGGCTTGAGCAGAGGCACACTGTTTCTCCAGATATGGACAGAGAATTTTCTGATAGCCTGCCTTGCACTATTGATAGCCTGGTTTATCATAGAAATCATATCCATGCCTATTGCAAGGTTGCTCAACGCTCCTTTCCCATACACGTCTTTCGATGTATGGCTGTCGTTGACAATAATAATGGCATTGCCGCTGTTGACCTCACTCTATCCTTTTATAAAATACAGTTGCACACCGCCTACGGTTTCTATCCGCAATATCAGTACAAGCTTTCGTTCTGTACGAATTCGCATGATATTCTTATCTGTACAGTATATACTTACTTTTTTATTGATAACACTTTCGTTATACTTCAACAAGCAACTGTCCGTATTACTCCATACCAATCCGGGATTCCGTACGGAAAACATATTGATAGCCAAATTAATATATGAATCCAGCGATATGAATACTTACAGAAGTCCGGATGCCCGCGAAGCACAGCGCAAACGTAAACAAGAAATCGGAAACGCCTTGTCCCAATGCCCTTTCATAGAATGCTGGTACTCCAATTACGAGAATATACTTTCGCCTACCTTCAATGTCACCTACCAAAATAGCAAAGGAGAAAAGGCGACATTGAAACATGAATATGTTTCGCCCGATTTCTTTAAACTATACGGAATCAAGGTCGTAGAAGGAGAAATGCCGGAATATAAAGATAATGAAGATGATAGAAGAAAAACAATTGCCGTCAATCGTTCGGCACTAAAGGCTTTGCATTATGACAATTTAGATGGTGCCATGATTATAGAGGACTACAAGGAAAGGAATAGCACGGACGCGACTATGATTCCTATCTCAACCATAGTGGAAGATTATTACAACGGACATCTCTGTTCCGGCATACAGCCCACCATCTTTGAAATCTATCCGATTCAAAGCGGCGATCTTTTTCAGATAAGTTACACTCCGGGACGGTTAAGCGATTTACTGAAGTTTCTCCGTGATTTGGAATACAGGATTTATGGCAGTGAAACATTCGAATATTCATTGCTGGAAAACGACGTGAAAGCGATTTACCAGAAAGACAAACAAGTCGCTACTATCTATATCATATTTTCCGGTACAGCCATTGCCATCTCTTGCCTCGGGCTGTTTGGCATTTCATTGTTTGACATCAGACAGCGCTATCGGGAAATCGGCATCCGTAAGATTAATGGTGCACAACTAAATAACCTTTATTCTTTACTTTTTCGGAAATATATGGTAGTGTTGGGTATCGCTTTCCTTTTAGCAACTCCTCTTGCTTATTATACCATCAATGAATACACAAGAGACTTTGCAGTAAAGGCCCCTCTTTCAATTGGAATATTTGCTATCGGACTGACTGTCGTTACATTCATTTCGATGAGTACATTGTTCTGGCAAATCCGCAAGGCTGCCAACATCAATCCGGCAAGCATTATGAAAAACGAATAAAAGACACGAATATGAAACTCATACTATTATATATCCGAACATTAAGTAGGTTTAAAGTATATACGGTAATCAATATTATCGGACTGGCACTGAGCTTGGCTTGTGTCATTATTATATTCCGCTACGTGAAGCAGGAAAATGATGTAGATTGTTATAGTCCCAACAAAGACCGGATAGGCATCATGGTGCAGGAATACAAAGATGACAACAATAAAACGGCAGTTATCGGAGGTCCCCTCGAAGATGCAGACATAGAAGCGATGTCCACTTTCGTATGGTTCAATAAAGACTATATCATAAAGGAAGAAAAACATATTGATGTAGAAACGATTGTAGCAGACAGCTTGTTTCTAATAGTGACTGATTTTCCCATGAAATATGGAAAAGCCGAATCATGGGCGGCGTCTCCACAAACCGCCTTTATCACAGAAGAGCTGAGTGAGAAACTATTCGGGAACATAAATCCTATCGGCAAAACCATTGAATACTCTACCGGTGACCCTCTTACGGTGACCGGAGTTATCGGCAAAGACAGAGGGAAACGCTCGCTTCATTTCGACTTGCTTGTTCCTGAAACATTGCAGAAGGATTGGGAGTTCCGTTTCCCGATGAAAATGGCATTAATTCATAAAGGGGCTTCCTTTACGAAGATAAATGCACGGCATGCAGCGTTCCGGCAATCTCCACGTGCTGCGGATGTTGAATTCAGGTATCAACTGCTTCCCATGCGTGAAGTGTATTTTCATCCAGCCATTGATGTTTGGCAGGACATGCTGCAAAGGGGGAATTTACCACAGCTACATCTATTGGCACTTGTTGCTGTACTAATTTTAATTGTAGGCATCTTCAATTTTATGAGTCTTTATACGGTTGTATTATTGAAACGAAGCAAAGAATTCGGACTAAAGAAGGTTTTTGGAAACAATTCAGCACAGCTATTCTCCCAACTATATATCGAGAATTTATGTCTGACACTTGTATCATTATTTATAGCCTGGTTCCTTGTCGAGATTTCCGTCTTTCCCTTAAATAAATATTTTGATGTCATTCAACAACCTAATGGTATATTTGACATAGGAATAACCATAGCTATCCTGATTTTACAGCCATTGACAGCTTCAATCTATCCGTTTTTTAAATTCAAATACAACACGCCTATCCATTCATTACGGAAAATAGGCAGTGGTGAAAAATCGTCTGTTGTAAGAAACCTCTATCTGAGTATTCAGTATATCGTGGCATTCATTCTAATAGTTGTTTCCATGTTCTTCGCCAAACAACTGTATGAAATGACTCATATAGATTTAGGCTATGACACAGACTCTATCGTTAAAGTCCATTTTGAACGCTATGAACGCAAACAGCCTACCACTGAAGCAGAATATCTGAAACAGACCTCCTTGCGCAAAGCCTCCAAAGAAAATATATCCACTGCAATGAATGCCTCTCCTTTATTCACGGCATGGAATTACTCTTTATCCCCTTATGAATATTTCACAGAATCTCCGGTACTTTTCCGTAAGCTCGGAGAAGCCAATTTCAAACAATTGTATTGCATTCCCATAACAGAAGAAGAAATAAGATTTCATGGCTTCCGTTTATCCCAGGGACGTTTATGGGATGCCGACATCGACCATGAAGGTGAAGCAAAACTGATTCTCAATCAAAAAGCCATGCAACTCTTCGGACTCGAAAGCGCAATCAATGCCCGGCTGGAACCCCAACAACCTTTATGGCCGCGTAGGGATTTGAGCCCTTATCAGATTATAGGTATCGTCGAAGATTTTTATTGCGGACATTTATCCCAACCGGTTCTTCCTATAGCTTTTATATACGGTGAAACATATCTTTCACAAATTCCTTTGCAAGCTAAAATTGCTCCAGGACATCAAAAAGATGCCGTTGCCTTCCTGGAAAACCTACACAACGACAATGCTGATGGAGCCTTCAATTATACTTTTGCAAAACAGGAAGTTGAGAATCTCTATAAGTCAGACAAGCAAATAACTATTACCTATTCCTTTTTCGCCTTTATGGCCATTCTAATATCCTCAATAGCTTTGTTTGGATTGTCCTTATTTGACATACAACAAAGATACCGGGAAATAGCTATACGAAAAGTACATGGCGCTACACATAAGGAAATTTTATTGTTATTACTCAAAAAATACATTATCATATTAGCAATGTCATTTTTGATTGCCATTTCTATATCTTATTGGGGAATAACCATTTATCTGAAAGATTTTGCCTACAAAGCCAACATCAGCAGTTGGTTGTTCATTATTGCAGCAATCATCATATCATTAATTTCCATATTAACATTGGTTTATCAAGTAAAAAAGGCTGCACGACAGAATCCGGCGGAAGTAATCAAAAGCGAATAATACAATAATGATACTATTATGATAAGACATTATATTAAAACAGCATTCAGAAACCTATTAAAGTACAAGGCACAGAATATCATCTCTATCATCGGACTGTCGGTAGGTATACTTTGTTTTAGTATCTGCCTATATTGCAGCCGCTATATAAATTCTACCGACAAGTGCTTTACCCACTGGGAACGCATTGCAGACATAAACCTATACACTCCAGCAGAAGAACCTTATTCCGGAACTCCCGCTACGTTGTTTGAGAGTCTGCGCCAATTGCAATTCCAAGAAGTAGAAGCATTTACTTTTGTTGCCTATCCCCGCCCACGTAGCTACAATGTGGAAACTATCGACAAGGAAGAACTGCCTTACGAAGATTTATATGCTATGGAAGTAGATACAGCCTACCATAGCGTGTTCACCCCGGAAGTATTACAAGGTTCATGGGCTGTAGCATCGCAAACTCCCAATGCCGTGATACTGACACGCTCTCTGGCACACAAAATATTTGGTCTCGGAGAGAATCCGATAGGAAAGCGAATGACCTTAGCACAACGGCTTTTCTCTTCACCTGATACCACACCACGAACAGGAGGTACCATCTATACCATACAAGCGATAATAGAAGATATTCCATTGAATACCAGCCTTAGCTTTCTCCAAAAGATTGATATGTTAATCTTGAACGACAGCGAAGGACTTATACAATTCGATGGACGAGACAGTATGACCGGTGGACTTACTTTTGCTCTTCTTCGTCCGGGCAAAACATCTGCGCAACTTGAAGCCAGTTTCCGTGCAATGGACTTGAAGCACACAATATTCAATGAGAAAAATACCGTATCAGCCTCGAATTTCGGAAAACTTTTTCGGGAGAAATCCGTTGCCCCTTACTTTGCCGGAATCACATTCATTGTCGGCCTTTTGATTCTACTGACTGGTCTACTCAACTTTTTTCATTTTTTGACGGGGAGTTATCTGAACCGTTCGCACGAGTTCGGCATTCGTAAAGTGAATGGAAGTAATGGCAACAAACTATTTTGGTTACTTTTTACCCAAGCCATTATCATTTCGTTCATAGCCTTCTTATTGACTTTCTGTCTGATAGAAATATTTACCCCTTACCTTTCATTCTCTTTATTTGATTTCACATTAGTCATTGAACGGGACCTATTATTGATACAGACAATAGAATATATGGCAGGCGTTATTTTACTATGCTTATTACTCTGCTTGTTTACCGTATGGAGGATGAAGCATGCCTCCATCCAGTCAAGTATTTACAAGAACAAATCCAAACGCCACAAACAGAAGATACGAAATTGTCTTTTGGGTATCCAATTTTTCATCTGTTGGTTATTCATAGTCTTTACAGTCGCTTTATATTTGCAGGCTAACAAGACCGGTTCCACACTGTTCAACACACTGACAGAAAAAGAAAAGTCCGAAATCATCAGTATTCCTATGGATTACCGTTTTATGAAAAATGACGAAAAGCTTGCTCTCATAGAGCGCATCAGTCAACATCCGGATATAAAAGATAAAATGCTGACAGATATTAATTATCTGAAAGGTATTTCGGGAACAAGCATGCAGACAGAAAAAGATAACCGGGAAAGTAGCCTTGAAGTCAATATAATGAATGTTCCTAATAACTTTTTCGAGTTTATGAATATCCCCATTCTCTCCGGGCATGTCCTGAAGACAAATAGTGACATGGTAGCAGACCGTAAATTGGTAGAACGTATAAAGAAGGATTTACTGGGAACCACCTTGTACAATTATCAAGATAGCTACACGGTATGCGGCATTTGTTCCGATTTTGTAGCCGACACTTACAATCAGAGCCAGGGCTTCGTCTTTCTGCCTTGTGATTTCAAATATTATGTAGGTCATTGCTATTTGAAGTGTGTACCCGGAAAAGCAGAAGAAGTAGAGGCTTTCGTTAAGAAAATGCTGGAAGAGAATCTTCCACCGAGTATACAATTACACATTTCGACCTTGCAGGAAGACATTCACCAAGCGCAAGCCATCGAGAACAACATGAAAGGGATAATCTTATTCTTCTCATTTGTCAGCCTTATAATCACTTTATTAGGCGTCTATTCGGCAATCACACTGGATACGGAACGCAGACAAAAGGAAGTGGCAATCCGTAAAGTAAATGGTGCAGGATTGAAACAGATTATCATATTGTTTGCCCGTACGTATATTTATCAGCTTGTACTCTCGGCAACAATGGCATTTCCTTTATGTTATGCCATACTGCAGTTATGGAAAAACATGTATATCGTATTCTTTAATGACGGCCCGCTATTTTGGATTTCAATCTTCATAATCGTAGCTGTCATTACTACTCTGACTATTATTTTCCGTATTCTGAAAATAGCAAGGACAAATCCGGCAGAAGTCATTAAAAACGAATAAGAAAATATATTTACCTAAAGATTATGACCATACTTACAATCCTAAAAATAATTACCCGCAGTTGGTGGAGAAACAAAGTTTTCTTCTTCATTTCTATAGTCAGTCTGGCTATAGGGCTAGCATGTACAAACTTGCTGTTCACCTATTATGTACATGATTACAATATAGAGAGTGGCAATCGGGACAAGAACCGTATTTTCTGTCTGCGTCAGGATAATCCGATGCAGGACGGAAGCAAGGTGGCCTATGCTGATGCCAATATTCCCCCTATGCTGAAAGAAAAATATGCAGAAGTGGAAGACTACCTGCGTATCAATTCTCTGGTTCCACAATATTGTAAATATGGAGGGGAGATTTACCACGATATAACCTTTATATCTGCCGATACTACTTTGCAACATTTCTTCCACTATCATCCCATTGCCGGTAGTTTAAAGCAAGTATTGGAACAACCGGGCAAAGTAGCACTCAGTGAAGCTTTTGCACATAAACTGTTTGGAGATAAAAATCCATTAGGAGAATTGCTGGAAATAAAAACCATGACTGATACCCAAAGTTATGAAGTGGCAGCCATATTAAAGTCACGGTCACAATCATTGCTCCAATTCGACATGATTACCGGGAATAACAAAGACTTTTGGGGTGGAATGACGTTTCTGAAACTAATTCCAAATACCGATGCCCAACAGTTTACCGAAAAAATCAACCACGACAAAATTCCCACTTTGATTCCGGAAAAGACACAATATTACGTCGACCCTCTGTCCGACATCTACTTTACTACACCGGACTACGATACACAACAACCTCTGCCGTATATCAATCAAAGTAATGTGCAATTATTGTATATCAGCCTTGCTGCCGCCTTGTTGGTACTTATCATAGCCTGCTGCAACTATACCAACATGAGCCTGAGCCGTGTATTGCAACAGCTCAAAATGATACATGTGGAGAAACTGATGGGAAGCAGCTTGAAGGATATCCGCATCCAACTGTTTGGTGATGCATTCCTCACTGTGCTGCTGGCATTCGGATTATCTTTACTCATCATCAACGACTGTCTGTCTTTTTTCAATGGATTATTTGCATCCCATTTAAACGTACATTTCTTTTTCAGCCTACAGATGCTACCCTTGTTAGTGCTCTTTGTACTAGTTATGTCCATTGTCCCTGCCTGGTATATCAGCCATAGACTTTCACAACTCTCATTCAGCGAATACAAGACACTTTACGGAGGTAAAAAGAAACAACGTTTCATAGCTTTGCTGGTCATTTTTCAGTTTTCCATTTCTATAGGGCTGATATTCGCTACTCTCGTTGCCAATGAACAAATCAATCTCATCAAGGAACGGGCCTACTGTTACGAAAATCGGATTGAAATAGGAGATTTCAATGCCGCACCGGCTACAATACTTAAAGAAGAGCTGGAGAAACATGTACAAGGAATAGAGTCCATCGCCCTGTCACAAGGCTCCATATTGAATTCATGGATACGTGAGCTATCCATCAAACAAGCCGACGGTACGGAAAAAAGTTCCTACCTATTAATGCTGTATAGTGATGCCAATCTGGTAAAAACGATGGGGTTCAAGCTCTTGTCCGGCAACGCTCCCGAACAACTGCAAAAACAATATGCCTATCCTGCACTGGTCAACGAAAGCTATGTCAGAATGCTGATTCCAGCAGGAATAAATGCCATTGGAAAACCTTTGAAAGAATTTGACCAGTCTGCCGATTCTTTATACATCATCGGCGGTGTATTAGAGGACTTCCCGTTCAGTTCATTGGAAAATGAAATTACCCCGGTCATACTTTACCTTCCACCTACAGAGAGAATGTCGGGTGCCAACTATCTGCAGATTAAGCTGATTGAAAGCAATAAACAAGAAACACTACATCAAATAGCCCAAATATGGGAAAAGATGAATGAAGGGGAGATATTTCAATACACAGACATGCACCAAGACTTTATGAAACGCAATGGTAAAGTCTTGTCTCTCTCCAAACTCCTTATCGCCTATTCTCTGATTGGCTTGATATTGACCTGCTTCGGCTTATTCGGCATTTCATGGTATGCCACTCGCCAGCGTATCCGCGAAATCAGCATTCGCAAGATTCATGGAGCAACATCCCGACAAATCGTGCTGTTGCTGAATAAACCATTCTGCCTGCAAATTCTGCTTGCATATATTCTAGCTGTCCCCATTGTCTATTGGCTCATGCACCATTGGCATGAACAGTTTGCCTATAAAGCCCCCTTCACCGTTATGGACTTTCTATTGCCACTATGTATTGTCTGGATAATATCTGCCGTCACAGTGTGTCTGCAAAGTTATTTGCTGAACAAAACAAATCCGATTAACTGCATCAAATCCGAGTAAGAAATGATATATTTATAACCCATAAAAACAAAGCATTATGATTAAGACAGTAAACTTACAGAAGATTTTCAAGACCGAGGAAGTACAGACTCTGGCTTTGAACGACGTAAACATTGAAGTGAAAGAAGGGGAGTTTGTTGCTATCATGGGACCTTCAGGCTGCGGAAAATCCACTTTACTGAATATCCTCGGTCTGTTGGACAATCCTACATCCGGAGAATATTACTTGAATGGGACGGAAGTATCCAAATATACAGAAGCCCAACGTACCAACTTGCGTAAAGGAGTCATCGGCTTTGTATTCCAAAGTTTCAACCTGATTGATGAGCTGAATGTATACGAGAACATCGAACTGCCGCTACTCTACATGGGCATTCCTGCCACCGAACGCAAGCGCCGGGTGGAAACCGCTATGGAGCGTATGGCAATCATGCACCGCAGCAAGCACTTCCCGCAACAATTGTCCGGCGGACAACAGCAACGCGTGGCAATCGCCCGTGCAGTCGTATCAAACCCTAAACTGATACTTGCCGATGAGCCTACCGGTAACCTCGATTCAAAGAACGGAAAAGAGGTAATGGAACTACTGAATGAACTGAATAAGGAAGGCACTACGATTGTCATGGTGACACACTCACAACATGATGCCGGATTTGCCGGACGTATCATCAATCTGTTTGACGGGCAGGTAGTGACGGAAGCTAACTTATAATTCACGCTTCTCCCGATTTATATGCAGGTTGCAATGTTTTTTCCATTGTAATCTGCATGTTTTTTTGGAAATAGCTTTCCTTTTTTTTGTTTCTGTCGTCCGAAATGCCTAATATTGCTACCAATAAACTTTTTACTTCCACATTTTAAATAACAGAAAATGAAAACATACACACCGTCCCCTTTGAACGCAGAAAATATCACTTTACCGGATAATTTGACGGAACTCACAGAAGCCATGGCACGCAATGTGCATGAAGTATGGGCTTTGGGAAGAGTGAAAGAAGGATGGAAATACGGAGAGACACGCAATGATGAATTAAAGACACATCCCGGACTTGTACCATACGAAGAGTTACCGGACTCAGAACGAGAATACGACCGGCAAACAGCCATACAGACACTGAAACTGATTATGAAACTGGGATTCGACATACAGAAGAAATAATAATCCAATATCTATTATAGTACTATGAGGACGAGTGAGAACAAGTATTATCCTATCCGGCACTGGTGGAAATTCGTGATTCCTGCCTTTATCATTCTCTTTCTGGTTGCAGCATTGATTGTGACATGCACTACATTCCAAAACCTTATTCAATTCTTTCCATCGCGTGGAATGACCTACCTGATGACACTCCATGCCATCATTTCCCTTAGCGTATGCATCTGTTTTTTTCTATGTATCAAGAGATTAATAGATGTATTCTCATTGAATCTGGAACAAGAAAGAAACATTCTTGCATCCTTGTATCAGGAAAAAGAAAAACGGGAGATTATCAATAACGATGAGAAAGAAATCAATAAACTGAAAGAGAATATCAGAAAAGAATTGAAACAAGAAACTGAAAAAAAGGAAACTGCCTAATGACAAAACAAATATGAATCTGCTAACAAGACTTTTTGCCCTTCATTTTGACCGCTCTTTTTCCGGAAAAGGATGGAGGCAGCTTGCTTGGCTTTTCGGAGTCATAGTAACTGTTTTCTTATTGATATATCTGGTAAGTTTTGCATTTATCTTTCCTGAGCCGTCTCTTGAAGAATGGACCGGTATTGATAAAGACGTACCTATGGGGCGTTTGCTTCAGTTGATTTGTCTGTTCATCGATCCGGGGAATATTGTGGAAGTACCACCTTATCTGCGTTGGTTCTCTCTATTGGTCGTAGTGCTGGGATTAATTTTGTTCTGCGGATTATTGATATCCGTAATCTCCAATATGCTGGAACGCAGAGTTGAGCGATATCGTGAAGGCGATATCGTTTACCCTTTGCAAAACCACATCGTCATTATCGGTTTTGACAACATGGTCCCCACTCTTATCCAGCAAATTTGCGATGACACACATTATGGGAATTGCCATATTCTGATTCAGAGTACCCAACCGGCACAAGAAATCCGTAGCAAAATCCATACGGAACTGGATGCCAAAAACGAAAAAAGAATTGTGGTGCTGCGTGCCCGGCGCGACTCTATCGAGGAGTTGGAAAAACTCTATACTACCAAAGCGCGCGAAGTATTCCTTATCGGAGAGAGAGACGAACATGACCATGACTCACTGAACATAGACTGCCTGAAAAAGATAGTTGACATTCATAAACGATGCAATAAATGTTCCCTCATACCATTCACCGTCCTTTTCGAATATCAGACTACTTTTGCCGCTTTCCAACTGACCGATTTGTCTGCCGAATGGAGAAAATATATAGAATTCCATCCCTTTAACTTCTACGAGGGCTGGGCCCAAAAGATATTGGTAAGCCGGCGATATGGAAAAGGGGAGAACTGTATTGAATATCCTCCTCTCGACCGTGAGGCAATAACCTACGAAAGCGAAAAACATGTTCATCTTGTTATCATCGGTATGAGCCGTATGGGAGTGGCAATAGGAGTGGAAGCTGCCCATCTGTTGCATTTTCCAAACTTCTGCCGGGACAAGAACATAAAAAGTGTCATTACCTTCATTGATGAAAATGCCGACCGGGAAATGAATTTCTTTTGTGGACGATACCGCCATTATTTCGAGATATCGTCTACCCATTATTACGACATGAGCAAGGACGAAAGGCACGAGAGATTTGTCCTTCCCACCCGTTTTAAAGGAAAAGATGCAGACTTTCTGGATGTGGAATTCGAATTTATCAAAGGCCGTGCGGAAACTCCTGCCATCCAGAATCTGATTAAAGAATGGGTACATGACTCAGGCCAGGTATTGACGATTGCCGTCTGCCTCAATTATCCTCCTCAAAGCATGGCAATGGGATTATATCTGCCGGACGATGTATATGATGAAAATATCCCAGTTTTTGTCCGTCAGGAAACCTCCAGTGCACTGCTCAATATGCTTAACAGTAGAAAGAAAGATGAAGCGATTCATAAATATTCCCATGTTTTTCCTTTTGGAATGCTGGACAACTGTTACGACCTGGACAAAAAAAGCCGGAGGGAGGGACAAATCATCAATTATATATACGATTTCAAGAATAAATATGGAAATGTGCCTCAATCATGCCCACCTGACAATGAGCTGAAAGACTCATGGAACAAACTGTCCGTATCCCTTCAGTGGTCCAACTTGTACAGTGCATATTCCATTGGTCCCAAGCTACGCTCCATAGGCATTACGGATGGTTACGTGAAACTGGACAACGACCAGATAACATTGCTTGCCGAAGTCGAACATAACCGTTGGAACATGGAGAAGCTGCTGCTTGGCTTCCGTAAACCCACCGCCGAAGAAGAAGAGTTAATCTATGGCAGCAAGGAAATGGGAGACATCTTCAAAAAGAAACGCTTTGTGCATCCCGATATACGTCCGTATGATGAATTGAAGGAAAGCTCAAAAGCGTATGACAGATGTATCACAGCCGGCATTCCGCTAGTCGTAAACAACAACACATAGAAAGTAACCAACACTATATTATGAAAACATACCATGTATTTATAGCCTCTTCGCTGAGTTTTCAGAAAGAAAGGGATTTAATGGAAAAAGTCCTGACGGAAAGAAACAACAGCGAACTCAATATTGTAGTGCACCGGCACGAAAAAAATGGAGACAACGATTTAGCTAAAGGCGATACGCAGGAAATCATAAATTCAGAGATAAGGCAATGTGACGTCATCATCTTCTTCGCCGGAAACTGGATACGCTCCAAGACCATCGGAGAGTTTAATGTTGCCATCGAAAATGCATCCAACAAACATATCTATTTCTATCAGAATCCGACATTGGAATACACCCAGGAAGACTGGACAAACACTACTTTATGGAAAGACTTCTATGCGGAATACATGCAAAAGCACCTGGACGACGATACCGTTATCGAGCGGTATGAGAAGCAGTGCAATACGCTGGAGCAGCTAAGGGACGCGTTGGTCAAGGATCGTGAAAGTTTTCTCAATAATCCCTTTTGCGCAATCTCTTGCCATAAGATGGAGTATGATAAAATTATTCCCAACAGCCAAGCCAACCGTCGCAGAGGCAACCTGGACTACTATTTTATCCGTCCGGAAGTAGACAACAAACTTAAAGAGGAGTTTGACAGCACAAACAAGACAATCATCGTCACCGGTCAATCCACTTCGGGAAAGACTATTGCCGTTTGCCGAATGCTGAAAAAGCTCCCTCAGGAATATTATGTGGTCATTTTGAATGCCGATACGACCAAAGAACAGTTAGAACGGCTTTCTGTATCCCAATTCCAGCATGGCAAAAAGATTCTTCTACTGGACGATTTGCAGCTGTTGTTTTGGAAAGAAGAGAATGAAAAGCCGATACCCATTGACAGAGAATTACTTCGCAAGTTATCGGAAATCCTTCACATCGGCAATCCGGACTTCAAGGTTATTGCCACTACAAGCTATAGCTTCAAGGAAGTGAAATCCATGCTTACTTTCAATGAAATGGTTCCTCCGGCCATAGTCGAAGTGGGCATCAAACCTTTATCCTTCAAAAAAATAAATGAATATGCCCGCGAGCTCAGGACATACGGCTATCTTAAACTCCGACCCGAAGCCGGCATGACTATCGGTTCCTTGTTTTTCGACATAGACAGAATCAAGACCAGATATAACAACCAGTTCCAGAACAGCAATTTAAGCAACCTGCAGAAATCCATGCTTCGACAACTCTGCCACGCCATAAAATGTTTGTGGATGTGGAAAAAGAGAAGCCGCAATAAAATAGACCTATTGCTCGATTTCCTCAAATTCACCTATGAGAACAGTTACGAAAAGGCCGACAGAAGCACCATCTGTGAATTGGCAGGCAAAGTAGATGATTTGATTTATTATCAGGACATTGAAAAGGACACATTTGAAGTTGAAGACATCATAGTAACCCAGGTTTTCCAGTACTATAGCAGTGAACCGTCCGATGACCTACTGGCAACTGAAAAGAAAGCCATAAAGGGCATATTCCGCTATATCTACTACAAAGACAGACCGAACTTTTTCAAAAATACAACCAAGATCCTGCATCGGGTGAAAAACTGTTCGGTAAATGCCCCCGAACTCCAACAGTATATCATCAATGATGTTGTAAGCCGCATTTATAAAAACGAACAAACGCTATATACAAGTAAGGAACTGGGAACAAACCCGGAAGGCGTTTCCATTGATTGGGTGGACGCCTATATTGGCAATATAGCCAATTTTGCTCCTACCAATGCAGAGGCCATCCATATTTGGAAATTAACAAAAAAATATAATAGGAGAGAGCTGAATGTGCTGCGGTGGCTTTTGCCCAGACTGCAGACACAACAAGATAAGGACATTGTACACAAGGATTTGCTCAATGAACAAGGGCAAATGCAAGACAAGTATATAGAAAACTCGTATATTGAATTTCAGACAGAATTGGTACGGTTCCTCGACATGGACGAAGCCAAAGAAATATACCTCAACGCTTCCTTTATATACGAAGCTTCCCCAAGTGCCGATGATGGCGACATAGATGATTTCTTCTCCGATTCTGCAGAGAGCGCCCATGGGCAGGAAAGCAACAATGAGACTTATCTGACAGAACTGAAAGAGAAAAGAATACGTAATTTCGCCAGGCAGCTTATGCATAAAGCACAGACTCTGGCTGACATACACGACATCAAGAACTTCTTGCAGAAGAATGATAAAGGGGTAGTTCCCCACGACGATGCAGTCTTTTTCTTCAACTTTATTGCTCCCTACACCTGGCTGGAAGTTTTCAAAAGATTCAGCCAGCCGGAAAAGCTGGTTGCATTCTTCAACGAACTGACAGAACTGTCTGTCGACAAAAAAGAGGATACCAGTATGTTCCTGAACAAGACCGAAGTGTTGAATGGAGCACTCGAAAACATACCGTCCTCTTATGCCTATGATTTATGGAACCGTATGGGGAATAACTGTGATGGCTACTCATTGAACTTTATGCTCCAAAAGGCTAAAAATTTTGAGCAAGCCAAAGGAATCTTCAACACTTTTATGGAAAGGTTGGAGCAGCAAGAAGAAGAAAACAAGACCAAACTGAAAGTGGGTGAAATCTACCTGAACGACTTATTGGATACGACCTCCACTTATAGCGGGATTAAGGAATGCGAGGAACTGTTCCATAAATACCATTTACTGGAAGCAGACCAGTCTTTACTGGATTACCCGAGCCAGCACACACAAGGTATCCTATACCAACGCATGACCCTAAAGGAAATCAAGGCACATATGAAGAGACATCGTCCCCAAAACGGCGATGAATCTCGAAATATAAGAACAATCGTACAATTCATTCTGAAAATATCAAATTATGAAGAGGCGTATCAGGCACTGTTCGGAGAAACTCCCGATTGTATTACTCCGGAAGAACAACAGATTTTGAATCATTCGCCCTACGTTGTCTCCGAAATGTTCAATAAGGTAAAGACTCCGGAAGAAGGAGGAGTCGCAAGGGATTTCTTCGAGAACCGGCTGGACAAGTCACTGCTCAATCATCCTGATGCCAATATCTTGAATATCATTATCAATAACCGGTTCATATATCCCTATTATGAACAAAAAGTGGACATGATAAAGCGGATGTCCGAAAAATACACCGTACAACAGAACAGTTATACACATAAACATTTACTCTATCACCTGACCAACCACACCCAAGGTTCACTTCCTCCGGAAGAAATACAACTGATTATAAATGAGGAAATAATGAAAAGCCTGGATGCGCCAAAGGATATATTGAAGCAAATGCTTATCCAGCGATACTATGCCGGAAGAGCACAAGACAACGTTCCGCAGCCTTTTCCCATTTATACATCGGAAGGGTGGAAAATTAAAGAAAGCACTATTCTGGAATATGTGTATTGTCTGCTGGACGTGGGCGTATATGATGGAGGAATTATCTTCTGTTGCATGAAGGCATTGCTCCGTCAGAATGATAAGGAAAACGCCCAACGGCTGCAAGAGCAAGCAATCAGTAAAAAGGTTTTTATCAATTACGATTCATATTGTATGTTGAAAAAGGTAGGAGCCGTCATTCCCAACCCCTACCTATTTGTCGAACATTATCCAATTATGAAGGACATATGCTATCAAATGCGGGAACGCGGCATGACCTTCGAAGAAGCCGAAAGCCGTATAAAAGAGATGGAAGATGATTTACATATTTCCATTGCACGCACACAAATCTACTGGAACAATGTCATCAGCCGCATGGCCAACAACAGAACAAACAAAAAACTGGTGCTTCAGAATACTCTGAAATTCATCGATGAACACCATGTGCCGATGAGTCCGGAAATATATTACTCCCTTTTACACACAATCACTTCCATTGAAGACTATACAAAAGTCAAAGGTTTATATAAAGGCGAATTGAATATAGGACATATCTTCGTACTTCTAAAGAAGATTCCAGAATTTGCCAAATATAGAATTGCCGAATGGGCATTTGTCGCCTGCTTGCGTCAGGAGTTTGATGAATGGTATGACATTCTATGTTCCATCAGTGAGAAAGAACAGGAGAAAAGAATTAAAATCATGTTACAGTCCGAGCGCTACAAGCAACTGCAAGTCATCACCCCCAAAGGGTATCTTAACCAGACTTTCTTGTTCTGGTGGACTATCCGCTACGCCGTCTCAGAGACTGAAGAGCAACGGAAGGCAGAATTGGATACCCTTGTCACAATGATACCCAAACCCTTTGTACCTCAGTATCCGAAAATGATAGAGAAGTTCTTTATACCTTATCCGCAAGACTTGCTTGAAATCATTCGAGAATATATAGGCCGGATTATTTCATCCGAGCCGCAATAGCCAGCAATACCCCGAGCACCACACCCAATATCGCTGCAAACAGCACCCGCATTTCTCCCGGCAGGAGGAATGTGATGGTGTGTGCCGGATACCAGAAGAAAGGAATTGTTTTCTTGAAGACAAAATTCCATTGTGCATCCCAATTCAGATGCGTAATGATGCGGGTCATCGGGATAGGAGTGAGGAGGCTGCGAGGCAAACCGCCACAATCCAGGATATGCGTATCCGTAATCTTATGGAATGTCATGAATACCGGAGCGAAAATGGTATTCATAGCAACTGAAATGGCGAGGGCTATCCATAATTTGTCCAGGCAGAATTCTCCGTTTATAATGGCGGCGGCATTTGCCATTCCCATATATTCCATGAATTGCGGTACACCCTTCGAGAAGATTATCATGGCCGCATTGATACCCATTCCCAGCAGTCCCCACACTACGGCACGCGGCAGTACGCCAAATCCTTTTCGATTATAGACTCCGGCACTGATACGAAGTCCCAGCATCTCACCCAGTGTAGCAAGAATTCCAAATTTAATGAAACTCATTACCATTCCATGTGTAGCGTTGAAAGACTTATACCAATCGTAGATGGATTCACTCACAAAGAATGGCAGGAATATTATCACCAGAACAAAAATAAAGAGGAAGTCTTGTTTTTTCATACAAAAGTCATGTTTTTCATAAATAATGTGGCAAACATACTAAAATTATTCTAATTTAAAAGCAAATAAGTAAATAAAAGAAGTTTTACCAAACAGAACAAAGTGTTTCCCTTAACCGAACAGTGTGTTTCATTAAAGAGAACACTTCGTTTCCCTTAAAAGAACAGTTTGTTTCAAATAGAAAAACACTTTGTTTTCTATAGCTAAAACAAAGTGTTCAGCACTGTGAACTAACGAACTATCCCATTAGCTCCCTCAGAAGCCCATATCATAGTCTCGGCACAAAAAAAGTGGGATTCAGAGAAACCTCTAATCCCACTTCATCATAGTAAGCAACGGATAGTTATTTCTTATCCTTCATATATTCATCCGCTTTCTCCTTGGCACGTGCTACGCGCTTGGCTGTATCCGGATGAGAAGAGAACATCTTCTGGAACTTGGATTCCTTCGGTGCTTCCGCTGAAAGTTCAAGCAATTTGTTCAAAGCATTGTACATGGCATACGGATCGAGATTATTCTTGATGCAGAATTCAAAGCCGTAATCATCCGCTTCCGTCTCCTGCTTCTGGGAGTATTGAGCACCTGCCAATGCCTCGGCCATGGCACCCAGTTCAGAATCACTCAATTTGGATACCGTAGAACTTGCCGCACCGGCAGCATTCTTCACAGCCGAACGAAGGTAAGCATTCTTCATCGCATCTTTGGAATCCGTATGGATGACGTGACCTATCTCGTGGCCGACAACTGCCATCACTTCATCATCCGTCATGATGTCCATCAGTCCGGCACAGATGCGTACACTACCATCACCGCACGCAAAGGCATTCACATCTATTACTTCATAAACACCGAAGTTCACCTTCAAGCCGTCCACTTCCTTGATATTTCCGGTCAGCTTCTCCAGACGCTTGCCGTAATCCGTATCGGGCTTTGTCAGCGGATTGTGCGTATCCATCCATTCCATATATTCCTTGCTCATCGCTGCAATGTCAGCATCGGACAATGAAATGGCCTTGACGGCATCTGTACCGGCTTGGACAACTTTGTTCACATTGATTTTCTTTCCACCGATTTTGAACTGCGCATAGGCAGTGGTGGTACAACTCATTCCACATACTACAGCAGTAATGATGAAGAAGTTCTTTTTCATGTACTTTACGATTTAATTTTAATCCTACTTCGCTTTGTCTATAAAAAAAACCGCCTAATCATTATTAAACGGTTTTCCGAATATCTGTTTAAATCAAGTTTACTTGATGATACCCAATTCCTTGAAACATTTAGTCAATTTTTCTACAGCATAATCCACTTGTTCGACCGTATGGGTAGCCATCAACGCTACACGCACCAGTGTATCTTGTGGAGCACATGCAGGTGGAATAACGGGGTTGATGAAGATACCTTCGTCAAAAGCCAGCTTCGTTACTATAAATGTCTTCTCTGTATCACGCACATAGAGAGGAATGATAGGAGATTCTGTCTCACCGATTTCGAAGCCTGCATCGCGGAACTTCTTCAAGGCATAGTTAGTGATGTCCCACAGACGTTGGATGCGTTCAGGTTCGGACTTGATGATGTGAAGCGCCTCGCGGGCTGCAGCCGTAGCAGCAGGTGTGCTACTTGCCTGGAATATATAGGAACGGGCATTGTGGCGCAGCCAATTGATTACCGCCTTGTCTCCAGCAACAAAACCACCGATGGAAGCCAATGACTTGCTGAATGTACCCATAATCAGGTCTACATCTTCGGTAACACCGAAATGGTCGCACACACCACGGCCTTGTTTTCCGAATACACCCAAGCCGTGAGCTTCGTCCACGTAAATGCTGGCATTGTATTTCTTCTTCAGGCGGACAATTTCGGGCAGATTGGCCAAGTCACCTTCCATGGAAAATACTCCATCCACAACAATCAGCTTTACAGCATCCGGTTCGCATTTCTGGAGTTCTTTTTCCAAAGCCTCCATATCGTTATGCTTGTACTTCAACTGAGTGGCAAATGCAAGACGGCGGCCATCTACAATGGAAGCGTGGTCACGGTCATCACAAATAATATAATCCCCACGGCCTACAACGGCAGGAATAATACCTTCGTTTACAGTAAATCCGGTAGAAAAACAGAGTGCTTCATCTTTTCCTACGAATTCAGCCAATTCCTTCTCCAGTTCAACATGTATATCGAGTGTTCCGTTCAGAAAGCGGGAACCTGCACAACCGGTGCCATATTTTTCTGTGGCAGCTATCGAGGCATCAATGATACGCTTGTCATATGTCAGTCCCATATATGCATTAGAGCCGAACATCAGAACCTTTTTACCATCCATCATTACCTCTGTATCCTGATGGCTGTTAATTGTGCGGAAATAAGGATATACGCCTTTCGCCATAAACTGCTGCGGCAGGTCGTATTTCGCAAATTTGTCTTGTAGTAAACCCATGAAATATCTTTTATATAATGAATATTTAATTCTATTAAATACAAGTCTTAAAAAACAGGGGGCAAAGATAGCAAAATATGTCGGTATATGTTCTATTTACATTAAAAAAACTACTTATACTTATTTTAAAAAGAATTATGTGGTTAATTTTTCAGATATTTATATTACTTTTGCCAGTTGGAAAACCTGCATAGCAACAACCCTTGCATGAACGAAAACAAGAAGAAAATAGCATTCATCATAAACCCCATATCCGGCACTCAGAGTAAGGAGCAGATACTGAAGTGGCTCGATGAAAAACTGGATAAGGAAAGGTATGCACAAGAAGTGATTTATACCGAACGGGCAGGCCATGCCGTAGAGATAGCGGCACAGAAGGCACAAGAAGATGCACATGCCGTCATCGCCATAGGAGGAGACGGCACCATCAATGAGATAGCCCGCTCACTGGTACATACAAAAACCGCTTTGGGCATCATTCCCTGCGGTTCCGGCAACGGACTTGCCCGCCATCTGCAGATTCCGATGGAGCCGAAAAAGGCCATCGACATCATCAATGACGGACTGATAGACATCATTGACTACGGAAAAATCAACGATGTGCCTTTCTTCTGCACCTGCGGCGTGGGATTCGACGCATTTGTAAGCCTGCAATTCTCCAAGGCGGGAAGGAGAGGACCACTCACTTATCTGGAAAAGACTCTGCTCGAAAGCCTGAAGTACCGTCCGGAAACCTATGAACTGGAAATGGACGGCAGCACCCTGCGATACAAGGCGTTCCTGATAGCCTGCGGAAACGCATCGCAATATGGAAACAATGCGTATATTGCCCCACAAGCCACCTTGAACGACGGACTGCTGGACGTCACCATACTCGAGCCGTTCACTGTGCTCGATGTACCGTCGCTCTCTTTCCAGCTCTTCAACAAGACCATTGACCAGAACAGCCGGATTAAGACGTTCCGTTGCCAGACACTCCGTATTCACCGTTCTAAACCGGGGGTAGTCCACTTTGACGGCGACCCGATGATGATGGGAGAGAATGTAGATGTAAAGATTATGAAGAAAGGACTGCAGGTCATTGTCCCCCGGGATGCGGAAAAAGACACTTCGAATGTCTTGCAGCGGGCACAAGACTATATCAACGGACTGAAACAAATTAATGATGCTTTTGTGGAGGACATCGCCCATAAAAACAAGATGATACTGGATAAAGGCAAAAGGCAATTCAAGAAACTGACAAAAATGTAATGTTGTAAAAAAGGTACTAAAGGAGTTTCTGAAAATAACTTTCCCCTTTTGATGCGCCATATAATATGTTTTATGTATTTTTGCATGTTCAAAATAGTAAATAAGTAAATCGTCAAACAGTAAATAAAAAGATGTATAGATCACACACCTGCGGAGAACTCCGTATCTCCGATGTTAACAAGCAAGTGACGCTGGCAGGTTGGGTACAGCGCAGCCGTAAGATGGGAGGCATGACTTTCATTGACCTCCGCGACCGTTACGGAATTACCCAATTAGTGTTCAACGAAGAGGTGAATGCCGAACTTTGCGAGCGTGCCAACCGCTTGGGCCGTGAATTCGTAATCCAGGTTAAGGGTACCGTCAACGAACGTTTCAGCAAAAACCAGCATATCCCGACGGGAGACATTGAAATCATCGTATCGGAACTGGATGTTCTGAACTCATCGCTGACCCCTCCCTTCACCATCGAGGAAAATACGGACGGTGGCGACGATATCCGCATGAAGTACCGTTATCTAGACCTGCGCCGTGCCAATGTACGCAGCAATCTGGAGCTTCGCCATAAAATGACAATTGAAGTACGCAAATACCTGGACAGCCAGGGATTCATCGAAGTGGAAACTCCGATTCTGGTAGGCTCCACACCCGAAGGTGCACGCGATTTCGTCGTTCCTTCACGCATGAACCCGGGACAATTCTATGCCTTGCCTCAAAGCCCGCAGACTCTGAAACAGTTGTTGATGGTTTCCGGTTTCGACCGTTACTTCCAGATAGCCAAATGCTTCCGTGACGAAGACCTGCGTGCTGACCGCCAGCCGGAATTCACACAGATTGACTGCGAAATGTCTTTTGTGGAGCAGGATGACGTCATCAACCTCTTCGAAGGCATGGCCAAATATCTGTTCAAGGAAATCCGTGGCGTAGAGATGAACGAGCCGTTCATGCGCATGCCATGGGCAGACGCCATGAAATATTACGGCAGCGACAAGCCCGACCTCCGTTTCGGCATGAAGTTCGTGGAACTGATGGACATCATGAAGGGACACGGATTCCCGGTATTCGACAATGCCGCCTACATCGGCGGTATCTGCGCAGAAGGCGCCGCACACTATACACGCAAACAGCTGGATGCACTGACCGAATTCGTGAAAAGACCGCAAATCGGTGCCAAAGGTATGGTATACGCGCGCGTAGAGGCAGACGGCAACGTAAAATCAAGTGTCGACAAGTTCTATGCGCAGGAAGTATTGCAGGAAATGAAGGCTGCTTTCAACGCCAAGCCGGGTGACCTGATTCTGATTCTGAGCGGTGACGACGCCATGAAGACCCGCAAGCAACTGAACGAGTTGCGCCTTGAAATGGGTAACCAACTGGGATTGCGCGACAAGAACAAGTTCGTCTGCCTTTGGGTGGTTGACTTCCCGATGTTTGAGTGGAGCGATGAAGAAGGCCGCCTGATGGCTATGCACCACCCGTTCACCCATCCGAAAGACGAAGATATTCCTTTGCTGGATACAGACCCGGCAGCTGTCCGTGCAGATGCATACGACATGGTGTGCAACGGTATTGAAGTGGGTGGAGGTTCCATCCGTATCCACGATGCACAGTTGCAGGCAAAAATGTTCGAGATTCTCGGATTCACTCCGGAGAAGGCTCAGGAGCAGTTCG
This sequence comes from Bacteroides sp. AM07-18, assembly GCF_003602695.1. NCBI lineage: Bacteria > Pseudomonadati > Bacteroidota > Bacteroidia > Bacteroidales > Bacteroidaceae > Bacteroides > Bacteroides sp. AM07-18. The sequence goes on from NZ_QTLM01000001.1 coordinate 563,493, forward strand.
GCTTCCTGATGAATGCCTTCAAATACGGTGCACCTCCTCACGGTGGTCTGGCATACGGTCTGGACCGTTGGGTCAGCATCTTCGCAGGTCTCGACAGTATCCGCGACTGCATTGCATTCCCCAAGAACAACAGTGGACGCGATGTAATGCTGGATGCACCTTCGGCTATTGACCAGAAGCAGCTGGATGAACTGAATCTGATTGTTGAAGTGAAAGAGTAAAAGCAGGTACGGAGTAGGAGAGTGAAAGAGTCTGCACGCATTTTTCGTTTTGCGGTAATCGGCACGCTGAATGCCTTGATTATGGCTGTTACCGTTTGGGTAATGATGGACGAACTGGACATCAACTATATGCTCTCCAATGTAACCGCATATATACTTGCACAGATACACAACTTCATCTGGTGCAAGTACTGGATATTCCCTACAGAAAAAAAGAGCAACACTTGGCGACAAGTGCTGCTCTTTTCTATAGCTTTCGGAATGGCTTACGGAGCGCAATTCCTTTTCCTCATAGGGCTGGTGGAGGGACTGGACTGCAACGAATACCTTGCCCAGTTCCTGGGATTATTCATCTACGGAAGTGTCAATTTCCTAATGAACAAACGGGTGACATTCCGTTAGTTCTCCCCCAGAGATCCCCGTCGTTATCAGTCAAGAAATCGTTTTGTCAATCCGGCATAGGCATCAATTCTGCGGTCGCGCAGGAAAGGCCACCAACGGCGTACATTTTCCGAACGTTCCAAGTCCACCTCTACAACGATATTTTCCGGCCGTTCGTTTCCTGCTTGGGCCAGGAACTCGCCTTGCGGTCCGGCCACAAAACTATTTCCCCAAAACAAGATACCATTGGTCTGCATGGAAGGATCCGGCTCATGTCCCACGCGATTCACTGAAACCACCGGCAAGCCGTTGGCCACAGCATGTCCACGCTGGGAGATAATCCAAGCATTGAGCTGACGCGCCTTTTCATCATCCGTATCACTGCTTTCCCAACCGATAGCCGTAGGATATATCAGTATTTCAGCTCCCTTCAGCGCCATCAGACGTGCTGCTTCCGGATACCATTGGTCCCAGCACACCAAAACTCCCAATTTGCCCAAAGATGTCTGAATAGGTTCGAAGCCTATATCACCGGGAGTAAAATAGAATTTCTCATAATAGGCGGGGTCATCAGGAATATGCATCTTCCGGTATTTCCCGGCAATGCTGCCGTCACGTTCAAAAACAACCGCTGTGTTATGATACAATCCGGGAGCGCGTTTCTCGAACAGAGAAGTGACCAGCACAATATCGTTGGCAGCAGCCAACTCTGAATAGAATCCCGTAGAAGGACCGGGAATCGGTTCTGCCAATTCGAACAACTGCGTGTTTTCCGTCTGACAGAAATACAGAGAGTTATGCAGCTCCTGCAAAACAACCAATTGAGCCCCATGCGCCGCACATGCCTCTATACTTTTGGCCAAATTCATTAAATTAGTCCTGAGGTCCTTGGTATTGGCCTGCTGGATAATACCTACTTTTATTTTTCTTGTCATCTTATTCTATGGTTTATTGTTTTACTATGTATAATCGACATTACTTCAACACCCCTACAGGATATTGCATGGTAACACAATGCAAAGAGCCGTGTTGCTTAATCAAAGCACGGCAATCTATCCCGATAATTTCATAACCGGGAAAAGCCTCCCGCAACACTTCCCCCGCGCGGGCATCATTCTCCGGCTGGCGATAGGTGGGGTAAAGCACTGCATCATTCAGAATCAAGAAATTAGCGTAAGTGGCAGGAAGCCGTTCCCCTTCCTCTTCTATCTTATCGGCCATGGGCAAAGCCAGCAAACGGTAAGGTTCCCCCTTCAACGTACGGAAAGTCTTCAGTTGCTCCTCCATGCGATGCAGTTCTTCGTAATGCTCATCATCCGCATCCTTGCATTGTACATAGGCTATCGTGTCGGCAGGGCAGAAACGGGCCAGCGTGTCTATATGACTGTCCGTATCGTCACCTGCCAAATAACCGTGGTCCAGCCAAAGAACACGTTGCAGGTGAAAAACGGAACGAAGATATTCCTCAATTTCCACCCGGTTCATCTGTCCGTTCCGGTTAGGCGAAAGCAGGCATTCGGAGGTGGTGAGCAACGTACCCATGCCGTCACTTTCGATGGAACCGCCTTCAAGGACAAACCCCAAGCGATTTACATACTTTCCTTTCATCACTTCCGACTCCACCGCACGACGCGTAATCAAATTATCCTTATCGGATGCAAACTTCAATCCCCACCCGTTGAACTTAAAGTCGAGCAGAGATACACCGTCAGCATCCAGTAGGGTGATGGCTCCATGGTCGCGTGCCCAAGTATCATTCGTCTCACACTTCAGGAAACGGACATTTTCCATATTCACCCTGCCGAGAATCTGTTTCTTCACCTCATCCGGTTCTGGGGTTACAATCAGCAATGTCTCCCGGGCGGCTATTTCGTGGGCAATGGCTACAAAACATTCCTGCACTTCGTCCAACATATAGGTCCAGTCTGTACCCGCATGGGGCCATGTAAGCTGTATGCCGCTTTGCAAAGCCCATTCGGCAGGCAAGTGGGGAGCACGTGTCTCTACCTGAAAAGTCATATTCTTGCCAAAACGCACCTGACAGTCCTTCTCTGCGGCACCACCCAGCGGCAGTCCTACAAAATATCCCATATTATTTATCTTTTCTAATTCGTTACTTTTTAAGTTAGCAGAGAGAGGGAGAATAAACCTTAGGTTTAGAATTGCCAAACCTCTACTTCAGACTTCTAAACCTCTACTCTATGATTGTAAACCTCTACTCGTCAATTATCACTTATCTTCCTTCGGTTTCCGGTCGAAGAATGGATTCTTGGAGGATGCACTCACCGGAATGGCAAAGACAGTCTTGCATCCTTTCAGCCAATCCAAACGCTGAGCGGCAAGTCCGGCAGAAAACATGACACGGGTATCCACCCTCAAATCGGCAGCCATGGCACAAGCCGAACCTACAGCTATCCCTACATCCACCGTATTCAAAGCACAAGGTACTCCCTCCGGACGACCGGCACAAGTGGGAAAACCGCAGTGTCCGCAATTCAAACCTTGCGTCTGCTCGCGCGTACCTATTATAATTACACATTCAGCCTGCAAAATGTTGTCCGCATCACGGAGAAAGAACTTCATACCGTGCTCTTCAACCATAGCGACCATCTTTTCAGACAGCTTCTTAATGTCTTCACCCGTAACCAGCGCAGCTTCAATCACATCAATACCTTTTCCTTTCGGTGCCGTGCGCGCAGCAGTCAGCATTTGCCTTGCCACGTCAAGCACATGTTCGTGGCGGCAATCCCGTTCATTCTGTATCATAGTCTTTCTTTCCTGAATTAATTAGTGCGTCAAAGATAGCACAAATATTTTTTTGCACTATCTTTGCGATACAGAAAGATTAAAGGAACACCATGCTGCAAATAGAAAATGCCAGTATCGCCTACGGCAACGATATACTTTTCTCGGGTTTCAACCTGCAATTGGAAAGGGGAGAGATAGCCAGTATCTCCGGCCCTTCGGGATGCGGAAAGTCGTCACTGCTGAATGCCATACTTGGATTTACTCCGTTAAAAGAAGGACGCATCGTCTTGAACGGCATTCTGCTGGATAAAGGAAACGTCGACGTTGTCCGTAAGCAGACTGCATGGATTCCACAAGAACTGGCATTGCCGCTGGAATGGGTAAAGGACATGGTACAATTGCCCTTCGGTTTAAAGGCAAACCGGGGTACACCCTTTTCTGAAACCCGTTTATTTGCATGTTTCGAGGATTTGGGTCTGGAACAAGAGTTATATTACAAACGGGTGAACGAAATATCCGGAGGCCAACGCCAACGGATGATGATAGCCGTAGCCTCAATGATTGGCAAACCACTGACCATTGTCGATGAACCGACTTCCGCTCTCGACTCCGGTTCCGCGGAAAAAGTACTCTCTTTCTTCCGCAGGCAGACAGAAAATGGAAGTGCCATACTGACCGTATCCCATGACAAAAGATTCGCCAACGGATGTGACCGACATATAATCATGAAATAACATACACACTATTGGGAACCATAGATATATCATACCTCAGCCTGGGCATCGGATTATTGCTATTATTAATACCGCTGTTTTACATCTGGAAGTTCAAGACCGGACTGTTGCGCGCTACTGTGATAGGTACGGCACGCATGATTGTCCAGTTGTTCTTCATCGGCATATACTTGAACTACCTCTTTTTATGGGATAACCCGTGGATAAACTTTCTATGGGTAATTGTCATGATATTTGTAGCATCGCAGACGGCATTGGCACGAACACAATTGAAGAGGAAGATTCTGCTCCTGCCCATATCCGCAGGTTTCTTATGCAGTGTAGTATGTGTAGGCTTGTACTTTATCGGAATAGTACTGAGAGTAGAAAACGTATTCAGCGCCCGGTATTTCATCCCTATTTTCGGCATACTGATGGGCAACATGCTATCCAGTAACGTCATAGCCCTCAACACCTATTATAGTGGACTGAAACGGGAACAACAGCTTTACCGGTATCTTCTCGGCAATGGTGCTACAAAAGCGGAAGCACAGGCACCTTTCATCCGCCAAGCCATCATCAAATCCTTCAGTCCGCTGATTGCCAATATATCCGTGATGGGGCTGGTTGCTTTTCCGGGAACCATGATTGGCCAGATATTGGGTGGCAGCAGCCCGAATGTGGCCATCAAATATCAGATGATGATTATGGTCATCACCTTTACCGCCTCCATGCTGTCACTGATGATTACAATCTCTCTGGCTTCCCGCAAGTCGTTCGATGCCTACGGCAAGCTACTGCCGGTGATGGTAGAGAAGAAAGGAAAAAAGGAGCATAAATAACTTCAACGGCGGTGGGCATCCAGTTTTCCGGGGAGATAGCGTAGCTGCACATATTGTACGCCCGGTTTCACAAAGCCGCTGTCCAACATCACTTTCTTTACACGGAATACTTCAAGCCTATACTGCAGGTAACTTTTGATGCGTTGACTTTGCGGCTTGGTATATGCCAGCAGATTAACTTTTCCCAGCGAATCAATCTCTACCCTTGCCTTGACGGTGCGTAGAGAAAGAGGACCGTCTTTTTTCTTAGCCTGATAATCTTTATCCTTGTCTACCCAAAAGATAGCCGTAGCCTTGGGAGTAGTATCTACCGGCTCCTCCATATCCTCAGATACATCTTTACCGGAACGGTTCGTATCCTGACAAGACAATAACGATAAAAGGAAAAGAAACAAAACAAGTAATGTTTTCATAATAAAGGAGAATAATGTGTCCAACTAATCAAACGTACCCGATGAAGCATATATTATCGGATATATAAAATGTTCTTCACCTTCCGTTTGCGGTTGTTCAAACAATTGTTTGTAGATAGGTTCCGGCTCTGTTTCAGAGAAAAAATCTGCATCAGCAGGATAAATACCATAATACCACCAGGGAGTTCCTTCCATATTATAAGGCTCAATACCCTCGATTACAAACTTATATAATCCAACTGTATCACCATCTTTTATAATGCTTGTATAGGTTCCATAATTGGTCCCCATATTATATCTCAATCCTTTTAAAGGAGCATATTCTTCTTCAGTAAACTCGCCTGCTACATATTTTTTTCTTTTGCATGCAAAAGGAATCTCATATTTTCCTCCATCAGGAGAAAGAATAAAAGGATTGGGTCCATCAACCTCTATTGTATATTCATATGCTACTCTGACTTTTGATAACACCTCGACCAGTTCGTATGCAATATTACTGGCATCGGCGGGAGGGTTGAGCAAAGTTGTTTTTTTCACCAATAAGGTGTATTCATACCCCTTGCTATAATCAAACCCGGCAATTCCTAAAAAGTCCAACGCTTCATATTCATTTTTACCTTCCTCCTTTACCAACATACAATCAATGAAATGATCACTTCCCCAAGGCTGGTAAGTGCCAATCTCGGAAGAGACCTTCATTTTAATGTTTTCTACATTGTCTTGTGGAGTATCACTGTTACAAGAGGTCACACCAATTATAATCAAGAGCGATAAAATTCCGAATAGTTTTTTAGTTTTCATAGATTTAGTTTTATAATAATCGCTCGCAAAGATAGTCTTTTTCGTGATAAAACATTTTTCGATAAGAGTTTTTGTTGGAAGAAAACCGTCTATTACTCAAATTTGTTACTGATATTTTATAAAAAGAATAAAAAACATTCTCAATCCATTGCTTTTTACTATATTTGCAACCAAATTTTCTGTTCACAATGAAAATTAAGGAATTAGTAAGCGCCCTTGAACGGTTCGCGCCTCTGCCATTGCAAGACGGATTTGATAATGCCGGCCTGCAAATCGGATTGACAGATGCGGAAGCAACAGGGGCTTTGTTGTGTCTTGACGTTACTGAAGCTGTACTGGATGAAGCCATTGCATTGGGATATAATGTGGTTATATCACATCACCCTCTCATTTTCAAAGGGTATAAATCCATCACGGGCAGGGATTATGTGGAACGTTGTATCTTGAAAGCCATCAAGAATGACATCGTTGTTTATGCTGCGCACACTAACCTGGATAATGCACCGGGAGGAGTGAACTTCAAGATTGCCGAGAAAATCGGTTTGAAGAATGTCCGTATCCTGGAAGCCAAGGAAAATGCGCTGGTAAAGCTGACCACATTTGTACCGACCGCCCAAGCGGAAGACGTGAGGAAAGCCTTGTTCGACGCCGGATGCGGCAATATCGGCAACTATGATTTGTGCAGTTATAACATGGAAGGCGAGGGGACATTCCGAGCCCGGGAAGGTGCCACCCCATACTGTGGAGCGATAGGGGAGCTGCATACCGAACGTGAAGTACGTATTGAGACAATCATACCCGCCTACAAAAAAGCGGCAACTGTCAAGGCACTGCTTGCGGCACATCCATATGAAGAACCGGTCTATGATATTTATCCCTTGCAAAACTCATGGCCACAAGCCGGATCCGGTGTCATTGGCGAATTGGAAGTACCGGAGACAGAACTTGAATTCCTGAAACGGATAAAGAAAACCTTTGAAGTGGGGTGTCTCAGACATAACAAACTCCTCGGGCGGGAAATACAGACTGTTGCATTATGTGGCGGCGCCGGCGCTTTCCTAATGCCGCTTGCCATCCGCAACCGTGCAGATGTCTTTATCACCGGCGAGATAAAATACCATGACTATTTCGGACATGATACCGATATATTATTGGCTGAAATAGGGCATTATGAAAGTGAGCAATATACGAAAGAAATATTTTATACAATAATCCGGGATTTGTTTCCTCATTTTGAGGTTCAGATGACCAAAGTGAATACAAACCCCATAAAATACATGTAAGTAAAATGGCTAAAGAAGCAAAAAAAGATCCTCAGGAATTAACCGTAGAACAGAAGTTGAAAGCTTTGTTCCAATTGCAGACAATGCTGTCCAAAATCGATGAAATCAAGACGTTGAGAGGTGAACTTCCACTGGAAGTACAGGACTTGGAAGACGAAATAGCCGGTCTGAGTACCCGTATAGACAGAATCAAGGCAGAAGTTGCCGAGTTGAAATCCTCCATTGCAGGAAAGAAAGTTGAAATTGAAACCGCAAAGGCTTCTGTAGCTAAATATAAAGACCAGCAGGACAACGTACGCAACAACCGCGAATATGACTTCTTAAGCAAGGAAATCGAATTCCAGACATTGGAAATCGAACTCTGCGAAAAGCGTATCAAGGAATTTGCCGCACAAGAGGAAGAAAAATCTCAAGAAGTAGCAGAAAGCACTGCTGCTCTGGAAGAAAGACAAAAAGACCTCGACGTAAAGAAGAGCGAACTGGACGAAATCATCTCCGAGACCAAACAAGAGGAAGAGAAGCTGAGAGACAAAGCCAAAGAACTGGAAACAAAGATTGAACCCCGTCTGCTTCAGTCCTTCAAACGTATCCGTAAGAATTCACGCAATGGACTGGGTATTGTATACGTACAGCGTGATGCTTGCGGTGGTTGCTTCAACAAGATTCCGCCCCAGAGACAATTGGACATCCGCTCACGCAAGAAAATTATCGTTTGCGAATATTGTGGCCGTATCATGATTGACCCGGAATTAGCAGGTATAACTCCTGAACAGAAAGTGGAAGTTGTAAAGGAAAAGCCAGTAAGAGCCAAAAGAAAAATCGTACATATCGGCTCAGATAATTAAAAATAGAACATTTTCTATATATAAAACGGCAATAGTAAAGCACCTATTGCCGTTTTTTTGTTAAATAAGCTCATAAAAACCTGCTATTAGAGAAAAAAGAAGTAGTTTTGTTGCTTGAAAAATTAATAGAATTAAATTAAAAAGCATGAGACTAAACAAATTATTCATACTCTATTCACTTTTCGGAATATTGATGGCATCGTGCATAAAAGATGAAGCACCCAATGCTGAAGCTGATATAACAGGCATCTCTTTTGAAGAAGATGTACTGGCAAGCGCTCGTTTCAATTTAAATCCGTCTTACAATGATAATCTGCAGGCCTACCCCATATTAGTAAAAGTAAAAGAGGGCACTCCTTTAAACAAACTATCCCCCCTGTTTGAGTTGACGCCGGGCGCTACCATTAGTCCGGAAAGTGGTAGTGAACACGATTTCTCTGACGGAAAAAGGGTAAAGTATACCGTAACTTCCGAGAACAAGGCTTGGCAGCGAGTATATTCCATCGGTGTACGCGAACAATCGGTATCAGACATCCCAAATGAATTCCATTTTGAAGACATACGACTTATCAATGGAATTAACCCCAAATACAAATATCAGGAGTTCTATGAAGAACAAGACGGATTGGAACTGACATGGGCCAGTGGAAATGAAGGATTCAACTGGGCAGCCAGTTCATCAGCTACTGAAAATTACCCTACGTCACAATATGACAATGGTAAAAACGGAAAGTGTGCCAAATTAGAAACTCGGCTTACCGGCTCTCTGGGAGCAATGGTAGGTATGCCGATAGCTGCTGGAAATTTGTTTATCGGTGAGTTTGATATGACGAATGCTCTCACCAGCCCATTGAAAGCCACACATTTCGGCACTCCTTTCTGTTATAAGCCCTCACGTCTAAAAGGTTGGTACAAGTACAAAGCCGGTGAACGTTTTTATGAAAACGGTGGATACACCGACCGTAAAGATGTGATGAACATCTATGCAATCTTTTATGAAGGCGAAAGTTACAACGAAGCAGGAGAAGTTACGGAAGTAATATTGGATGGAAATCTGCCAAACCAGAACTATGAACATCCCAGTATGGTAGCTTTAGCTCTAATATCCAATCCCCACGAAACCGATGATTGGGAAGCTTTCGACATTCCTTTTGACTATCAGAGATATGGAAAAGAAATAGATGAAACCAAACTGGCAAAAGGAAAATATAAACTAAGTATCATTTTTGCATCCAGCAAGAACGGTGCAACTTTCGAGGGTGCGCCCGGAAGTACCCTTTTAGTGGATGATGTGGAACTGATTTTCGAATAAGAACCCTGTAGAATTGGAATACAACATGATAAAGAAAATAGTAGCATTTATCGCATTGGCAGTTTACATGCAAACCGCCCTATACGCTCAAGAGAATCAGAATCGTACGCTTATAAACGCTGCCCTGCACGGATGGGAATATGAGATAAGGGCCGGTGTCAGCATCGGTGGTACTTCCCCGCTTCCATTGCCCGTAGAAATACGGAGTATCGATGCCTACAATCCTACTTTAGCTCTTATGCTGGAAGGAAATGCCATCAAGTGGTTAGGAAAAACTAAAAAATGGGGAGTAATAACCGGGGTAAGACTGGAAACCAAAAATATGATTACCAAAGCGACAGTAAAGAACTATGGCATGGAAATCATAGGAAATGACGGTAACCGCTTGAAAGGTAACTGGACGGGAGGAGTAAAAACCAAAGTACGCAATGCCTACATTACTGTCCCCGTACTTGGAGCATATAAAGTCAACTCACGATTGCGAGCCAAAGCAGGTGCATATGTATCCTACCTGATGGATGAGGAATTCTCCGGATATGTATATGAAGGTTATCTGCGTGAAGGTAATCCTACCGGAAAGAAAGTCAACTTCTCCGACGGTGCCATTGCCACTTACGACTTTTCGGATGATTTGCGCAAGTTTGCCTGGGGCGTGCAAGCTGGTGTAGACTGGCGTGCCTTCAAACATCTGAGTGTATTTGCCGACCTTACATGGGGATTGAATGATATTTTCAAGAAAGATTTCAATACAATTACCTTTGCCATGTATCCCATCTACTTGAATGTGGGTTTCGGGTATGCCTTCTAAGATACTCGGGTATACCGAGTAAATACTCATAAACAAATAAAGGTTTAGGTTGTTATCAATCCCATAAAAAGATAACCACCTAAACCTTTATTTATGAATATAAAAGTTTGGAGCACTGCGTTGCTCATATTATGCCTATGTCCTGCGGCTATGGCACAGAAAGCCAACCGCTATCTTGAGAAACCACTCCCACAAGGCTGGGGAAAGGACGCCTCCCATGCCATTCCCGGAGATGACAATCTGTTCAGCGGACAAATACCACCCATTGACGACAAGTGGTGGAAAGCCTTCGATGACCCGATGCTGGATTCATTGATTACGGTAGCCTCCACTCAAAACTATTCCGTACTTTCTGCCATGGACCGTATGGATATGGCTAAATCCAATCTGCGGATAGAACGCGGCAGCTTTTTCCCTTCCATCTCATTGGACGGAGGATGGGCACGGCAGCAAAGCAGCGGCAATGTCAACGCACTTCCGCAATCCATTACCGGTGCATACAGCGCCTCGCTCAACGCCAGTTGGGAGCTGGACGTATTCGGAAGTATCCGCCAACGGGTAAAGGCACAGCGGGAAACCTTCATGGCAAGCAAGGAGGAATATACCTCTGTCATGGTATCCCTCTGTGCCCAGATAGCTTCTGCCTACATCGGACTCCGCGAACTGCAGCAAGAGCTAAGTGTAGTGACCCACAATTGCCATACCCAGGCAGCCGTACTTAACATTACCGAAGTACGCTACAAAACCGGACTGGTGTCCAAACTGGACGTTTCACAAGCCAAATCCGTATATTACAGTACCAAAGCCTCCATCCCACAACTGGAGGCAGGCATCAACCAATACATCACGACGCTCGCAATCTTACTCGGTACTTACCCCCAGCATATCCGCCCCATATTGGAGAAGCCCAGCAAACTGCCCGACTATATGGAACCCATAGGCATCGGTGTTCCTGCCGACCTGCTGCTCCGCCGCCCCGATATACGGCAAGCCGAACGCCAAGTCAACGCGCAGGCGGCAACACTCGGCGCATCTCAAAGTGACTGGCTGCCGCAAGTGTTCCTAAAAGGTTCCATCGGCTATTCCTCCCATGACTTGAAGGACTTGACTAAACGGAACAGTATGACGTTTGAAATTGCTCCAAGCATCAGCTGGACCTTATTCAGCGGTACCAAACTGGTGAATGCCACCCGTCTGGCACGTGCCCAGCTCGATGAATCCATTCACCAGTTCAACCAGACAGTGCTTACCGCCGTGCAGGAAACGGATAATGCCATGAACTCCTATCGCAACTCCATCCAACAGATTGTTGCCATGCGCGAAGTATGCAACCAGGGAGAAGAAACTCTGAAACTCTCCCTCGATTTGTACAAACAAGGACTTACTCCCTTCCAGAACGTACTGGACGCACTACGCTCACTCCTGACATACGAAAATCAGCTGGTGCAGGCACAAGGCAGCTCCTTGCTGCATCTGATAGCCTTATACCAGGCATTGGGAGGCGGATATGAAATGAATCAGAAATAAGAATATAAACTAAACCGAACCGTATATGAAAAATCAAATGTACATCACCCTGCTCATCCTGCCATTGCTGGCAACGGGATGCGGGGGAAGGAAAGAAACGGCACAAACGATGCCCATTCCCGAGATAAGCGTGGCCCGTCCGACAGTGCAGAACATCACGCTGACAAAAGAATATCCGGGCTACCTGACTTCTGAAAAGACCGTAGACCTGGTAGGCAGAGTCAGCGGAACCTTACAGACCATCGCTTACGCTCCCGGCAGCCGGGTACGCCAGGGACAAGTGCTTTTTGTCATCGAACCGACAGTCTATCAAGACAATGTGCGGCAGGCAGAAGCAGAACTCAACACTGCCCGCGCCAACCTGGAATACGCCCAAAACAACTACACACGTATGCAGGAGGCCGTGAAAAGCGATGCTGTAAGCCGTATACAAGTGCTGCAAGCACAATCCAACGTGGCAACCTCGCAGGCTGCAGTGAGCAATGCGGAAGCAGCCCTGAACACGGCACGCACCAATCTGAGCTACTGCACCGTCCGTGCCCCCTTCGACGGCACTGTAAGCCGTAACCTGGTGGATGCCGGAAGCTATGTAGGCGGCAGCGTGCAGCCCGTCACACTGGCAACCATCTACAAGGACGACCATCTGTACACCTACTTCAACGTGGCAGACAACCAATGGCTCTCCATGCTGATGCAGCAAGGGGACAGCATTCCCCGGCAAGTAACCGTCAGCCTGGGCAAAGACGGGCTTCTCACTTATCCTGCACAACTGGATTATCTTTCGCCCAACGTAGACTTGAACACCGGAACTCTGAACATCCGCGCCCGTCTCGACAATCCTAAAGGACTTCTGAAAAGCGGCCTCTACGTCAGCATCATCTTGCCCTACGGAGAGCAACAGCAGGCCATCCTGCTGCCGGATGCCTCCATCGGCACCGACCAGCTGGGGAAATACATATACGTAGTCAACGATTCGAATATAGTGCGCTACCGCCATATAGAAACCGGACAACTGATAGGGGACAGCCTACGCCAGATAAGGGCAGGCATCACTCCCCGGGAACGCTACGTCACCAAAGCGCTGATGAAGGTAAGGGATGGAATGAAAGTACATCCCATCGACAACTAATATGAATTGATTAATACCAAAGCCTATGTTTTCAAAATTCTTCATAGACCGTCCTATCTTTGCTACCGTATTGGCGCTGCTCATCGTCGTAGCAGGACTGGTCACACTGGGTATCCTGCCCATTGCCCAATATCCGGACATCACACCACCCACCGTGCAGGTCAGTGCCGTATATCCCGGAGCCAATGCGCAGACGGTAGCACAAACCGTCGGCATTCCCATCGAGCAGCAAGTCAACGGAGTGGACGGAATGCTTTATATGTCCTCCAACTCCAGCTCATCGGGCGCTTACTCGCTTACCATTACTTTTGCCGTAGGCACGGACATTGATATGGCTACCGTACAAGTTCAGAACCGGGTCAGCGTGGCCCAGTCGTCACTGCCTACTCCCGTTGTGGTACAAGGTGTCACGGTGCAGAAACAGTCATCGAACATCGTGATGTTCCTCACGATGACGTCGGACAGCAAAGACTACGACGGACTTTACCTCAGCAACTATGCCAAGCTGAATCTTGTGGACCAACTGACGCGTGTGCCCGGTGTGGGTGCCGTCAATGTGATGGGAGCAGGGGACTACTCCATGCGTATCTGGCTCGACCCTGCCGCCATGCGCATCCGCTATCTTTCGCCGGCCGATGTATACCAAGCCATCCAATCACAGAATGTGGAAGTCAGCGCAGGTAACGTAGGGCAACCCATCGGCACAGACAATAAAAATGCCTATCAATACAGCCTGACCGTAAAAGGGCGCCTTACCTCGCCCGAAGAGTTCGGCAACATCATCCTGCGTACCGAAGCCGGAGGGAAGATACTCCGTCTGCGCGACGTGGCGCACATCGACCTAGGCTCGGCCTCTTACAGCGTAGTATCCCAACTGGACGGGAAACCCACCGCTGCCATCGCTATCTATCAGCAACCTGGCAGCAACTCGCTGGACGTTTCCAAAGGAGTAAAGGCAAAAATGCAGGAACTCTCGCAAAATTTCCCTGCAGGCATACAATACAATGTAACCCTGGACACTACGGATGTCATTCATGCTTCCATAGACGAAGTGATGGTGACGTTCCTTGAAACAACCCTGCTGGTAGTTCTCGTCATCTTCCTGTTCCTGCAGAACTGGCGGGCGGTCGTCATTCCCTGCATCACTATTCCGGTATCACTCATCGGCACACTGGCCGTCATGTCCTTGTTCGGCTTCTCCATCAATACGCTGACACTATTCGGACTGATACTTGCCGTGGCCATCGTGGTGGATGATGCCATTGTGGTGGTGGAGAACTCCACGCGTCTGCTGGACACGGGGCGCTACACCTCCCGCCAGGCTGTGACCGAAGCGATGGGAGAGATTACCGGACCCATTGTCGGGGTAGTGCTGGTGCTGCTTGCCGTATTTATCCCGACAACACTCGTCAGCGGCATATCAGGACAACTGTATAAACAGTTTGCCTTGACCATTGCAGCCAGCACCGTACTTAGCGGATTCAACTCACTGACCCTTACTCCGGCACTCTGTGCCTTGATGCTGCAACCTACCCGGCCTTCCAAAAATCCCCTATATCGGGGGTTCAACCATCTGTACGACAAGACACAAGGAGTCTACGACCGGATAGTGGAGTACCTGCTCCAACGCCCTGTCGCTTCCATCGTTTCATATGCGGTTTTCACATTGATTGCTGTCCTGCTGTTTGTCAAATGGCCGTCCACATTTGTTCCGGAAGAAGATGACGGCTATTTCCTCGCAGTGGTACAGCTTCCCCCTGCATCGAGCCTGGAGCGCACCCAAGCCGTAGGAAAGCAGATAAATAAGATTCTCGATTCTTACCCCGAAATAAAGGACTACATCGGCATATCCGGCTTCTCCGTGATGGGAGGTGGAGAGCAAAGCAATGCGGCCACTTACTTCATCGTACTGAAAAACTGGAATGAACGCAAGGGAAAGGAACATACGGCTGAAGCCGTAGTACAGCGCTTCAATATGGAAGTATATGGCATCCAGGAAGCAGAGATATTTGCCATGGTCCCGCCTGCCATCCCCGGACTGGGAGCTACCGGAGGCCTGCAACTCCAATTGGAAGACCGCCACAACCTCGGCGCCACCGAGATGCAGCGTGCTGTAGAGACCTTGATGGAGCATTACCGCAATTATCCGGCACTGGCATCGGTCAGCAGCCAGTACCAAGCCAATGTACCGCAATATTTTTTGAATATAGACCGCGACAAGGTACAGTTGATGGGTATCCCGCTGAACAGTGTATTCACCGCCTTGGGTTACTATATGGGGGAGGCCTACGTCAACGACTATGTACAGTTCGGACACATCTACCAAGTGAAATTGGGGGCGGGCGACCGTGCCCAGCGTGTCATCGACGATGTTCTGAAATTGAGCGTTCCCAATGCATCGGGAGAAATGGTACCTTTCTCTTCCTTCACCCGGGTGGAAGAGCAGTTAGGCATGGACCAGATAAACAGATATAACATGTACTCCACAGCAGCCGTGACCTGCAATGTGGCTCCGGGCAGTAGTTCGGGAGAGGGTATCCGGCAAATGGAAAGTCTAATCAAAGAGTATCTCGGAGACGAGTTCGGCTATGAATGGACTTCGGTAGCCTATCAGGAGACGCAGGCGGGAACCACGACGACTGTCGTATTCGTCATGGCACTGCTGGTTGCCTTCCTTGTACTCGCCGCACAATACGAAAGCTGGACCAGTCCGGTAGCTGCCGTAATGGGACTTCCGGTTGCACTGCTCGGTGCCATGTTGGGATGCTATGTCATGGGGACTCCGGTCAGCATCTACACACAAATTGGAATCATTCTGCTTGTCGCCTTGTCTGCCAAAAACGGTATTCTGATTGTGGAGTTTGCACGTGACTTTCGTGCACAAGGCAATTCAATCCGCGATGCGGCATTCCAGGCCGGACATATCCGCCTGCGACCTATTCTGATGACATCGCTTGCATTCGTATTCGGGGTTATGCCGCTGCTTTTTGCAACCGGAGCAGGGGCGGGAAGCCGTATTGCACTGGGAGCCGCCGTAGTGTTCGGTATGGCACTGAATACCTTGCTTGCCACGGTCTATATTCCTAATTTCTACGAATTGATGCAGAAGTTGCAGGAGAAGTTCAGTAAGAAACAATAGGGAGGATGAGCTACAAGTTATGGATTATGGGTTATAAGCTATCACACTTATAGCCCATAATCCATAACTCATTTTAGCAACTTGCTGCTAAAAGTTGTATCTTTACGTGCGAATTGCCTCTTAAAGAAATTGAAGTTATGAAAGCATATTTCATCGCCATACTTACCTTATTCACTTGTATAGCTACCGTCGTCCGGGCGCAGCAAATGTCTGAACTTGAAAACCAGATTGACAGTCTGCTCAATGGCAAGAAAGCCACCGTTGGTATAGCCGTATGGACAGACAAAGGAGACATGCTCCGGTATAACGACCATGTACACTTCCCCTTGCTCAGTGTATTCAAATTCCATGTGGCACTGGCCGTACTGGACAAGATGGATAAGCAAAGCATCAGTCTGGACAGCATTGTTTCCATAAAGGCATCCCAAATGCCGCCCAATACCTACAGCCCCCTGCGGAAGAAGTTTCCCGACCAGGATTTCACGATTACGCTTAGGGAACTGATGCAATACAGCATTTCCCAAAGCGACAACAATGCCTGCGACATCTTGATAGAATATGCAGGAGGCATCAAACATATCAATGACTATATCCACCGGTTGAGTATCGACTCCTTCAACCTCTCGGAAACAGAAGACGGCATGCACTCCAGCTTCGAGGCTGTATACCGCAACTGGAGTACTCCTTCCGCTATGGTCCGACTACTGAGAACGGCTGATGAAAAAGAGTTGTTCTCCAACAAGGAGCTGAAAGACTTCTTGTGGCAGACCATGATAGATACTGAAACCGGTGCCAACAAACTGAAAGGTATGTTGCCAGCCAAAACCGTGGTAGGACACAAGACCGGCTCTTCCGACCGCAATGCCGACGGTATGAAAACTGCAGATAATGATGCCGGCCTCGTTATCCTTCCCGACGGCCGGAAATACTACATTGCCGCCTTCGTCATGGACTCATACGAGACGGATGAGGACAATGCGAACATCATCGCCCGCATATCACGCATGGTATATGATGCGATGAGATGAGAGAGGCAAGGGGGCTATTGGTAGCTCCTCCTATAAGTTTTGATACTCGGGTATATCCTGCAGAAAAGTATAGCTGTTGTGCTCGTAATCTATGCGGCAACAATAATGCTGAAGCCCGTTGCTGACAATCAGATAATCCACTTTCAGCACCATGTTGTAGCGGGTAATCTGGTCGAAAACCTTTTGGGTGATTTCTATTTCAGGCGCCTTGTATTCCACAATCATCCGGGCGGTAAGGTCGCGTCGATAGAGCACTGTATCACAGCGTTTCTTTGTACCGTTCAGCTGTACCTGCACCTCATTTGCCATAAGCGCCTGCGGATACCCCTTGTGAGCAAGAAGAAAGTGGACGAAGTGCTGCCGCACCCATTCTTCAGGGGTCAAGGCGACATAACGACGACGGATTACATCGAAAATAACATTTTTTCCGTTCCTTGCGGCAATTTTAGCATCGAATGCTGGTAGGTTTAACGATAACATTTACTACATTTGTAAGTTAAATAATGGTTCCGTCTTTTGGGAACACAAATTTAATGAAATCTTATGAAAACAAAAGAAGAAATCGTAGCCAATTGGCTGCCCCGTTACACAAAGCGTAACCTGGAGGATTTTGGAGAGTACATTCTGTTGACCAACTTCAACAAGTACGTAGAGATTTTCGCAGAAAAGTTCAATGTTCCCATTCTCGGTAAAGATGCCAACATGATATCTGCCAGTGCAGAAGGAATGACCATCATTAATTTTGGTATGGGAAGTCCTAATGCCGCCATTATCATGGACTTGCTGAGTGCTATCAAGCCCAAGGCATGTCTGTTTCTGGGTAAGTGCGGCGGTATAGACAAGAAAAATAGAATAGGGGACCTCATCCTTCCCATTGCCGCCATCCGTGGCGAGGGTACCTCCAACGACTACTTCCCACCTGAAGTCCCGTCACTCCCGGCATTTATGCTGCAACGTGCCGTTTCTTCTGCCATCCGCGATTATGCCCGTGACTACTGGACCGGTACCGTATACACCACCAACCGCCGCATTTGGGAACATGACGAGGAATTCAAAGAATATCTGAAGAAAACCCGTGCCATGGCTGTCGATATGGAAACGGCAACCCTATTCAGCTGCGGTTTTGCCAATCATATTCCCACGGGAGCTCTTCTGCTGGTTTCAGACCAACCGATGATTCCGGAAGGTGTAAAAACCGATAAAAGCGACAATCTGGTGACCCAGAATTATGTAAAGGAGCATGTTGAAATCGGCATCGCATCCTTGCGCATGATTATTGATGAAAAGAAAACCGTAAAACACTTGAAGTTCGACTGGTAATCGGTTACGGGACATCCCTCGTATAGCACTTACTTTATTATATGGCAAAACAAGAAACAACCTGTGATGATATTCTAAAAGAGTTGAGAGCCAAGCAATACCGCCCCGTCTACTATCTCATGGGCGAGGAATCGTATTACATAGACCTCATCTCCGACTATATTGTAGACAACGTTCTCACTGACACCGAAAAGGAATTCAACCTGACCGTAGTCTATGGTGCAGATGTCGATATAGCCACTGTCATCAATGCGGCCAAGCGCTATCCGATGATGTCCGAACGCCAGGTCGTAGTCGTAAAGGAAGCGCAGGCCATCCGCAACATGGAGGAGCTTTCATACTACCTGCAAAAACCGTTGAACTCCACCATTCTTGTTCTATGCCACAAACATGGGGTGCTGGACAGAAGAAAGAAGCTGGCGGCCGAAATAGAGAAGGTGGGAGTTCTATTCGAATCCAAGAAGGTGAAGGATGCCCAGTTACCGGCATTCATCACCTCATACATGAAGCGCAAAGGTGTAGACTTGGATCCTAAAGCCACCTCCATGCTTGCCGATTTCGTAGGTACGGACCTCAGCCGCCTTACAGGAGAACTGGAAAAACTGATTATAACTCTTCCAAAAGGTCAGACACGCGTCACCCCCGAACAGATAGAACGTAACATCGGAATCAGTAAGGATTATAATAACTTTGAACTTCGCAGTGCCATTGTAGAAAAAGACATACTAAAGGCCAATAAAATAATAAAATATTTTGAAGAAAATCCGAAAACAAACCCTATCCAGATGACTTTATCTTTACTTTTCGGCTTCTTCTCCAACTTGATGTTGGCTTATTATGCACCCGAAAAGACGGAGCAGGGTATTGCCAGTTTCATAGGATTAAAGACTCCCTGGCAGTCGCGCGAATACCTAAGTGCCATGCGCCGTTACAGCGGAGTAAAGACCATGCAGATAATCGGAGAAATTCGATATGCAGATGCCAAATCCAAAGGAGTAGGAAATTCCTCCCTAAGCGATGGAGATATCCTCCGGGAATTGGTCTTTAAGATTCTACATTAACTTCCATACAGCATACTTTTCCATAAAAAGGGAAAAGCATAAAACAGACTGATTTGATATCATTATGTCATTTTTAGGGGGATTTATCCCCCTTTTTTCTATTTCGGCCCTTAGCATAGACAGTAAAATAGGAGATAATAATCATATTTACAGCAAATTACGTTCATTTATAAGCTCTGAGAATCGTGTTTTTATAACGAATCGACCAATTATACAGAAATAAAGCAAGGATTTAAGTCTTGAAGACTAGAAAATAAATAAAGCATCTTATTTTCTTATTTATGTCACATCTTTTCTCCTTTAGTAAAAAGAAGAGATGGAGCAATTCAGCTTTAAATCGTCATATATGAAATCTGTTACACTTTTCAAGAGTACAATAGTTGTAATACACAACTAGGATAATTGACTATTGTGAATTTAATACATTACATAAATATCTATATGACGGGTGTACTATAACATATGTGATATTATATTTGAAAACACAAATGTAATAAGTAATATTTAATATCGCAAACTGATGGTTTACAAAAATAATAGAGTAGGGGTTAACCCATGTAATTATAATCGATAAATATGTATATATCAATTATATACGATAATTAATCAAATCATTAAATTATATATTATATAAAATGAGCGACAAACAAATGTAATACAGCATTTACCATCAAAAAATAACTATATAATATGCTAATAACTAGACAAATATATTATTTTATTAAACTTACGATAAACACCTATTTTACTCGTAATTTGTATTATAGCATTTGTAATGATGAATATTGTAATAATAACATTTCATCTGTAAACTTTAAAATATCACATTTTTAATTTGCTTTTGTGATGTCGTTTTTTTACTTTTGTAATCCAATAAATAACATGTACAATTGTAATAACACATAAACCATGAGTATAAAAGACAGGTTCAAAATGGTTATGGACCGGGAGAAACTGACAGCAGGAGCTTTTGCCGAGAGTATCGGCGTGGCCCAAGCCACCATTTCTCACATCTTGGGTCCGCGTAACAAATATCCAAGTACGGAAGTCATTCTCCGATTGCATCAACGATACAACGACATAAACTTGGAGTGGCTGCTTACCGGAAAAGGTAATATGAGTAATAATCCGGATTCACCCGAAAACGATGGATTCGACTATCCTTTATTCGCCGAGAATCCGGAAAATCTGTCCAACGGGCCGGAAGAATCTAAAAATCGCAAGGAAATTGCATTAGAGACAGCCCTAAAATCGCCTAAAGAGATTGTAAAACAAGAGATTATCTACAAAGAAAGACCTCCCAGAAAAATCACAGAAATAAGAATTTTCTTTGATGACAATACCTACGAGACTTTCAAACCGGAAAATTAAGGAATGAGAATGGAAATAGACTAACGCCCCGGCATAAAAAAGAAACGGGTTCATTTTATTCTGCACTCGGTTTACACTATCTTTGCACCCGAAAGAAGAACATCCCTCTTTATAGATATGAAAAAGTATATTTTAGATCTGACAGTGACAGAGAACCTCCGCTTGCATGCCAACTATGTGTTGTTGAAGCTGACTTCTCCGTCCCCACTTCCGGAAATGCTTCCGGGACAATTTGCAGAGATTCGCGTGGACGGCTCGCCTACCACTTTTTTGCGCCGCCCCATCTCCATCAATTATGTAGATAGACAACGGAACGAAGTATGGTTCTTAATCCAACTCGTAGGTGACGGAACCAAGCGATTAGGCGAAGCAAAAGCAGGCGACATAATCAATGTAGTGCTTCCGCTGGGAAACTGCTTCACAATGCCTGAAAAAGCCTCAGACAAGCTCTTATTGGTAGGTGGAGGTGTAGGTACAGCTCCTATGTTATATTTAGGCGAACAGCTCGCCAAGAAAGGTTGCAAGCCAACATTCCTGCTGGGTGCCAGAAGTGACAAAGATTTGCTTCAATTGGAACAATTTGCCGCCTATGGCGAGGTGTATACCACCACCGAAGATGGCAGCCACGGAGAGAAGGGATACGTAACACAACACTCCATATTAAATAAGGTGTGCTTTGAGCAGATATATACTTGCGGCCCCAAACCGATGATGATGGCAGTAGCAAAGTATGCCAAAAGTAAAGGCATCAGTTGCGAAGTATCTTTGGAAAATATGATGGCGTGTGGCATAGGCGCTTGTCTATGCTGTGTAGAAAATACCACGGAAGGTCATTTGTGCGTATGTAAAGAAGGTCCGGTTTTTAATATAAACAAACTATTATGGCAGATTTAAGTGTAAATATTGGTGAATTACAAATGAATAATCCGGTGATGACTGCATCCGGAACATTCGGATATGGTGAAGAATTCGCCGATTTCATCGAACTATCGCGAATAGGCGGTATTATTGTAAAGGGAACCACTCTTCACAAACGTGAAGGCAATCCATATCCGCGCATGGCAGAGACTCCTTCGGGTATGTTAAACGCTGTGGGACTGCAAAATAAGGGTGTTCATTACTTTGTTGAACACATCTATCCCCGCATCAAGGACATTCAGACCAACATGATTGTGAATGTTTCGGGTTCTGCCATCGAAGACTATGCCGAAACAGCCGCAATCATTAATGAACTTGACAAAATTCCTGCCATAGAATTGAACATCTCTTGCCCCAACGTGAAGCAAGGAGGAATGGCATTCGGTGTTACCGCCAAGGGCGCCGAAGAAGTGGTGAAAGCCGTGCGCTCAGTTTACAAAAAGACACTTATCGTAAAGCTCTCCCCGAACGTTACCGACATCACTGAAATAGCCCGCGCAGCCGAAAATGGCGGTGCAGACAGTGTTTCCCTCATCAATACCCTGCTGGGAATGGCTATAGACGCGGAACGCAGGCGTCCGATACTCTCCACTGTAACCGGTGGCATGTCCGGTGCGGCCGTGAAACCCATTGCCTTACGTATGGTATGGCAAGTAGCCAAAGCGGTAAAAATCCCCGTCATAGGCTTGGGAGGTATCATGAACTGGAAAGATGCTGTGGAATTCATGCTTGCAGGTGCCTCTGCCATCCAGATTGGTACGGCAAACTTCATTGATCCGGCGGTTACAGTGAAAGTGGTAGAAGGAATAAATGACTATCTTGACAGACACGGTTATCAGTCTATAAAGGATATTATCGGTGCACTCGAGGTATAAAGAATAACAAGAGATTGCCATTCGCAATATATATTCATAAAAAAGGACATTCATTGACGAATGTCCTTTTTCTTTTTATTTACATCAGTAAACTTACTCTCCCAACAAATCCGGACGCAATCTACGGGTCCTTTCCAACGACTGTTGCAGCTCCCATTCCTTAATCTTGGCCTCATGTCCGGAGAGTAAAATATCCGGAACCTTCCATCCATTGTAATCAGCGGGACGTGTATAGACCGGTGCGGCCAGCAGATTGTCCTGAAAAGAATCTGAAAGTGCAGACTGCTCATCGGAAATCACTCCCGGAATGATACGGACGATGGCATCTGCCATGACAGCCGCCGCCAGTTCTCCGCCAGTCAACACATAGTCGCCGATACTGATTTCCTTGGTGATGAGATGCTCGCGAATCCGGTAATCTATCCCTTTGAAATGCCCGCAGAGAATGATGAGATTCTGGGCAAGGGAAAGAGTATTTGCCATCGGCTGATTGAACTGCTCACCATCGGGGGTCGTAAAGATAACCTCGTCGTAATCCCGCTCGGCCTTCAAGGCGTTGATACACCGCTCTATCGGCTCTATCTTCATGACCATTCCGGCAAAGCCGCCAAACGGATAATCGTCTACACGACGGTACTTATCTTCCGTATAATCACGAAGATTATGGATATGTATCTCTGCAAGCCCTTTATTTTGAGCACGTTTCATAATGGAGCAGTTAAAGAATCCCTCAATCATCTCCGGCAAAACTGTGATAATGTCAATGCGCATATAACTTTATTTTAGCTATTTCAAGCTGCAAAAGTACAAATATTCGGGGAGAAACCCGTATTTTTGCGTTCAAACAATCCGAAAACCCTATGACTGTAAAAGAAAAAATAGACCAGCTCCGTGCGGAATTACACCAGCACAACTACAATTATTATGTGCTGAATGCTCCTGAAATATCCGACAAGGAGTTTGACGACCTGATGCGCGAGCTACAAGACTTAGAGAAAGAACATCCTGAATACCAAGATGATAATTCGCCCACGATGCGTGTAGGGAGTGATTTGAATAAGAACTTCACACAAGTGGCACACAAATATCCCATGCTTTCATTGGGAAACACCTATTCTGAAAACGAAGTGACCGACTTTTACGAACGGGTAAAGAAAGCGTTGAATGAGGATTTTGAAATCTGCTGCGAGCTGAAGTATGACGGTACTTCCATCTCGCTGACTTACGAGGATGGCAAACTGGTGCGTGCCGTCACCCGTGGCGACGGCGAAAAGGGCGATGACGTGACGGACAATGTAAAGACAATCCGAACGATTCCACTGGTCCTCCATGGGGATTATCCTAAATCATTCGAAATCAGAGGGGAAATCCTGATGCCCTGGGTGGTTTTCGAAGAACTGAACCGGGAAAAAGAAGCACGTGAGGAACCGCTTTTCGCCAATCCGCGCAACGCTGCTTCCGGTACCTTGAAGTTGCAGAATTCCACCATCGTAGCATCCAGAAAGCTGGATGCTTATCTCTACTATCTATTGGGAGAGGAATTGCCCTGCGACGGCCATTACGAGAATCTGCAAGCCGCCGCCAGCTGGGGATTTAAAACATCAGAGCACACCAGAAAAGCTCACAGCCTGGAGGAAGTCTTCGAATACATCAATTATTGGGACACGGAGCGTAAGAACCTTCCGGTAGCTACTGATGGTATTGTACTAAAAGTCAACAGCTTGAGACAACAAAAGAATTTGGGATTCACAGCCAAGTCCCCCCGGTGGGCCATCGCATACAAATTCCAGGCAGAACGTGCACTGACACGCTTGAATAGGGTTACCTACCAAGTAGGACGTACCGGCGCAGTCACTCCGGTTGCCAATCTGGACCCCGTACAACTGTCCGGCACCATTGTGAAACGTGCCTCCCTGCACAATGCAGATATTATCGAGGGGCTGGACCTGCATATAGGCGACATGGTGTATGTGGAAAAAGGCGGTGAAATCATCCCCAAAATAACCGGTGTCGATAAGGATGCCCGCAGTATGCTTATCGGTGAAAAAGTGAAGTTCATCACCCATTGTCCCGAATGCGGCAGCAAACTGATACGTTTTGAAGGAGAAGCAGCCCACTATTGCCCCAATGAAACCGCTTGTCCTCCGCAGATTAAAGGGAAAATAGAGCATTTCATCAGCCGCAAAGCCATGAATATAGACGGACTGGGACCTGAAACAGTAGATATGTTCTACCGATTGGGACTGATAAAGGATACTGCAGATTTATACCAGCTCAAAACCGATGACATCAAGAACCTGGAACGGATGGGCGAAAAATCGGCAGAAAACATAGTCAACGGTATTGCGGCAAGTAAAGAAGTGCCATTCGAAAGAGTACTCTTTGCACTGGGCATACGCTTCGTGGGAGAAACGGTTGCCAAGAAGATAGCCAAGTCCTTTACGGACATCGAAGAACTGGAAAACGCAGACCTCGAAAAGCTGAAAAACATCGATGAAATCGGTGAAAAAATAGCGCAGAGCATTATAACCTACTTCTCCAATCCTGCCAACAGAGAGCTGGTGGAACGGCTGAAATCGAACGGTCTGCAACTCCACCGGACGGAAGAAGACCTCAGCGGATACACCGACAAACTGGCGGGCCAGTCCATTGTCATCAGCGGCGTATTCACCCACCACTCACGGGACGAATACAAAGAGATGATTGAAAAGAACGGTGGGAAAAACGTCGGCAGTATCTCCTCCAAAACCAGCTTTATCCTGGCCGGAGAAAATATGGGACCTGCCAAACTGGAGAAAGCGCAGAAACTGGGAGTAAAGATTATGAGCGAAGATGAGTTTTTGGCATTGCTATCCTAACAAATTTCCACAAAAAGCTTTTTTATGGCTTATATTTGTAGGGTAAATCGAAAAAATTCGTACTTTTGCGAGTCATTTAATTAGAGATTACTTTATAATACTCATGATACAGACAAGATTGAAAGGAATGGGGGTAGCGCTGATTACTCCATTTAAAGAGGATGAAAGCGTTGATTACGATGCGTTGATGCGTTTGGTAGACTATCAACTTCAAAACAATACCGACTTTTTATGTGTGCTCGGCACCACGGCAGAAACTCCGACTCTGACTGAAGAAGAGAAAAAGAAAATCAAGAAAATGGTCATCGAGCGAGTGAACGGAAGAATTCCTATCCTGCTGGGCGTAGGTGGAAACAACACCCGGGCCATAGTGGAAACACTGAAAAATGACGATTTCACCGGAGTAGATGCCATTCTCTCCGTTGTTCCATATTATAACAAGCCCTCACAAGAAGGTATATATCAGCATTATAAGGCCATTTCTGAAGCAACGGATTTGCCGATTGTGCTTTATAATGTCCCCGGTCGTACCGGCGTGAACATGAAGGCAGAAACAACCCTGCGCATTGCACGTGATTTCAAGAATGTGATAGCCGTCAAAGAAGCTTCGGGCGACATCACGCAGATGGATGACATCATCAAAAACAAACCGGCCAATTTCGACGTTATTTCGGGCGATGACGGCATCACCTTCCCTCTGATTACCCTGGGGGCCGTCGGCATTATCTCGGTCATCGGAAACGCGTTCCCACGTGAGTTCAGCCGTATGGTACGTCTGGCACTGCAAGGGGACTATGCCAATGCATTGACCATTCACCACAAATTTGCCGAATTATTCAAGCTTCTGTTTGTAGACGGCAACCCTGCCGGAGTAAAAGCCATGCTGAATGTAATGGGAATGATTGAGAACAAGCTCCGCCTGCCATTGGTGCCGACCAGAATCACTACTTTCGAAGCCATGCGCAAGATTCTGGATGAATTGAACATCAAATGCTAAGGTCTTATACCGCCCCTATAGGATATTAATTTCCAGTATACAACATATTAATATCAGATATGCAAGGAGTTAATTTTGTGGAAACACGGAATTAACTCCTTCTTTTTTTCCTATGTGACTATATTTATCAGTACAATAATCCCAAAACAGTCTACTGATTACGTTATAAAGCAAAAAGACATCTGGTTAAATCGAGAAAAAGACATCTCTAGCTCAATCAAGACAAGACTATTATTTCAGCTAATCTATTAGTTCACAACACTGAACACTTTGTTTCAGCAGAGAAAAACACTTTGTTTTTATATGATGGAACAAAGTGTTCTGTCAAGGGAAACAAAGTGTTCTCCATAATGAAACAAAGTGTTTAGTTAAGGGAAACAGTTTGTTTCATTATAGAGAACACGCGCCAGTGCCATACAAGGGGAGAACATCAACTATATGCCATTGCTGTAAAAACAAAGAACCTCCGCAAGAAAACTTGCGGAGGTTCTTTGTGATCGCGACAGGATTCAAACCTGTAACCGGCTGATCCGTAGTCAGCTACTCTATTCAGTTGAGCTACGCGACCCTTAAAAAAATTATGAAAACTTGTGACCGCGACAGGATTCAAACCTGTAACCGGCTGATCCGTAGTCAGCTACTCTATTCAGTTGAGCTACGCGGCCTCTTTGTTTAACGGGTGCAAAGATACGTACTTTTTCCGAATTAGCAAACGATATACAAACTTTTTTTGAAGAAATTTATTCGACAAAGCGATAATTAAACAACTGCCAGCCGATGGTCATCCCCACATTCCACTCCCTTCTCGGTGAGCTATAATGATTTACATAAGCAGAGATGGCTCCGAAGGGCAAATGACAAATAACAGAAACTTCTCCCATATACTCAAAGCGGGAGAATGCTTTTCCATAATATGCTTTATTCAATGCATTCTTTTTTATCGGAAAAATCGGTGTAAAGCCATAAAATTCTGTCCGGAACTGGAACATGTCGTTCAAAACATATATGGGTTTGATACCGGCAGCCACATACTGGTTGGCACGAAAAGCTTCATTGTACATCAGTTTACTATGCGGAGTCGGTGCAAATTCTCCTGCCTGCATCATGGTTGCCGTATAATTCTCAGAGAAATTCTTCGATGAATACAGTGCTTCTGCCATCCATCCCAGGGTGAATTTCGGCCCCATCGTGTGATATGCCTCTTTCATATAAGAGATTTGTAACCATGATTGCCGCTCTTGCGGAGAAGGACTGTACCCTTCTTGCGGATTCCCCGGTTCAAATCTTTCCCTCCCGGTAAATACCTGGGCTATCAGTTTCTCCAGATAACCTTTTGTCGCGTATTGCCGCGTATTTAGGGTGCTCCCATAGAAACCGATGGAACCTCCCAAAAGTTTGTAGGTACTTCTGTCCGAACGGTCCTTATCGAAATCTATTACACTGGATTGAAAGTAGTTATCTTCCAGTTGGCCATATCCCAGACTGAACTCCGCACGCTTATTGGCCAAAAACGGCAAGGCAACCATCAACTTCACAAAACGTTCGTCCTTTGAATTGAATGAAGGTTTGTCATTCCTGGAAAACAGCTTGTCCTTCTTGTAGTAATCGAAGGTACTGATTGAAGCAATAAAACGAAAGGACGTAGGTATGTTGGTAGGCAAATCAATCTTACCCATCAACTGGGCATTATTATAAATCTTACCCAACTGACCGTCAAAAGTGATTTCCTTGGAATAATAATTCAAGTTCTGATATCCTATTCCCAAATAGATTTGATTTGAGCTCGTGGTAGAGACACTGCCCCCCAGACGCACGGAAAAATTATCCTCCATCTTCACCTTCAAATGCAGTTGATATAAATCGGCTTCCGAATCATACACTGCGTGAGGAACTATTTCCGAAATCATATTATCCGCCAGCAAACGAAAATACCCGCGCTTCAAGTCTTCATAAGTAAAGACTTCATGCTCCTCATCATGAAATTCTTTTTTGATATAGGCTTGTTGTTGGGCATTCGCCCCTTCAATAATGATATCCCGGAAACGGAATTGAGGCAGGTTACTCCGGAAGACAAGGCGCCTCAAACGCACATTATCAGCATTCACCCTACGGTGAACACGGCTTTTGATGGAATCCATCATATTAAGAGTACGGTTGTAGCCTATATCGTGCAATTCCTGCAGACGGTCAAAATCCAGCAGGTTGACATCATCGTACTTGAAGGTCATGACTATGCCCAACGAGTCCGGAATGGAGTAATCGGTCTTCTGCATAATCATATTCTCCAATTGGCTCATCAGGTCATTCTCCTTCGGCTTACCGGGATTGGCCGCTACCACACTGCCAATAATGACATCCGGATGAAAATCCTCCCGCATCACATCCGTAGGGAAATTATTGTAAATGCCGCCATCATAAGCAAGCGTACTGTCTATTTCTATCGGTTTGAAGACAAATGGAAAGCTCATGGAAGCACGTACCGCATCTCCCAAATCCCCTTTACTCAATACCAATGGCTTTTTATTGTACACATCGGATGCTATACAGCGAAAAGGAACAAACAGTTTGTTGAAATTACCGCCACATGCAGCCGTAGCACGTGCAAACAATTCCACAAATACCAGGTTCATCTGTATGGGGTTGACCATGCTTGTGGGAAGTATCTGGGGCTTTATATGCAGCGAGTCCCTAAAAGCAAAACGGATATTAAAAAATTCCGGTGAAGGACGATTCTTCTTAAAATAATACTCGTATTTAGGCTCCACTTTGCCCGAATACCAACGCTTAAAGTCGGGAGAGCGCAACAGCGCCTCCATATCGTCCGGGGAATACCCCATAGCATACAGAGAACCGATGATAGCTCCCATAGAGGTTCCGGTTATATAATCAATGGGGATATTATTCTCTTCCAAAGCCCGGATAATGCCTATATGAGTCATGCCTTTTGCTCCACCGCCACTCAGTACAAGCCCCACTTTCTGAGCTTGTAAAATAAAGCCACATAGAAGAAACGAAAAAAACAATAAAACTCTTTTCATAACTATGCTATTCCGAGTAAGATAAATGTTCATTGCCCCAAATATAAACAATAGTTTCTAAAAATGCCGTATTCAACGAAGAAAATCACACCCTAATTGGTGAAAATGAATAAAAAAAGGGTATTGCGACTCCGAAGAATCACAATACCCTTGCATATATTAAATGCAAATTTAAAGGGGCTTATTTTATCAGGTCAATGCTTCTCTTGACAAAGTTGTTCAAAGCTTCACCTTTCAACATACCATTCTGCAGCAGTGCCAAATCTATCAGTTGACGGACAACCTTATTCTTGGCAGCATAATCGGCGAAGATGCCTTCTTTCTGTGTTTTCAGTTCGTCCCACTTCTTATCCAGCTCATTCACTTTATCCTTTTCGGCAGTCGGTATATCCTCATCTTTCTTGCCTTCCTGCTTCTTTTTCAGGTCAGTACGCTGCTTGTTCACTTCATCCATCTCTGCCTGAACCGGAGCAACGGCAGCAACACATTCCTTATCTTCATCTGCCAGAACTTCTTTTACCAGCTTATGGTCTGAATTCAATACCAGGTTAAACATATCCGGCATTTCGCCATAGAAGCTCATTCCAGCCTGGATATTAGCCATTTCCTTCATACGGCGCATGTACTCGCTCTGAGTTATCATGATAGGAGTGGCATTTTCGCCCAAAGCCTGCGCCGTGATGTTGAACTCCGTCTTATCCATCTTGGGCAACTGGCTCTTGAAGATGGAAGAAAGAACTTCCTGCTTGCCGGCTTCCAACGCTTCGTTCTTCTTGTCTTCCTTGACAATCAGATTATCAATAATATCGCTGTCTACACGAGTGAAGCGAACCTTTTCGAACTTCTGTTCCAACATGCTCACCACCGCAATGTCCAGCTGTCCATCCATCAACAGCACATTGTATCCTTTATTCGTAGCGGCCTCTATGTAGCTGTATTGTTCATCTTTATTGTTGGCATACAGATAAATCAGATTTCCATCCTTATCCGTCTGGTTATCTTTAATCAACGTCTTATACTCTTCGAAAGTATAATATTTGCTGTCTGTATCGGTGAAAAGGGCAAAATCCTTGGCTCTATCATAGAAATCTTCCTGCGTAAGCATTCCGTAGTTGATGAAGATTTTCAAGTCATTCCACTTTTCCTCAAACTGTTTACGGTCATTCTTGAAGATAGACTGCAAACGGTCTGACACCTTCTTCGTGATATATGTAGAAATCTTCTTCACGTTGGCATCGCTCTGCAAATAAGAACGGGAAACGTTCAATGGAATGTCCGGTGAATCGAGCACACCATGCAGCAGGGTCAAGAAGTCGGGAACAATACCTTCCACCGAATCCGTCACATATACCTGGTTGCAATAGAGCTGAATCTTATTCTTGTTCAACTCGATGTTGCTCTTCACTTTGGGGAAGTACAGAATACCGGTAAGGTGGAACGGATAATCCACATTCAGATGAATCCAGAATAAAGGTTCGTCGGACATAGGATAAAGGTCACGGTAGAACTTCTTATAATCTTCATCTTTCAATTCGCTGGGTTTCAGCGTCCACAACGGGTTGGAATCATTGATGATATTATCCTCGGCAGTTTCAACCTGCTTGCCGTCTTTCCATTCTTTCTTCTTGCCGAATGCAACCGGGATAGGGAGGAAGCTGCAATACTTCTTCAACAAAGAGGAAATGCGCGCTTCTTCAAGGAATTCCTTGCAGTCATCGTCTATGTAAAGAACGATATCCGTACCACGTTCTGCCTTATCAGTGTCTTCAATCGTAAACTCCGGACTGCCATCGCATGTCCACTTTACAGCCTGGGCGCCTTCCCGATAGGATTTAGTGATGATTTCGACTTTCTTGGCAACCATAAAAGCCGAATAGAACCCCAATCCAAAATGGCCGATGATGGCGTTGGCATCGTTTTTATATTTCTCAAGGAAGTCATTGGCGCCAGAGAAAGCTATCTGGTTAATATACTTGTCTATTTCTTCAGCCGTAAGACCTATACCATGGTCGGACACCGTAATGGTATCTTTTCCCAGCGAGACATGTACGGTTAAATCGCCAACTTCACCCTTGAACTCACCAATAGAGGAGAGCGTTTTCAGCTTCTGCGTAGCATCAACCGCGTTAGAAACCAACTCACGGAGAAAAATTTCATGATCACTATACAAGAACTTTTTAATGACGGGGAAGATATTCTCAGTAGTTACCCCAATATTACCTTTTTGCATACTACATTTATATTTTTTAGATTTATATTTTTAATTATTCCGGCAGATATAGCACAAAAAAAATGCCAGCCCATAAGGACTGACATTTTGACGGTTTTTATAAAGAACAGCTTATGCCTTCCTGATGCTCAGCTCGTCTTTTTCTTTGTCTACTGATACGTTTACCGTATCACCCGGCTGTAACTCCTCCGCCACTATCAGCTCGGAAAGTCCATCCTCCAAGTGGTTCTGAATGGCGCGCTTCAATGGGCGCGCACCAAACTGTACATCGTACCCTTTCGAAGCAAGGAATGTCTTTGCATCATCCTCCACAACCAGCTTGTAACCAATTGCTTCAACCCGTTCGTACAAACCTTTCAGCTCAATGTCCACAATCTTTGTGATGGCCTCCAAAGAGAGCTGGTCGAAAGTAATGATTTCATCCAAACGATTCAAGAATTCGGGAGCAAAGGTCTTGTTCAGAGCCTTTTGTATCACGCTGCGCGAATGTTCATTGTCATCCGTGCGGTTTTGTGCCGCAAAACCTACGCCACGGCCAAATTCCTTCAACTGCCGCGTACCGATATTGGAGGTCATAATGATAACCGTATTCTTGAAATCGATGGTTCTGCCATAATTGTCAGTCAAACGGCCTTCATCCAGTACCTGGAGCAAGATGTTGAACACGTCCGGATGGGCTTTCTCAATCTCATCCAACAAGACAATGGAATACGGCTTGCGACGAACCTTTTCGGTCAACTGGCCGCCTTCCTCATAGCCCACATATCCCGGAGCGGCACCAATCATACGAGATACGGTGTATTTCTCCATATACTCGCTCATATCGATACGTATCAAGGCATCGGCAGAGCCAAACATATATTTTGCCAATTGCTTTGCCAAATGCGTCTTACCCACACCAGTAGGGCCAAGGAACATAAAGGTTCCGATGGGATGGTTCGGGTCTTTCAACCCTACACGGCTACGCAAGATTGCTTTGGTAAGTTTCTCTATCGCAGCATCTTGAGCTATCACCTTCGCCTGTAGTTCTTCCTTCATTCCGGCCAGTTTAAGTCCTTCTGCCTGCGCCATGCGCTGTACGGGTACACCGGACATCATTGAAATAACATTGGCTATTTCCTCTTCACCTACCGTTTGGCGGTCATCCTTCAAACGGGCTTCCCACTCAACCTTCATCTCCTCCAAGCGGACAGAAAGTTCCTTCTCACGGTCGCGGTAGCTGGCAGCCAGCTCAAAATTCTGTGACTTTACAGCTTCAGCCTTCAGGCTACGTGCCTCTTCAATCAGCTTTTCCTGTTCCTCAATTTCTTTCGGAACATTAATATTCGTCAAATGCACACGCGAACCCGCCTCGTCCAAAGCATCAATAGCTTTATCCGGGAAGTTGCGGTCGGTTATATAGCGTGCTGACAACTTGACACATGCTTCCAGGGCTTCATCCGTGTAGCTCACGTTATGATGGTCTTCATACTTCTCCTTGATATTCTTCAATATCTGAAGCGTTTCTTCAGCTGTGGTAGGCTCTACAATCACCTTTTGGAAACGACGTTCCAAAGCACCGTCTTTCTCGATATTCTTTCTGTATTCATCGAGAGTGGTAGCTCCAATACACTGGATTTCACCACGCGCTAAAGCTGGTTTCAGCATATTGGCAGCATCCATGGAACCGGCAGCAGCACCGGCACCTACAATCGTATGGATTTCATCGATGAAAAGGATGACATTCGGATTTTTCTGCAACTCGTTGATGATAGAGCGGATACGTTCCTCAAACTGACCACGGTATTTTGTTCCCGCCACCACAGAGGCCATATCAAGCATCACCACGCGCTTTTCAAACAAAATGCGCGAAACTTTCTTTTGCACAATACGCAATGCCAAACCCTCTACGATGGCAGATTTTCCGACTCCAGGTTCACCGATAAGCACAGGATTGTTCTTCTTACGGCGGCTCAAGATTTGCGCCAGACGTTCAATCTCGCGTTCGCGACCCACAACCGGGTCCAGCTTGCCTTCTTCGGCAGCCCGCGTCATGTCTACGCCGAAATTGTCCAGCACAGGAGTATCATTGGACGGCTTTCTGGATGCAGCCTGTGCAGCCGAAGCCGAACCAGCTCCCCCAGTACGGGAGGAGCGGGACATATTCATATCTTCTTCATCCTCTTCATCATCCTCGGTGAATCCCATTCCCGCATTCGGATTGGTCGATTTCATCGAAAGCTGTTCAAATACAGCCTGATAATCCACCCGGTGTTCTTCCAAAACAGTTGCAGCAAGATTGTCGCCATCTTTCAAGATAGCCAGCAATACATGTTCCGTATCGGCAGTTGCACTTTTCAGCAAACGCGCTTCAAGCATACACATCTTCAATATCTTAGCCGTCATCGGGGACAAGGGCACTTCAGCGTCCGGCAAGAGAGTATCGTCCTCGGCATCCTTTAGGAAACCCTCCAGACGACTTTTTACTCGTTTTAAATCTATATCAAGTTTCAACAATATTTCAATAGCTTTTCCTCCGCCATCACGCAGCATGCCGAGCAGAAGGTGTTCCGGACCAATATAGCGATTTCTCAATCGATTGGCTTCTTCCTTGCTATAAGTAATTATGTCTGAAACTCTTTGTGAAAATTGATTGTTCATATTTTATAATTCTCCTCAATTAAAAAGGTTATCCACGACAAAGATACGCATTTATTAATTCAGCGTATCATATTTAACTGATTTAATAGTATACAAATCCCGTGCCATAAATTTCAAATCTGTTTTTCCACTTTATACCTTATATATTAATAGCAATTTGGTGAGGAATGGAGGGAGTACTTCCATATTTATATTGCAGGCAACAAAGTTTATGGAGGAAAACTTTTGTATATCGTAAAAAAGCAGTACTTTAGCGTGGTTTTTCACGAACCCGAAAA
Organism: Bacteroides sp. AM07-18; assembly: GCF_003602695.1. Classification (NCBI taxonomy): domain Bacteria; kingdom Pseudomonadati; phylum Bacteroidota; class Bacteroidia; order Bacteroidales; family Bacteroidaceae; genus Bacteroides; species Bacteroides sp. AM07-18. The sequence continues at coordinate 598,269 of NZ_QTLM01000001.1, forward strand.
TGTATAATTAATAATCTTTTTAAATGCTTGAACAAGACAGAATTATAAAGATTAACATCGAGGAGGAAATGAAGTCATCGTACATTGACTACTCTATGTCGGTCATTGTTTCACGTGCCCTTCCGGATGTTAGAGATGGTTTTAAACCCGTTCACCGAAGAATTCTTTTCGGAATGATGGGATTAGGAAATACCTCCGACAAACCTTATAAAAAATCAGCCAGAGTTGTAGGTGAAGTATTAGGTAAATATCACCCTCATGGCGACTCGTCCGTTTACGGAGCTCTTGTACGTATGGCTCAGCCTTGGGCAATGCGTTACATGTTGGTAGATGGACAAGGTAACTACGGTTCAGTAGACGGTGACAGCGCTGCTGCCATGCGTTATACAGAGTGTCGTTTGCGAAAAATTGGTGAAGACATGATGACAGACCTTGAGAAAGAGACTGTTGACATGCAGAACAATTTCGATGACTCTTTGCAAGAGCCTACCGTCATGCCGGCCCGTATTCCGAATCTTTTGGTAAATGGTGCATCTGGTATCGCTGTAGGTATGGCTACCAATATGCCGACCCATAATCTATCTGAGGTTATTGATGCTTGTATTGCATACATCGAAAACAATGACATCGATATAGAAGAGCTGATGACGTATGTCAAAGCTCCTGATTTCCCGACCGGAGGCTATATATACGGTATGAGCGGTGTTCGCGAAGCCTATCTCACGGGACGCGGACGTGTCATAATGCGTGCTAGAGCCGAAATTGAGACTGGTTCGACGCACGATAAAATCGTTGTGACAGAAATTCCCTATGGTGTCAACAAAGCTGAATTGATTAAGAATATAGCCGATTTGGCCAACGAAAAGAAAATTGAAGGTATTGCCAATGCTAATGACGAATCCGACCGTGAAGGTATGCGTATCGTTATTGATGTAAAACGTGATGCAAATGCCAGCGTTGTACTCAACAAGCTCTACAAGATGACAATGCTGCAGACATCTTTTGGTGTGAACAATGTTGCATTGGTACATGGCCGTCCACGTCTGCTGAATCTGAAGGATTTGATAAAATACTTCGTTGAGCACAGACACGACGTAGTCATCCGCCGTACTCAGTATGATTTGCGCAAGGCCAAAGAACGTGCACATATTCTGGAAGGATTAATCATTGCATCTGATAATATCGACGAAGTAATCAAGATTATCCGTGCTGCTAAAACCCCGAATGATGCTATATCAGGTTTGATGGAGCGATTCCAACTCAGTGAAATTCAGTCACGTGCCATTGTTGAAATGCGTTTGCGTCAGCTCACAGGATTGATGCAAGACCAGCTGCACGCCGAATATGAGGAAATTCAGAAGCAGATTGCTTATTTGGAAGAAATCCTTGTCAATGACGAACTCTGCCGCAAAGTCATTAAAGATGAACTGATTGAAGTAAAAGAGAAGTATGGTGACGAACGTCGCTCGGAAATTGTCTATTCATCAGAAGAATTCAATCCGGAAGACTTCTATGCAGATGATGAAATGATTATCACCATCTCGCACATGGGATACATCAAACGCACACCGCTGAGCGAATTCCGTGCGCAAAACCGTGGTGGGGTAGGCTCCAAAGGTACCGAAACCCGCGATGCAGACTTTGTAGAGCATATTTATCCTGCAACCATGCATAATACCATGATGTTCTTTACACAGAAAGGTAAGTGTTACTGGCTGAAGGTATACGAAATCCCCGAAGGTACTAAGAATTCGAAAGGTCGTGCCATCCAGAATTTGTTGAATATCGACTCTGACGATGCTGTAAACGCCTATTTGCGCGTGAAGAACTTGAACGACCAAGAATTTATCAACAGCCATTATGTATTGTTCTGTACTAAGAATGGTGTCATTAAGAAAACATTGCTTGAGCAGTATTCACGTCCTCGCCAAAATGGTGTAAATGCTATCACTATCCGTGAAGACGACCGTGTAATCGAAGTGCGTATGACAAACGGTGACAATGAAATCATCATTGCCAACCGTAACGGACGTGCCATTCGTTTCCATGAAAGTGCTGTGCGCGTTATGGGACGTACTGCCACCGGTGTACGTGGTATGACATTGGATGAAGACGGTCAAGACGAAGTAGTAGGTATGATATGCATCAAAGATCCTGAAGCGGAAACAATTATGGTTGTATCGGAACAAGGATATGGCAAACGTTCGGATATTGAAGATTATCGCAAGACCAATCGTGGAGGTAAAGGTGTGAAAACAATGAATATCACCGATAAAACGGGTAAATTAGTAACTATCAAGTCTGTTACAGATGAAAATGACTTGATGATTATTAATAAATCCGGTATTACCATCCGTCTGAAAGTCGCCGATGTTCGTATCATGGGACGTGCTACACAAGGTGTGCGTCTAATCAACCTTGAGAAACGTAATGACGAAATCGGCTCTGTATGTAAAGTCACTTCAGAAAATGAAGAGGAACTTATAGAGGAGGGGGAAGAAAATACCCTTGAAAGCCCTCAGAACGAGGTAAACAATGAAAATGAAGAATAGACATAATATTAATTTAAATTTTCTACAATCATGAAAAGAGTATTATTTTCAATGGTTTTACTACTTGTCGCAAGCTTTACTTTCGCCCAAGAAAAGAACGTAAAAGAGGCTAAAAGTATTGCTAACGGAGTAAATCCTGACTTTGCCAAAGCAGAGGAACTGATAAATCAGGCTTTAACCAATCCCGAAACAAAGGACAATGCCGAAACGTGGGATGTAGCAGGTCTTATCCAAAGAAAAAGAAGTGAGAAAGAAATGGAAAATGCCTATCTGAGAAAACCTTATGACACTCTTCAGGTATATAATAGCGCATTGAACATGTGTAAATTCTACTTCAAATGTGACGAATTGGCACAAATTCCCAATGAAAAGGGCAAAATCAAGAATAAATATAGAAAATCTAATTCTGCTACAATTTTAGCAGAACGCGGTAATCTGATCAATGGCGGTATCCAATTCTTTAATTTGGCCTCACAGAAAGAAGGCGATGCAGCCAATGAAGACAATAAAAAAGCATTAGATTTCTTTGCAACATACATTGATATTGCTATCAACCCGATGTTTGAAAAGGAAAATCTGTTACAAACAGATACTGTATTACCCCAAATAGCATATTATGCAAGTTTAGCAGCTGCTAAGATGGAAGATTATCCTAGTATTTTGAAGTATGCTCCTTATGCACAAGATGATAAAGAGGTTGGGAAATACGCTATGGAATTTATCTCTACTGCATTGAAAGCTGAAGGTGATACTGTTAAATGGATTGCTTCTTTAAAAGAAGGTATCCAGAAATATCCTGAACATTCATTCTTCTTCGGTCACTTGATTGATTATTATAGCAATAACAACAAATATGACGAAGCTATGCAGTTTGCTGATGATATGTTGGCTAAAGATCCTAACAATACATTCTATTTGTATGTAAAAGGCTACCTTTATCACAATATGAAGGACTATGATAAAGCTATTGAATTCTATAAAAAAACTATAGAAGTAGATCCTAATTATGCAGAAGCATACTCTAATTTAGGCTTGATTTACTGCTTACAAGCACAAGATTTCTCAGAAAAAGCAACTACAGATATTAATGATCCGAAGTATAAAGAAGACCAGGCTACTCTGAAGACTTTCTATGAAAAGGCAAAACCTTATTATGAAAAGGCAAGAGAACTGAAACCTGATCAAAAAGATTTGTGGTTAAATGGTCTGTATAGAGTGTATTATAATTTGCAAATGGGCCCTGAATTCGAAGAAATTGAAAAGTTGATGTAATACTTTCATAATAATAAAAGCCTAATTAAATTATTAATTAGGCTTTTATTATTGTTATATCATTAAGTAAAGAATGTTATTTCTTAAGTGAGGGAGAGAAGAAATTAAAATTAGATTAAATTATTCCAGCGCTATATTAAACATAATGCTGATATTGAACAGAAACCATATTATCCATATTCAACACCTAATTCGGTCTTCCATAAATTACCAACAATGGTGTATCAGAATGGAAAATCATCTTTCTGGCAATGCCAGGGTTAAATAAGCGCGAAAATATATTTCTTTTATAAGAAGTTAATGTTATAATATCAATATGATTACTCTTGATATAACTGTCTAAACTACTAAGCAAATTATCGTTCTTTACCACATCATAGTGTATTTCCAATTGTGGATATTGTTTTTGAAAATATTCCTTAATACCAGCCAGTTTTATTTCATTCCATGTATTTTGAACATCTGAAAGATGTATCAGAGACACTGAAAACTTAAATGATTTCAGATTATTTATTAGCGAATCAAAAGCTATTAAATCACGCTGGTCAAAATTAGTAATGAATGCAATACGCTTAGCTTCAGAAAATTGCTTGAATGGAGTATTTTCAGGAATGGCCAATACCGGTACACGGCTACGTTCAATCACTTCAGCCGTTACACTGCCGATCAAATCAATATCCTTCTGACTTTTACCACGAGTTCCCATTATGATAATGCGTGGCCGATATTCCTTGGTATAGCGGAGTACCTCTTCTTCAGGAATACCTTCACGCAAGACACAAGTATATTTAATATCTGGAAACTCGCCGGAAGCTACCTTCTCTTTTACTTTATCAGATAATGCATTCAAATCAGCATGAACTTTTTGTAAGATACTCCTTACATTCTCCTCATCACTTAGCTGATAGTTAAATACGTCTCCGTATGGCAAAGAAGTTGCATATATAGGAGTAAAATAAACATGTAGTAAAACAACTTCTGCACCTATATTCTGAGCGAAATTGAAACCGAACTCGCAAGCCTTCAAAGAGTAATTGGAAAAATCCACTGGAATCAGCACTTTATTACTAACCTTCTCCAGTTTAGGTGACTTCCCCCCCACTACCTCTTCAGATAACCACGCAGAGCTTTCAGTAATTTTCAGAGCATGAGGTAAGTCACTCTCCTTAATACGTACACGTACGCCAGAAGAAACAACCGGTTGTATCTGGTTTACATTGTGAATATAAGTCTCAATACCTTCATTTTCAAGAACATTTTTCAATATTTGAGCTTTCGCGTACGTTAAGATTGCCAAAGTAACTAATTTATCTTCCATATATCATTGATTTTGAGATTAAAACAAACAAGAAATCCCAATTGTTGTCAGCAATTGGGATTCTATCTAACTTTCTCTTCTTAAGCTCGAACAGCTTCTTCAGTCTTACCTGCCATTTCATCTAAAATTTTTAAAGCTCGCTCTAAAACAGTAGTATCATCAATCATAACCAATCCACCATCTGGTCCAGGTTCCAAGTGAATCCCAACACTTTTCCCCTCCTTAAAATTGTGTCCACCGAAAAAATTTCTTACAGTGTCAACATTCAGTCCAAGTTCATCGGCTATTCTATGCATACTACCACTAGGCAATGAGTCTTTAATCTTACGTAATTCATTAAATGTTATTGTTCTCATATTCATAAATTTAATGGTTAATACTCTGTACTTTTTATTATCACGCTATAAACTTAAGGAAAAAAAAGGATAAAACAAACTATTTCTTTATCTTTTTTCAAAAAGAATATTGCCTCTCCAAAAAATAATCATTTTCAAGTATGCAGAATTATAAGTACAGAGAAAAAGCTCCTAAAAATAGACAGAAACAGCTCGTATAAAGCAGAATTATCGGGTTTATACGAGCTGTTTTTAGAATACAGGGAAAATTTAAATACCTTCTATGGCAGAAGCTGGAATCCACCCTACTTTACCATCTTCCAAACGAATTTCTTTCCATTCACGCATAGAGTTGTCTTTTATCTCAACTTTACGTCCCTCATGAAGAATGAACAGACTTGTACCACTTTCACTGGGAGTACTACGCACTGTGACACTAGGTGCCAACACTATAGCTTCGTTACGTTCCATCAGTTCGCCTTTTTGCTGAGCAGCAAACACATTACTCAATATAACAAGAGCCAGGAATACTATTCCTGCAATAAATCCCACTTTCTTTCCCATAATCTGTTTTGAAAAGAAAAAGAGATAGAACGAAACGAGTAATAGTACAAAGAACACAATCCCCAACTTAGCCCATGCGTCTACGCTAAGACAATTAATCAACGATTTAGTCCAAGATACAAAGAAAACCTCAGGAACTGGGATTACCTTATCGATTGTCTTAGAACGTGCTATCTCCAAATTTGCACGAATATCAGCATTACCAGGTTCCAACAACAAGGCACGCTCATAATTCAATATAGCTCTTGCTATATCATCTGCCTTATAATAACTGTTGCCAAGATTATAATAGACCTCTGCAGCCTCTCCCTTCTTTAACAGATTCTCATATATTTGAATGGCAGAAGCATAATCATTCCGTATATAAGCGCTGTCACCTTCAACCTTTGTCACATTGCTTTCTTGCCTTGCAGCAGAGAATTCCGCATGTGAACCGACGGATGTAGAGTCACTAGCAGTCTGTAATGTATCTACAGATGCAGAATTCTGCCCATAGGCAGTAATTGCCATCACTAGACTAAGAGTAAAAAACAATATTTTATTCATTACCATTTCCTCCTGATTAATGTTTTATCGAGTTTTCCATTTTACTGATAACTTCCAAAGAAGCTGAATATACCTTATCCATAGCCTGGTTATCATCACCCGGAGCAAAGCGGGCAAACTCACAGTTATTCAATGCATCGAGGAATTCCTTTATCAACGCATCATTCACACCATAATTACGAAGTTCCTCTTCGATATTATCCTTAGACAAACGGGATACCGGAATGTTCAGTTTATCACTGATATACCCCCAAAGAGCCTTCAAAACCTCATCATAAAACGCATCTTTCTTATTCTCAGCCAATAATTTACCAGCTTGCTTCATACGTTTCACCGCCACTTTATTGGCTTTCTTGGTACGCATCTTTGCTACATTTGCATTGGCTGCTATTTGCTTACGATAGATGATAAAGAATGTAATGAATGCAATACCCGGTATCAAATAAAGTAACCAATACGTCAACGAACCGAAGAAGAAATCACCTTTGGGAGACAGAGTTACGTTATTCTGCTTGATAAAACGAATATCCTCGTTCAATACTTTCAGTTCTTCCTTGCTTGTAAAGTTTGCAATAGTCTGAGCAGCATTGCCTGCTCCCTTTTCCACATGCAATTCATACTCTTCCGTAGTCAACGTTTTATACGAACGGGAATTAATATCAAAATAACTGAACTTTACGGCAGGAATCTTATAAGTTCCCGCATTACGAGGAATTGCCAGATACTCAATGACCTTACTACCGGAGAGGCCCGAATTTGTCAGACGAAATTTATTGTCCACCTTCGGATCATATACTTCAAAATCCTCGGGGAATTTAACTTCCGGATTAGAAAGCAATTTCAGATTACCAGTACCAGAAATGACAAGTTTGACAGTAACAGCATCATTGGTCTTGACATTTGTACTATTGATAGAAGAAGTTATATTGAACTCTCCCACTCCTCCCGAAAAATCGGCTGGCTTACCTGCCGGCAAGGGCTTTACGTCAATTGTCAGTTGCGGAGTCAAAATAGTCTTTTTCACCTCTACGTAATTGCTTCCTCCATTGAAAAACGCCTCGAACGGATCGGATACTTGTGTAGCCTTGGCTATAGAAGCGTCAAAACGTGCTGCATCAATTGTCAGTTTACCGGCTTGTTGCGGGAACAACACAAACTGACGATAGATTGTAGACTGATAATTTCTACCTTTATAATGCTCCAATCCCCATCTTCTGTCATTAGGCAATTCTACTTCCTGAGAATGGAATCCTTTGAAGTCAGGCAATTTCACATTATCAAACATACGTAAGTCCACCAAGGTATATATCTTGTATGTCAGCAGAAAAGCCTCTTGTTCATACACCGTCATCTTACTGGCAGTAGCTGTAATAAACAAATCACTATTCGATACAGATGTCCCGGAAGAAGCGCGGCTGGCAGTGCCCTCACTCTGTTTGCCACCATTTCCAGAAGCTCCATTAGCAGCCTGATCTGCCGGAAGAACCCTTACTTGTACAGAATTCGAAACCATTTGGTTACCATCAGCAGTGATAGTGGCTCCTGGAATAGTAAAATCACCTTCTGCAGTCGCCATTAAAATATAAGTGAATGTAATACTGCTGGTTGAAGTCGTCTGCCCATTAATCATCTGCACGCTACTCTGTTGCGAGCGGCTGGGCCCCATCAACACATCAAATCCCTTCATAGAAGGAGCACGAAAGTCCCTTACCTTTTGTGTAGTCACCGTATACGACAGTCTGAACTGGTCTCCTACCGCCACAGCGTCAGGAGCGGACGCAGTAAACGATACCTTGCCATCGGCAAAGGCATTCATACTGACTGCAATCAGTGCTATCCATAAGAAAACTATTTTTCTCATATATTATTCCTATTATGTTTGTTACCAATCTTTTTCCAGACGACCTCCTTGAAGTACCTGCTGCTTTTTCACTTTATCCTGCACATCCTTCTCGTCTTGCATGACAGAGTTTAACAGCTGCTCGGCATTTTCCTTAGACATCTCATTATCTTTCTTTTCCGGCTGAGAAGGTTGTTGTTGCTGGTCTTGATTCTGTTGCTGGTCTTTCTGCTGATCCTGCTGTTTATCCTGCTCCTTCTGTTGGTCCTGTTTATCCTGATCTTGATTCTGATCCTGGTTCTGCTGCTGGTCTTGCAATTGTTTCTGTGCCAAAGCAAGGTTATAGCGCGTTTCATCATCTTTCGGATTATTGCGTAACGACTCCTTATAGGCTTCTACCGCCTTTGCATAATCCTTCTGAGAATGAAAGATGACTCCCATATTATGATAAATCTGTGCTAAGTTCGATTTGTCCTTTTCTATCTTGGTAGCTCCCACATATTGCTCCATCGCTTCCTGCAGCTTGTTCTGCTGGGTCAATGTATTTCCCAGGTTGAACATGGAAACCGTTGACTTCGGGTTTACCTCCAAAGCCTTCCGATAGTTCACTTCTGCATCCACATATACGCTATCCTTAAAAAAACGGTTTCCCTTACGGATATAATCGCGTTCCGCCTTCTGTGCAGAAGCTGAAGCTGCCACTAACAGCAGCAAAACTATTCCAATATATTTTTTCTGTAACATACGCATCATTTCTTATTAGAGAATAAATGAATGTTGCGGAACAGAGGATTCTTGCGCTCCAATATCAACATCTCAGTCAGTAACAACAGCAGAATAATCCATGCCACTGCCTGAAACTGTTCATTGAATTCCGTGTACACCTGTGTTTCCACATCTGCCTTTGCCATCTTGTTGATTTCCTGACTAATCGCTTTCTGTGCACCATTGGTATTGTCTACGCGCACATAAATACCATTTCCTGCCTGAGCAATTTCCTGACACATCTGCTCATTCAAGCGAGTAACGATTACATTACCTTCACGATCACGACGATAATCATTAGTACCCTCTATTGGAATGGGGGCACCCTCAGGCATACCTACCCCTAATACATTGACCTGGATACCTTTCTCTGCAGCAGCCTTAGCAGCTTCTACGGCACCACCTTCATGGTTTTCACCGTCGGTGATGACAATAACAGTACGTCCCACCCCTTCTTGAGGTGTAAAACTCCGGGCAGCCAGATTTATTGCAGCTCCAATTGCCGTACCTTGCTTGGAAATCAGCGAAGGGTCGATGGACTCCAAAAACATCTTGGCAGAAATATAATCACTCGTAATAGGCAACTGGGTAAATGCGTCACCTGCAAAAACAATCATACCGACCTTGTCATTCTGCATCTTATCTACCAACTGCGCCACCAGCCGTTTTGCCTTCTGCAAGCGGCTTGGCTGTACGTCTTGTGCCAGCATGGAATTGGATATATCCAACGCAATCATCACTTCCACTCCCTGGCGTTTTACCGTCTCCAGTTTGGAACCAAACTGCGGACGTGCCAGCAGTACCGTGAACAACCCAATAGCCGCAAAAACCAACCAAAACTTCACATCCGGACGGTATTTGGAAACATCCGGCATTAGCTGTGCCATCAGTATAGGGTCACCAAATTTACGAATGGCTTTCCTCCTCCGATAATTGGAGTATAAGTAGAAGGCCGCCAATAAAGGCAGCAGCAGCAACAAGTATAAATATGCAGGTTCTTCAAATCGAAACATCTTTTTATTTACAATTTAGCAATTTACAATTTACAATTTACAATTTGGCTACGCAATGACTGATACACTAAAAGACATTCTCCGTTTTTACGGTATCTTCTTCAATATAGAGTTGCGTAACAGTACCTCCAGTAATACGCACAAGAAAGCAGCCAACGCAAACCAGCGGTACTCTTCCTGGCGCTTGCTGTATTCTTTTACATTCAATTTTGTTTTCTCCAGCTTGTCTATCTCCTCGTACACTTCCTTCAACTTCGAGTTGCTGGTGGCACGGAAATAGTTACCTTCCGTTGTTCCGGCAATCTGTGTCAAAGTCTTTTCATCAATTTCGACGGGCATATTGACATATTGCACTGTTCCACCTACCGGATAAGGATAAGGAGCCATACCATTGGTTCCCACCCCAATAGTATAAACGCGAATGCCAAAACTCTTGGCTATTTCAGCAGCCGTCAAAGGAGAAATATCACCTTTATTATTGACACCGTCCGTCAGCAGAATAATGACTTTCGACTTTGCCTTGCTATCCTTCAAACGGGTAACGGCATTGGCAATACCCATACCGATTGCCGTTCCGTCTTCAATCAGCCCACACTTCATATCTTTAAGCAAGTTCAACAATACGGCATGGTCTACTGTCAACGGACATTGCGTAAAGCTTTCTCCAGCAAACAAAGTTATACCTATATTGTCATTCGGACGTCCGTTAATAAACTCTGCCGCCACATCCTTCGCCGCTTCCAACCGATTAGGTTTCAGGTCTTCGGCCAGCATACTGGTAGAAACGTCCATAGCAAGCATGATATCAATACCCTCAATCTCACTGTTCTGCCAGCTATCGGTGGTTTGCGGACGTGCCAAAACAAGAATAATCAGTATCAAGGCAATTATCCGCAATACAAACGGTACATGCAACAAATAGTTCTTATAGCTTTTAGGGGTATGGGCATACACACGGGCATCCGAAATCTGAAGCGTAGCTTCACTACTCTTCCGCTTCATAATATACCATACTATATAAGGTATAAGCAACAGCAGCAAAAATAAATATTCAATATTGGCAAAAACCATATTTATGTACGATTTAACGATTTACAATTCAGCTTCGCTCCAAACATCCTTCATTTTTCACTCATGTATATCCGATTGAAGTCACTTTTCCAGCATTAAGCAAAATAATTATACAACTCCAATCCGATATATATCAATGAACAGGCAAGAGCTACAGCCAACACCACAATACCCGCTCCCAGCAAAATCTTGGTACGCAAAGAACGTTTCTCGATAATGGTAATCTCAGTAGGCTGCGGCTTGGCATTCTCCTCTTCTTTCTCCTTGGTTTCATTAATAAAGTCAATGGCATTAATCAGGTTAGCGTCATTTTCGTTCATCAATGGATTATGCTTGGCAAATTTCACCAAATCAGCAGTCTGGAACAATTCACGCAAATCCGATATTGCTTCCTTATCTTTCATTTCCAGCAACTTATCTATGATTTCCGTAGAAGTCATTTCCAAAGCATTGAAACCAAAGCGGTCTTTTATATATGTACGAAGAGCATCAGTCAATTCCGTATAATATTCCTTCGGTTCCCCTTTCTGCCATACCTTCTCATTCTTGATACGTTCTATCTCCTGCATAGCCAACTGATGGGGAGGCAGCTTAGGTTCTACCTTCACCTTACGGATAATAGGCTTATTGTCGAAGAAGCGCATTATCAGATAGACAAGTAATATCCCTATCGGGATAATCAGCGCACCACAAGCCATAAGACCATACCAGTCTTCCCAGGCAAAAGGCGCTTGCATCACTGTTTTGGGACCGAAGAACTGTTCCGGATTCTCCGGGTCTAACGGGACATTCACCGAATATACTTTCAAGGCCAACGCTTTGGAGCGATACTTCTCATTATCCACTGTCACTTCCATAGGCGGCAGATAATAAAGAGCCGAGTCGAAAGAGGTAACTGTATACTCTTGAGTTATCAATGCACGCCGGCCATCATTCAGCAGTTGCGTATCCAGCTTGGCCACATCAATAATTTCAACCCCATTCACCAGCGTATCGGTATATACCGGGAATATGGCACGCTTATCGGCATCCAGAGATACTTGAAGCTTTATCTTTGCCTGCTCTCCAATAAGAATCTGCAAAGAGTCAATCGTAGCATCTACCGTTACCGACTGGGCTACTACCCTTCCCGACCATGCTATCAATAACGCTATCAGAAATAAATATCTTTTCATTTTCCGATTAATTTCGTTTCGCAAACAAATTCATCAATGCCTTGACATAATCCTGGTCGGTACGTACCGACACATTGTCGACATTACTCTTGGTAAACGTTTCATTCAATTCCGCCTGCTTGTTCACCCACCAATCATGATGGGCACGGCGCACGGCACGCGAGGAGGTGTCAATCCACTGCTCATGTCCCGTCTCGGCATCCCTAATCTTCATCAGTCCCACGGGTGGCAATTCTTCCACACGACGGTCGTACACCTGAACGGCAACCAGGTCATGCTTACGATTGGCAATGGTCATGGCGTTCTTGAAACTTTCCTGGTCGATGAAGTCGGACAAGACAAATGCCGTGCAACGGCGTTTCATCACATTCGTCAGATATTCCAATCCCAAACGGATGTTCGTCCTCCGGCTTTCCGCATGAAAATCTATCAGTTCGCGGATGATGTAAAGTATATGCTTACGTCCCTTCTTGGGCGGAATAAACTTCTCAATCCGGTCCGAAAAGAAGATGACACCAATCTTGTCATTATTCTGAATGGCAGAGAATGCCAGTGTAGCGGCAATTTCCGTCACCATATCCTTCTTCATCTGCTTTACCGTACCGAATTCCAAACTACCGGAAACATCTACCAACAACATCACTGTCAATTCGCGCTCCTCCTCAAACACCTTGACGTAAGGCTTGTTGAAGCGGGCGGTCACATTCCAGTCAATGTCGCGTATGTCGTCGCCAAACTGATACTCGCGCACCTCGGAGAATGCCATACCTCTACCCTTGAAGGCAGAGTGATACTGCCCGGCAAAGATATTGTTGGACAATCCGCGCGTCTTTATCTCAATCTGACGGACTTTCTTCAAAAGTTCTGTTGTTTCCATTGATTTATTTTAATAATCTCATTTAAGCACACAAGCGCAATTTAGTTTATAACAGAAACTTCCCTATGAAAAGGGGTGAGGTTTTCGGTACTCAACCCTAAGGTTTACGACGCTAAGCCTCAGGTATAGGATTGTAAACCTCAAGTTTACGAAAACCTCTATTATGCGTTAGGGCACTTCAACCTTGTTCAGTATCTTGCTGACGATTTCATCAGATGTCATATTGCTGGCTTCCGCCTCGTAAGTCAAGCCGATACGGTGGCGAAGTACGTCGTGTGCCACAGCGCGCACATCCTCCGGAATGACATAACCGCGACGCTTGATGAACGCGTAGCTACGGGCAGCCAAGGCCAAGTTGATGGAAGCACGGGGCGAACCGCCGAAACCAATCATGTCTTTCAGTTCTTTTAAATCATATTTTTCCGGATAACGGGTAGCAAATACAATATCAACAATATATTTTTCTATTTTCTCATCCAGATACACCTGGCGAACCACTTTACGAGCTTCAATAATTTCGTCTGCCTTCAAAATGGGCTTCACTTCAAATTTATCACCATTGATATTCTGACGGATAATCAGTTTCTCCTCTTCCAGCTTCGGATAGTCTATTACGACTTTCAGCATGAAACGGTCCACTTGCGCTTCGGGCAGCGGATAAGTACCTTCCTGCTCGATAGGATTCTGTGTGGCAAGCACCAGGAATGGTTTGGGCAACCCGAAAGTTTCATTGCCGATAGTAACTTGACGTTCCTGCATGGCTTCCAGCAAAGCACTCTGTACTTTGGCCGGAGCACGGTTGATTTCATCAGCCAAAACAAAGTTTGCGAAGACCGGACCTTTTTTTACTTGGAACGTTTCATCCTTCTGGCTGTAAACCATTGTACCTATTACGTCGGCAGGCAACAAGTCAGGCGTAAACTGAATGCGGCTGTATTGCGCATCAATCAACGAAGCAAGCGTCTTGATAGCTAAAGTCTTTGCCAAACCGGGCACACCTTCCAACAACACATGTCCATCGGACAACAAACCAATTAACAACGACTCTACCAGATGCTTTTGTCCTACAATGACCTGGTCCATACCTGTGGTAAGATTGGTAACGAAAGCACTTTGTCTTTCAATCCGCTCATTCAGTTCGCGGATGTCAATTGTTTCAGCCATAAATCAATCTATTTTTTAATGTTTAATTTCTTCATTTATCCGGTTTTGAACCGGCAATTATTTTTTTCGCTCCCAAAAGTACGGGAATAAATTAACCATACCAACTAATTTTTATTAAAAAACTATGCGAAACCTTTTAGATTAAACTACTTTCATAGAGTTTAGTATTTAACAAAAAAGAAGCAGTAATTTTTTACTGCTTCTTGGCTAATTTCGGTATCTTGATAGTGGTACCATAAGGTACATTATCCGGATTCTTGATTACGCCGGGATTATGCTTCACGATATAAGGCCAAAGAGCTTTTGTCCCATAAAAACGAAGCGCTACCCTAGTCAGCGTTTCCCCTTCCTTGATGGTATAAGTGGTTTCTGTTCCCACAATCGTATACCCCACAGAATCCGGCTCAAACGGTGCAACTGTCTTTTTCTGCTCTTTTTTAGGAGCGGGAGACTGTGCCTGTACATTTTCCTTTGGAGTTGTTGTAAGCGCAGGAGTTGTTGTAGCAACAATTTCTGCCACAATATCTGTCCGGGCAGGAACTACAACATCTTTTGAAACAATGCTGTCTGTCAAGGCAATATTGTCTTGACCGGCAGGGACATCCACCTTTTCAGTAACAGATTCCTTCACATCCGAGTCTGCAACCTCTTCTACAAGAGGCTTTGCAGTAAGTTTGTCAAGCAAGTCCGGATAATACATGAAAGCTACGGCACCACCACACAACAACACTACAAATACAACGATGCCTATAAAATATTTCATAGTCGAAGAATCTGCCGTATCTTTTATCACTGGCTCAGACGGTTCCGGTTCAACAGCAACTATATTTTCAGGCATTGCTTCAGGTTCAGTTTTTTCCGGTTTCTCCTCTTCAACTTCCGGTTCGGGCTCAACTAACGGCTCTTCGACTACAGTTTCCACCAAAGGTTCTTCTATCGTGGCTTCTTCCACTAAGGCAACCTTCTCCTCCACCTCTTGTTCCGGAGTTTTGATTTCAGTATCTTCATCATCTTCACTGTCATTTTCCTGCAGGGTGTCCTCAAGCACCGTAGCGTCATTCAAAACTACAGTTTCAAAATGCGAAAATGGTCTATTGATAATATCTTTCAAAGCCGATTCCGGTGTAAACGACACTTTTGTATGCCCTTGTATCTCAAACCTTTCCCCCGTATTCACATTAACGCTTTCACGACTCCCGACATCTATCAGCTTGAAAGTCCCCAAACCTCGTATCTTCACATATTTGTCCTTCTCCAAAGACTCCTCAATCAGCTGGAAGAATTCTTTCACAAAACTATCCGCATTCTTCTTGCTCATGCCATGCCTTTCAGCCAGCGTGTCAATCAGGTCTTGTATGTTCAGTTTCTCATTCATAATACGGGAGATTTTTTAAAAGCCGGTTACTTAAACTTATCCTTTAACAATGTACTCGGCTTATAGGTCAACACCAATTTGGGAGGCACCAGCATACGTTGCTTTGTAGTCGGATTCACAGATATACGCTCTGCCTTCTTTTTCACTTCGAATGTACCGAACCCTTGTATAGAGATAATATTCCCCTCCTCCAACTGCCGTGTCATATCTGCCAGCAATGAAGCAACCAGCTCAGAAGTATCTTTCAATGTGTACCCTAACCTCCGCGACAATTCAGAAGTAAACTCTTTGTTATTCAAAATGTAAGCCTTTAAATTGAACTACGGTGCTATATTAGCAAATCTTCTTCACATATGCAAGAAGATAAGGAAAAATCTTTAAATTATTCGTCCAAAAAGGTCGAAATCATCGGAATTTACTATCTCTACGTGGTAAAAGTTACCTATATGCAACGCCCTGTCTCCACGCTCAATCAAAACCTCAGGATCCACTTCGGGAGAATCAAATTCTGTACGTCCAATATAATATTCGCCTTCCAGCCGGTCAATGATTACTTTCATCTGCCTGCCTACTTTCTCCGCACTCAACTCCCCTGAAATGCCTTGTTGAATAGACATTAACTCATCCAAGCGCGCTTGTTTCACTTCCTGGGGAATAGAATCCTCATATTCAGCAGCGGCATACGTCCCTTCTTCTTCCGAATACGCAAAAGCCCCCATTCTATCGAAACGCACTTTACGGACAAACTCTTTCAGCTCCTCAAAATCGGCTTCAGTTTCTCCTGGATGCCCCACCATCAGTGTAGTACGGAGATGAATACCGGGAACCTCCTCACGGAATTGTTCTATCAGCTTATACGTCTCATCCTTCGTCACATGGCGACGCATCTTTTGCAGCATATTGTCACTGATATGTTGCAGGGCAATATCCATATATTTGCATACATTGTCACGCTCGCGCATCACACGGAATAAATCAGCCGGAAAATGTGCCGGATAGGCATAATGCAAGCGTATCCACTCCACTCCGGGAATATCCGAAATCCGCTCAACAAGCTCGGGCAACATTTGCTTCTTATATAAATCTACTCCGTAATAGGTCAACTCCTGGGCTATAACCTGGAATTCCTTTACACCCCGTGCAACCAAATACTTCACCTCGTCAAGTATCTCCTCCATCGGGCGCGACACATGCCGTCCCGTAATGATGGGAATAGCGCAATAAGAACATTTACGGTCACACCCTTCGGATATCTTCAAATAGGCATAATGCTTGGGAGTGGTCAATGTGCGCTCTATGTGCAGCTCGTCATGATAGGCCTTTCCCAAATCCTGCAACAACTCTCTCCAATTGAATTTACCATAGAATTTATCCACCTGGGGAATTTCAACGGCCAATTCCTTCAGATAACGTTCCGAAAGGCAACCCATTACATAAAGCTTCTCCAAGTTTCCTTCCTCCTTGGCCTGCGCAAATTCCAGAATCATATTAATGGATTCCTCCTTGGCGTCACCGATGAAACCGCAAGTATTGATTACGGCAATCTGTCCCTTCGGTCTTTCCGCATCATGTGTCACATGGAATCCCACTTCCTCCAACTGACGCATCAAATGTTCCGAATCCACCAGGTTTTTAGAACATCCTAAAGTGATGATATCTATAGTCTTCCGTTTCATGCATTCTCCCCGAACAGTGAATCAACAAATTCCTTTTTACGGAACACCTGCAAATCTTCCATTCCTTCACCCAATCCAATATATTTAACCGGAATTTTAAACTGGTCTGAAATGCCGATGACTACGCCACCCTTGGCTGTTCCGTCCAACTTTGTAACAGCCATTGCCGTAACCTCCGTTGCCAGAGTGAACTGCTTGGCTTGTTCGAATGCATTCTGTCCGGTTGAGCCATCCAACACAAGCAACACCTCATTCGGAGCATCAGGAACAACCTTCTTCATCACATTCTTGATTTTCGTCAGTTCATTCATCAAACCGACTTTATTATGAAGGCGTCCTGCTGTATCTATAATTACCACATCGGCATTATTGGCAGTTGCGGAACTCAGTGTGTCAAAAGCGACAGAAGCCGGGTCAGCACCCATTTTCTGCTTTACAACAGGTACACCTACCCGTTCACCCCATATCACCAACTGCTCCACAGCAGCAGCACGGAAAGTATCGGCAGCACCCAGATAAACAGACTTTCCGGCTTTCTTGAATTGATAAGCCAGTTTGCCAATCGTAGTAGTCTTCCCTACACCATTGACGCCCACTACCATAATGACGTATGGTTTCTTCGCAATCGGTGCTTCAAAGTCATCCACATCCTCCGAATTATTCTCTGTAAGCAACGCTGCGATTTCATCACGTAAAATATGATTCAGCTCAGTGGCATTCATATATTTGTCGGCTGCAGCACGCTTTTCGATACGTTCAATAATTTTCAGTGTCGTTTCCACGCCCACATCCGAAGTTATCAACACCTCTTCCAGATTATCCAATACTTCATCATCAACTTTTGACTTTCCTGCCACGGCACGCGCAATCTTGCCAAACACACTTTCTTTGGTCTTAGATAATCCTTTATCTAATGTTTCCTTTTTTTCCTTGGAGAAAAAACTAAAAAATCCCATACACTAATTATTTTTATGCAACCTATTTTCGCATTCCCTGCAAAGATAGTGCAAACCGGATGCAGAATAAAATGAACCCGTTCATTTTTTATGCCGAGGTGCAGCCTATCTTCGCATTTTCAGCAAAGATATAACAAAACTGACGAATATTAAAAACTTCGTCCTCTTTTTAAAAAGAAATCCCCTTACCGGAAATACCGACAAGGGGGATCTTTATAAGTCATCAGCGCTTTACAGCCACTGTATTTATCTTATTTCTTAAAGAAGTTCTGAACATCTTCATTACGGACCATCTGTTCATCAAAGATGTAAGCACCAGTCTTAGGAGACTTCACCATTTTGATAACCTTTGTATAAGAACGTCCTTCTTTGCTTCCTTCGTGCAAGGTTGCTACCGCTTTCTTTGCCATAAGTTATAGATTTATTATTTAATTTCTTTATGTACTGTCACTCTCTTCAGAATCGGATTGTATTTCTTCAACTCCAATCTCTCTGTGGTATTCTTTCTGTTCTTCGTCGTAATATAACGAGAAGTACCCGGCATACCGCTATCCTTGTGTTCTGTGCATTCCAGAATCACCTGTACTCTGTTACCTTTTGCTTTCTTTGCCATAATCAGTATTCTCCTCTACTTTAGCCAATAACTTTAATGCTTTTCCAATCACAATAACCTTTAGCTACCGCATCTTTCAAAGCAGCGTCCAGTCCTTTCTTATTAATAATGCGCAAACCATTAGCGCAAATGCTAAGGCTGATCCAGCAATCCTGCTCTACATAGTAGAACTTCTTGTTAAACAAGTTCAAATCAAAGGTTCTCTTTGTTCTTCTCTTTGAGTGTGAAACATTGTTGCCAATCATGGCCTTCTTTCCGGTAATTTGACAAATCTTTGACATTTCTATCTTAATTTTATAGTTTTCTTTTTTGCCTATTTCAAACAGAGCGCAAAGTAAGCACTTTTATCGTTACCAAACAAGTTTTTCTTAAAATAATTCACTGTATGATAGCATTTTTTCCTCATTTCAGCTTCTCACAAAGCAACAAAAGGGCATTTTGAATTGCTTTTTCCACATTTCCCTTTCTTCCCTCGTCTCCCTCCTGCTTCATGGTAACGATTTCATTTTTATAGGCAGCGGCTATCCACACCGTACCCACCGGTTTTTCCGGAGTCCCACCTCCAGGACCTGCAATACCGGAAGTAGCCACTGCACAATCTGTTTTCAGCGTTTTCATCGCACCTTTCACCATTTCTGTAACAGTTTCACGACTTACCGCTCCATGTTTTTCCAATGTTTCGGCAGATACATGCAGCAAAGACATCTTTATTTCATTGGAATACGCCACTATACCACCATTAAAGTATTCCGAACTGCCAGGAACGGAAGTTATCAAAGCGGAAATTCCTCCGCCCGTACAACTTTCTGCGGTGGAAAGGGACAATTTCTTTGCTTTCAGCAACTCTCCTACCTTTTCTTCCAGCTTCATACCTTATTATATATATTATCCTAAAGTCACACGCGAATAAGCAGGTGCTTCCATCGGACAAAAATCCTTATCCATATACTTGAAGTATCCGGTAATGGCAATCATGGCAGCGTTATCCGTTGTGTAGCTGAACTTCGGAATAAATATTTTCCAACCATACTTCCCGGCATGCTCACGGAAAGCATTACGCAATCCGTTATTGGCAGAAACACCTCCGGCAACAGCCACTTCCTTTATTTTATATTGCTTGGCGGCTTTGCGCAACTTATCCATCAAGATATCTACTACGGTAGCTTCCAGCGATGCCGCCAAATCCGTCTTGTGATGTTCGATGAAATCGGGGTCGTCCTTCATCCAGTCGCGCAGAGAGTAAAGAAACGAGGTCTTAAGTCCGCTGAAACTATAATCCAACCCTGGAATATGCGGTTTGCTGAACGAGAAGGCTTTAGGATTACCTTGCCGAGCCAGTTTGTCAATAATCGGACCACCCGGATATCCCAATCCCATTACCTTCGAGCATTTGTCAATGGCTTCACCGGCGGCATCATCAATGGTCTGCCCCAAAATTTCCATATCGTTATAGGCTTTCACCAAGATAATCTGTGAGTTTCCACCGGAAACCAGCAAGCAGAGGAAAGGAAATTCCGGCTGCACATTATCTTCACCTTCTGCTTTAATGAAATGAGCTAACACATGACCAGTCAAATGATTAACATCAATCATAGGAATACCTAATGAACGGGCAAACCCTTTGGCGAAAGATACCCCCACCAACAACGACCCCATCAATCCCGGTCCACGCGTAAAGGCCACAGCACTCAATTCCTCTTTGGTTACTCCGGCGCGTTTCAATGCCTCATGCACTACCGGAACTATATTTTGTTGGTGCGCGCGGGAAGCCAGTTCAGGCACTACCCCGCCGTATGCTTCATGCACAGCTTGGCTGGCCACCACATTCGAAAGCAGATAACCATCTTTGATGACAGCTGCAGAAGTGTCATCACAAGAAGATTCTATTCCCAAGATTATTGTACTCATAATGTTTATTTACGTTTAAACGCTGCAAAAGTAGTGATAAAAGTACGATTCATAACGTATTATTTCATATTTTTGTTGGCTGATTATAAAAATTAACCGCCTATCAGAAAGCTAAAAAAAACAGTACGCTGGGTACTCGGTATTGTATTGGGATTGTATATCGGTACCATATTGTTGCTAAACATTCCATCCGTTCAGCGACAAATGTCTGTATTTGTTGCCAATGAACTGGCTTCCATACTGGACAGCAAGATTTCCATTGGGCGAATAAACATAGGATTGCTGAACCGCATCATCATCGACGATCTGCTCCTGGACGACCAGTCCGGCAAGGAAATGCTGAAGGTGACCCGTCTTTCTGCCAAATTCGATATTCTCCCCCTATTCAGCGGCAAAATATCCATCAGTAACATACAATTGTTCGGCTTTAACATCAATCTGAACAAGCAGACTCCCAAGGATAAACCTAATTTTCAGTTTGTACTCGACGCATTCGCATCCAAAGATACGGTTCAAAAGAAAAACAACCTGGATCTCCGTATCAATTCCTTACTGATACGCCGCGGAAAGGTTTCATATGATGTGCTGTCCGAGAAAGAGACTCCGGGAAAGTTCAATCCACAGCATCTCCGCTTGCGTAACATTATTGCAAACATCTCCCTAAAAGCATTGCAAAATGATTCTATCAATGCTGCCATCAAGCGTCTGAGCATCGAAGAAGAACATTCCGGATTTGAATTGAAGAAACTAAGCCTAAAGGTTATCGGTAATGACCAACGGATGAAAATCGAAAATTTCGCCATCGACCTCCCCAACACCTCTTTGGCAATGGATACTATACACATGGATTATGACAGTCTGGGGGCGTTTGACAATCTTGCCCAAGATGTCCGTTTCTCATTCCATTTGCTGCCCTCTCAAATCGCCTTGCAGGATTTATCGGCTTTTGTTCCGGCTTTTGGTTCTTTTAAGGAAAAATTGCAAGTAGAGGTACAGACAGACGGCACTGTCAATCAACTGAATTGCCCGCACCTTTCCGTCTCTGTCGGAAATCATTTTTATCTGAGGGGAGACGTATCACTACAAGACCTTTCCCATCCGGAAAATGCTTATATATTCGGCAATTTGTCCAATTTGTACGCAGCCCCGGAAGGAATTGCCTTCTTTGTCCGGAATTTCAGCAAGAACTATAATGGAGTACCTCCCGTCCTGCAACACTTAGGAACGGTTTCCTTCCGTGGAGAAGTATCGGGCTACTTCACAGACCTCGTAACTTACGGACAAGTACGCACTGACATCGGAACCATCCAAACTGACGTAAAACTAAGTTCTAACAAAGATAAAGGTTATTTTGCCTATTCCGGTGCAGTGAAAACCAAAGAGTTTGAGCTGGGCAAGATGCTGGGTAACAAAAAACTGGGTAAAGTAACTTTCAATCTGGATGTCAACAGCAGCCATTACGAAAACCAATACCCATCCGTACTGCTGAAAGGGCTGGTTGCCTCCATTGATTACAGCGACTACAATTACGAAAATATCACCCTGGATGGAGAATACAAGCAGGGAGGCTTCACGGGAAAAGTCGCCTTGGATGACACCAATGGTTCTGTTATTTTGAACGGTACCATCAATACCGCCAGTCGGGTACCGACTTTCAACTTTCAGGCAAGCATCGACAAATTTCGTCCTCATGCCCTACATCTGACACCCAACTATGAAGATACGGAAATATCAGTCAAAGTCAAGGCTGACTTCACCGGCGGTTCCATTGACGAGATGAACGGTGAAATCAACGTTGACAGCTTACTGTTCGCAGCTCCGGAAACACAATACTTCCTGGACAATCTGAAGATATCCGCCATCAGAGAAAGCGAAGACCAGAAACGGCTGACCATCCAATCCAACTTTCTCCAAGGTAGCATAGAAGGCGATTATTCTTATCGTACCCTGCCTGCCAGTGTACTGAATATCATGCGTCGTTATATCCCCGCCTTGATTCTGCCAGACAAGAAACCCATAGAGACGGAGAACAATTTCCATTTCGACATGCACATTTACAATACGGAACTACTCTCCACTGTCTTTCAGATTCCGGTAAAAGTATATACCCATTCCACCATTAAAGGATACTTCAATGACAAGGCACAGCGACTCCGTGTAGAAGGCTATTTTCCCCGTCTCCGCTATGAAAACAAATTCATCGAATCCGGAATGTTCCTTTGCGAGAATCCCGGTGACCAGTTCCATACACGCCTACGCTTCAGCAACCGCAAATCAAGCGGCGCTGTCAATATAGCTTTAGAAGCGCAAGCCCAGAACAACAGCATACAGACCACGCTGAACTGGGGTAACAGCAGCACTGTAACCTACAGCGGGAAACTCGCCGCCGTCGCCCACTTCATCCGTGAACAGAAAGAAGCGAATGAAAACAAGAGGAAACTTCCCCCCTTAAAAACCGTCATTGATGTCCAGCCCACCAACGTGATACTGAACGATACGCTATGGGATATACATCCCTCCCAAGTGGTACTCGACTCCGGCAAAGTGTATGTCAATGATTTCTACTTCAGCCATAAAGACCGGCACTTGCGTATCAATGGTATCGTTTCACCACAACCCGAAGATACAGTACGTCTGGATTTGAAGGAAATCAACATCGGTTATGTGTTCGACATTGCAGACCTCGGAGTCAATTTCAAAGGAGAAGCCACCGGTCCGGCTTTCGCCAGCGGAGTACTGGAAACCCCCGTCATGAGCACCGACTTGTTTATCCGCAATCTCGGATTGAACGAAGGCTTGCTGGGTGATGCCAACATACACGGAGAATGGCACCACGACGTGAAGGGCATCTATCTGGATGCCCATATCCGGGAGAAAGATATCGCCAAAAGCCATGTGTATGGCTATGTCTATCCCTTGAAGCCCACCAGTTCATTGGATCTCCAAATTGAAGCGGGCGGTACCAACTTGAAGTTTATACATCATTATATGAGCAGCATCACGCCCGAATTCAACGGACGTGCCACCGGCCATGTACATTTCTATGGCAAATTCAAGGCTCTCACCATGGAAGGGCGTGTATTCGGCGATGCTTCCATGAAGGTAGACGTGCTCAACACCACTTTCTCCGTCAAAGACAGCATCTACATCGAGCCCGGCGGGTTGACCTTCCGCAACAACCGCATTTTCGACACGCAAGGGCATCAAGGCAGCATGAGCGGCTATCTGCAATATCAGCATTTCAAGAACCTGGAGTACCGTTTCAATTTCAATGTCAACGACATGCTGGTGATGAATACCAAAGAATCACCGGACTATCCCTTCTACGGCACCGTCTACGGTACGGGGAATGCCACTATTGCCGGTAATGCCCAAGATGGCGTTAACATTGACGTTGCAATGACTACCAATCGTAACACCACCTTTACCTATATAAAGGATAACGTATCTACAGCAGTCAGCAACCAGTTCATCAAGTTTGTGGACAAGACGCCACGCCGTGCCGTACAAGACTCTGTTCGCCTTTCCGACTACGAGATTGCCCAAAAGGAAATCGAGGAAGAGAAAGAGAGCGACACTGACATCCGGCTGAATCTCTTGGTAGACGCCACCTCCGACGCTACCATGAAGATTATCATGGACCCTATCGCCGGCGACTATATCAGTGGACGGGGAACCGGAAATATCCGTACTGAGTTCTTCAATAAAGGAGATGTAAAAATGTTCGGCAGTTACCGGATAAACCAGGGAGTCTATAAATTCAGTCTGCAAGAGGTTATCCGAAAGGACTTTATTATCAGGGATGGAAGTACCATTACATTCAACGGTTCGCCGCTGGATGCCACTCTGGACATAAAAGCAGGCTATACGGTCAACTCAGCATCCTTAAATGACCTAATGCCCAACGAGGCAACCTCCGGCTACATCAGCCAGACAAATGTAAAAGTGAACTGTATGATGGACCTTACCGGACAATTGACTTCACCCGATGTAAAATTCGACATCGAGCTGCCCAACGAACGCGATGAAGTGCAGGCCATTGTCCGTAACTATATTCCTACTGACGAGCAAATGAACATGCAGATACTCTATCTGTTGGCTATCGGCAAGTTCTATACCCCGGAAAACTTGGGAGCCACCCAGAATTCGAATATGATGTCCAGTGTTGTTTCATCCACCCTTTCCGGACAGTTGAATAACGCTTTATCGAACATTCTCGATGTTAATAACTGGAACTTCGGCACCAATTTCAGTACCGGTGAAAGAGGCTGGACAGACATGGAGTTCGAGACCATGCTTTCGGGGCAATTATTGAATAACCGACTACTTATCAATGGTAATTTTGGCTATCGTGACAATCCGATGGCAAATACCAATTTTGTGGGAGACTTTGAAGCAGAATGGCTCGTCAACCGTTCCGGAGACATCCGCCTGAAAGCGTACAACGAAACGAACGACCGCTACTACACCCGGACAAATCTGACAACACAAGGTATTGGCATTATCTTCAAAAAGGATTTCAACAAATGGAGTGAGCTCCTTTTCTGGAACAGATGGAAACTCAACCGGCTGAGAAAGGAACAAGAAATAAAACAAGATACTCTATCCTCTGATAAAATAAACACAGAACAGCAGATGCCCGAGGCACAATCAAAACGGAAAAGGGAGCAAAAGTAAAATTGACGTTCTTACTGTCCACATTGAAGGTTTTAGAATAAGTAAATAGGCTCAAATACAGTATTTAACATGGCTACACCCTTTGTACCTAAAGGTGTAGCCATCACTCTACGATGGTATAGGCATTCAAGGCAAAGGGTGTAGCCATAAAAATACATCAGAAAGGTAATGGCCCGTCCGACCCCACACCTCCAAACGGGTTGTCCGTCTGTGGCGGAAAATCAGCAGCCGATGGAGGTGGCGGTGTTGCCGTACTTCCGATAGGCGCATTCATACGTGAACCGAATGTAGCTCCTCCACCCTCTGTCGGAGGTGGGATAACCATATCATCCTCCGGATTCTGGAAACGGGTGTACTGTCCGATAAATCTCAGACGCACATCCCCCACGGCACCGTTACGGTGCTTTGCTATGATGATTTCCGCCATACCGCGCAAGTCACTGCCATCGGCAGAAGTATAAATCTTGTAATATTCGGGACGGTGGATGAAGCACACCATATCGGCATCCTGCTCGATGGCACCGGATTCACGAAGGTCACTCAACTGGGGACGCTTGCCTTCCTCGCCTTCACGGTTCTCCACACCACGGTTCAACTGCGACAAGGCGATGATAGGAATGTTCAGCTCCTTGGCCAAACCTTTCAATGAACGCGAAATGGTACTGACTTCCTCCTGACGGCTACCAAAAGACATTCCGCTTGCATTCATCAGCTGAAGGTAGTCGATGATGATAATCTTCACTCCGTGTTCACGTACCAGACGCCGTGCCTTCGTACGGAGTTCGAATACCGACAAAGAAGGCGTATCGTCCACATAAAGCGGAGCATCCAGCAAGTCACGCAGTTTGTAATCCAACTGCTGCCATTCATAGTCTGCCAACTGGCCACTCTTGATTTTCTCACTCGGAATCTCGCACACGTTGGATATCAGACGGTTCACCAGCTGCACGTTACTCATTTCAAGCGAGAACAGTGCTACGGGATTGCGGAAATTCACGGCAATGTTTTTTGCCATGGAAAGTACGAACGCCGTTTTACCCATGGCAGGACGGGCTGCAATAATGATGAGGTCGGACTTCTGCCATCCGGAAGTCATCTTGTCCAGCTTGGTATACCCACTTTCCAAGCCACTCAAACCATCGGTACGGGCGGCAGCTTTCTGAATCAAATCATAGGCTTCGGCAATGACGGGATTAATTTGTGTATAATCCTTCTTCATGTTCTGCTGGGAAATCTCGAACAGCTTTCCTTCGGCCTCCTGCATCAGGTCGTCCACGTCCAGCGTCTCGTCGAAAGCCTTGCTCTGGATATTACTGGTAAAAGTAATCAATTCACGTGCCAAAGCTTTCTGCGCAATGATACGTGCATGGTATTCGATGTGTGCAGAAGATGCCACCTTACTGCTAAGTTGGGTAATATAGAACGGGCCGCCCACTTCCTCCAATTCTCCCCGCTTGGAAAGCTGCTCCTTCACGGTGAGGATATCGACCGGCTTCTGATTCACGGCCAAATCGGTAATAGCGGAATATATCAACTGATGTCTATGCTCATAGAATGACTCCGGACGAAGAATTTCACTTACCAGCGAATAAGAGTCCTTCTCAATCATCAAGGCTCCCAAGACAGCTTCTTCCAGCTCCGGCGCTTGCGGCTGGATACGTCCGTAGTCTGTTACGGGCTGTGGTGCCTTTCCTTTCGGAGTACGGGATGTTCTTCTTTGTTCTGCCACTTTAAGAATTAAAAAATGAAAATTAAAAATTAAATGAACTTCCCTTTTTAGAAAGGGGAAGCAAAGATAGTGCAAACCGAATACATAACTTTCATGCTTGCATGAAAAAGTTATGTTGAGGTGCAGCCTATCTTCGCTCGTATGGCAAAGATAAGCGAATTTATTTATAAGCAGTAAATAAATCATTGTTAAGTTTTCAATCTACTATGAACAGAAATCACTAACTTTGTCTTTGGAAGCTGCACTCCAATAGCTTCTCCTTTTAATTTTAAATTATTAATTCTTAATTTTCAACGCCATGCTGACTTTTCCAAATGCCAAAATAAACTTGGGACTGAATATCACAGAGAAGCGTCCGGACGGATACCATAATCTGGAAACCATTTTCTATCCGGTTCCCATAGAAGATGCTTTGGAAATAAATGTCTTGAACGAAGGAAACGGCAAGTTCCGTCTGCATCAGGCAGGTCTGGAAATTGAGGGAAAAGCAGAGAGCAACCTGGTAGTGAAAGCCTACAAGTTGCTGGACGACCGGTTCAACCTTCCTCCGGTAGACATCCATCTCTTCAAGCATATTCCCTCGGGAGCCGGACTGGGTGGCGGCTCGGCCGATGCAGCCTTCATGCTGAAACTGCTGAACGACAAGTTTGAACTCGGACTGCCGGATGACACTCTGGAAGAGTATGCCGCCAAGCTGGGTGCCGATTGTGCCTTCTTCATCAAAAACCGTCCGACTTACGCAGAAGGTATCGGAAATATCTTTTCTCCCCTTCCGCTTTCATTGAAAGGATACCGGATATGGTTGGTAAAACCGGACATTTTCGTCTCTACACGGGATGCCTTTGCAAAGATAAAACCGCATCATCCGGAAATGTCCCTGAAAGAAATTGCCCAACTTCCCGTAGAAGAATGGAACGGACGAATGGTCAATGACTTTGAAGAAAGCGTATTCCCCCAATTCCCGGCTATTGGAGAAATCAAGGAAGAGATGTACCGGCAAGGAGCTGTATATGCCTCCATGAGTGGTTCGGGGTCATCTGTTTACGGATTATTCAAGGAAGGTGCCGTACTGCCGGAAGTGGATTTCGGAGAAAAAGCTTTTGTATACAAAGGCCGGCTCACTGATATTTAAAAATGCATCAACCAATATACTGATTTCCGGAAACAAAAATACAACAAGGTTGTTCTTACAGAAAACTCAAAACAACCTTGATTATGAAAAAGTTCAAATTCGGTATTCTGGCAGGACTACTCGTCTTGTTGTCAGTGTCCGCCTTTGCGGAAGGGCGTCTTCCTGCAAATATACAAACAGCTTTTCTAAAGCTCTATCCTCAAGCAACGGATGTGGAATGGGAGCAAATGGCCGGTTGCTACGTGGCAGAATTTATTGCAGATGGTCAGGAAATTGATGTCTGGTTCAATAAACAAGCGGAGTGGGTTATGACTGAAACGGATGTAGAGTCACTGGAAAAAGTGCCGGCTCCCGTGGCAGAAGCATTCATGAGCAGTACAATGACCGGCATGAGATTAAGGGATATAAGAATCATCACCTTTCCCAAACATCCCACAGTGATAATAATTGAGGTGGAACAATACAATTCCGATGAAGAATTCCAACTGTTCTATGCTCCGGATGGAAAACTATTACAAAGCCTCGATGTAACAGAACTTGGAGGAGAGATTTATCCCGGACTCTTTTTCAATGATTAATACTGACGATTGGTGATTTGTTGATGGTATCCATTCATCAACAAATCACCAATCATTCATCACTAATCATTAATATACCTCTACCCTATCAGCAATACGCTTCGCTTTGTCGCGCAGCGTGTCAAGATCACTGTCAAGAGGTGCATAACACAGCACTACACCCATACGGCGGTTTACGCGGGTAGTAGGCTTACCGAAAATACGCAGATAAGTGTCCTCTTCTTTCGTAACCTCTTCCATACCACGATAATTGGGACGTTCCTGGCTGGCTATCGGAGAGAGGATAACCGCACTGGCTCCTATACGCTCCTGCTTGATGCCAGGGATAGGCAGACCAAGCACCGCACGGCAATGCAATTCAAACTCATTCAGATTCTGCGTTCCGGCCAGAGTTACCATGCCCGTATCGTGCGGACGTGGAGAGAGTTCGGAGAAATAGACACCGTTCTCATGGCTGAGAAAGAATTCCACTCCCCACAATCCGGCACCGGTCAAGGCACGGGTCACTTTCTCTGCCATATCCTGCGCCTCCTTCAAGTGGGCAGGGTCAATATGGGCAGGCTGGAAGCTTTCGCGATAGTCCCCGCCCTTCTGTACATGACCGATAGGCGGACAGAACAAGGTCGGGCCATTCTTCTGCGTTACGGTGAGCAATGTTATCTCACTGTCGAACTTGATGAATTCCTCAATGATAAGTTCTTTGATGTCTCCACGGCTACCATTACAGCCATATTCCCAAGCATGCTCCAGTTCGTCGGCACTCTTTACGAGAGACTGGCCTTTGCCGGAAGAGGACATCAGCGGTTTCACCACACACGGGAAACCTATCTTTTCAGCAGCAGCTTTCAGTTCATCCAGAGATTTGGCATAAAAATAGTTGGCAGTCTTCAATCCCAGTTCTTTAGCTGCAAGGTCGCGTATGGCCTTACGGTTCATGGTAAAGTTCACGGCGCGTGCACTGGGCACCACTTGAATACCTTCTTTCTCGAAATCGTACAGACGTTCCGTACGGATAGCCTCGATTTCCGGAACAATAATATCCGGCTGGTGTTTGCGTACCACGCGTTCCAAAGCATCTCCATCGAGCATGCTGAATACTTCACATTCATCTGCCACTTGCATGGCAGGCGCTCCGGCATACGAGTCGCAAGCAATAATATACTGACCTTTGCGTTGGGCGGAAATAACAAACTCCTTGCCCAACTCACCGGAACCCAACAATAAAATCTTTTTCATCAATTCTTTTATTTACAATTTTATATATTTACGATTAGACGATGTACGATGTACGATTAGAGTTACTTTAAATAACAAACCGCCACGAGCAAAAGCAATCCCAATCGTACATCGTAAATCGTCCAATCGTAAATCCCCTTATTGGTGTTGTTCTCTCAACAAGTCATTCACCGTCTTTACCGGATTGAATGTAGTCAGAGGCACTTCTACAAATACAGTGTTCCAATCACTCATGGCACCGTTCCACAAACCGGGAAGTTCAAGCGCCTTCAAGTCCTTGCCGTTCTTGGACTTATAGGAGATGAACCCCGTGGCTTTATCCACATACTTCACGAGATTGAACTTATGTCCTTTATAGTCACGTACGGCGCAAACCAAATCCACCGGATTGAAATGGGTACCCTTTTCAAACATTTCCTTCTTTTCCGGATCGTTCATATCAATCTGCGAACTTTCCAGAATCTGCAGAGAGATAGTGCCGTCACTGTTGTATGCCAAGAACGGACCTCCACCCGGTTCGCCTACGTTCTTCACCATACCGCAGACGCGCATCGGACGGTTCAGTTTTTCTTTCAGGTATATCACCAGTTCGGCATCCTCCAGATTCTTCGTCTCCGGGTTCTTGCAATAAAGTTGCTTCTGCAGGAATTGCAGGATTTCAAGAATTTGTTCGTGTGTATATATCCCGCTGTCAAGCAACTGCAAATAGGCAAATGCCTTCTGCTGCAAAGCTACCAGCACACCGGCAATCAGTTTCTTATATAATACGGTGTCACCCTTCAGCTTGTCGGGTACCACATTGTCGATATTCTTTATGAAGATAATATCCGCATCAAGGTCATTCAAGTTTTCAATCAAGGCGCCATGACCGCCGGGACGGAACAACAATTTGCCATTGTCGCGGAAGGGTTTGTTTTCCATATCGGCGGCAATGGTATCGGTGCTCGGCTTCTGTTCCGAAAAAGAGATGTTATAATCCACCCCATACTTCTTTGCATAAGCGGCAGCCTTTTCGTCTACCAAAGCCTTGAACAAGGCACGATGTTCGGGCGAAACCGTGAAATGCACATTCACCTTACCGTTCTTATTGGCAGCATACAATGCTCCTTCTACCAAGTGCTCTTCCAGCGGCGTGCGGCTACCGTCTTCATACTTATGGAACTTAAGCAATCCTTTGGGCAGAGCACCATAGTTCAGTCCGGCCCCTTCGAGTAAGGCAGCAACAACCGCCTTGTAGTTTCCGGCGGCAACCAAAGTCGGTATATCCTTTCCGGCAGTCCTCTGGCAAGCGGTATTCAAGTCATCATAGAAGGCAAACTTCTCTATTTTCTCAAAGAAAGTCTTTTCAAAGTTTGTCTGGGGAGTGTCATAGTCTGCCCCGAGAAATTCAAACAAGTTCTTGAACATACGGCTGGCAGCACCCGAAGCAGGCACAAACTTCACCACCACTTTATCGGTTTGTGTATATGCCTCCCAGGCATCCAGGTATTTCTTCTGTTCATCCGTATCCGGAGCCAGTATACCCTTTTCTACAGAAGCGGCGGCAGACAGCTTCAAGTATGGAAAACCTTTTTCGAAACAAGCCAACTGTTCGGCTATTTGTTCTTCGGAGATGCCTTTATTTTCGAGCAACTCTTTGTCTTGCGGTGTTATCATAATATCTTGTTTTATTAATTCATGCCCAAAAATACAAAAAAAGCAGAACTGCCGTCAAGAAAATGAAGAAAAAACTTACCTTTGAAGCATAAAATACGGACGATTATGGAAACTGATGAATTTTTCACTATCAAAGAGAAAGATTTACTCTTCTCGCTCTACCGCAAACTGTTGCAACTTTCCGGAGAAACCCTCCAGAAGGGGGACTGCAAAAAGCTGAAAACACATCTTGTCAATACTATACAGAACAACCGTATCCAGCGTGATATATTCGGTTTGAATCCCGTCATCAAAGATATGCAGACGGCTGTCATTGTAGCGGAAGAAATCGGAATGAAGCGTGCTTCTATCCTGGGGCTCATGCTGCACGACTCCGTGCGCTGCGGCACTTGCACCGCTCTGGAAGTGGAGCAAATCTATGGCGAGGATGTGGCAGGCATCATCCGGGGATTGATACGTGTAAACGAACTTTATTCCAAAAGCCCTACCATCGAGTCCGAGAATTTCCGCAACTTGTTGCTGACTTTCGCCGAAGACATGCGTGTCATTCTCATCATGATTGCCGACCGCGTAAACATCATGCGGCAGATAAAGGATTGCAAGAACGATGAAGCCCGTCGGCAGGTAGCCAACGAAGCGGCTTATCTCTATGCGCCCCTTGCCCATAAGCTGGGTCTGTACAAATTGAAGTCGGAACTGGAAGACCTCTCATTGAAATATACAGAAAAGGAAGTTTACTACCATATCAAGGAAAAACTGAATGAGACCAAGGCATCGCGTGACAAGTACATTGCCGCCTTCATTGCACCGGTACAGAAGAAGCTCGAAGAAGCCGGACTGAAGTTCCATATTAAAGGACGCACCAAGTCCATCCACTCCATCTACCAGAAAATGAAGAAGCAGAAATGCCCCTTCGAAGGCGTGTATGACCTGTTCGCCATCCGCGTCATCCTGGACTCTTGCCTGGAAAAGGAGAAACTGGAATGTTGGCAGGCCTACTCCATCGTAACAGATATGTACCAGCCTAACCCGAAAAGGCTACGCGACTGGCTGTCCGTACCTAAAAGCAACGGATATGAATCACTGCACATCACCGTGATGGGCCCCGAAGGCAAATGGGTGGAAGTACAAATACGTACCGAACGCATGGATGATATTGCCGAACGAGGCCTGGCCGCCCATTGGCGATACAAAGGAGTGAAAGGTGAATCTGGTCTTGACGAATGGCTGACTTCCGTACGCGAAGCCTTAGAGAGCTCGGACAGCAACGGACTGGAAACGATGGACCAGTTCAAACTGGATTTGTACGAAGACGAGGTATTTGTATTTACCCCCAAAGGTGATTTGTTCAAACTTGCCAAAGGCTCCACCGTGCTCGATTTTGCGTTCCACATCCATAGCAAACTGGGCTGCAAATGTATCGGTGCAAAAGTGAACGGCAAGAATGTACAGCTGAAGCAAATGCTGCATAGCGGTGACCAGGTGGAGATAATGACATCGAATACGCAGACGCCCAAGCAGGACTGGCTGAACATCGTAACCACCTCCAAGGCACGCACCAAAATACGCCAGGCATTGAAGGAAATGGCTGCACGCCAGCACGCCTTCGCTAAGGAAACCCTGGAACGCAAGTTCAAGAACCGGAAGATAGAGTATGATGAAGGAACCATGATGCGCCTCATCAAGCGCCTCGGTTTCAAGATAGTGACCGACTTCTATCAAGCCATAGCCGATGAAGAACTGGATGTCAACGAGATTATAGACAAATACCAGGAACAGCAAAGACGGGAAAATGATACGCGCGACGATATTGTCTACCGCAGTGCTGAAGGCTATAACCTTCAACAAGGCATACCGGAAGAGATAGGTACCAAAGAAGATGTACTGGTCATTGATCAAAATCTGAAAGGATTGGATTTCAAGTTGGCACGCTGCTGCAATCCCATCTATGGAGATGATGTATTCGGCTTTGTCAGTGTGACGGGAGGTATCAAGATACACCGTTGCGATTGTCCCAATGCCAGTGATTTGCACTCACGTTTCGGCTACCGTATCGTGAAGGCACGCTGGGCCGGAAAGTCACAAGGTACACAGTACCCCATCACCCTGCGCGTAGTGGGACACGATGACATCGGCATCGTGACCAACATCACTTCCATCATTTCCAAAGAAACGGGTATTACTTTGAGAAGCATCGGCATTGACTCGCATGACGGGCTGTTCTCCGGAACACTGACCATCATGGTGAGCGATACGGGACATCTGGAAGCGCTCGTCAAGAAACTGAGAACAGTAAAGGGAGTGAAACAGGTTTCAAGGAATTAAGCAACAACTATAATCCATGAAGTATGACTTTAAAAAGCAGTTGCGCAGTTTCGGATATGCCTGGAAAGGTATCCGGTGTTGCATAGGAAAAGAACAGAACCTGAACTTCCATCTGATAGCTACGGCTGTGGTAGTCATTGCAGGATTCGTTTTAGGCATTACCCGCATGGAGTGGATGATAATCATTCTCTGCATCGGAGTGGTGATAGCAGCCGAACTGTTCAATACCGCCATTGAGAAGCTGGTCGACCTGGTGTCTCCCCAACAGCATCCCGTGGCAGGGCAAGTAAAAGACATAGCCGCCGGAGCAGTACTGGTATGTGCTGCAACGGCGGCCATTATAGGATTGATTGTATTTATCCCTTACCTCACCCGCTTCTTCTTATAATAAGGATAGGTCAGCAGTACAAAGAAAAATACGGCAAGCATAGCAGCAACAGACGCCACATGGTATATCTGCGCTTTGTCCATCAGGTGGCAAGCCACAGCCATGCCCACCAGCAGCCCTGCCTCCATGAACAAATGGCAAGTGGTGTTTGCCGTTCCACGCTGGCAATGGTGCGACAGCTTGACGAACATCTTCATGAACGGGACTGTAATGAACACCAATACAGCCAATGCCGCCAATGACCAGTAATCGCCCACAAACATCAGTGGCAGCAACGCTCCCGGTACAAAAGCAATCAACAGCATATTGATGGCAGGTACCCATGCACGCGGCAATAAGAAGCGGTCCATATTGCACAACGACACGCCTATCGGAGCACGGAAAGCCACATATACCCTCGATGCGAAAAATATGCTGGCCAGTCCGGCCGCTACGGACAGATAGGTCACCATACGGAAACCATACATCTTATACATTCCAATGCCCAACACAACACCCACCAGCATGCCCAAGCGTGCAGCCCATGCATATACCATGTTTCCTGCGCTGCGGCGCGCGGAAGTCGTTATGTCGATGGCCACCGTAATGCCCGCTGTGGTTGCCAGCCCGAAACATGCTCCCTGCACAGCGGCAAGCAGCAGAAATTTCGTATAACCATCCACAAAGGCATATCCCAGAACAGCCGCCAGCATAATGAGTGCGGAGTAAAGGAGCACGTGTTTCCTTTTATATTCATCGACCAGATAGGCATGGAAAGGACCGACAGCAAACATGGCCACCGCAAAGACCAGAAACATGCTGCCCGCCTGCCCGACGGAAACACCCAACTGCTCTCCCATCACAAAAGGAAGCAAAGGGAAAAGCATATAGACGGATATGAACAGCAACAGATTTGCCGTACACATCCGCCAAAAATTGAGTGTCATGAGTTTGTTAGTACTGTTCTTTCTCATTCGGGAAATCTAAATTCTTCACATCGGATACATAACGGCTGATGGCATCCGTCATCACTGTATGCAGGTCGGCATAGCGACGCAGGAAACGGGGACGAAAACCGTTATTCATACCCAGCATATCCTGAACCACCAACACCTGGCCGTCCACATCGCCACCGGCACCGATGCCTATAACGGGTATAGTCAGCTCGCTTGCCACGCGGGCAGCCAATGCGGCAGGAATCTTCTCCAATACCAGTCCGAAGCATCCGGCTTCTTCCAGCAAATGCGCATCGCGTACCAGTTTCTCGGCTTCGGCATCATCCTTGGCACGGACCGTATATGTTCCATACTTGTTGATGGATTGGGGCATCAGTCCGAGATGTCCCATGATGGGAATACCGGCGCTGAGGATACGCTTCACCGTACCGATGATTTCCTCGCCTCCCTCCAGTTTGAGGGCGTCGGCATGGCTTTCTTTCATAATACGGATAGCGGAAGCCAATCCCTCCAGTTCGTTGCCCTGATAAGAGCCGAAAGGCATGTCGACAATGACCATGGCACGCTTCACACCGCGAACCACGGATTTGCCATGATAAATCATCTGGTCGAGCGTGATGGGAAGCGTGGTGACATTGCCTGCCATTACATTGGAAGCGGAATCTCCCACCAGAATCACGTCTACCCCGGCACCGTCCACAATCTGCGCCATAGTATAGTCATATGATGTCAACATTGATATCTTTTCGCCTCTTTGCTTCATTTCAACAAGGCGATGTGTAGTCACTTTACGAGTGTCGTCTGAAATATAACCCATGATAGTATTTACAATTACTCAATTTAATTTTCGGCGCAAAGGTAATCCTTTTTCTGATTACTTGTGCAATTGAGTTAATTTATCGTAAGTGAATCCCTGAAAGTCATCCAGTACATAATGACACAACGGAGCTATGTCTTCACGGGAATTGGTGGTTGCCAACCCTATAACGGTAGCTCCTGAAGCCATGCCGGCTTTCAGCCCGTTGAAAGAATCCTCGAATACATATGTGGTGTCGGGAGTTGTGCCGAAAACCTCCATACCCAACAGAAAACAATCCGGTGCAGGCTTGGAAGCCGTAAACATCTCGGCCGTAAGGATACGGTCGAAAAGAGTCTTTATTTCGGGATGAACCCGATAGACAGCTGCCATCTTCGCTTCGTTGGAGCTGGTCACTACGGCAGTCTTCACCCCATTCCGGTGTAGGTCGGCAATGAAGTCAAGCACTCCGGGAATAAAGTCGAATGACATTTCCTGTTCAAAGCGGTTCAGCCGTTCGGTAATTTCGGCCTGTTCCTTCGCCATGCCCGGAAAAAAGGTATCATAAATATAGACCAGCGTCTGGCCCTTCACCCTGCCTTCAATATCATCCATACCCAAATACTGCTTTCCCATTTCATGCCAGAAGTGACTGTACTGTGTTTCCGTGTCTACCACCACGCCGTCAAAATCAAAAAGTACGGCGGTTGCTTTTGTTGTGTCCATAAACTTTCTTTTACCTAAATCTGTTAATACCAAAACATTATAGCGTACAAAGGTGGGAATAATCTGCGAATCAAACAAATATTTTATACCTTTGTGCTCCTTAATTGACTCATATCAAATGAACAACGCGCATATATTAGGAACCGAACGTATTGGCAAACTGCTTGTGCAGTACTCCATTCCGGCCATTATAGGCATGACGATTACTTCGTTGTACAACATCATCGACAGCATTTTCATCGGTCATGGCGTAGGTCCTATGGGCATTGCCGGACTCGCCATTACTTTCCCTCTGATGAATCTGGTCGTGGCTTTCTGTACGATGGTATCGGCAGGTGGCTCCACCATTTCGTCCATTCGGTTGGGACAGAAAGACCTGGACGGAGCAACGGAAGTATTGGGAAACACACTGATGTTCTGCCTGGTCAACGCATTCATATTCGGCAGTGTTTCATTCATCTTTCTGGATGATATTCTGCTCTTCTTCGGTGCCAGCAATGATACGTTGCCATATGCACGCGACTTTATGCAGGTAATATTACTGGGTACCCCCGTCACTTATACCATGATTGGCCTGAACAATATCATGCGTGCCACGGGATATCCCAAGAAAGCGATGCTCACGTCTATGGTAACGGTAGTCTGCAACATAATCCTCGCTCCCATTTTCATCTTCCAATTTGACTGGGGAATACGGGGAGCTGCAACGGCAACGGTCATCTCGCAGTTCATCGGCATGGTGTGGGTAGTGAGCCATTTCCTGCAAAAGACAAGTGTGGTACGTCTGCAACGGGGGTTCTGGAAGATGAAGAAACGCATCATCAGCAGTATATTATCCATCGGTATGTCACCGTTCCTGATGAACGTCACGGCATGTATCATTGTGATTATCGTAAACAACAGCCTCCAACAGTACGGAGGCGATATGGCCATCGGGGCATATGGCATTATCAACCGACTGCTGGTACTCTATGTAATGATTGTATTGGGGCTGACGATGGGAATGCAACCGATTGTAGGCTATAACTTCGGTGCGCAAAAGCACGACCGTGTGAAGGCTACCCTGCGCTTGACCATCATTGCCGGAGTATGTATCACCAGTACAGGCTTCCTTATCTGCGAATTGTTCCCCCATGCCATATCTGCCATCTTTACCAGTGATGAAGAGTTGATAGATATTGCTTCCAGAGGCGTACGCATTGCCGTAGCCATATTCCCGCTGGTAGGTGCACAGATTGTCATCGGCAATTTCTTCCAAAGCATCGGGAAAGCGAAAATCAGCATCTTCTTATCGCTGACACGCCAATTACTGTATCTGTTGCCGGGACTACTGATATTCCCGCATTACTTTGGGCTGGACGGCATCTGGATATGTATGCCGGTATCGGACTTCTTTGCTTTTGTAACGGCAGCGGTGGCATTGTGGATATATGTAAAAAGATTACCCACAGGAATTACCGAAAAAGCGAGGTGAAAGTGATTTATTCTACTGCAAATATTGCATTTTATGTTATAACAAACAAATTGTTCGAAAATATATCATTCATTCAGCCCAAACACATCATCTATTCGCCCCAAACAGATGGTCTGTCTACCCCAAACGCATGATGTATGTTGCGGCAACTTTATTCGCTCTTGATGCTCATTACCGGATTTTCATTGGCAATGCACCATGCCTTCAATACCACGGTAGCAACGATAAACAACAGCAACAGACAACCTACAAGAATATATCCGCCTATAGGGAATGGCACAACATCAGAGAACTGGCTCGCCCAAAGCTTTCCGGCCCGGCATGCTCCCCCAATACCTATGGCGACAGACGGAATGGCCAGCCAAAGCACATCTCTTGACAATAACAGCAAAATACTTTCCGTCTCCGCTCCATTCACTTTACGAATGGCAATCTCTTTTGAACGCAGGCGGATTTCATCATTCACATAGCCTATCAGTCCCATCAGAATGATAAAGAGTATGGTCAATGAAACCAGCAGGGTGACATCACGAAATACCCGTACAGACTCGGCATAACTGCGCATTTCCTGCTCCACCGAACGGAATACGAGGCTTTTCTGAGGATAAATCCGATG
Organism: Bacteroides sp. AM07-18; assembly: GCF_003602695.1. Classification (NCBI taxonomy): domain Bacteria; kingdom Pseudomonadati; phylum Bacteroidota; class Bacteroidia; order Bacteroidales; family Bacteroidaceae; genus Bacteroides; species Bacteroides sp. AM07-18. Next base: position 637,557 of record NZ_QTLM01000001.1, read on the forward strand.
CATCTCTTCATTGAGGCGGGCGAGATTTTCATCCAATGGCTCTTTGAGGCGAACATGCAGGGTGGCAGCTGTCTTCCCCGTCCATTCCACCATCACCGGCAAATTATCGTTGGGCATATCGGCAAAACTAAAACTGTCAAACAGCCCGACAACAGTGCCATAATCATTCACCCGCTTGCCTACGGGGCTGTCTGTCCAATTCATCTTCTCACAAAAGACACTGTTGACAAGCAACTGACCTTCTCCCGTCAAGTTATGCCCCTCTTTCAGTCTCAGACCAATGAAAGGAAGAAAATCACTGTCGAACCAGGTATTGCGAGGATAGAAAAGCTCGTTACCCTGATTGTCAAGAATTGGCTGGTTAGAACCGAACCACAATATAGGGCGTTCTGCCGAAGCAACCCCTTCCACATAAGGCAAACTGCCGACAAGACTACGCAGGCTATTGCCATCCACTTCCCGCTGGGTGGTATATGCCACACGTTCAGGACGCCAACCACGGTCACGCGTCGTTACATAACTGTACTGTGAAACGACCATCAGCATCATCCCCAGAATGAATGCCGCTCCGATGAACTGAACAAAAAGCAGTACCCGTTTCCAGCCGCGGCGTCCGGAAGAGTAGCGGCGGAACACTTGTGTCACCGGAATACGAGCGAAAAGCATGGCAGGCAGGCAACCACCTAAAATAAACAGTAACAGTATCACCGACAATGGTGCCCAAAGATTCTGCCAGTCAAAAAGAGCACTGAGAGGTACAGCTGCCAATTCTTCCATTTTTTCGTGGAAAATATACACCAACAGTCCAATGAGCAGCAAGGCAAGCCCTACTACTATAGCAGTCTCTACCATGAACATGGAAAAGATGCTACTTCCCGAAGCACCGCTGCATTTGTGTACACCGATGGCCTTAGCACGCTGTGTCAGCGAAGCCACGGAAACGAGTACATAATTCAATGCGGTCGTAAAAAGCAGCACGATACCCAGGAAGAACATAATCCAAATCATCTTCCGTACTTGAGGAGTCTCGATATGCAGATTATGGATAGGGACAATACGTACGCTCAATTCTAAACCACTTTCCGGTGGAATATGACGGGCAATAGCTATGGACATACGCTTATTCAGCCAATCAGCATCCTGCGGGCTGCGCAGCCTGAGATAACCGTCGTAGTTTCCACCGCTTTGCCAACCTAGGTTCCACTTCAGATGCCGCCCTATAGTAGGAAAGGAAATGATTGCCTCTGGACGCCTCTCCAAAGAAGTGTTCAACGGAATATCGGCAAAGATACCCTTCACGAGCAGTGTAGTCTGATATCCCCCAAAATCATAACGCAGTGTTTTCCCTATCGGATTTTCGTCACCGAAGGCCTCCTTTGCTGACTTGGCAGAAAGGAATACGACATCCGGACCCGCCAAATCCTGTGGATTGCCTTCTATCATCTCCAAACCGAGTACAGAAAAATAAAGTGTATCTGCCATCACCGTGGACATATCTAATTGGCGCTCACCCAACTGGAAACTATTATCAAAAAGAGAACAGCTCACTGTGCTACTTTCCACTTGTTCCGGAAACTCTTCGGCAATGGCAGCCGGAATCGGAATGATGGTAAAGCGACTTTCGTTACCTTCCAACACTCCATTTTTCAACCAACCCGTCTTCACAATATAAAGGTTATCCGAATCATGATAAAAGTTATCAAAACTCAACTCGAATGCAATCCGTGCAAATAGAAATACAGACATCAGCAGTCCCAATGCCAAAGATACAATCTTAATGGCATTGGAACCTTGCTTGTGCAACAAGCTTTGTAATGTATAATAAATGTGCCGCCTCATAATTTCCTGAAGTTATTCTTTATTCACTCTTAATACTGTCTACCGGATTCTCATTGGCAATCCGCCATGCCTTGAATACTACACAACCGATGATGAGCAATAGTACAATGCATGCAATAAGCAAGAATCCGCAGATACCAAAATCCACTCCCTCCACAAACTGCTCTATCCAGACACCGCCTATATACCAGGCTCCCAGCCCTCCAAGAAAAACGGCCGGCAAGGATATCCAGAATATATCCTTCGAGAAAAGCCGGAGAATGGATGACGCTTCCGCACCATTCACCTTGCGGATGGCAATTTCCTTGCTGCGGCGTTGTATCTCGTCATTGATGTAGCCAATCAACCCCATTAACGTAACAAAAAGGATGGTTATGGCAGCCAGTAAAGCTGCATTACGGAAATCCGTGACGGTACTGTTCTGGTCGTCAATGACCTTTTGGAACGAGGAAAATACAATGTCACGGGTGGGAAACAGCTTCTCCATGTCTTCGTTCAAACGCTTGAGGTTATCGTCAAAAGGCTCTTTCAGACGTAATTGGATGTTTCCGGAAAATCGGTCAAGATAAGTTGCATACATAGGTTGCACCGCCACATAAGCGGCATTGGATGTGGCAAAGTCTTTCAGTACACCTACAATATTGCCCGCTATGCGATCGCCGTTGCGCACTTGCCTGCCTATCGGTTTATCTTCCCAATGCATCATTTTCAAAAATGTTTCATTGACCAATATCTGCCCAGGAGCATCCATATTCTTGCCTTCCGCAAATTCCAACTTCATAAACGGGGCATAGTCCTTGCCAAATTCCACCCAACGCATGCTCATCCACTGCCCGTTATCAGTCGTAACCCCTTCTCCACTCAATCCGTCTGTAAGAAGATTACCGCTACAAGCTCCATCTTCCACATAAGGCAAAGAAAGCATCACACTACGATTTGCATCGCTTTCCGCATCCGAGTCAAAGGATACGCCCGAAGCATAAGCCACCCGGTGGTAATCGAATCCACGTTCTTTATTGGTGATGTAATGGCTCTGCATAAGCACCAGCCCCAACAAGCCGAAAATAAAAGAGGTACCGGCAAACTGCACAAACAAGAGCGGACGTTTCCAGCCTTTCTTGCCTTCGGTGTACCAGCGGAAAACCTGCGTCACCGGAATGCGGGCAAAAAGCTGCCCGGGCAACATGCCGCCTATCATAAACAAAATGACTATCACTGAAAGCGGTGCCCAAATGTTTTCCCAAGAGAAAAGACCGGCAAGACTAACGTCGAGCATGTCCTCCAACGGCTCACGGAAATTAAATAGAAGCAGCGCTACGAGCAGCAAGGAAGAAAGCATGATGACTCCGGTCTCCCATAAGAACATACCGAAAATAGTTCCCGTATTTGCCCCACTACATTTATGTACGCCTATAGCTTTGGCACGACGGTTCATGGCTGAGATGGAAATAAGCACATAATTCATCGCCACAATAAAAAGTATGGCGGTTCCCAGCGTCAACAGAATCCATACCATACGCATGGTACTGATACCAAATTCCATACGGTAGTCCTTTATCGGAACCAGACTGATAAACACATCATCGCTCTTGCGCACCTGCTCGGCAAGTTTCTCTATTCGGGTGTTCACATCGTCCAATTGCACCCCCGGGCGCAGACGGACAAAGGACATATAGCTGTCTCCACCTCCCCACCCCCAGTATCCCCAATGATGCTTGAAGGAGGTAGCCAGAGACATCACGACACCACTTCCATAGAAACTGGAGTTTTCGGGAAAATCTTCAAAAATGCCCTTCACGGTCATTGGCATCTGTTTGTTATAGACCACCGTCTGCCCGATGGGATTCTTATCGGCAAACATGCTGCCGGCCAGCTCCCTGCTGATGAAGACCACCTCCGGATTATTCAGCTCGCGAGGGTCTCCACTGACAACATCAATGCCCATAGTGGCAAAGAAACAAGAATCGGCCGTCATGGCATTGGTCTGGAAACGGCGTTCATTGGCAAACCAAGCCGAATTGCTCCACCATTGCTGGGTGACGGTAACACTCTCCACCTCGTCAGGCAGGTTTTCGGCAATGGTACCAGCCACCGGTCCAAGAGTTATATGCGAAGGATGATACTCGTTGTTGTAATACCATACTGTTTTGACAAGACACAAACGTTCATGGTCCTTGTAGCAGGTATCATAATTGAGCTCGAATGCCTGACGGGAAAAAATGAGGATACTGACTGCCAACCCCAGTCCCAAGGAAATAATCTTGATGAGGTTGGAGCCTTTTCCTCGTATCAGTGTCTGAAGAGTGTAATATAGTTGTCTCATGGAAGTTGTTTTAAAAGTCTGTTACAAATCCTGCGCTGCCACACTTGCCACCACACTACCGTCGAAAAGATGTATCGTGCGGTGTGCAAACGAGGCGTCGTGCTGGCTGTGGGTCACCATAATAATCGTAGTACCCTCTTTATTCAGTTCTGTCAACAGATTCATCACCTCAGCTCCGTTCTTGGAGTCCAAGTTACCGGTAGGCTCATCGGCGAGTATCAGCTTGGGATTGGTTACGACCGCACGGGCTATCGCCACACGCTGCTGCTGACCGCCGGAAAGCTGTTGCGGGAAGTGTTTGGCACGGTGGCTGATGTTCATCCGCTTCAGAATATCCTCTACCATGCGTTTGCGCTCACTTGCCTTCACGCCGAGGTACGTAAGGGGAAGTTCCACATTCTCGTAGACGTTCAGTTCGTCTATCAGGTTGAAGCTCTGGAACACGAATCCCAGCTTGCCCTTGCGCACACGGGTACGTTCCTTTTCCTTCAAGTCCGCTACTTCCTGACCGAGCAGCTTGTAACTGCCCTCCGTAGGATTGTCCAGCAGCCCGAGGATGTTCAGCAAGGTGGACTTGCCGCAACCTGACGGTCCCATAATGGCTACAAACTCCCCCTCCTTTACATCGAGGCTGACGTGGTTCAATGCTACTGTCTCTACTTCCGAAGTACGGAATACTTTGCTGATGTTGTTAATTTCAATCATGATATTCTATGTATTAATATTATTATCATTCGCTCTTAATGCTGTTTACCGGGTTCTCGTTCGCTATCCGCCAGGACTTCCAAAGTACGCAGGCTACGATAATCACCAAATTGGCCATCACTACCAGTACGTATACTGCCCAACTGACGGGAATACGCTCCGCGAACTGTTCCATCCACATTCCGTTGACATACCATGCCAATACCGTACCGATGACAACTGCCGGAGCTGCCACAACGAGTATATCCCTTGACAACATTTCCAAGATGCCAGAAGCCTCTGCGCCGTTCACTTTGCGGATGGCAATCTCCTTGCTGCGGCGGCGCACCTCATCGGTGGTATACCCAATCAGCCCCATCAGCATGATGAAGAACATGGTCACTGCCGCCATCAAAGTGGCATTGCGGAATACACGGACAGAATTATAGCTGTTCTCTATCCTTTTCTCATAACCGGTAAAGTCAATAGTCTGGTCATGGAAAGCCTCGGCTACATCGTGGTTCAACTTCTGCAGATTTTCGGTAAAGGGTTCTTTCAAACGGACATGTACCGTTCCATAAAAATTCTTGTTTCCCCGGGCTATGAAAGGCATCTTCTCGGTTCTGAAACTCTCTATCTGGAAATCCTTCAACTGCCCTACGACCTTGAATGTATTCCCTTCGGTATATACCGTACGGCCCACGACGTCGTCTCCCCAACGCATCATCTCGGCAAAGGTCTCGTTCACCACGACTTCCTCTTTATCGCGCGCCATACGTCCCGTCTTCATAGTCATGCCCATCAAAGCAGGAAAGTCCTCGCGCATGAAATAAGAAGAACGACAAGAGAACAGTGCCTGCCCGCTCTCACTATGAATCATCGAACCGCTATATCCGCTAATGGGCGTGCTGTTGGCGCTGGACACCGCTTCCACGTAGGGCAATCCCTTGAAGAACTGATAAGCCGCATCACGCGTCGCTTCATTATCCCAGTAGGCATTGCCTATGGCTATCTGCTTGGGATTATACCCCATATCCTTTTTCAGTACATACTGGTATTGCGACATCACCACACACATCAATCCACTAATGAATGCCACGCCTGCAAACTGGACAAACAGCAACGGACGCTTCCAGCCCTTCTTCCCCTCGGTATAGCGGCGGAACACCTGCGATACGGGAATACGCGCAAAGAGCCGGCCCGGCAATACGCCTCCCACTATAAACAGCAGAAGCACTACCGACAACGGTACCCAGATACGCTCCGGAGCCAACAAGGTGGAGAGCTTTACAACGACCGTGTCTTCCACAAAATCGCGGAAGTTGAGCATTATCAACGCCATCAGCAGCAATGCCGCCACAATGATGATACCCGTTTCCAGCAAAAACATGCTGAAAACCGTGCCACCGCTCGCACCGCTGCATTTATGTACGCCTACCGACTTGGCGCGGTAGCTCAAAGAGGAAATGGAAATCAGCACATAGTTCAACGCCGCAATGAAAAGAATGGCAAAACCAAGAATGCTCATAATGACACGCATCCGCTGCACATCATCATAATTGCGGTATGTATCACGGATGGGCTGCACAAAAGCCGTGTAACCGTACTCTTTCTTATCTTCTGCCGGGCGATATTTGTCTATCATGGCATCAATACGCGCATTGACAACAGATTTGTCGGCACCGGGACGGAAACGGATAAACTCTACCCAACTGTCTCCCCCGCTCCACGAGTAGTTATTCCAGTTGCGGCTCCACAAGGTAGGCATCGAGATAACCGCTTCCGGATTGATTGTGGCGTTCTCAGGCAAATTGGCATAGATTCCCTTCACCGTCAGGTCAAACTGATGGTCATAATTAAGCGTTTTCCCTATAGGATTCTCCTCACCGAACACTTTCCTTGCAAAGCGTTCACTCAAGAAAATAATATCCTTCTGCACCAAGTCCTTTTCGGGATTGCCGTTCAGGACGTCGATGCCCATAGTACGAAAGAACAGCGAATCGGCTGCAATCTTCCTGTCATCAAGACGCACGCTTCCATTGTAAAGAGGAGCAGATACCATAGACGTGCTCAAACTTACTGCCGACTCCACCTCTTTGGGGAAGTTCTCCAAAATGGCCCCTGCCACGGGACCGCAATTCCACTCTTGAGGCTCAAACTTCTCTCCTTTCACCGAGAATATCGACCATACCTGATACAAGTTATCATAATCCTTAAAGCAAGTGTCAAAACTCTGTTCATATGCCACGCGGGAGAAAAGCAGAATACTCATCGTCAATCCCAATCCCAAAGAAATGACCTTGATGATATTCGAACCGCGTCCCCGCAGTAAAGTCTGAATTGCATAATAGATTTGTTTCATTCCGTTTATCGTTTATTAGATTTATTTTCTTGCTTTTCATATTGCAGAAAGCGTGCCAAAGAATACACAAACCTGATTATCAGCGCATATCGTATTTCAGAAGAAGACAAAGGTGTCTAATTTTTAGACACTCCCGTCTAAAAATTAGACAGAGGCCGAATCTCTGTTCAGCCTCATAGAACAAAAAAAAGGAAAATTAGAAAAGAATCCATAAGAATGAAAACTTTACCTTTGCCCACAGTTTTCTAAAGATAGAGTATAAACGTAAAATGAAGCACCTGCACATGAAATTCCCCAAACTCTTATATCCTTCATTCCTATGCCTGCTTATAGCCGGCTGCGACATGATAGATTATCACCCTTACGATGTACACATCAGCGGTGAAACCGATGTCAATGCCCACAACATTGCCCAAATAGAGCAGAACTGCCAGAACAAGACAACAATCCGGTTCGTAACAATGGGTGATTCCCAGCGCTGGTATGACGAGACCGACGACTTTGTAAGCCACCTCAACAAGCGGGACGACATAGATTTCGTCATTCATGGCGGAGACGTCAGTGACTTCGGTGTAACAGACGAGTTCCTTTGGCAACGGGACATTATGAACAAACTCAAGATACCCTATGTGGTACTTCTCGGCAACCACGACTGTCTGGGCACGGGCGAAGAGACTTATCGCGTAATATTCGGAGACCCCAATTTCTCCTTCATTGCAGGACGGGTAAAGTTTGTCTGCCTGAATACCAACGCCATCGAATTTGACTACTCCCGCCCCATTCCCGACTTCGAGTTTCTTGCCGCACAGATACGCGACCATGAAGAGGAATTCGATAAAACCGTTGTGTCCATGCATATACGCCCGTTCTGCAACGAGTTCAACAATAATGTGGCACACGTATTCCAGCGTTACATCAAGGAATTTCCCGGACTGCAGTTCTGTACATCCGCACACGAACACCATCGCTTCGAGAAAGACCTCTTTGAAGATGGGATAATGTATTACATGAGCGACTGCATGAAGAACCGCAATTACTATATATTCACCATAACCCCCGACGGATATGAACGCGAAGTGGCATATTATTAATCACCTGGCATGCGCCGTCGTCTTCTTGTCGGTATGCTCTTTTTCTGCTTTTTCACAAGAGAGAGATACCATCTTCATCATAGAACACGATACCGTATGGATGGACCTGCAACCGGATGCCGTCATTGAAAGCCAGACCAGAGAGAACCGTTATGACCGCCGCGTACACCGCTACCGCAGGCATTGGGAGGCCTTGATTCCGACGCACACCAAAATTCAGTTTGCCGGCAATATGGGGTTGCTGTCATTCGGTACCGGATGGGATTACGGCAGAAGAAACCAATGGGAAACAGACGTATTCTTCGGAGTATTGCCCAAATATGACTCCAAACGTACCAAGCTGACATTCACCGTCAAGCAGAACTACCTTCCCTGGAGCCTGCAAATAAAACAGAGCCGTTTTTCTGTAGAACCGCTGGCTTGCGGTATGTATCTGAACACGGTATTCGGCGATGAATTCTGGGTCAATGAACCGGAACGCTACCCTAAAGGATATTATGGTTTCTCCTCCAAGGTACGCATCCATGTATTCTTAGGACAGCGCATCACTTACGACATCGACCCGCAACGACGGTTCACGGCCAAGGAAATCACTTTCTTCTATGAAATAAGTACATGTGACCTATATGTAGTCAGCGCTTTCACCAACAAATATCTGAAACCCAAGGATTATCTGAGCTTGTCGTTTGGCATCAAACTGCAACTGCTATAAGTTCTTTTTTCAGTACCGCCATGAACTCTTACTGAAGTTGCTACAAACTAATTTCTGTTTTACTTAAATCTATTCGTCCCACAATCGTTATATTATCGTCCGACAGCTGTTGAATTATCGTCCGATAACTGTTGGACGATAATTCAACAGCTGTCGGACGATTAATTCTTAGTAAGCAAAAATATAGAATAAAGCATATAATACAGATAAATCATTAACTTTGCCTGCAGAAAACAGAAATAGTTTATGGCAAAAAAAAACGGAAACATCCTGATTGTCGATGATAACCGAGGCGTACTTACCGCCTTGCAGCTTTTGTTAAAGCCATATTTTGAAGGGATAATCACACTTCCCTCTCCCGTAACCCTGCCCAGCGTATTGCGAGAAAGGTCATGGCAAGTGGTTCTTCTTGACATGAACTTCACCTCGGGCATCAATACCGGCAACGAGGGACTATACTGGCTCCATGAAATAAAGAAGCAATGTCCCACCCTGCCCGTAGTGCTGTTCACCGCTTATGCCGACATTGACCTTGCCGTACGGGGAATCAAGGAAGGAGCCACAGACTTCGTCGTGAAACCCTGGAACAACCAGAAACTGGTGGAAACCTTGCTGAATGCCGTATCGGCTTCTGAAACAAAATCTCCGGCCAACGGCCCAAATGCCAGGCGTACGGCAGAAAGCAGCCACCCGTTTGCGGATACCCGCAACATGTATTGGGGAAACAGCCCAGCCATGCAGCAGCTCCGCCTTTTGGTGGAAAAAGTGGCCTCTACCGATGCCAATATCCTTATTACGGGCGAGAACGGTACCGGTAAAGAGATGCTGGCACGCGAAATTCACTCCCTTTCACCGCGCAACCGGCAGGAGATGGTAAGTGTGGATATGGGTGCAGTCACCGAAAGCCTTTTCGAAAGCGAACTGTTCGGCCACGTAAAAGGCTCTTTCACCGATGCCCATGCCGACCGTGCCGGCAAGTTCGAAGCAGCCAGCCGCAGCACCCTCTTTCTCGATGAAATAGGCAATCTCCCCTACCATCTGCAAGCCAAACTGCTGACCGCCATCCAACGCCGCAGCATTGTCCGTGTAGGCAGCAACACTCCCATTCCCGTAGACATACGGCTGATTTGCGCCACAAACCGCAATCTGCCCGAGATGGTGGCAAAAGGCGAATTCCGCGAGGACTTGCTGTACCGCATCAATACGATACACCTCGAGATACCCTCGTTGCGCGAGCGGCCCGAAGACATCATCCCCCTTGCAGAACTTTTCATCGCCCGCTTCTGCAAGCAATATGACAAGCCCCCCGTCAAGCTGACGGACGGCGCCTGCGAGAAGCTTACGCTCCACCCCTGGTACGGCAATATCCGCGAACTGGAACATGCCATCGAAAAAGCCATTATCATCTGTGACAACGAAACCCTTCCTGCAGAACTGTTCCAACTGGCACGGCGAACCGGCACTCCCGAAGCAGCCGCATCCACGCTCGAAGAAATGGAAATGCAGATGATACGGAAGACGCTCGACAAATGTAGCGGAAATCTCTCTGCCGTCGCCGCACAACTGGGTATCACCCGCCAGACGTTGTACAACAAAATGAAGAAGTATGGCCTTTAATTATTCATTCCGCGTTGCCGTCAGTCTGGCAGTAGCACTCCTTGCAGGGGTGATGTGGACTGTAGACGTATTTTGGGGCGCGCTCTGTACCGCGCTGCTTCCCATAGCCTTGTACTGGCAGCAGAAGTTATACCGCCATCATGTGCGGAAGGTGCTTTTCATGCTCGACGCCATCGAAAACAACGACAATGCCATCCACTTCTCCGAAACGGAAAACACTGCCGACGCACGACTCGTGAACCGTGCATTGAACCGGGTTGCCCATATACTTTATAATGTGAAAAGTGAAACAGCCCAGCAAGAAAAATACTACGAACTCATCCTGGACTGCGTGAATACCGGTATCCTTGTCCTGAACGACAATGGTGCCGTATATCAGAAAAACAGCGAAGCCCTCCGTTTGCTGGGCCTCAATGTCTTTACCCACGTCAGCCAGCTGAACCGCGTGGATCCGCGTCTTTCGTCCCTTCTTGCCAATTGCCGCCCGGGAGACAAATTGCAAATGCCTTTCAACAACGAGCGAGGCACTGTCAACATGTCTGTCCGCGTCAGCGACATCACAGTCCGTAAAGAACATCTGCGCATCCTCGCCTTGAACGACATCAACAACGAGCTGGATGAAAAGGAAATAGATTCCTGGATCAGGCTTACCCGCGTACTGACGCACGAAATAATGAACGCCGTCACTCCCATAACCTCCCTGAGCGATACACTGCTGGGACTGACCGAGGCACAAGCCTCCAAAGAAGAAATCAGAAACGGCCTGCAGACTATCAGCAGTACAGGCAAGGGCCTGCTCTCTTTTGTGGAATCATACCGGAAATTCACCCGTATTCCCACCCCCGAACCATCCTTGTTCTACGTAAAAAGCTTTATCGAGCGGATGGTCGAACTCGCCCGTCACCAGCACCCCGATGTCCGGGTCACCTTTCATACGGACATCGCGCCAAGCGACCTTATTCTATATGCCGATGAGAACCTGGTATCACAAGTGGTCATCAACCTACTGAAAAATGCCATACAAGCCATCGAATCGGATAAAAATACAGATAAAGAAGGACATATCAACATACGTGCCTACTGCAACGAAGCGGAAGCCATACTGATAGAAATTTCCAACAACGGACCTGCCATTCCCAATGACATTGCCGAACACATATTTATCCCCTTCTTTACGACCAAAGAGGGTGGAAGCGGTATTGGATTGAGTATTTCCCGGCAAATAATGAGGCTTTCCGGCGGAAATTTATCCTTATTGCCTGGTAAAGAAACCACCTTTATTTTAAAATTCAATTGAACTATTTTAGATTTGTATTTGTTAAACACATTGCATATCTTTGTACTATTAGACATAAGAAACATCACATTTCAAACTATATAGCATAGAATTTATGATATTTACAGCAGGAAACATACTACTTATAGGTTCCATATTACTTTTCGTCAGCATCATTGTCGGCAAGACCGGCTACCGTTTCGGAGTGCCTGCGTTATTGCTTTTCCTTGTCGTCGGTATGCTGTTCGGCAGTGACGGATTGGGATTGCAGTTCCACAACGCCAAGGAAGCACAGTTCATCGGCATGGTTGCACTCAGCATCATTCTGTTCTCCGGTGGCATGGACACCAAGTTTACGGAGATAAAGCCCATATTGACTCCCGGCATTGTTTTGTCAACTGCAGGAGTGCTGCTCACGGCCCTCTTTACCGGATTATTTATCTGGTGGCTGTCCGGCATGAGCTGGACCAACATCCACCTGCCGTTGATAACCTCCCTTTTGCTTGCATCCACCATGTCATCTACCGACTCAGCCTCTGTATTCGCCATTCTGCGTTCACAAAAAATGAACCTGAAGCATAATCTGCGCCCCATGCTGGAACTGGAAAGCGGTAGTAACGACCCGATGGCATATATGCTGACAATCGTGCTGATTCAATTCATCCAGTCCTCCGGAATGGGAGTTCCCCAGATATTGGGCTCTTTTGCCATACAGTTCATTGTCGGTGCCGCAACCGGTTATTTCCTCGGAAAGCTGGCCATCCTTATGCTGAACCGGCTGAATATAGACAACCAGGCACTCTATCCTATCCTGTTGCTGTCCTTTGTATTCTTCACCTTCTCCATCACCGACCTGCTGAAAGGCAACGGTTACCTGGCCGTGTATATCGCCGGAATGATGGTAGGCAATAACAAAATCATGCACCGGAAAGAGATTTATACTTTTATGGACGGACTGACCTGGCTTTTCCAAATCATCATGTTCCTCTGCCTCGGTCTGCTTGTCAACCCCCATGAGATGCTGGAAGTTGCAGTCGTGGCATTGCTCATCGGCGTCTTCATGATTGTCGTGGGACGTCCTCTCAGTGTTTTTCTCTGCCTGCTGCCTTTTGGCAAGAGAATCACCCTCAAGTCACGGCTATTCGTATCGTGGGTAGGATTACGTGGCGCAGTACCCATTATCTTTGCCACCTATCCCGTGGTGGCTAATGTGCCCGGCGCCCATGTCATCTTCAACATCGTATTTTTCATAACCATCGTCTCACTGGTCATCCAGGGTACCACAGTCTCCTGGGTAGCCCGGCTGCTTGGCCTCTCCACCCCGCTGGAAAAGACCGGAAATGATTTCGGAGTTGAACTGCCCGAAGAGATTGACTCCAACTTGCACGACATGACCATTACACAAGAAATGCTGGAGCAGGCAGACACCCTGAAAGACATGAACCTGCCCAAAGGCACACTGGTGATGATTGTAAAACGTGGCGATGAGTACCTCATTCCGAACGGGACATTAAAACTTCATGCCGGTGACAAGCTGCTTCTTATTTCGGAAAATAGCAAGGAATAAGAATTACAGATAAGTTTCTATCCGTTCCAGGGCAAGAAAAAAGTGGAAACTATTTGCTTTGCATCACTATAAGACCTATCTTTGCGCAGTTTTAACTAAAGTGTGCAACAGCTGAATGGAACAAGAACAAGGGTTCATCGATTATATAGAACAAAGCATTATTAAAAACTGGGATCGCAACGCCCTGACAGACTACAAAGGAATTACACTGCAATACAAAGATGTAGCACGGAAAATAGCCAAATTCCATATCGTATTGGAAAGCGCCGGCATCAGGCCCGGTGACAAGATTGCCGTTTGCGGACGTAACAGTGCACACTGGGCAGTCGCTTTTCTGGCGACGGTTACCTATGGAGCTGTCATCGTTCCCATTCTGCATGAGTTCAAAGCCGACAATATCCACAACATCGTCAACCATTCCGAAGCCAAGCTGCTGTTTGTCGGCGACCGGGCATGGGAAAACCTCAATGAAGAGGCAATGCCCCTGCTGATGGGTATCGTACTGCTGACGGACTTCACTCCGGTGGTTTGCCGCAACGAGCAGCTGATGGAGGCTTTCGAACATCGCAACGTCCTCTATGGCACACGTTTCCCCAAGAATTTCCGCCCCGAGCATATCAGTTACCGCAAGGAGGAATCCCCCGAAGAACTGGCTGTCATCAACTATACTTCGGGCACGACGGGATATTCCAAAGGGGTCATGCTTCCCTATCGCAGCCTTTGGTCCAATGTTGCATATTGCCATGAGATGCTTCCTGTACGTCCGGGCGACCATATTGTATCCATGTTGCCTCTGGGACATGTATTTGGTATGGTGTACGATTTTCTATACGGTTTTTCCGCAGGCGCCCATCTGTATTTCCTTACCCGTATGCCGTCTCCCAAGATTATTGCACAGTCATTCTCCGAAATCAGGCCACGGATCATTTCGTGTGTACCGCTTATCGTAGAAAAGATTATCAAGAAGGATATCCTGCCCCGGATAGACAATAAAATAGGCAAGCTGCTATTGCGGATGCCCATTGTCAACGATAAAATCAAGGCTGACATGCGCAAAAAGGCAATGGAAGTATTCGGCAGTAATTTCGATGAAATAATCATCGGAGGAGCACCGTTCAATGCCGAAGTGGAACGCTTCCTGAAGCAGATAGGCTTCCCCTATACCATTGCATACGGAATGACGGAATGCGGCCCCATCATTTGTTCCAGCCGCTGGGAAACATTGAAACTGGCCTCTTGTGGCAAGGCAACCACCCGCATGGAAGTAAAGATAGACTCTCCCGACCCTCAGAACGTGGCAGGAGAAATAATCTGTAAAGGTGCCAATCTGATGCTGGGCTATTACAAAAATGCCGAAGCGACTTCCCAAATCATCGATGTAAACGGCTGGCTGCACACCGGTGATCTTGCAACGATGGATACCGAAGGATATGTCACTGTCCGCGGACGCAGTAAGAACATGTTGCTCACAGCCAGTGGCCAGAACATCTATCCCGAAGAGATTGAAAGCAAACTGAACAACATGCCCTATGTGTCCGAATCACTGATCGTATTGCAGAACGACAAGCTCGTGGCTCTTATCTATCCGGATTTTGACGATGCATTCGCCCATGGTATGGAACAATCGGACATCGAAAAGGTTATGGAGGACAATCGGAATGAATTGAATCTGCAATTACCGGCCTACTGCCAGATAACAAAAGTCAAGATACACTTCGAGGAGTTCGAGAAAACGGCAAAGAAGAGTATTAAAAGATTTATGTATCAGGAAGTAAAAGGGTAAGGGGAATGTGTCAAAACCTTCTTTAACGCTTTATTTTAGGCGCGGATGACGCAGATTTCACGGATTTAGTTTATTGAATCCGCATTATTCCGCGCAATCCGCGCCTAATATTATAACATTATAAAAGTCTTCATGTGCTTTTGACACATTCGCATCCTTTTTGTTAACAAAAATAGAAGCAAAGGAATAAACGGCTAATAAGTGTTATAAAACATACTTTTTTAGTTGGATAATTTGCAGATTTATCAAAAGTCCGTATCTTTGCAATGTGTTTTTCATAGTATTAGATTTAAGGTTAACAAAGGTTGGAGTACAGCGGTACTCCTTTTTTTATGCCCGTAAATCAGATATTCCCGGAAAGCCTCTTCAGTCCCTTCAATACAGATTTATCTTTCACCTCCATGATGCTGATGGCATAGCCACCACCGGAAGCAGCTTTCAGTTTCAAGACCGTTTTGGGAGAAACGATACCTTTACGGATAACATAAGCTTGCGGATTTGTTTTATAATCGGCATCTTTTGCATCGGCATAGACGGTTGCAATATACTGCTTGTCTGCATCCAGGAAGTCCAGTTTCAGAGTTGAAGCATGTCCGTGCTCACTGCTGGTGCAACCGATAAACCAGTCATTCGTACCTTTTGCCTTACGGGCAACAGTGATGTAACGTCCCGGCTCAGCTTCCAGATAGCGGCTGTCGTCCCAATCCACAGCCACATCTTTGATGAACTGGAAAGCATCCATGAAACGCTCATAATTCTCAGGAAGGTCGGCAGCCATTTGTAGAGGGCTGTACATAGTGACATAAAGTGCCAGCTGACGCGCCAAGGTAGTATTGGCATGCGTATGGCTGTTCGGATTCAACTTATTGATGTCCATTTCAAAGATACCGGGCGTATAGTCCATCGGACCACCCTGCAAACGGGTAAACGGAAGTACCGTTGTGTGGAAGGGCTTGTTACCGGCAAAAGCCTCGTACTCCGTGCCTCGGGCAGATTCATTGCCTATCAGATTGGGATAGGTACGGCATAAACCGGTCGGACGTACCGCTTCATGGGCATTGACCATTATCTTGTGTTTGGCAGCTTCGGTCACGGCGTATAGGTAATGGTTGTTCATCCATTGTCCATAGTGATGCTCGCCACGGGGAATCATATTGCCTACGTAGCCACTCTTTACCGAATTATATCCATATTTATTCATCAGACGGTAGGCAGCTTCCATGTGCCGCTCATAGTTACGGACGGAAGCCGATGTTTCATGGTGCATCATCAGACGGACACCCTTGGAATGAGCATATTCATTCAGATACTTGATGTCAAAATCGGGATAAGGAGTCACGAAATCGAAAACATAATCCTTGGAATTACCGAACCAGTCTTCCCAACCCGTATTCCAACCCTCCACCAATACCTGGTCAAAACCGTGTTCGGCAGCAAAGTCTATGTACTTCTTCACATTAGCCGTGTTGGCCGGATGAATGCCGTTCGGTTTCACCTTGGAATAGTCCGTATCATCCAGTTTCACAGAAGGGAGGTCAAAAGTATATGCCCAGGGCTTTCCCCCTGCAATCATTTCCCACCATACGCCGACATATTTCACCGGCTTAATCCAGGAGGTATCATCATACTTACAAGGCTCATTCAGATTGAGAATCAAATTGGAGGCCAGTATCTCGCGGGCATCATCACTGACTATGACCGTACGCCAGGGAGTATGGCAGGGAGACTGCATATACCCTTTATTTCCTTGAGCATCCGGAGTCAGCCAGGATTCAAAAACGAGGTTCTTGTCATCCAGGTTGAGATGCATGCAAGAGTAGTCCACCAAGGCTGCCTCGTGCAGGTTAAGGTACACTCCATCAGCTGTTTTAAGCTGTATGGAAGTCTGGACACCTGTCGGCGAAAAGACAGTTTGTGACGCATTGTCACTCACAGCTCCCTGCAGCAGTCCACGGATTTCAGAGAGTTTGGACTCCGTGTAATCATATTCCTGGGTATCATAATCTCCCGGAATCCACCAGGCAGTATGGTCGCCGGTCATGGCAAACCGGGAATGCTCTTCCTTTATCACAAAATAAACCAGATTCTTCTGTTGCGGAAACTCATAACGGAATCCCACGCCGTCATCATATACCCGAAAACGGATATTCATAAAACGAGTGGTAGACGGTTGTTCAAGTTCTACCAGCAATTCGTTGTAGTGGTTGCGGATATCTTTTGTTTCCCCCCACACCGGTTGCCAGGTTTCATCGAAAGTGGAAGTAGAAGTCTTTACTACTTTGAAACCATCCATCAGGCTGGTAGCTCCTTTCAGTTCCAATCCCAACGTACTGGGATTGATGACGGGAGTCCCTTTATAATCCACCTGATAGGCTAGTCTCCCGTCTTTTGTCAGTTCAAAATCCAGCTTCACCATGCCCGAAGGGGATGAAATGCCTTCAGCATTCCCCGCCAGGGCAGAAAAAAGCAAAGCTGCGCTAAGTACAAATTTCTTCATAATAATGATATGTTTTTTGTGTTAATAGACAAACTCAATGATATGTTCCTTTCCATCATCCGGCAACCTCAGCAGGCAGGTCCCCTGCTTCTTGTCGGGACACCAGGCAGTTATCGTAAACTCTGTCTCCCGATTTTCTTCCAGCTTTCCGACATTCGTTTTCTTGATTTTCTGACCGTCCAGCAAAGCTGTTTTCGGCATCTGTTCCGTATAGATGCAGAACATCAGGTTTCGTTGGCCGGGTAAGCTATATTTCTCACCGGTCCGTGTACCTACTTTCAGCGTATAGCCTGTGTCGGTAGTCTGGCAAGTAATAGGAGTGCGCATGAACTCTCCACGCAAATATCCTAAATCAGTTCCTGCATCTTCATAAAGCGAGAAGGTAGTTTCACTGCCCGCTGCAGCAGGAAATATCTCAAACGTAACCGGATAGACCGGTTTCTCATCCGTATAGTTCATGACCGGCATTTGAGGTATGATACTTCCCTGCTTTACAAACATAGGAATAGTATTGAGGGGAGCATCCACCGTCATCCATTGCTCACCGCTATATGCTGTGTGTTTGTTGTTGTAGTCAATCCAAGTTCCTTCAGGAAGATACACATTCTTGTTTCGCGCTCCTTTCTTTACCACCGGAGCAACCAGCAGTTCGCTGCCAAACATGAACTGGGCATCCGTAGAGAACGTTTCCATATCTGCCGGATATTCCAGAAACATCGGTCGCATGAGAGGCAACCCCGTTTCGTGTGCTTCGCGGGCATACGTATAGATATAAGGCAAAAGACGATACTTCAATTCGATGGCTGCCTTGGCATTCTTCTCGGCCTCTTCGCCGAACAGCCACGGCTCCACAGCCACGTTGCCCTCATGATGAATGCGGCTCAGGGGATTGAAAGCGCCCATCTGTATCCACCGCGTATAAAGTTCAGCCATCGCAGGATAATCCTCTATATCTCCGCAATAACCGGTAATGTCACAAGTAGTAAAAGGAATAATTCCCAAACCGGCAGACAACAGTACCGGAATCTGATTGGCCATCTGTCCCCAACCCTGCGTCACGTCATCACCGTTTCCACAGTCACCGGTCCAGCCGAAAGTATAGCGTTGCAAGCCCGCAAAAGCGGCACGTGTCATCTGAAATACGCGACGGTTAGGATTCCGTTTTTCAAACTGCTCCTTCACCACCTTATCCCACGTAAGACCATAAACATTGTGAATCTCATCATGCATGCCCAAATGGTGTTTCATCACCAGGCGTTCCGTCTGCTCCTCATTGCTCCAGGCAGGTTCACCCATATCAGTCCAGAAACCGGCAATGCCATCATCAATGGGCTTCTGCTGATAAGCTCCCCACCAGTCTGCCACAGCAGGAAGGGTGAAGTCCACTACGCCACAATTACCGCCCCAGGGCCAGGGCATGTCATAACTCCTGCCGTTGGTGGAGTCCTTTACCAGATACCCTAACCTATCGGCTTCCTCCCATTGCCGCTTATTGGCTTGTGAAATGACCGGATCTTGCGAAACCACCACCTTGAAGCCCATATCCTTGAGGTCTGCAAGCATCTTTTTCGGATTCTCGTAGTTCCCTTTCCGCCACTCAAAATCCTGCAAATACTGTGTCCAGCCTATGTCCTGGTAAATAACATCACAAGGAATTCCGCGCTTACGATAGCCTTCAGCTATTTCATAAGACAATTTCTCGCTCGTCAGCAGTCCCCGGCATTGTGCAAAGCCCAATGCCCATTTAGGAGGCATTATGGGTTTTCCCGTCAGGTCGACATATTGTTTCATGATTTCCTTATAATCCTTCCCGAAGATGAAATAATAAATCATCTCTCCCCCAGGAGCCTCGAAACTGTAGTAATCGCGGCTTTCCGTACCAAACTTAAATTCGGTTTTATACGTATTGTCCAGGAAAATACCATAACGATAACTGCTCATAAAGAACGGAATACTCTTGTAGAGCGGGTCCTCAACGGCACTATAACAAGGCTTGTCACTGTTCCACATCTTGTAGGCTTCGCCGCGACGGTCCAGCTTGCCGGTCTTTTCTCCCAAGCCGAAGAAGTGTTCGTCACGACGGAGGGTCTTGTATTCCAATTTGCGCTGCCCGTTACTGATATGCCCCTTATCGGCATAATCACTGAACAGCAGTTTCTGATACTTGTCGAATATCTGTAAGTTAAACGGAGACTTGTTTACCCGGATACGGAGTTTAGGGGTAAAAATCTCGTAGCAGGCATTCTGCTCGTCCACATGGACGGTACCGACATCCTCCAAGTCCTCATTGACGACGGCAAAGGAAGGATTACTCCGCTGGAAACTACCGTCGGGAGAAAACCATATACGTACCGTAGACTGGCTACACAGACGTAATTGTATGGCAGAACTGTCATTTAAATAGAAGGTCACACTCCGGTCATCACTGGTATAGGAAGTGCAGTCTCCGGTGCGGTTCTGTGCATTCGCATATACTGAAAATGCACAGACGGCAAAAAATAAAAATATATATTTCTTCATTACTATAATCTGTTTGTTCCTTTATTGGATACTCTTATTCCATCACAAGCATGCTCCAGTACTTCAGCAAAGGCAAGATAAAGGTAACCGTGCCGTCCTTCTGTTCGAATGACAGTTCCTGCGAAGCACCGGCATGGAAATCGGGCGATGCAACCCATATCTTGTTCACTTTACCGGAAACATTCATCTTCAACGGCACGTCGGACACCAGACGCGGTTCGGGCATTGTTCCGTTCAAATCCCTCCAGCTTAAGTTATCCGCATTGAGGAAGTTGAGCAGATGAATGACTTGCCTGCCATTTACATTCTTGGCATATACAGTGATGGCAGACTTCTGCGGCGGCCATGCATTCAGAGAAAGATTCCGCGCAGCATCCGTACAGTTCAGAGAAACGGAAATCTCCGCCTCCGTATCTTTATCACGAAGCAGGTTCTGATAAGCCGTCATAAAGTCATAATAACGAATCATGGCTGTTTTCAGTACATCGTTCATCTGCAAAGCCGTGCTTGGAAAGTACTCGCGGCATAGCATGTGGTCACCCAATTCCAAATGAGAGCCTCCCAAAGCAAATATCACAGCATCCGTCAGCAGCACACCCGGTGTATTGAACTCACCGGTACTGCTACCTGCCTTGTCATAGTTCATATATGCGGCAAACACCGTTTTCAAGGCATGGTTGCCATACTGGTCGTTCGCTTTGATAATGGTGTGCAGATCCTTGAAGCCTGCCTCATCGCCCCATACTTCATTATAAAGGAAATCCACTTTACCCGTACCAGCTATCTGGGAAGCTCCATAGCTGGAGACGGCATTCATCACCAAACGCTTGTCCGGATGCTTCTGTTTCATGGCTTCGATGAACGAGGCATATCCCTTAGGCAGATTTACCTTATTGCCATCATAGTCATAGCGGTCACCCCGGTTTCCCAGTTGGTCTATCTGATAACCGTCAAAGTCCAGATTGGCATAAACATCATCGTTTTTCTGGGCAATATATGCCTGCCATTCCGTATTGGTGGGATTGAGCAGGAAGATATTACTTTTCCAACTGGAGGGCAAGTCATGCGAATCCTTATCCATGCGTCCCGTGTTCTTGAATATGTACCATTCTTCCTTTACTCCGTCGGAAACGGCATCGTCCAAAGCTCCGAAACATAGATTGTAAAACATGGACTTCATGCCCAGGCTGTGTTGTGTAGAGATATACTTCTTCACTACCTCGGTATAGACCTCCCGGTTGGCAATGTCCTTATAGACCTCGTCCAGATGCTCACGCGTACCGCCCAACGGCCAATGATGCTTGTTGTGCCAATCCTGAAACTGTACCCCGTTAATGTGGCAACGGTTCAGGAAAGCCATCTCCTTCTCTATCACTCCATCCACCTTTTTCGAAGCATCAAAAGTGGCAACGAAACCATAACGTGGAAAACGTGTCCAGTCACTGGATACATCTACGGCAATAGTACCAAGAATAACCTCTGTTCCATTCTCTTTTGTACGGTATACATCCACCAGATAACCGGTATAATCGGTTGCCGGAGCAGTCCAAGTCCAAGTAGTACCGACAGCAGCCTGCTCCGATACAACCTTGTCCATTGTCCGGTAGCGGATTTTAGCTCCGGCAGGAAGGGCGTCAGCTGTAAAAGAAACACTCTCGCCCGGCCGGTAACATGCCTTGTCGGTAGTGAGATTGACCGTCAAGTCCGAGGTGACTGGGGTTACTTCCGTAACCCCTCCACTCTCTCCGCCTCCACCGGTACCGCTACCGGTATCATCACTCTCCTTGCTGCATGCAACCAGCAGCAAGGCTACCATTGTTGTATAAACTATCTTCTTCATCTATTGTAGATACCTATTGTTTCACGATTGAAATTGTCTCTTCCAGCTGATTCAAAGTAATCAGATAGGAACCTGCTGTCGTAATCTTCCACTTCTGGTCGATGCCGCCTACCATCACGTCCAGATATTGCGCTTTGAACGCTTCGTCTGATTTATCAAGGAAAAGCATCGGTTCTGTTTCTCCTGCAGGCTGTTTGTCTGCTACAGCCGGCATGAACCAAGCTCCATTCCAATCTTCCTGCTTATCACAAGTAAATTTCAACTCACCGGCATTCAGCGTACCTTTCCAAGTAAACACATACGGATTATCCGTTGTCTGCATCGGCGTAGCATCACCAATCGTCCAACCGGCCGGAGTAGCATCACCTACCATATAAATCATCTCATACGGAGTAAATTCGCTCATCATCATGCGTTCCTTACCACTACGGATATCCATGCAAATCTTGTAGGCCTTGCCGCATTCCCCGTCTTTCAGCACCCATTTATTGTCCGGGTCGAACCCTTTCACAAACACCACTTCTGTATCGGTATAAGCAGCATCGGCATTCTTGGCCTTATACATGTTCTCCCAACTTCCATCGGAGGTTCCGAACTTGAATTCCCCTCCTTTGCCTACTTCAAAGAACTTGCCGAAGCGGAACAAGTATGGATCGAGCACATCTTGTTTCATCTTCACGAATCCCCAATCCGTAGCGTTACCCACAAAATAAAGCTGGTCGTAGGCAGGTGCCAACGTCTCTGTCTGGGTCAATGTAAGAACACCGGTAAACAGATTGGCTTCGACGATGTAATTATGGTCTTCTTCGACAACAAAAGGTTCATCCGGCTGGTCATCACTGCTACGAAGAACCAGCAATCCATCTGTTCCTTTGTTGTAAGAGGGCAGGAATGAGCCTAAGGTCGTGATGAACTTAAACTCACCGGCCACAAGCCGGCCCGTCCATGTAAAGATACCATTGTCCTTGCGGGTCATCTCTGTCGCATCATCGGCACTCCAGCCGCCCGGAGTGGCACTACCTATCAGATAAAGGGTGGATGTGAGCGGTTTATAGGCTGTAACACTGAAAGCAGTGGTAGACACCTGTTTTTCGTCCCGTTCTGTTACAGTAGCTGTCAAGCGCGCTTCCAACGAAATGTTCTCCCCGGCAGTTGCCCCAAAATGGTTGCGTAGGATGTCATTCAATTCCTCCACGCTCTTTTTCCATGAGTATTCTTGTACGGCATTCTCCACAGCTACATAAGAATCTGCAAAATCACTGCCGGTCTTGGTCAATTCCAGCGTATAGGAAATTTTATTACCCGTCCCATAATTGGTTCCCGTAGTCCAGGAAAGCTCCAGGGCATCATCGGCATGTGCCTGCTCATTCAAAACAACTTCCGTCTTGCTGGCCGTCAGTACAAGTTCATTCTGTCCTTTATCCAATTCCATGTAATCATCATCTACACAAGCAGATAAGGCTGCACAGCCCAGTAAGGCAAATACAAGGTGTGAAATATATTTCTTCATATTCTTCTGATTAAATTAATTAATAACCCGGGTTCTGCACCATTAAGGTATTAGCATCCATCTCCGTCTGCGGAATAGGGAACAGCAAGCGGTTCTTGTTCACGTTGCTCTTTCCAATGGAATGCAGGAATTTAATGGCATACTCTCCATTGTTGACACGAATCATGTCGAACCAGCGATGCCCTTCGAAAGCTAGTTCCATGCGGCGCTCATGGATAATCTTTTCACGCATGGTTTCCTGTGACAAGCCCGAAACCTCCGGCAGTCCGGCACGCTTACGTACAATATTCAAAGGCACGGCAGCCTGGTCAGGGCGTCCCATTTCATTCAAAGCTTCGGCCTTCTTCAGCAGGACGTCCGCATAACGATAAATCACGAAGTTGGCAGGATTGGTATTGTATTCCGGAGAAACCGTTTTCGACACCAGAAACTTGCGTACATTGTATCCCGTATTGGAATAAGAGCTTTTGTAAGCCTTACCGTCAAAATCCGGACATCCGGCATAAAGCACGGTCAAATCCTTACGTTTGTCACCGCTCTCATATTGACCCACAAATTCTTTTGTAGGCTGGTTCCAGCCATAACTGCCGGCAACAAAGTCCGAATTACGGGGACCCATGAAAGTAGAAAGCCAGGAAGACTGCGGATTGTTTCCCCAAAAATCATATTCCGTATTGCCCGAATACTGGACCTCGAACAAAGATTCCGGCCCGTTATTGACCAATGCATCGAAATTATCCTCATACTTGCAGGAAGAAAGGTCATACCCCAAATTTGTTATCTCATCACACAAATCAGACACCTCCTGATAATATTCCGTATGATTAGGAGCCAGCGTCAGATAAATATCTGCCAACATGGCCAAAGCTGCATCTTTGCAGGCACGTCCCACGTTCTCGTCGTCGTAAGAAGACTTGGCAGGAAGCAGGTCAACCGCATTCTTACAATCGGAAATTATCTGGGCATAAGTCTCTTCGACTGTAGCGCGTGCAATGTCTGTCGGTTCTCCCGGATTATAAGGAGCCAAACGCAGTGGAACACCACCGTACAGACGTACCAATACATAGTAATAATGTGCACGGAGAAAATAAGCCTCTCCCAGACAGCGGTTCTTGATTCTCTCTGACACAGCTTCAGCCTCCAGAAGACTATTCAACACAATGTTGCATTGTCCTATCCCCACCCAGGGAGAACGCCACATGTACAATGCCATGCCATTGTCGCTCTGCGTTATGAAGTTAGAAGCTTGTATCGTTTCAAGGCCGTCGGTACCGCCACCGGCACCCACCAAACTGTTACCCGCCACAATATCCAGTGTCCAGATACGCTGGTTGTACATATTGGAAGACTGAAGGGTGCGATAGCAGGCATTGGTCAGAGCAATGGCCACATCATCGGTCACCGTCGTTTCCGGGTCAACCGTATTTTTAGGAGACTTGTCCAGAAAGTCGCTGCAGGAAGCCAGCAGCAATACTGCCAGCATATATAGTAAATTTGTTATCTTTTTCATATCCGAGTCAATCATTAAAAGTTAAAGTTTAATCCTAAGCTGAACGTACGGGAAATGGGGTAACGGTTCTGGTCTATTCCGTTAATACCCACTTCAGGGTCGAAACCGGAATATCCGGTGATGGTAGCCACATTCTCACAAGATAGGGAAAGGCGTGCATTTTCAATCTGGGCTTTCTGTAACCACTGCTTCGGGAAAGTGTATGAGAGTGTGATATTCTTCAAACGCAGATAAGAACCATTCTCCACAAAGCGGTCTGACACGCGTGTATTCTGATTGGGGTCGCCGAACACGGCACGCGGCATCGAATTGCTGGTCCCCTCTCCTTGCCAACGCTTCAGTACGTCGGTAGTCTGGTTATAGGCAGCTGCCATACCGGTATTGTCGATATTGTTGGCATTGTATATCTTATTTCCGGCTATACCTTGTAAGAAAACAGAAAGTTCGAAACCCTTATAGGAAAGGCTATTGTTCATGGAGAACAGCCAACTTGGGTTCGGGTTACCGATGACGGTACGGTCACTATCATTGATGACACCATCGTTGTTCAAATCCCTGAAACGGATATCACCCGGCTCAGCTCCCGGCTGCACGGCATGTGTATTCACTTCAGACTGGTTCTGGAAGATTCCGTCCGTAACATAGCCGTAGAAGACATTAATGGGATAGTCCTTTGCCAGCATCGTTACATAGGAGTTATTGATTTGGTTAATGTAATAAGGAACGTCGCTGTTCAAATCCTTAATTTTATTCTTGTTGTAAGTGGCGGTCAGGTTCGTTTCCCATCCCAGTTCACCGGTAAGATTGATGGTATGCAGACTCATTTCAATACCTTGATTACGTACTTTTCCGGCATTGGTATACGTGGTTGTAGTATCTTCAAATCCCGATGTGATAGGGATAGACGCCTTTACCAGCATGTCTCTCGTCTCCTTCAGATAAGCATCGAACGAGAACATAACGCGTGAATTGAACAGTGAGGCATCAAAACCGATGTTGGTTTGTGCCACCTCTTCCCAATGGATATACGGGTTGGCGAGAGTAGAAGAAACCAGCGCTGTCTGATTGCCGCTCGAAATGCCGAAAGGATATACACTGGTATTGTAGGATGCCAGATAGCTGTAGTTTCCAACACTTGCCTGGCTACCGGTCACACCGTATCCCGCACGCACTTTCAGGTCATTGATATAGTCGTTTTTTGGAAACCACTTTTCCTGAGAGGCACGCCATGCCACAGATACGGAAGGGAAAGTACCCCAGCGATGTTTCTTACCGAAACGGCTGGAACCGTCACGACGAATGGTTGCAGTCAGCAAATAGCGGTCTTCGTAAGAGTAGTTGACACGTGCCATGTAAGAGAGCAATGCCCACTCTGTCTCGTTTCCACCGATGGCATACATTTCCTCGCCATTATCCATTTCGTGCACATTGTCGAACATAAACACATTCTTCTGCGCATTCAGGTAGTCGTTGGTGTTCCATTGGGCAGACATACCGGCCATCAATCCCACACGATGTTTTTCTGCAAAAGTATGGTCGAATAGGAAATAGTTGTCCCACAAATAAGTGAACGACTTGTTATCGCTCTTATAACGTGAAGTCTCCTCTGTGGGAGTGGGTTTCCAGTTATACTTGGGGGTAAAGTTGTCTATGAACCAGAATTTGGCATCATAGCCGAAAGTACTTTTAAACTTAAGCCATTTGGTAAAAGTAAGTTCTGCCGTCAAGTTGGCCAGGAAGTTATATCCATCAGTCTGACTCTTGTTCAGTTCCGTCGGTCCAATGGGGTTGCGCGTGCTGCCATACCATTCCGAGTTACCATCAGGGCCACTCCAACTGCCATCTTCATTCTTCACCGGATAAATGGGGAGCGCTTTCAGCGCATCACCTATATTATAGCTGCCCGACTTCTTCGTATCGGCACTGAACGTAATGTTATTGGAGAACTTCAACCATTTCAAGACTTGCGCATCACTGTTGGACTGGAATGTGAAGCGACGGTAATTCACACTCTTCACGATACCGGACTGATCCAGAAAACCACCGGACACATAATAATGGGATTTCTCGTTACCGCCGGAATAACTTACCGTATAGTTCTGCATCACACCCGTACGGAGCAATTCATCCATCCAGTCGGTACCTGCACCCAATTCAGAAGGATTGGCCCATTCCGGATTAGGATTGCGTCCACTGTTCACCATCATGTCATTACTCAACTCGGCATACTGCGCCGCGTTCAATAAAGAAGGTACGTTCGTAGCATTCTGGAAAGAGTAATTGGCAGATACAGCAAGTTTTCCTTTTCCTTCCGTACCGCGTTTGGTGGTAATCATCACAACTCCATTAGCTCCCCGGGAACCGTAGATGGCTGTGGCCGAAGCATCCTTCAATACATCCAAACGTTCCACATCGGCCATATTTAAGGAAGACAAGCCCAAGTCGGTAGGCACTCCGTCAATCACGACCAGCGGGTCGCAGTTGTTGATAGAACCCAAACCACGAATCTTGATGGATACATTGTCTCCCGGTTTACCGGCATCTACAATCTGCACACCTGAGATTTTTCCCTGGATGGCTTGTCCCAAATTGGATACGGGGGAATCCTTGATATCCTTGTTACCGATGGAGGACACTGCTCCTGTAAGGTCGCTTTTCTTCATGGTGCCATACCCTATCACCACCACTTCATCCAGCATTTCGGCATCTTCAGACAAAACTACCTGAAGCTGTTTCTGTCCCTTCACCTGCACCTCTTGAGTCTTATAGCCTACAAATGAAACGACAAGAGTACCGTTCGGAGACATGTTCAAAGAGAAATCACCGTCAATACCGGTTATTGTCCCATTTGTGGTTCCTTTTTCCATTACACTGGCGCCAATAACCGTTTCACCGGTCTGGTCTTTCACTACACCTTGTACTGTAATTTGCTGTGCGAACATGCACATCGGAAGTAACATTCCTATCAGACAAACCATCATCCGTAGCCTGCTGATTGGCATTTTGTACTTTTGCATAATATAAGAATTTAAAGTTAATAATAAAAACATAAATCACATGTGTCACTCTTTCCGAAGAGGGACAATGCAAATGTATCAGATAAGAGAAGCCAATAGTGGAGGAAAGAGTAAAAAAGTAGTGGTTTACATCATTCAAAAATACTTAAACCACTATATACCAATAATATATAAAATTATTACCCAACTAAAAAAGTAGTGAAAATATAAGCGTAAAAGAGACACTTCCAAGCTTCAAAACCCCTATTCTCAGTTCTTCGACTTGCCAATTGTCATCACTTCCTGTTCCAACAAGTCGCGGTCACCGGCAGCCTTGTTGCGAACCTTCGTACGATAGTTATAAATGGTGGTAACAGAATATCGAAGGAATTGGGCTATCTTCACGCTGTCAGTAATACCCAAACGTATCAATGCAAAGATGCGCAACTCTGTATTCATCCGTTCGCCGGCTTTCAAGGATATTTGCTCATCATCGGCAAGCAGGGCATTGAA
Source organism: Bacteroides sp. AM07-18 (assembly GCF_003602695.1). Classification (NCBI taxonomy): domain Bacteria; kingdom Pseudomonadati; phylum Bacteroidota; class Bacteroidia; order Bacteroidales; family Bacteroidaceae; genus Bacteroides; species Bacteroides sp. AM07-18. Next base: position 666,197 of record NZ_QTLM01000001.1, read on the forward strand.
GTCTTCTACAAAAGTAGGAAACAGCTGCAGGAAGGTATTATCAAAGTTGGTATAGAATTCCTTTAATTCCCCCTCTATGAATTTAGAAGACTTGATGTTCTTGTAGAGTTCCTCCACATTTCCGGTAGCGGCAATCTTTCCCAGCGACCGGCGGTAATTGTCCATCTTTTCCAAATAGACCGAGCACTGGTCCATATAACGGCCGATATACTCCTCCTTCAGATAGGAGTTTTCGGCAATGCTGTGGTTGGCCTCCTTGAGTTGTGCATTGGAAAGGTGAAGCTCATCATTCAGCTCCTTCAACCGTTTGTTGGCGTCAATCACTTCCCTGCGGGCGGCAGCCACTTTCTTCATCTGCTTGTATACATAAAATATGGCAAGCAACAGAAAAAGTGAAAGCAGGCTGATAGATACCAGTGCCCATTTCATCTGCTCCTGCTGCTTCTCCGTCTTTTGCTGGTAAGCATCATTAATGATAGGAAAGATTTCCAGAATCTCCAGCTTGCGCAACCGGGCATTGCAGGCGGCTGCATCTTCCATACATATCTTTACATAAGAATAGGCACGCTCGATGTCTCCTTCCTGGTAAAGCAGTACGGCGAGCTTGCGTAAAGAGATATATTCACGGACAGCGGTTTTCATATCCGCCATAGCAGAAACAATCAGGTATTCCTTTTCCTTCTCTTTGTCCCCTTTCAGCCGGTAAGACTCTGATAAAGTATAGGCACAAATCGCAACGTCGTGTTCATAGTCCTTCTGCAGCGCCAGATAATCCGTCAGCAAACGGATGGCCTTGTCATATTCATTGCGTACATTATACTGGTCGGACTGAATCAAGGTATGTATCAGAAGATTATCTTTATTGACCAACAGCAACGAATCACGATATTTGTCCGTAAGCTCCGTATAAAGCTTCTTTTCATATGCCGTCACGGCATAATCGGCCATAAGGCCATAGACCGTACGGTAGATATGGTAATAATATGGATGGATATCCACCGGTAACCGGTCTATATGGATATTCCGCATCAAATCCATAACTTCCTTATACATACCGGTCATTCCCAAAACATCTGCTTTATTCATGCGGGCATTGTCTATGTATTCCCGGTTTCCAAGACGTATGGCTATCTGTTCCCTTTCCTCGGCCATGTGCAATGCAGAATCCGTATTGAACGAACGGTACTCATCCAGCAATGTGCCAAGAATGGCAAAACGTTCTTCATCCGGTATCTGCCGATGCAACTGTCTTTTCAGTTCCACCAGTTTCAGCTCTTTCTGCTCCATGTATATGGGACGCTCCTTTATCGCCTGGTCCAGTTTCAGCAGCAAAGAATCCGCCCGGCTGCTGTCTGCAGCATGAAGGCGGCACATACAGATGGTACAAAGACACAAGAATATGATTATATTTTTCATCCGGCTTTCCGATTAGTTAAAGGCAATACTTTTTGAGAATCCTCATGCAAAAGTAATTAAAATACCATAAAAACCTATTCTACTATCATTAAAAGCTCGAAAGCAGAGTGATAAAAAGGCATACTGCAAGCAAAAGAATCAAAATATTGAATTACCTTTACGGAAAATCCAAAGAAAGACCATATCATAAATATCATCCGAGCATCATGGATATACACACATTTATTGCCAATTATCAGGAAGCTTTCGGCCAACACGCCGAACTCCCCATCGCCTTTTGGTATTCAGACCGAATGGGGGCATCTACAGAGAAAGTAACCGGTTGTCTCTTCAAATGCATGAAACAAGTCAGAGACGGCAAAATCGTCAGTCTCAGCAACAAAACAATTACCTGCGGAGGAGGCAAGTTCTATACCGGATTTACTGAAATGCCCGAGCGCGTCCCGGGGTTTGTCTCTTTGAAAGAGAAATACAAGAAGACTCCCGAAATGGTGGTAGATTTTGTCAATGAGCTACAGATTTCCAGAACTGACAAAGCCTATCTGCATTTTGCCCGCATAGACAAGATACCTTCCTTTGATGAAGTGGAAGGACTGCTGTTCCTGCCAACTCCCGACATTCTATCCGGACTGGCGACATGGACCTTCTTCGACAACAATGCATCGGATGCCGTAGCAGCCCCATTCGGCTCCGGCTGCTGTTCCGTCATTACCCAAACCATCATTGAAAACCGGAAACAAGGGAAACGTACTTTCCTGGGATTCTTCGACCCCTCCGTCCGCCCATACTTCGAAGCGGACTTATTGAGCTTCACTATCCCCATGTCCCGATTCAAGGAAATGTATCACACCATGCGCGAAAGCTGTCTGTTCGATACACATGCCTGGGGAAAAATCAAGGAAAGGATACAGCTGTCCCAATCAGGAGACGTACATATCCTCCCCTCTCCCATTTCCTTCCCCATCCTTCCGGACATTTATCTGCAGGAAATCAGAATAGAAGATGCCGCAGCCATCTACCATGCCATCGACACACACCGGGACTACTTAAGAACATGGCTGCCATTTGTGGATAATATGCGCACAATAGCTGATGAAGAAGCTTTTTTACGTCAGGTATTATCTACTCCTGCCGAACGAAATGAGCCAATATTCGGTATTTGGAACCAACAACATGAAATCTGCGGACTGATAGGTTTCCATTTCTCCGATTTCGACAACCACCGTACAGAACTCGGCTATTGGCTACTGCCGGAATACCAGCATCGGGGCATCATTACTGAAAGTGTCCGCAAGCTGTGTCTGTGGGCCGTACAAGAAAAAGAGATAAAGCGGATACAAATTCGCTGTGCCGTGGGCAATGCAGCCAGTAACGCCGTACCGGTTCGCCTCGGTTTCGTCCATGAGGGAACAGAACGTTGCGGAGAACTGCTGGCTTCTGGAGAATATACAGATATACATATATACAGCATCCTGAAAGAAGAAGTGCTGGCCAACCTCAAACGATAAAATATCAAATATATATCAACTATTGAAATTATACATGGAACAACAACCTCATCTCAATGACCACAACAAGCAGGAGTACCCTCCTATGCACACCACGGAGCACATCATCAACCAGACCATGATAAGGTTATTCGGTTGCGGCCGCTCCATATCAGCACACATAGAACGGAAGAAGAGCAAGCTGGACTATCTCCTTGCCGCCTGCCCCACAGAAGAAGAAATAAAGAAGCTGGAAGAGGCCGTAAACGAGGTAATCGCCCGACAGCTGCCCGTCACAACAGAATTCATTACGCAAGAGGAAGCGCAAGGACGTTTCGACTTGGAACGCCTGCCCGATGGTGCTTCGGAAACGGTACGTGTCGTGAAAGTAGGCGATTACGACGAATGCCTCTGCATCGGAGTACATGTGGAGAATACATCAGAAATCGGAACCTTCAAAATCATCAGTCACGATTGGGACGAAGAAGCCAAGCGTTGGAGAATGCGTTTTAAATTAGTCTGAAAATCTATCAATTTTTAATAAATAAGATAGCAAAATGGCATTAAATAAGCAAATAAGTCAGTTTTTCAATGACAAATAGTCAATAAAGTCAGTGAAAACTGGTTGGCATAAGGTTTGCAATATTGTTAGCGAACGACGGTTCAAGAAACGGATGGTGAAAACCCAAAAGGCAGACACCCGAAGACAAAGAACCGGAGTTCAAAACTAAACAGCATGTTTAACTTAAACAATAGGAGACTATAACTATGATGCCTGTAAGAAGAAACCAAAATTGGTTACCGAGTATTTTTAATGATTTCTTTGACAATGATTGGATGGTAAAAGCAAATGCCACCGCCCCTGCCATCAACGTATTCGAAACAGCAAAAGAGTACAAAGTTGAATTGGCTGCTCCCGGTATGACAAAAGAAGACTTCAACGTTCACATCGATGAAGAAAACAATCTGGTCATCAGCATGGAAAAGAAAACAGAAAGCAAGGAAGAGAACAACAAGGACGAAAAGAAGGAAGGCCGCTACTTGCGCCGCGAATTCTCATACACCAAGTTCCAGCAAACCATGATTCTTCCGGACGATGTCGATAAGGAAAAGATTGGCGCCCATGTAGAAAACGGCGTGTTGAACATTACATTGCCTAAGTTTACAGAAGCAGAAAAAGAAAAGGCCAAGAAATTCATCGACGTAAAATAACGCCCGACCATTAAAAAGAAAATCTCCCGCTGCACAAGATAATGCAACGGGAGATTTTTTATATCCATAGCCATACGGAACTATTTCTTCTTCCCTTTCAGAAAACGGTCTGTCAGCCACTTGCGCACCGGTTCGTCGTACAGTTTCAAACAAGCATAAGCAAGGACAACGGCTCCCACGAAAGTAAGTATCATATAAGGGATACCTTCCGCCATTGTAGCGTTATTGTTGCATACCCAAGCCGTATAAGTATATACCAGCGGATAATGGGTGATATAAATCGGATAGGAAATATCTCCCAGGAACTTGCATACGGCAGTAGAGCGCTTACCGGTCACCTTGCCGCCCGCTCCCATCGAAACAATGACCGGGAAGATGCAGATAATACAGAAAGCCTCGTAAAGCCCGTTCATCCAGTAACCATCCTCACCTCCGATACGGGGAATGGAAAGAACCACCACAATCAGCAGGCTGCACCACCAGAAAGCACGCTTTTCAAGCCGTATCAGCCAGCCGAGGCGTGACAGAAGCAATCCGCCGAAGAACGGATACATCAGCCGGACCATACCCACATACTGCTGTTCCCAGTTCAAGGCCCAACCACCCACAATATCGCCGGCAGGAGCAGTCAGACAACGGTACACCGTAAAACACCCTGCCACAAATACCAGCACCGACAGGGCCACCTTATTGAACTTGCGTACAAACAACGCATACAGGATATTACCGATATATTCATAATAGAGCGACCATGCCGGGCCATTCAACGGATGCATTTCCGTCCAGCCGCGAATGTCGAACTTCAGCGGAAGAGGAAGCAAGGTACAGCCCAGCAACATCACCAGCAGCATTGTTCCGATGGACGTATTCTCGATAGGTGGAAAACAAGGCGACTCCTGAAAATAGAAAAAGGCAGCGCCCACAATGCTTCCCATAATCACCATAGGATGCAGGCGGATGATACGGCGTTTGAAGAAAGTGCCCACGGTCATCCGGTTCCAACGGTCATCATAAGCATAGCCGATAACAAAACCGGAAAGCATGAAGAAGAAATCCACTGCCAGATAACCATGATTGATAATTTGAGTAAGATGGCTGCCACCTGCATGTGCTTCAAAAAGATGGAAGATAATAACCATGACAGCCGCCACGCCACGAAGTCCGTCAAGAATCTCATAATGCGGTTTCGAGGCAAGATAAGTAGTTCGTGTATTCATTTTGGTATAAGATATTTATTTATTCGCGTACAAAGATAAGAGTTTTTTCCAATAAGGGAACTGATAGATATCATATAAACTCTATCAATTAATTGACAAGTATAACAGTTGTCTTTATCATTAGATACATATCACTACTTGCACCTTTTTTTCCGCACAAAAAACAGCTTTTATTATCCATAATAAAAGGGCTACACCTTTTCCTCCTCATGGTGTAGCCTTAAACACAAAAGGGTGTAGCTATCCAAGGCAAATGGTGTAGCCCTTCTTCAAAAAAGAGAGCCAAATAGGATAATAATAAAGAAAAATCAGTTAACTACTTTTCTTATAACTTTTTACCGCCCACAGATTGAAGACCAATGCAAAGACCAACACGGCTCCCAGTTGCGGAAGCAGTTCGGCAAATCCGCCACCACGGAGATAGATGGTACGCATCACCTCCACAAAATAGCGTAGCGGATTGATGCGCGTAATCCATTGCGCCCACTCAGGCATACTGTGGATAGGGGTGAAAAGACCACTCATCAGAATAAGGATAAGCATGAAGAACCACATGACAAACATGGCCTGCTGCAACGTGGTCGAATGATTGGATATGACCAGCCCGAACCCCGACACCACCGGTAGAAAAAACAGCGCCATGCCGTAGATAGTGAGGAAATGTCCCGCCGGCAGAATGCCGTAAAGTACCCATGCCAGAACGAAACAGATGGTCAGCACCACAAAACCTATCAGCCAGTAAGGTATCAGCTTGGCGGCAATGAAAGTGAACTTGCCGACGGGGGTGACATTTATCTGCTCGATGGTGCCCGCCTCCTTCTCGCCCACCACATTGAGGGCAGGGAGAAAACCGCAAATCAGCGTCAGCAGCATTACCATGAGGGCAGGAATCATGAAAAGCTTGTAGTTCAGCGTGGGGTTGTAAAGGTTCTGCGTAGTGATGTCCACCCGGGGAAGCGGCTTCCCGGCAAGCCCTTGCGAAGACGACTCCGAACCCAGTTCACGGGTATAGTCACTGATGATGGAAGACAAGTAGGATCCTCCCAGACTGCCCTTCGTGCCGTTCACGGCATTGGCCGCCACCAGCAGACGGGGCGCCTCTCCCTTCACCCAATCCTTTTCGAAATCACGGGGAATCTCCAGCACGACATCTGCCGAACCTGCTTCAATGGCCAGCAAAGCCTCATCGTATGTATCGGGAAGCGCTGTCAGGCAGAAATAAGTGGATGCACCGATTTTATCTACCAGACGGCGAGACAAGACGCTGTGGTCATTGTCCACTATATTCAGATTGATGTTCTTTATCTCCAGATTGGCGGCCCAGGGCATCAGTATCATAATCATGCACGGGAAAATGAAAATCAGCTTGGGCAGGAAGGAGTTGCGGAACAACTGCTTGAATTCCTTTTCAATGAGAAACTTTATCATAAGACGATATTTTAAAGATTTTAGACATAAGAACAAAAGAACAGATTTCCCGTATCCTTTTGTCCTTATGTTCTTCTGCCTGAATAATTAATATAAAATTCATATCCGCTCTTTACTCAAGCCGATGCTTGAATTTCTTGAAACTCACCGTTATCAGCAATACCGCCATCGTGGCAAGTATGCCGACCTCCATCAGCACAAGCGAAACATCCACTCCCTCAATCATCAGCTTACGCACCGCCTGGATATACCAGCGTGCAGGAAGCACAGCTGAAATGGCCTGCAGGATAACGGGCATACTCTCAATGGGGAATATCATGCCCGAAAGCAACATGGTGGGCATCATCAGCATCAGTCCGGACACCAGCATGGCGGCAACCTGCGTCCGGGTGACCGTGGAAATCAGCAGCCCCAGCGCCAGGGAGACAAAGATGAATAGCAGCGACACCACCACCAGCCAGAACAAGCTGCCCGCCACGGGAACATCGAGCACATAGACCGAAAGCAGAAGAATGGTGGTCAAGTTGACAAACGACAGCACAAAATAGGGCACCGCCTTTGCCAGAATGATGAAAAGCGGTTTGACGGGAGAAACCAGCAGGACCTCCATCGTCCCCGTCTCCTTCTCGCGCACAATGGAGATGGAGGTCATCATGGCGCAAATCAGCATCAGAATAAGTCCCATGACACCCGGCACGAAGTTGTAGGCACTCTTCATCTGCGGATTGTACAGCAGCTTGAGCTGGGGTACAATGGCAGCGGCATGCACTCCCGGCGGAAGCATCTCCTGCCCGGCAGAGGAGATGATGTTTGCGGCATAGCCTGCCTGCATAGTCGCCATATTGGGGTCTGTGGCGTCGGAGACAAGCTGCACGCGCGCCTCGCCGGTATAAAGCTTGTCCGAGAAACGCTCGCTGAAAACAAGCGCCATGTCAATCTCCCCTCTTCCGAAAGAAGCCTCCATATCGGCGGGAAAATGCAGGCGGCGGATGACGGTGAAGTATTCGCTTGCATCCATGCGGTCGATGATACGGCGGGTAACTACGTCATTCGACGGGTCGAGCACCGCCACACGCACGTTCTTCACCTCGGTGGTGATGGCAAAACCGAAAAGGATTATCTGCACGATGGGCATGCCCAGCAGAATCAGCATCGTGCGCCGGTCGCGGAAGATATGGAAGAACTCTTTTCGGATGAAAGATATGAATTGTTTCATTGTCTATATTTATATTTAGGCTCGGATAATGCGGATTTCACGGATTTTCAGTCGGCGGTTCGCACGGCTTGACGAGCCAGTTGTTGGAATACATCGTCCATCGTAGTGGCATTGAACTGCCGTTTCAGCTCCCCGGGAGTGTCGAGTGCACGGATGACGCCGTCTACCATGATGGAGATGCGGTCGCAATACTCCGCCTCGTCCATAAAGTGGGTGGTGACAAAGACGGTGATGCCCTCGTCGGCAGCCTGGTAAATCAGCTCCCAGAACTGGCGGCGCGTGGCAGGGTCCACCCCACCCGTAGGCTCATCCAGAAAGACAATCTTGGGACGGTGGAAGATGGAGACGGAGAAGGCCAGCTTCTGCTTCCAGCCCAGCGGAAGGCTTTTCACCAGTGTATCCCGTTCCTTTTCCAGCCCGAGGCGGAGGAGCAGCTCATCCGTCTTGGGGGCAATCTCCGCTTCGGGGATGCCGTAGATACCGGCAAAGAGGCGGATATTCTCCCACACCTTGAGGTCTTCGTAAAGGGAAAATTTCTGGCTCATGTAGCCGATGTTCTTCTTCACTTCTTCGGGTTGGGAAGCCACATCGAAACCTGCCACACATGCCTTGCCGCCGGTGGGGCGGCTAAGTCCCGTAAGCATGCGCATGGCGGTGGTCTTGCCTGCCCCGTTGGCTCCCAGGAAACCGAAAATCTCGCCCCGATGGACTTGGAAGGAGATGTGGTCTACAGCGGTGAAATTACCGAACCGCTTGGTCAACCCTTCCACCTCAATCACCTTGTTTTCGTGGTTTTCCACCCGTTCGTGCTGCAAGCCCGGAGGGCAGAGGATGCCCGCAAAGCGTGTCAGGATACGGTCGGGGGTATCGATGCCTTTTATCTCTCCTTCGTTGATGAAGGCGATGCGGTCGCATTGGCGCGCTTCGTCGATGATGGGGGTGGAAGCAATGATGGTGATACCCTGCTCCTTCAGTCGGCGAAGCATTCCCCAGAATTCCTTGCGGGACACGGGGTCGACGCCCGTAGTGGGTTCGTCCAGAAAGAGGACATCCGGTTTATGGATAAGGGCACAGCTAAGGGCGAGTTTCTGCTTCATGCCGCCGGACAACGCTCCGGCGCGGCGCTTGCGGAAAGGTTCTATCTGCCGGTAAATGTCGCGCACCAAATCATAATTCTCCTCGATGGTGGTGTGGAAGACGGTGGCGAAGAAATTGAGATTCTCCTCTACCGTCAAGTCCGGATAGAGAGAGAAGCGTCCGGGCATATACCCCACCCGCCTGCGGATGGCTTTGTAGTCCTTCACCACATCCAGACCGCAGACCGAGGCCGAGCCTCCGTCGGCAAGCAGCAAAGTGGTGAGGATGCGGAAAAGCGATGTCTTGCCCGCACCGTCCGGCCCGATGATGCCGAAAAGCTCACCGGGAGCCACTGACAGAGAGACACCCCGCAGGGCTTCCACGCTGCCGTAACGTTTGGAGATATTAGTTAAAGTTACAGCCTCCATACATTCCTATTTTCAGCATCCCGTCATTCTTCACGGCAATCTTTACAGCATAGACCAGATTGGCGCGCTCGTCTTTCGTCAGGATAGTTTTTGGAGTGAATTCGGACGTATCGGAAATCCAGGTGACGATGCCGGGGTATTCTTTCCGCACTTCCTTTCCATAATCCGCATAAACCTTCACTTGCTGCCCCTGCTTGATTTCGGCAAGCTGCTCGGAGGTGATGTAGGCACGGAGGTAAATCTGCTCCATATCCGCCACTTTGAAAAGAGGGGTGCCGGGAGCAGCCAGTTCTCCGGCTTCGGCATATTGGGCAAGGACGGTTCCCGTCAGCGGAGAGGTGATGTGGCATTTGCGCAACTGGTCTTCTATCTGCGCCACCTGGATGCCGACAGAGGAACTTTGCCACGTCAGGCTCCGGTCACTGTTGCGCAGGGTGGAGTTCTGTGCGTCGAGCTGCTTGCGGAGGACTTCGAGAAGGGACTCGGCATCATCCAGTTGCTTCTGGTTGGCGGCACCCACACGGAGCAGGTTGGACACACGGTCGCGCTCGCGCCGTGCCTGCACAATCTGTTCCTGAGTGGCGGCTACTTGCTTCAGGATATCAGGCCGCTGGCCTTCCACGGACTTGACACTGGCCTCCAACTGGAGTTTCTTCAGATAGAGTTGGACGGTATCTATAATGCCTACCTCCTGCCCGTCTTTCAGTGTCGTGCCTTCCTCGATGTCGAAACTCAGCAGTTTTCCAGACGCCTCGGCAGAAACGATGACTTCGGTAGCCTCGAACGTTCCCGTCGCATCATATTTCGGAGTACCGCCGGTACAGGCGGCAAGGAGAAATAAAAAAGGAAATAATTTCAATGATTTCATACTATTTCAAGTTATAAATTACGGATTATAGTCATTAATTGTTCAGCGTATATTTCAGCTGCCAGATGTTCATCAGCAACTGCACCTCATGCAATGCCTTGGTCTGTCGTGCCATACTTTCGTTGGTAATCTCCCGCAGCATATCGGTCACGGTCATTGTCCCGTTCTGCACCTTGGCCTCGGCTGCACGGCGGATATTCCCACGCAGACGGATAATCTCGTCATCATCCGCCATCTGGCGGCGCATGGATACAATGCCCGCATCCTGCTGCGTAGCCTGCAGGCGAATGTTGAAAAGGAACACATCCCGGCCGGTCTCTATCTGTTGGCGGGTATTGTCTATCCTGCGGCGGTCGTTCTTCAACGTATACAGACTGCCGAAATTCCAGGACATGCGCACCCCCGCCATGTAATAGGCGTTGAATTCATCTTTCAACATATTCAATCCCGGATTGCCGTATGCCCCTTGTACAAAAAGGCCGAAACGCGGCATCAACCGGGTGTTCAAGGCTGCCTCCTGCTGGTGGAGTTGCTCTCCCTGCGCATCGTACCAACGAAGTTCGGGACGGTTGTTCATCTGCCGGTCTATGTTTTCTTCGGCAGCCGGTTTCAATAAAACCGTTTCGGAAGAGAGATCCTTGCCCGTAAAGGCAGCAAGCATGCTGAGGTATGCACGGCGGGTGGTCTCCAATTCCACACGGTGCTGCCTGGTGTTCAGTTGCTCTACGCTGACTGCATCCAGGTCGCTCAGGGTGGCGATGCCATTGGCTATATAGTCGGCTACCTGCTTGTGGGTTCTTCCTAAATCTTCTTGCAAGAGGCTGTTCTGTTTCAGCTGTTCGTCCAACAGCAGGATGCCGAAAAAGAGCTGGTTCACCCGGTCAGTCAAGGCATACATGTCTACATGCTGTTTTTCCAGTTCCACTTCCGAGGCGGCACGCGTCAATCGTTTTCTGGAACGTATATCCCCACCATCCCAGAGGGTCTGCTGCACTTCGAGCATCACCTGGTACTGGTCTTTCGAAGCAGTCTTGATGTCGAGATTAGGGATTTCGACCGGTAGCCGGGTGATGTCACTCTGGTACGTGGCCTTGCCGGATAGGGAAAACTGGGGCAAGTAACCTTTTCCAGCATTGGAGAGGTCGTACCCGCGTGCCTTTTCTATCAGTCCGTATTGCCTGACCAACGGATAATTGTCTTGCGCCCGGCGCTGGCACTCTTCCAACGTGAGCTGGGCATGTGCCAGCATGGCGGCAAGAGAAAGGGTAAAAAAGAAAACGGTTCGTTTCATATCCATTCTGTTTCTTGTTTATTCTACATGGTTTTGTTCTATACACATGCAAAGATAAAGGCATAACCCTATAACCTTACAATCCATTTGTGCGCAAAGATGTTCTAATAGTACGACATTTCGTAGAAAAAGACAAATAATAGGAACACTTTATTATCTTTGCGGTGGAAATATACATTATTCATAAAGGGAAAGATATGGAAAAGAACAAACCGATAAGCGTCGCATTCGAGGACATCCGCAACAATCCGGATTTTATAGAACATTCCGAATACAGATTTATAAACGACGATTTGGGAATGGTCATCAGTTTTCAAGCAATGGGATTCAGGCTATTCCGCACCCAGCAACCTTATCGTGCCAAAGAAGGAAGGATTGTACGCATCATGCAAGGTAAGGGCCGAATCTCCATCAATCTTATCGAATATGAAGCTACAGCCCACGATATTATTATCATCCCTGACAATTCGCTGATAGAAATATCGGAAGTCAGTCCCGACTACGAATTCCAAGTCATCATGCCCACTGCCAATTTTCTGCCCGTACTACAGAATTCCATTCTTTCGGAAGCTTATACACGAAACGGAATCCGCCTTTCATGCAACAACGAGGAATGGGCACACATCAGCAGCTTCTTCTCTTTATTGTGGAATATACTACATTGTTTGCCCTACCGCCGCGGAGCTGTACAGCACTTGATTGTCTCACTTCTCTATAACCTTAAGTATATCCACGAGCACACATGCAAGTCAACTCCGGCACGCCTTTCACGCCAGGAAGAGCTATTCCGCCGCTTCATCGCTTTGGTGAACCAACACAGCAAGCACGAACGCAGCGTCAACTTCTATGCCGACAAACTATGCCTGACACCGCACTATCTGAGCTCGGTGATACGTGAAACAAGCGGACAAACCGTGATGCAATGGATTAATCAAGCAGTTATCCTCGAAGCCAAAGTATTGCTGAAACACAGTAATCTACTGGTGTTTCAAATATCAGACGAACTGAACTTTCCCAATCCGTCGTTCTTCTCGAAGTTCTTCAAACGTATGACGGGGATGACACCGGCGGAATACCAGAAACAAACCTGACCTCAAAACAGCTGTCCTATACGGGAGCCTGACGGTCCGTCGCAAGAGTCCGCTTCCAATGCCAGCATCCCTTGTTTGGCTGCCAGTCCACCGGCATAGCCTATCAGCGTATGGTTGCTGCCCACCACACGATGGCAGGGGATGAGTATGGAGAGGGCATTTGCCCCATTGGCAGCCGCCACCGCACGTACGGCTTTCGGATTGCCCAGCTTTCGTGAAAGCTCGCCGTAGGACACTGTTTTTCCGTAAGGGATGTTCTGCAACTCCTGCCACACCGTCCGCTGGAATTCTGTTCCGACTGCAAGCAGTGGAACATCGAATATGGTCCGCTTACAGGCAAAATACTCATCCAACTGAATGATTGCCCTTGCAATCACTTCCGAAGTGCCTTCCTCATAATCGGCATGCAGCGCCTGCCGTATACGCTTATCAACGGGTACTCTACGTTTCTCGTTCAGCATCCAGTCGCATAGGCAGAGTTTATCGCCGAAAGAGCCGAGGAGCAACTCGCCATAAGGAGATTGATAGTATTGGGTCAAAATTGTTTCCATCGAACTTAGTTTTCAGCAAAGATAGCAAATTAAATCATCATTTGTACTCCGCCCACGACTTGATAGCCAAATCATCCGGCATCATCGTGCAGAATGCATTGATGAACGCACTTGCCAGACGGGCATTCGTTATCAACGGAATATTGAGGTCGATGGCGGCACGGCGTATCTTGTAGCCGTTATCCAACTCGCCTGCGGTGAGGTTCTTCGGAATATTGACCACCATGTCTATCTCCTTGCGGTGCAGCATGTCGAGTGCCTGCGGCTGGCGTTCGGGTTCGCTGGGCCAGTAGACGCGCGTATTCTCCACACCGTTCTCCGTAAGGAAGTTGCTGGAACCACCCGTGGCAAATATCTTATACCCCTTCTTCTGAAGCATACGCGCGGCAGAAAGCATGTCCACTTTCTGCTTCGGAGTACCGGTAGAAAGCAGGATATTTTTCTCTGGAATACGATATCCCACGGAGAGCATCGCCTTGAGAATGGCGCAGGAAGTATCGCTGCCGATGCAACCCACCTCGCCCGTGCTTGCCATATCCACACCCAGTACCGGGTCGGCCTTCTGCAGACGGTTGAAGGAGAACTGGCTCGCCTTGATGCCTACGTAATCCAAATCGAACAGATTCTTGTCCGGCTTCTGTACCGGAATGCCGAGCATCACCTTCGTGGCAAGTTCAATAAGGTTTATCTTCAGCACCTTGCTGACAAACGGGAACGAACGGCTGGCACGGAGGTTGCACTCAATCACCTTGATGTCGTTCTCGCGTGCCAGATACTGGATATTGAACGGACCGGAGATGTTCAGCTCACGGGCAATCTCGCGGCTGATGCGCTTGATGCGGCGCACCGTCTCCACATACAACTTTTGTGGCGGGAACTGGATAGTGGCGTCACCGGAATGCACTCCGGCAAACTCGATATGCTCACTGATGGCGTACGCGATAATCTCTCCATCTTGCGCCACAGCATCCATCTCCACCTCCTTGGCATGCTCAATGAACTGGCTCACCACTACGGGATGTTTCTTGCTGACATTCGCCGCCAGCTTCAGGAAGCGTTCCAGCTCCTCCCGGTTGGAACAGACGTTCATCGCAGCGCCGGACAATACGTAGGAAGGACGGACCAATACCGGGAAGCCCACCTTATCCACAAAGGCGTTGATGTCCTCCAGGGAGGTCAGCGCCCGCCATTCGGGTTGGTCTACACCAATGCGGTCGAGCATGGCGGAGAACTTGTCACGGTCTTCGGCATTGTCGATGCTCCTGGCGCTTGTGCCGAGAATAGGTACCTTCTGCGCATCGAGGCGCAGGGCAAGGTTATTCGGTATCTGACCACCGGTAGAGACAATCACCCCGTGGGGATTCTCCAGTTCGAGAATATCCATCACGCGCTCGAAGGTGAGCTCGTCGAAGTAAAGACGGTCGCACATGTCATAGTCCGTAGACACGGTTTCGGGGTTGTAGTTTATCATGACACTGCGGTAGCCTTCCTGGCGGATGGTGTTCAGGGCCTGCACGCCGCACCAGTCGAACTCTACGGAAGAACCGATGCGGTAGGCGCCGGAGCCCAATACGACGATGGACTTGTGGTCGCCGAGGTAACGGACATCATTTGCCGTGCCGCTATACGTTAGGTAGAGATAGTTGGTCTGTGCGGGATATTCGGCGGCAAGGGTATCTATCTGCTTCACTACGGGCAGAATGCCTGCACTCTTGCGGAAATTGCGGACGGCAAGGATGGCTTCTTCGCCGTCCATTGCTTGTTCCAAGCCGAGGGCACGGGCTATCTGGAAATCAGAGAAGCCTTGTACTTTGGCTTTACGCAACAAGTCCACGGGAATCATTGGCAACTCTCCATCAGCCATAAAAGAGTGCAGTTCCCTGCTGGTATCCATGATGTTCATCAACTTCTCCAGGAACCAACGGTCTATCTTGGTCAATTCGTGCACCTGGTCCACCGTATACCCGGCACGGAAGGCTTTGGAGATGACAAAGATACGTTTGTCGGTAGGTTCGCGCAGAGCCTTGTCCAAATCGGCAATCACCAGTTCCTTGTTCTCTACGAAGCCGTGCATGCCCTGGCCTATCATGCGAAGCCCCTTCTGGATGGCTTCCTCGAAAGTACGGCCGATAGCCATCACCTCGCCTACCGACTTCATGCTCGAACCCAGCTCTTTGTCCACCCCGTGGAACTTGCCCAAATCCCAACGCGGTATCTTGCAGACCACATAGTCCAGGGCGGGTTCGAAGAAAGCGCTTGTAGTCTTTGTCACAGAGTTGTTCAAGTCGAACAAGCCATAGCCCAAGCCGAGTTTTGCCGCTACAAACGCCAACGGATAACCCGTTGCTTTAGAGGCAAGTGCAGACGAACGGCTCAAGCGTGCATTTACCTCGATTACCCGGTAGTCCTCGCTCATCGGGTCGTAGGCATACTGCACGTTACACTCTCCCACAATGCCGATGTGACGGATAATGCGGATAGCGAGTTCACGCAATTTATGATAGTCCGTATTGCTCAACGTCTGTGACGGGGCAATAACGATGGACTCACCCGTATGGATGCCCAGGGGGTCGAAGTTCTCCATGTTGCAGACCGTGATGCAGTTGTCGAAGCGGTCGCGCACCACCTCGTATTCCACTTCCTTCCATCCCTTCAGCGATTTTTCCACCAACACCTGTGGGGAGAAGGAGAAGGCTTTCTCCACCAGCACATTCAGCTCTTCTTCATTGTCGCAAAAACCCGAACCCAGTCCGCCAAGCGCGTA
This sequence comes from Bacteroides sp. AM07-18, assembly GCF_003602695.1. NCBI lineage: Bacteria > Pseudomonadati > Bacteroidota > Bacteroidia > Bacteroidales > Bacteroidaceae > Bacteroides > Bacteroides sp. AM07-18. The sequence continues at coordinate 682,243 of NZ_QTLM01000001.1, forward strand.
TGCGGCACGGACAATGACCGGGTATCCCAGTTCCCGGGCTGCGCGACGGGCATCCGCTGCATTCTCCACAGCTTCGCTCTTGATGGTCTTCACATCAATCTCATTCAGTTTCTGCACAAAGATTTCACGGTCCTCCGTGTCAATGATGGCCTGCACGGGAGTGCCGAGAACCGTCACGCCGTACTTCTCGAAAATCTTGTCTTTATAGAGGGAAACACCGCAGTTCAGTGCCGTCTGCCCACCAAAAGCAAGCATGATGCCGTCCGGGCGCTCCTTCTCTATCACCTTCTCCACGAAGTAAGGAGTGACGGGCAGGAAGTAAATCTGGTCGGCAACTCCTTCCGAGGTCTGTACCGTGGCAATGTTCGGATTGATGAGAACCGTGTAGATGCCTTCCTCCTTCAATGCCTTGAGCGCCTGCGAACCGGAGTAGTCAAATTCTCCTGCCTCACCGATTTTCAGTGCACCGGAACCGAGCAGCAGGACTTTCTTTATATTGTTTTCTTTCATTTGCATATCTGTTTATTAAAAATGTAATAGTAGTAATAAAACCTTATCTTTCTCTTACCTTACACAATCAGTCACTAATTGAATGGCATTCAGTATAGGACTGAAAGGTATTCACTCTGGGACTGAATGACATTCAGTATGGGACTCATTATACCGTCTTTTACATACTGATTATCAAGAGATTATGAACGCAATCATTCTTGATAAAATTCTCTTACTAAAGCAACTTCACAAAGTCATCAAAAAGAAACTCCGTATCCGTCGGCCCGCTGGCAGCTTCGGGATGAAACTGTGCGGAGAACCAGGGATTGCGTTTGTGGCGGATTCCTTCATTAGAACCATCGTTCATATTGATGAAAAGCGGTTCCCAGTCTTCTGTCAGCGTGTTGTTGTCTACGGCATACCCATGATTCTGTGAGGTGATGAAGCAACGTTCCGTACCCACCATACGCACCGGTTGGTTATGGCTGCGGTGACCGTATTTCAATTTGTATATCTTGGCGCCCCCAGCTTTGGAAAGCAACTGGTTTCCCATACAGATGCCGAAGATGGGCAGTTTCTCGTTCTGCATTGCCTTGCGGATATGCTGCACGGCAGCATCGCAGGTATCGGGGTCGCCAGGGCCGTTGGAGATGAACAACCCGTCGAACTCCATCCCAGTATAATCATAGTCCCAGGGAACGCGAATCACTTCCACGTCACGTTTCAGCAGGCAGCGGATGATGTTATGCTTGACGCCGCAATCCACAAGGAGCACTTTCTTCTTACCGGTTCCTTCGTTGTAACGGATAACCTCCTTGCAGCTAACTTTATCCACATAATTCACATCGGCATAAGAGGCCTCAGGCATTTCATCCGATTCATCATCAAAGGCGATACGTCCCATCATCACCCCATGCTCGCGAAGCACCTTTGTCAGTTCGCGGGTATCGATGCCCGTGATGCCCGGAATCTGTTCGCGTTTCAGCCAGTCACCGAGACTTTCCACCGCATTCCAATGGCTATAATTTTCGCTATAATCGCTTACAATAATGGCTTCGGCATGGATATGCTCGCTCTCCATAAAAGTGGCAAGCCCATTCGGTTCGAGAGTAAAAGGCGGCACACCGTAATTGCCCACCAACGGATAGGTGAGCGTCATCAGCTGTCCGGCATACGAAGGGTCGGTCAGGCTTTCGGGATAACCCGTCATGGCTGTGTTGAAGACCACCTCTCCCGCTACCGGTTTTTCAAAACCGAACGACTTGCCGTGGAAGCGGCTCCCGTCGTCGAGGATTAGAGTTACATTTCTCATTGATTCAATTAAAATTGATAAACTTGTTCTATATAATCAATAAATGCCTTGTTCAGCAGCTTCACACCGCCCGGCGTAGGATAATCGCCGCTGAAGTACCAGTCACCCGGATGCTTGGGGCAGGCCTCATGCAGCCCCTCGAGAGGCTGGTAGACAATCTGCACTTTGGCTTTCGTCCCTTTCGGAGTAAGAAGCTCCACCATCTTGGCAGAGATTTCCTCATCAGTGAAAGGAGCATAAATCTCCTTCACGTAATTCACCATCTGCTCTTTGGGCAGGCCTACCTGCTCCTTGGACTTGCGGTAGGCGGCGGCAATCACATCGCGCATCTCACGCTCCTTCAGCAGTTCCACAGCAGCCTTGAAGGCGATGAATTCGCTCATCTTAGCCATATCGATGCCATAGTAGTCGGGATAGCGTACCTGCGGTGAAGAGCTTACAATGACTATCTTCTTTGGCTCCAGACGGTCAAGGATGCCGATGATGCTCTGCTTCAGGGTGGTTCCACGCACTATCGAGTCGTCGATGATGACCAGATTATCCACTCCCGGGACAAGGCTTCCATAAGTGATGTCGTACACATGGGCGGCAAGGTCGTTCCGGCTGTTTCCTTCGGCAATAAAGGTACGCAGCTTGATGTCCTTGATTGCCACTTTCTCGCTCCGTATGCGCCGCGACAAGATATGCTCCAGTTCGTCGTGGCTGGGACTATGCCCCAAGGCGGCAATCTGCTGCACCTTCTCCTCGTTGAGGTAGTCGTCCAATCCCTGCAACATACCGTAGAAGGCGACTTCCGCCGTATTGGGGATGAAGGAGAAGACGGTATGGTCCACATCGTTGTCGATGGCTTTCAATATGTTGGGTACAAGTTTCTCACCCAGCAGTTTACGTTCCCGGTAAATGTCCACATCACTGCCCCGGCTGAAGTAGATGCGCTCGAAGGAACAAGGTTTCACCTCGCGCGGCTTGTTGATTTGCACGGTGCGCACCTTGCCGGCCTTGTTGATAAACATGGCTTGTCCGGGTTGCAGCTCCTTGATGGATTCGACAGGAACATTAAGGGCTGTCTGTATCACGGGACGTTCGCTGGCAAGCACCGCTATCTCGTCGTCCTGATACCAGAAGGCTGTACGGATGCCCCATGGGTCGCGTACGGCGAAAGTCTCTCCGCTGCCGGTAAGTCCGCACATCACGTATCCCCCGTCCCACTCCTTGCTCGAAGTGCGCAGCACGTTGGCAAGGTCGATGTGGTTTTCTATATAACGGGTGATGTCCATGCCTGCCAGCCCTTCCGCTTCGGCAAGGTTGAAGAGGCGCTCCACTTCGCGGTCGAGGCGATGTCCCAACTGCTCCAGCATGATGTAGGTATCGGCATATTTGCGCGGATGCTGGCCGATGGCGGTAATGCGTGCGAAGATTTCATCCACATTCGTCATGTTGAAGTTGCCGCAGAGGGCAAGATTCTTGGCACGCCAGTTGTTTCTCCGGAGGAACGGGTGCACGTACGAGATGCCGGACTTTCCGGTAGTGGAGTAACGCAGGTGTCCCATATAGACCTCCCCTGCAAAGGGCAGCACACGCTTGGCATAGTCCGCATCGTGCAGCTGTTCCTTGGTCAAGTCCTTGAAGTGGCCCTGCACCGTACCGAAAATTTCGGTAATGGCGCCCGAGCCGAGAGCACGCTCACGGAACATATATTCCTCGCCGGGACTGGCTTCCAGTTTCACGCAGGCCAGTCCGGCACCTTCCTGCCCACGGTTGTGTTGTTTCTCCATCAGGAGATAGAGCTTGTTGAGTCCGTACATCCATGTTCCGTACTTCTCTTCATAGTACTCCAGCGGTTTCAGCAGGCGTATCATGGCGACGCCGCATTCATGCTTCAGTTGTTCCATCTATTTATTTACAATTTACCATTTACAATGTACAATTTTAAGTGTACAATTTTCTTTTCCTTATTATAGCATACAATTACCATTTACATTTACCTCTCCCAAGCGCAGCCCCATTGTACATTGTACATTGTAAATGGTAAATTGTACATGTCCTCATTCTACAGTCACCGATTTCGCAAGATTCCTCGGCCGGTCCACATCCATTCCCTTGCACACGGCAATGTGATAGGCAAGTAATTGCAGAGGTACCGTAGTTATTAACGGATCAAGGCACTCCATTGTTTCGGGAAGCTCGATGCAAGTGTCGGCTATTTTACTGATGACCGTATCTCCCTTTGTCACAATGGCGATAACCCTGCCTTTACGCGCCTTTATTTCCTGGATATTGCTCAGCACCTTTTCGTAAAGCCCATTCCGGGTGGCAATAACCACCACCGGCATCTCGGCATCCACCAGGGCAATGGGGCCGTGCTTCATTTCGGCGGCAGGATAGCCCTCGGCATGGATATACGAAATCTCCTTCAACTTCAAAGCACCTTCCAGGGCTACGGGATAACTGTATCCGCGTCCCAGATAGATAAAGTTGTGTGCATAGGTGAATATCTTGGAAAGTTCCGCTATACGGTCGTTCAGTTTCAAGACCTCCTTCATCTTGTCGGGGATATGTCCCAATTCCTTGACAATTGCCAGGTATTGCCCTTCGTCCATCGTCTTTTTCTCTTTGGCAAGTGTCAGGGCCAGCATGGTAAGCACCGTTACCTGCCCGGTGAAGGCTTTGGTGGATGCCACCCCTATTTCCGGTCCCACGTGGATATAGGAACCCGTGTGCGTGGCACGGGGAATGCTGGAACCGACGGCATTGCAGATGCCATATATAAATGCCCCACGATTTCTGGCAAGCTCCACGGCAGCCAGCGTATCGGCCGTTTCACCGCTTTGCGAGATGGCAATCACCACATCGTTGCTGTCAATCACCGGGTCGCGGTAACGGAACTCACTGGCATACTCCACCTCCACCGGAATACGGCAGAAGCTTTCAATCAAATGCTTGCCGATGAGGGCGGCATGCCATGACGTACCGCATGCCACGATGACGAAGCGTTTGGCCGCCAGCAGACGTTCCTTATAATCAATCACTGCAGAAAGAACCACGTTCGTACCCTCCACATTGATACGCCCGCGCATGCAGTCGCGAATGCAGCCGGGCTGTTCGAAGATTTCCTTCAGCATGAAGTGCGGATAGCCTCCCTTCTCCAGCTGGCCGAGATTGAGCGCTACCGTCTTTACCTCGTGCGGACATTCCACATTCTTCAGGTTAACAACCTTCAGCTTCTCTCCCCGGCGGATGAGGGCAATCTCTTCGTCTTCCAGATACACCACCTTATCCGTATATTCCACAATCGGCGTGGCATCCGAAGCCAGGAAAAACTCACCTTCACCGATGCCCACCACCAGCGGACTGCTCTTGCGTGCAGCGATTATCCCATCCGGATTGTCCTTGTCGAGCACCGCAATGGCATACGCCCCAATCACTTCCTGCAAGGCAAGTTGCACTGCCGTCAGCAGGTCAATATGGTTTGTCACCTGAATGTATTCGATGAGCTGTACCAGCACCTCGGTATCAGTGCTGCTTTTAAATACATAACCTTTGGCTTGAAGTTTTTCTTTAAGGACGGCGTAGTTTTCAATAATGCCGTTATGGATGAGGGCGAGGCGTTCGGAAGAGGAATAATGGGGATGGGCATTGACGGAACAAGGTTCTCCATGAGTAGCCCAACGTGTATGTGCAATACCAATGTTACCGGAAATATCTTTTTGAGCAACGAAAGTTTCAAGTTCCGAAACCTTACCTTTCGCTTTGTACACGTTCAACTGTCGGTTATCACTGATTAATGCTACCCCTGCACTATCATATCCACGGTACTCCAACCGCTTCAGACCCTTGATAAGAATGGGGTAGGCTTTCCTTTGACCTATATAGCCTACTATTCCACACATAATGTATCAGTATTTGATTTTGCGCTGCAAATATACATATTCTTAAGAACATAAAGTTAATCTTTCCACTATTTATTTATCAAAAGAATAGAAAAAAGTTGTTTTTACATCAAAAAGTTAAAGAAAGTGTTATTTTAAAAGCAAAAGGCTTAATTTACAAATCCAAATCAAACCGTCTGATTTTGATTTAGGATTAAAAGAAAACAGAGGGTGTTTTCTATCAATTCATAACTTCATCTTCTATCGCAGGAATTTTGCAAGAAAGAAGGCAGGAATACATATTAGCATTTTGCAATTAATACCATATATTTGCCGAACATTTTGAAACCACAAACAATATTATACAGCAATAAAGAAAGCTTATAATCATGAAACAAGAACTTTTTAACAACAAAACAAAAGCAGAGGATTACCAGCGACAGCCCAAACAGTTGGGCTTGTATGAGGCATCCCATGAGCACGATGCCTGCGGAGTAGGCATGCTGGTCAATATCCAGGGAGGAAAATCACATGAACTGGTAGAATCAGCATTGAAGGTACTGGAAAACATGCGCCACCGTGGAGCGGAAGGGGCGGACAACAAAACCGGAGACGGCGCCGGCATCATGCTGCAGATACCGCACGAATTCATTCTGTTGCAGGGCATTCCCGTTCCCGAGAAGGGAAAATACGGCACCGGCCTGCTTTTCCTTCCCAAAGACGGAAAAGACCAGGCTGTCATCTTGAGCGTCATTATCGAAGAGATTGAAAAGGAGGGATTGACCCTGATGCATCTGCGCAACGTGCCCACTTGCCCCGAAATATTGGGAGAAGCGGCTCTTGCCAACGAACCGGACATCAAGCAAATTTTCATCACCGGATTTACGGAAAGCGAAACCGCCGACCGCAAACTCTATATAATAAGGAAAAGGATAGAGAACAGAATACGCAAGTCGGACATCCCCACCCGCGAGGATTTCTACATCGTCTCGCTCTCTACGAAGAACATCGTCTACAAGGGCATGCTCTCTTCCTTGCAGTTGCGCAACTACTTCCCCGACCTCACCAACAGCTACTTCACCAGCGGACTGGCATTGGTGCACTCCCGTTTCAGCACCAACACTTTCCCCACCTGGGGACTGGCACAGCCTTTCCGCCTGCTGGCACACAACGGCGAAATCAATACCATCCGCGGCAACCGCGGCTGGATGGAAGCCCGTGAGAGTGTACTCTCCTCTCCCGCCTTGGGAGACATCCGGGAGATACGCCCCATCGTGCAACCGGGCATGAGCGACAGTGCCTCGCTGGACAATGTGCTCGAGTTTCTCATCATGTCAGGCCTGAGCCTGCCGCACGCCATGGCCATGCTCGTGCCGGAATCTTTCAACGAAAAGAATCCCATCAGCGAAGATTTAAAAGCTTTCTATGAATACCACTCCATCCTGATGGAGCCGTGGGACGGACCGGCGGCACTGCTTTTCAGCGACGGGCGCTATGCAGGCGGCATGCTCGACAGAAACGGACTGCGCCCTGCACGCTACCTGATTACGCAGGGCGGCATGATGGTAGTGGCCAGCGAAGTCGGCGTGATGGATTTCGAGCCGGGAGACATCAAGGAAAAAGGACGCCTGCAACCGGGCAAGATACTGCTTATAGACACCGAGAAAGGCGAAATATATTATGACGGCGAACTGAAGAAACAACTTGCCGAAGCCAAACCATACCGCACTTGGCTGGCCGGCAACCGCATCGAGCTGGACGAACTGAAAAGCGGTCGCAAAGTCTCCCATAGCGTGGAGAACTACGACAGCATGCTGCGCATCTTCGGCTACTCCAAAGAAGACGTGGAACGGCTGATTGTCCCGATGTGTACCATCGGTGCCGAACCCATCAACTCCATGGGCAATGACACCCCGCTGGCAGTACTCTCGGACAAGCCGCAACTACTGTACAACTATTTCCGCCAGCAGTTTGCCCAAGTCACCAACCCTCCTATCGACCCGATACGCGAAGAACTGGTAATGTCGCTGACCGAGTACATCGGAGCCGTAGGCATGAACATACTGACACCCAGCGAAAACCATTGCAAGATGGTGAGGTTGAACCATCCCATCCTGAACAACGCCCAGCTGGATATTCTCTGCAACATCCGGTACAAAGGCTTCAAGACCGTGAAACTGCCCCTGCTCTTCGAAGTGGCAAAAGGGTGCCAGGGATTGCAGGAAGCATTGGCAACCCTCTGCAAGCAGGCGGAAGAATCCGTCAACGAAGGAGTGAACTACATCGTGCTTTCCGACCGCGACGTAGACGCCACCCATGCCGCCATTCCGTCACTGCTTGCCGTGTCGGCGGTACACCACCATCTTATCTCCGTGGGCAAACGGGTGCAGACGGCACTGATTGTAGAAAGCGGCGAAATCCGCGAAGTGATGCACGCCGCACTGCTGCTGGGCTTCGGAGCCAGCGCACTGAATCCGTATATGGCTTTTGCCGTCATCGACAAACTGGTGAACGAAAAGGAAATACAGCTCGACTACGCCACTGCCGAAAAGAAATATATCAAGTCCGTCTGCAAAGGCTTGTTCAAGATTATGAGCAAGATGGGCATCAGCACCATCCGTTCTTACCGGGGCGCGAAAATTTTCGAGACCGTAGGACTGAGCGAGGAGTTGAGCAATGCCTACTTTGGCGGACTGAGTTCACGCATCGGAGGCATACGCCTGGATGAAGTGGCACGCGACGCCATCGCCTTCCACAAGGAAGGGATGGAGGTTCTTAAAAAGAAGGGGGAAGCGGAGTTATTGCCGAACCGCGGACTGTATGCCTTCCGCAAGGATGGTGAGAAGCACGCCTGGAACCCGGAAACCATCAGCACACTGCAACTTGCCACACGCCTGGGAAGCTATAAGAAATTCAAGGAGTTCACTGCCATGGTAGACAGCAAGGAATCTCCCATCTTCCTGCGCGATTTCCTCGACTTCCGCCGCGCTCCTATCAGCATAGACCGGGTGGAACCGGTAGAGAACATCGTACAGCGCTTTGTCACCGGCGCCATGTCCTACGGCTCCATCAGCCGCGAAGCCCACGAAGCCATGGCTATTGCCATGAACAAGCTGCATGGCCGGAGCAATACGGGCGAAGGAGGCGAAGACCGGGCACGCTTCATGCCGCGCGAAGACGGCACCAATCTGCGCAGCGCCATCAAGCAGGTGGCCTCAGGACGTTTCGGTGTCACCGCAGAATATCTGGTGAATGCGGACGAAATACAGATAAAGATTGCCCAAGGCGCCAAGCCGGGCGAAGGTGGGCAGCTGCCGGGCTTCAAAGTGGATGAAGTGATTGCCAAGACACGCCACTCCATTCCGGGCATCTCGCTGATTTCCCCCCCGCCCCACCACGACATTTACTCCATCGAAGACCTGGCACAGCTCATCTTCGACCTGAAGAACGTGAACCCACGGGCAAAAATCAGCGTGAAGCTGGTGGCAGAAAGCGGTGTGGGCACCATTGCCGCCGGTGTGGCAAAGGCAAAGGCCGATTTGATAGTCATCTCGGGTGCAGAGGGCGGTACGGGAGCCTCTCCTGCATCATCCATCCGCTATGCCGGCATCTCGCCCGAACTCGGCTTGAGCGAAACGCAGCAGACACTGGTGCTGAACGGCCTGCGCGGACAAGTGATGCTGCAAGTGGACGGACAGCTCAAAACAGGCCGCGACATCATACTGATGGCAATGCTCGGAGCCGAAGAATTCGGTTTCGCCACCAGTGCCCTGATTGTACTGGGTTGCGTAATGATGCGCAAATGTCACCAGAACACCTGCCCCGTAGGGGTGGCGACACAGAACGAAGAACTGCGCAAACGCTTCCGCGGACGCAGCGAGTATCTGGTGAACTTCTTCACGTTCCTGGCGCAGGAAGTACGCGAATACCTGGCGGAAATCGGTGTGGAACGCCTGGATGACATCATTGGACGCACAGACCTTATCGTCCGCAAGCCGGATGACGGAATCAAGAAACATCAGTTGATAAGCTTCGACAAACTACTGGCACGCGTAGACAACGAAGCCGCCATCCGCCACGTCACCGACCAACAGCATGGCATCGACCATGTGAAAGATGTAGAGATGCTACATGCCGCCGCCGAAGCCGTAGAGAACCAGAAGGAAATCTCGCTGGAGTACACCATCGCCAATACCGACCGTGCCTGCGGCGCCATGCTCTCTGGTGTCATTGCCGCAAAATACGGAGAAAAAGGGCTGCCCGAACATACGCTGAACGTGAAGTTCAAAGGCTCCGCCGGGCAGAGTTTCGGGGCATTCCTTGTCCCGGGTGTCAACTTCAAGCTGGAAGGCGAGGCCAACGATTATCTGGGCAAAGGTCTGAGTGGCGGACGCATCGCCGTCCTGCCCCCGGTACGGAGCAACTTCGAGGCGGAGAAAAACACGATTGCAGGCAACACCCTGCTTTATGGCGCCACAAGCGGTGAAGTTTACATCAACGGCCGTGCAGGCGAGCGCTTTGCCGTCCGCAACTCCGGTGCCACAGCCGTAGTGGAGGGTGTAGGTGACCACTGCTGCGAGTATATGACCGGCGGGCGCGTGGTAGTACTCGGACAGACGGGACGCAACTTTGCCGCAGGCATGTCCGGCGGTGTGGCCTACGTATGGAACCGGGACGGCAACTTCGACTATTTCTGCAACATGGAAATGGTGGAACTGAGCCTCATCGAAGAGGCCTCCTACCGCAAGGAACTGCACGAGCTCATCTGCCAGCACTACCTGTACACCGGTTCCAAACTGGCACGCACCATGCTCGATGACTGGCCACGCTATGCCGACCAGTTCATCCAGGTAGTCCCTATCGAATACAAAAAAGTGCTGCAAGAGGAGCAGATGCAGAAATTGCAACAGAAGATTGCAGAAATGCAACGCGATTATTGAATCGCGAATTAATAATGAAAGAATGAAAGACTGAGGAAATTCCCCTTTCATTCTTTAATTCTTTAACTTTTTAATTTGTTCATCATGGGAGATCCAAAAGCATTCCTCAATATCCCCCGCCAAGAGGCGGGTTACCGTCCGATACACGAACGTATCACAGACTTCAGCCAAGTGGAACAGACACTGAACAGCCACGACCGCAAGCTCCAGGCCTCGCGCTGTATGGACTGCGGCGTACCCTTCTGCCACTGGGCATGTCCGCTGGGCAATAAAGACCCGGAATTCCAAGACGCGCTCTACCGGGGCAAATGGCGCGAAGCCTATCAAATACTGAACAGTACGAATGATTTTCCGGAATTTACGGGACGCATCTGCCCTGCCCTTTGCGAGAAGTCGTGCGTACTGAAACTCTCGTGCAACGAACCGGTCACTATCCGCGAGAACGAAGCCGCCATTGCCGAGGCTGCTTTTCGCGAGGGCTACATCACCCCCCTCCAGCCCGAACGCAACGGAAAGAAAGTAGCCGTCATCGGCGCCGGCCCTGCCGGATTGAGCGTTGCCGTACGGCTGAACGCCAAAGGTTACGAAGTTACCCTATTCGACAGCAAACCGATGCCGGGAGGACTGCTGCGTTACGGCATCCCCAACTTCAAACTGGACAAAGCCGTCATCGACCGCCGCATGAAAATCCTCGAGGCCGAAGGAATCTTGTTCAAGATGGGAGTCCATGTCGATGTGCAGAAACTGCCTGCCGGATTTGATGCCTACGCCATTTGTACCGGTACGCCCACCGCCCGCGACCTCTCCATTCCGGGCAGGGAGCTGAAAGGCATCTACTTTGCCCTCGACATGCTGGCACAGCAGAACCATATTCTGGATGGAGATACCTTCCCGAAAGACCAGCTCGTCAACGCCCGCGGCAAACGGGTACTCGTCATCGGCGGCGGCGATACCGGGTCTGACTGTATAGGCACCAGCATTCGCCAGGGAGCCGTCAGCGTAACCCAGATTGAAATTATGCCCCAACCGCCCATAGGACACAACCCGGATACTCCCTGGCCGCAATGGCCCGTCGTACTGAAAACCACCAGCAGCCACGAAGAAGGCTGTACCCGTCGATGGTCCCTCGCCTCTACCCGGTTCATCGGGAAGAATGGCAAGGTATGCGGTGTGGAAGTGGAAGAAGTGGAGTGGCTTCCGGCAACAGACGGTAACCGCCCTACCATGAAATCTACGGGTAAGAAAGAGGTCATCGAAGCCGATATGGTGCTTCTTGCCATGGGTTTCCTCAAGCCCGAGCAACCGAAGTTTGCAGAGAACGTATTCGTGGCAGGCGATGCCGCCCACGGCGCCAGCCTCGTAGTACGTGCCTTGGCCGACGGACGACGAGTGGCAACAGAAATAGATCGTTACCTCGAACCTCTAAAAGAAAACAAGAAATGATTTCCCTTTCTTTAATTTTTAACCTTTAATTTTTAATTCTCATGTGTGGAATAGCAGGAATCTTCAACATACAGTCTCAAACTCCTGAATTGAGAAACAAAGCGCTACGGATGGCGCAGAAAATCCGTCATCGCGGACCGGACTGGAGTGGTATCTACGTAGGCGGCTCCGCCATCCTCGCCCACGAACGCCTCTCCATTGTCGACCCGGAATCCGGCGGACAACCCTTATATTCACCCGACCGCAAACAGGTGCTTGCCGTCAATGGCGAGATTTACAACCATCGCGACATCCGTGCCCGCTATGCCGGAAAATACGCCTTCCAGACAGGTTCCGACTGCGAAGTCATCCTTGCCCTTTACAAAGACAAAGGCATCCGCTTCCTCGAAGAGCTGAACGGCATCTTCGCCTTCGCCCTCTATGATGAAGAAACGGACGATTACCTCATCGCCCGCGACCCCATCGGCGTAATCCCCCTTTATATAGGACGCGACAAAGACGGACACATCTACTTCGGCAGTGAGCTGAAAGCCCTTGAGGGTTTCTGCGATGAGTACGAGCCTTTCCTTCCCGGCCACTACTACCGTGGGAGCGAGGGCAAGATGCACCGCTGGTACACCCGCGACTGGATGGACTATGCCGCTGTGAAGGACAACTATACCCCTGCCGCCGAACGCAACGCCGCGCCGGCTTCGATAGGCCGGACAGCCTACGGCACACAAGTCACGGCTGTGCACGACGCCCTCGAAGCCGCCGTACAGCGCCAGTTGATGTCCGACGTCCCCTACGGTGTCCTGCTCAGTGGCGGACTCGATTCTTCCGTCATCTCTGCCATCGCCAAGAAATATGCCGCCAAACGCATCGAGACAGACAACAAGGCAGATGCCTGGTGGCCGCAGCTCCATTCCTTCGCCGTCGGCTTGAAGGGTGCTCCCGACTTGATTAAAGCCCGCGAAGTGGCCCGTCATATCGGTACCGTGCATCACGAGATAAACTATACCATTCAGGAAGGCCTCGATGCTGTCCGCGACGTCATCTATTTCATTGAGACTTACGACATAACCACTGTCCGCGCCTCCACCCCCATGTATCTGCTGGCACGTGTCATCAAAAGCATGGGCATCAAGATGGTACTCAGCGGCGAAGGTGCAGACGAGGTGTTCGGCGGTTACCTTTACTTCCACAAGGCGCCCACACCGCAAGCCTTTCACGAAGAAACCGTGCGCAAGCTCTCCAAACTGCATCTGTACGACTGCCTCCGTGCCAACAAAAGCCTTGCAGCCTGGGGAGTGGAAGGACGTGTCCCCTTCCTCGACAAAGAATTCCTGGATGTTGCCATGCGCATCAATCCGGCAGTCAAGATGTGCCCCGGCAAGGAGATAGAAAAGAAAGTAGTCCGCGAAGCCTTTGCCGACATGCTCCCTCAGAGCGTTGCCTGGCGGCAGAAAGAACAGTTCTCCGACGGTGTGGGCTACAGTTGGATTGATACGCTGAAAGCCGTCACTGCCGCTGCCGTCAGCGACGAACAGATGGCACATGCCGCCGAACGCTTCCCAGTACATACCCCGCAAAACAAGGAAGAGTACTATTATCGCACCATCTTCGAAGAGCATTTCCCCAGTGAAAGCGCAGCCCGGAGCGTTCCCAGCGTACCCAGTGTGGCATGCTCCACCGCCGAAGCGCTGGCATGGGACGTCTCTTTCCAAGGAAAGAACGACCCCAGCGGACGAGCAGTAGCGGGGGTACACGAAGAAGCATACAAGGATTAAAAAAAGAGCTGCCGACAGATTTCCTGCCAGCAGCTCTTCTCATTTTTTATTTATCAAATCCTATCGGACTAAAACATCATTGTCTGTCCGCCAATCACACCTGCCACAGCACTCGCTACGGCAATAATAAGTTTCAAAATCACATTCCACGTTTTCTTCATAAAGATTATCCATTATCTGATTAATAATTCATAGCTACCGTTATCCCAGTGGATTCTCACCTTGGTCTCCATCCGAATCCGAGCCTCCTCCTTCCGAACCGGAGCCGCCATCTGTAGAAGTCTTCCCCTTAAGATAATCATCCAAACTCACCAAATCCAGCCTTTCTCCAGCGCGGGTAGCAGCCTTCGATATCTTCAGTTCCCTATTCGCCTGAAAACAGATACGGACGCTCTCCACACTCTTGGCTGTCACGTCATCAGCCTTTTCCTCACCTTTCGATTTGGCTGCCAGTATAAAGACACCCAGCCCGGCTATATTAACCGTCTTTCCTTCCAGCAACTGCTCTTTCAGCTTTTCCACAAAGTTCTGCATCGTACTCTTGATGTCACCGATAGACAGAGAAGAGCGGTCCTGCATCTTCTGTGCAATAAACGCCAAATCCACGCTTTGCCCCAATGTCACCAACTGCGGATAATACTTCTTGGGAGAGTTTTCAACCCTGGGGTCCGACGGTCTCTCCACCGTCCTAAAAATTACACTCATACTTTTTTCTTTAGAGATTTAAATTCGTTTTCCTATTCACACGTTTCGTTGATCAACGATGCAAAGGTGAGGATTAAAAACTATGTAGCCAAAGAAAAAAGGTGCTTGGGAGTAGTTTTTCTGAGAAAAGTGATAAAGTGTTAATTATAAGATAATTGATGCTGAACAAAGAATCTCTTCATGAAACAGATATAAATAAGATACCTTATTTAATCACGTTTAAAAATATCCCTCGTATAGACTTTGTCAGCCACATCATCCAAACATGCGTCATAGCGGTTGGCAATAATGGCCTGCGAGATACGTTTAAACTCCTCCAAGTCATTCACAATAAGCGAACCGAAGAAAGTACTGCCATCTTCCAATGTAGGTTCATAAATCACCAGCTTGGCACCTTTAGCCTTGATACGTTTCATCACCCCTTGAATGGAACTCTGGCGAAAATTATCCGAGTTTGACTTCATGGTCAACCGGAATACACCAATGGTCACCTCCTTTTCTTTCTCCGCATCATATACACTGTTACTTCCGTATGCACCGGCAATGTGCAGCACCCTATCGGCTATAAAGTCCTTACGCGTACGGTTACTCTCCACAATTGCCGACATCATATTCTGAGGCACATCGTTATAGTTGGCAAGCAACTGTTTGGTATCCTTGGGAAGACAATACCCACCATAACCGAAAGAGGGATTATTATAATGTGTACCGATACGGGGATCCAGACCTACACCATTGATTATGGCTTGCGCATCCAACCCCTTCATCTCGGCATATGTATCCAGTTCATTAAAATACGACACACGCAGTGCCAGATAAGTGTTGGCAAAGAGCTTCACTGCCTCTGCCTCTTTCATGCCCATGAAGAGCGTGTCGATGTTCTCTTTCAATGCACCCTCATGCAGCAGCCGGGCAAATATACGTGCAAGTTCTTCTGCTTCAGGATTTCCGATGGCACGAACTGCCGCATTCTCTTCCGCTGACACCCGGCCTTCCAAATCAATCATCTTCGGATAGCCAACGATAATACGCGAAGGATACAAGTTATCATAAAGTGCTTTGCTCTCCCTTAGAAATTCCGGAGAGAAAAGCAGGTTAAATTTCTTTCCTTTCAATTCCGGCTTATACTGGAACATTGGGGCATACTTCACGTAAAGCGAACGGCAATACCCTACGGGAATGGTTGATTTAATCACCATCGCGGCATCCGGATTCACCTCAAGGACAAGATCTATCACATCTTCTATATGGTGCGTATCGAAAAAGTTTTTCTGAGGATCATAATTGGTAGGTGCCGCTATTACCACAAAGTCGGCCTCTTTGTAGGCAGACCTGCCATCCAGCGTGGCGGTCAGATGGAGTTCCTTTTCCGAAAGGTACTTCTCGATATATTCATCTTGAATAGGCGACTTCTTATTATTAATCAGTTCCACTTTTTCAGGTACCACATCCACGGCAGTCACTTTATGATGTTGTGCCAGCAGTGTCGCAATAGACAGTCCTACATATCCGGTACCGGCTACAGCAATCCGCAGTTTCTCAAAATCTTTCATGTCAGTTCAATTGGATTATATAAATCAATGATGGATTATTTCATATAAAAGTCCTTATACCATTCAGCAAAATTTCTGAGGCCTTCCCGAAGCGAAGTATTCGGTTTGAAACCGAAATCCCGTCCCAAAGCAGTAGTATCCGCATAAGTCACAGGCACATCACCCGGTTGCATCGGTACTAATTCCTTATGTGCCTCGAAGTCATAGTCGGCAGGCAATACACCTGCCCTTATCAGTTCCTCCTGCAATATTTGGACAAAATCCAGTAAGTTCTCAGGATGATTATTGCCTATATTATAAACTTTATAAGGCGGTATAGGCAGACCATCTTCACCCATCCTACGTTCAGGAGCTTTTGCCATCACACGCATCACGCCTTCTACGATGTCATCCACATACGTAAAGTCGCGCTTACAGTTCCCATAATTAAATATCTTGATTTTCTCACCTTTCAGCAACTTATCGGTAAAACCAAAGTAAGCCATATCCGGACGACCTGCAGGACCATATACCGTAAAGAAACGGAGACCTGTGGACGGAATGTCATAAAGTTTAGAGTAAGCATGTGCCATCAGTTCATTACTTTTTTTTGTAGCAGCATAGAGGCTCACGGGATTATCCACCTTGTCATCGGTAGAATAAGGCACCTTTTTGTTCGAGCCATACACGCTCGACGAAGAAGCATAGACCAAGTGTTTCACCCCCTCCCTGCCCTCATCATACGAATGGCGGCAGGCTTCCAATATATTATAAAAGCCAATCAGATTGCTTTCGATATAGGCACCCGGATTCGTGATGCTATAACGCACCCCCGCCTGTGCTGCCAAATTCACAACAATTTGCGGCTGATACTCATCAAACAGCTTGTCGACAAGTGCTTTGTCGGCTATGTTTCCTTTGACAAAGACAAATCTGTTTCCAAACTTCGTCAATTGCTCCAACCGCCATTGCTTGATGTTCACATCATAATAGGTATTCAAATTGTCCAAACCCACTACAAGGGTATCGAGCTGTTCCTCCAGCAGGCGCATACAGAGATTGCTGCCGATAAAACCGGCAGCTCCAGTTACTAATACGTTCATGGTTATGATTGATGGATTAATGCGCTTTGCGCAACTACACTTAGAGAATGGCTTCCTTTATCTTTTCAACGATGTATTTCACATCTTCATCTGTCACCCACGGACCTGCTGGCAAACAAAAACCTACCTTAAAGATTTCCTCCTCCACTCCGTTGGTGTAAACCACAGCATCCGCATATACAGGCTGCTTGTGCATGGGCTTCCACACCGGACGGGTTTCAATCCGGTTTGCCGCCATAAACACACGCAATGCCTCCACGTTGTCATTGGGCTGACAGTCTGTCGTGGCACTCTCCACAGCTTTTATCACACCGGCAGCACCGCCTACGGCTGTTTTTATCACCTCTTTATAGGCATTCTCCTGACCTTGTACCCTCACATTGGCATCCAGCGTAGCCGTACAGAGCCAGTAATTAGAGTCATAACGCGAATCGGCAGGTTGCCGATGGATATGCACGCCCCTCACCTCTTTCAACAGTTCCTCATAAAGAGCCTGCACATGCTTGTGATGGTCGATATGTTCCTGTACCACCGTCATCTGTCCGCGACCGATACCTGCACAAATATTACTCATACGATAGTTGTAGCCAATGGCCGTATGCTGATAGTAAGGATAAGCATCACGCGCCTGCGTGGCATACCACATGACGGTATTCTTGTCCTCCACGTTCTGACAAACCAAGGCGCCACCACCCGAAGTCGTAATCATCTTGTTCCCGTTGAAACTCAACACACCGAACTTACCGAAAGTACCCAATATCCGTCCGTCAAACTTAGAGCCAAAGCCCTCGGCAGCATCCTCCACTACCGGAATATCGTAACGGTCGGCAATTTCCATAATCCGTTTGCAATCGTAAGGCATACCGTAGAGAGCCACCGGAACAATCGCCTTTGGCTTCTTTCCTATCTTGGCGATACGGTCTTTTATCGCCTCCTCCAGCAGCACAGGGTCCATATTCCAAGTTTCCGGCTCAGAACCCACAAACACAGGCTTGGCACCCAGATAAGTGATAGGATGCGAAGAGGCACAGAAAGTAAAGCTCTGCACCAGCACTTCATCTCCCGGACCGACACCGCAAGCTATCAATGCCAAATGTACTGCTGCCGTACCCGCACTCAGTGCCACCACTTCATGTGTGCCGCCCGTAAACTGTTTCAAATCCTCCTCAAAAGCATTTACATTAGGTCCCAAAGGTACTACCCAATTGGTATCAAATGCCTCCTTCACATATTTCTGTTCCAATCCGGCTTTGCTCATGTGGGCGAGGCAGAGATAAATTTGCTTGTCCATAAGATATATATATGATTTACAAAACTATATTCTTGATTACTTTACATCGGTTTCCTACCGCTAAAACCCCATCCGGAATATCCTTTGTGACAACTGAACCAGCACCTACAATACTCCATTTCCCAATCTTTACTCCAGGAATGACTACACTACCGGCACCAATCCATGCCCCCTCACCCACTTGTACATTACCGCAAAGTGTACAATGAGGAGAAATATGTACATAATTCCCAAGCCTACATTCATGATCTACCGAAGCACCTGTATTAATGATGCAATGACTCCCAATACGACAATCTGACTGAACGATAGCTCCCTGCATTACAACAGTACCTTCTTTTATCACAGCCTTTTCCGAAATAATTGCCGAAGGATGAAAACCCCGGCCATATTCCACTTGTAGCTTTTCTGCTATCTTTCTACGAACACCATTATTCCCGATACTGATTATCAACGGACCACAGACTTCCGACGAACGTAATACGGGATAGTCAAAAAGAGTATGGATTTTTTCATTATCATCAAACAATGCTTCAATCGGTTCATTATTCGCACGCAATATATCAATGATCACTTTGGCATGACCACTGGCACCATATAAATACATTTTCCAATATTAATTATTTCCAGTAAAAGCCTCCATCGTAACCGAAGTTTCCGAACTAATACCTTCGCGTACAAAGACCTTCTTTATTGTCATAAAAATGATTTTCAAATCAAGTAAAAAAGAGCAATGATCCACGTACCACACATCTAGTTCAAACTTCCGTGTCCAACTGATGGCATTGCGACCGTTCACTTGTGCCCAGCCCGTAATCCCCGGACGGACTTCATGACGACGCGCCTGTTCCTTGCTGTATAACGGCAGATATTGGGGAAGCAAAGGACGAGGGCCTATCAGGGCCATATCCCCTTTCAATACATTTATCAGTTGGGGAAGTTCATCTATCGAAGTGGAACGTACAAAGCGTCCTACTTTAGTCAAACGCTGAGCATCCGGAAGCAGATTTCCATCCACATCCCGCTCATCCGTCATAGTCTTAAACTTGATTACTTTGAATATCTTTCCGTTCTTTCCCGGACGTTCCTGCATGAAAAATACGCCTGCACCTTTGTTGGCAAAGTACAACCAAAGTGTAATGATAAGTAAAGGAGCAAACAATACGCCTAAAGCGATAAAGATTACACAAAAGTCTGTAACTCGTTTAAAAAGTTTTTTGTACATAAGCTATTACAACTAGCTACCAATACTATCTATAGCTTCTAAATAAGCCTTTACTATAATATTTCTATCAAATTGTTTTTCAACTTTTTTTCTTGCTGCTATGCCCATGTTTTTCTTCTCTTCAAAAGACAAATCAAGAAACTTACGGACTTTACCTATAAGATCTTCGGAATTCTGTTGTTCAACAATAAACCCATTAACTCCATCATCTACAATTTCTTTGCAACCACTACGATTGGTCGTGATGACAGGTCTTCCACTCGCACAACTTTCCAAAAGAACATTCGACATACCTTCAGGATAATAAGTAGGATGAACGATACAATGCACGTTTGCAATAAAAGGACGGACATCAGAAGTCATCCCATGATAAATTATTGTCTTATTATTATTCAACTTTTTCAATTTCTCCTGATATGCATCCTCACAATAACCCAAAATATGAAATTCCGTATTAGGATACTCTTCACGAATAGCAATCGCAGTATCAAGGTATTGTTCTATCCCTTTCTGTTTCATTATACGACTAATAAAAATAAATTTCACCGTGTCATCATTTGGATAATCCATCAATTGAAAACGGATTAAATTTACACCCGATCCTGGGATTATAGAACCACAATCAGGAGTCAGATTGTGCATTTCACAAAATCTTTTATTTTCCTCATTTTGGAAAAAGATTCTTCTTGATTTTCTCAAACCAATCTTATAAAGCAAAAATACAATCTTCTGAATTCTTGATGTTTTTTCAACAGCAGTTCCAAGTCCAGTAATATTCACAATTTGAGGTATACCATATAATCTGCAAACCATCCCTCCATAAACATTGGGCTTGATTGTATAGGACAAAACCACATCTGGTTTTTCTTTCCTTATAAGATTTACATAATGGCATATCAACATAAAATCTTTTACAGGATTAGTACTTCTACGGTCTATTTCAGTCGTCACACATTTTGCTCCTATAGCTTCCAACTCATTCATTCTTTTATCAAAAGGCGCAGAAATAGTTATGAAATGCCCCTGTTCAATAATAGCTTTTACTACTTCAAAGCGAAAACTAATCACCCCTGCCACATTATTAGCTAACAATAATATCCTCATCTTAATCCCTATATTTTACAATTCTCGCAATATTTCCTTATAATTACAAGCAACCTATATAGCGTACCCGCTATTTATTAAGCAGTCACGCCTATATGAGTCTTAGAAAAAATCAGCAAAACTTTCTTACGATGCATACTCTTTTTCTTCCTTACAAGAAGACATATAGTAACATGAAAACATAACAATGATGTCCTCAATATACAGGAAGACAAGAAGATCCAATCTATTATAAAAAGTTTATTTATTATTGAATGTTGTTATAAATCAAATCAAGAGCCTTGCTGGTTGCATTTCCATATTCTGTTTCATACTTATTCTTGAACGGAATAACATACTCCTCGACTACCTTTTTAAAATCTGCCTCCTTAATCACCTTAGTCAGTTCACCTTGATCTTCCTTATACAAAAGTTCCTTACGAATGTCAAAATACAGACCTCTGATGGCATTATACTTATCATAATCGTATGGCCACAAGAAGATTGGTTTATCCATAATGCAGTAGTCGAAAATAATGCCCGAATAATCAGAAACAAGAAGGTCAGAAGCAATCATAATGTCTTCTACGACCTCATAATTTGTTACATCAATAAAGAAATCATTGTTCTGTTTTGTATCCGAACTGATGACTGGATGAGCTCTATATAACAAAACATAATCATCGCCCAGATTCTGTTTCCAAAGGTTTACATCCACATCAAATACCTCTTTAAAGTTAGCCTCTTCTCTAAATGTTGGTGCATACAAAATAGCCTTCTTTCCTTCTGGAATTCCAATTCTCTTGCGCAATTCACTTCTGTAGTCTTCCGTATAATGCACCAAAATATCATTCTTAGGCATACCGATTACGTGCATCTTGCCTATTGGTATTCCGAACATGCCAGCATACACATACTTCTCAATATCAGAAGATGCAAAACAGCAATCCCACTTGAATGTTGATAAAGTCCTGAAATTAGCAGAATCAATAGCATCTTTACCATCCAACTTACATAATACTCCATGAGTTGTGTGCATATAGTAAGTATTGATGCCTTTAAAATTGAGTGCTCGTTCCACAATTACGTTCGTCACCCAAACTCTAGCCCTCAAGGCTATATTGAAATACTTAAGGCTGTTGACGTTAACCGTATTTGGAATGAATGGATATTTCTCGGGATTCTTAAAAGCCCAATATATGATATAGTCCTTGAAACGTTCATCCTTCAACATGGCCTCATAAATCACTCGCGTACTATCGGAATAATGACGTCCACCATAACATACAAAAAGCATGAGTTTACCGTCTGGCTTCAAGAACAACTTGTACAAATTTACCAAACCTGACATTACGTAATAGTAGACGTAATAAAGTAATTTACTTCTTTTTATCTTTGTTGTGATATCCATATTTATTACATTTTTCATTTGACAATCGGAGATATAGAACTGTAATTATTTTATTACGCGTATCCTTATACCACTTATGAAAAATATTATAGGAACTTTATGCTTCATACAAAAGGACTGGAGGAACTTGACATGAGGTAAAGCCTTGGTCTGGTACTGAAAATAAAAACTTGCTAAATCTTCGCTGCTATACATATCTTGCTAATTTTAATTTACAACGAAGGCTAACATTTCATTTTGAACTTTTTAAAGTGCTTACATAGCTGTGTATATCATAAAACTATAAGTTAAAGATTATACAGAAAATTAACAACAATCTATTATCTGCCATTAGTTTACAAATTATTGCACAAAAATAAGCACTTGAGGTTTAATTATCTGATTGATAATTAAATCTGCTACATTTTCAATATCCACAAACTTTACCGACTTAGGCAAATCAACATTAAACGACTTCTTTACCTTAGCTACAAGTTCATCAGTATAGACGAGAGTAGCGTCAGTTATATTCTCTACTCCATCACAATAAATTGACTCACGGTTAGCTTTACGCATCTGGTCTATAGTCCATACAGACTCATCAAACTTGGCAGTAGCAGTTACTCCATCAATAATTATAGGATAACCACCAATTTCACCATTTACCCCAGGAGTATGTATTTTGACTTGTTTTTCCTCTCGAAGAGCAGTAAGCACAGAGAATATGATATCAAAATTACTGGAAGCATTCATCATATTGCGCTTCTGATCTACAGGCATTGCTATAGAACAGGATTTAAGAAGTTCTTCCTTATTAAAATCCATATCCTTGCCTTGAAACTTTATATCAAGCAAGATGTCCTGACCTTCTGCATGACCTTCCTTAGAAATGACAACATCATGAAAATGTGATACCGCAATAGTTACATCAATGTCATTAAAATTCTTTATACCATATTTCTCTGCAATATAGAATTTTATACGAGGCACAAGATGATTCAAATTACCACTACCAAAGTCAAAATAAGCCTTACCCGCAGACTTTAGCCAAGGAATAACAGCATCGGAATATGAAGTATTGATTGAGATTGCCTCACAGTTGGCCTTATCGTATGCCTCCATTATATTCTTTGCATATCGAATAGAAAGCGGAGTCCAAATGCCGTATGCACGAAGATTACTCCATGAGATGCTACCATACTTCAAACCAGAGTAAACTCGACTACTATTTACTATGAAGTCAGGCTTTTCTGCTTCAAGTACAGCTGCAATGCTGTTCACATCGTTAAGGTCGCAGTTATCAACCACCTTAATCTCGCTACGGCACTGGTGACGAATGGTTGAAGCAGTACGAATAATATTTATATCCATCTGCATCTTTTCTGCATTACGTCCTACCACAACAAGACGAAGTTGTGAATCACCTAGTGATACAAGATAATCCAACAAGTAGCATCCAACGCTACCCAAACCAATAATCATAATAGTTATTGGCTGACTATTTTCAACCTTCCCTTTGAGAAGGGAAAGTTTTCTGTTCAGTATTTCCATTTTAATAAAGTAGAAAACGGGTTTGTAATAAATTTAGAATCAACAAATCGTAATAGAACTGTTGTAAGGACTAATATGCAAACACAGAGAAACAAGGCCTGGTAAAAATTAACTTGCAAATAGGTTGATAATATGTGTGCAAACATGCCTTGTATTACATAATATGCTAAAGTCTTTGATCCATAAGCACATATCGACTTGGGGAGGTTCACAAACATTAAAACAGCGAATGTAGTAATAATTGATCCAATATAAACCAATACTTTCAAAACAAGAAGCATTCCTATATTTTGATTGTACAAATTTGACATGTGCCACACATTGGCATTATTAAACTCTAATACATGTAGTATACGGCCACTATAGATGAGACAAAAAGCAAAATATACTAAAGAGGCTATAGCCAAAACAAGCTTTATGCATTTTGAAACATCAGGAATAATAGGTAGACCTTTTACTCTTCTCAAGAAACCCATCATAAAGAATGGTAGAAACATACACGACCGTTGGAACGATAACAGGTTACCAAATTGTTTCAACGGAAGCATGTATGCAAATACTGCCAACAAGCAACTGAATATCAACAACTTCCCCCCCCTCATCTCCATCATATCGTACAACAATTTTGCCAACTAGCTTATTGGTAATCAACAAAAAAACTATAATATACCAAGTTATTAGGCTGATTAAATACCAGCCTGAGTTCTCCGGATTTAGTAAAGGGATGATACTTCCATAATAAAAACATTGAGGAATCATCACAACCAAAAATGTTTCCAAAAGCATAAAACCTTTACTAATCAGTTTTTCTTTATCCTTAACATTTGCATAATAACCACTGATAAAGACGAATAATGGCATATGAAAAATGTAGATTATAGAATAGAGCTTATTGGCAATAGGATTGCTTAAAGCAGGTTCTATTACATGACCGAATGTAACCAATACAATGAGCAACCACTTTATTCCATCTATTCTGTAATCTCTTTCTAATATAGCCATATTCATTTTTACATCAATTTTCTTACAATATCATAATCTGCAACAGTATTGCAGTTGAACCAGTCAGTGAAAGTCACTACATCATACTCTTCACTATTCATATCACTAAAGTAAGCCTGAATTATTTCAAGATTAGTACCTTGAAGTTGTTCTTTTGTAAGCGAATCAACAGTCTTCAAAAGCCTCTCAGATGAAGAAAATTTCCACATCTGACCACTGTTGAAGATTGCCTTGAATGGCTCTGATACAGTCAATGTCTGATGATTCGTATCATATAAATACCTTGGTTTGCCATCAACGTTAATGTATAACGCAACTGCCTTATTCGAGTAGATTGGTTCTCGGTTAATGGTAATCACACTCTTTGGCGAATTATACACTTGCCTGAAATCTGTAGCCATAAAGAACAAGTCGCCTTCTACGAAAGTCACATCACCTGCCTCCTTTATTGCCTCTATACCTTTGTATAAACTGTAGCCGGAGCCATAGTCTTTGAAATGCTCGTTGTAAACAAGTTCTATTTTTTTGCCATAACCAGAGAGTTCGTTCTTTACAAATCTTCCCAACTTCTCATAAAGGTAGCCCCCCACAAGGATATATTTATCGTACTCACCACAATTCTTCAGCAATTGAGCAAGAAGAGCGTATTGAGGTTCATCGGTATAATACAAGCATTTGAGGGTTTCTTCCTTAGTGTCGCGATTAAAACGCGTAGCCGTTCCAGCAACAGTTATAATCAAATATTTCATTTCTTGATACTATTTACACACATCGTGAGGCCTTCATCGAGAGTGATGATAGGTTTCCAGCTAGTACGGGTACGAATCTTGTCCGTATTGAGCAATCGACGCTCAGGATCAGACTTTCGGTAACCTTCGAAACGGATATCCACATCGTTGATGCCCATTTTTATTGCAATCGTCTTGACTAGATCAATAATGGCAATTTCCTCTTCAGTAGCCACATTATAAACAGTACCATCAAGAGCATCCTCAGAAGCGATGAGCTCCATAACGGCACGACAGCTATCAATATTATGAAGGAAGGTACGTTTGTTCACCTTCGAGTTTTCAAGAAGGGTTACGGTATGGCTTTCAAGCAGATTATCAATGATATGAGGGATAATGTGCTCTGCAAAACGCTCGTGCCTGCTATATACATTAGCAAAGCGAATAGAACAACCTTTAATTCGTCCCTTGCCAACAGCATCTTTCATAAAGAATTCAGTCATCAACTTGCCGCAAGCATAACTTGTACGTTGGCTATGTTCCGCTGTTGACATTGCCAAATAATCAGATTCTTTCACACCGCCATTCTCATTCCAAGACTGCATTGAGTAAACCTCCGAAGTTGAACAATTAATGTAAGTATCAGCCCTCATAGAAATGGCACGCTCCAAGAAATCCTTCATAGCAAGGACGTTAGTCTGAAAAGTACTCTCTACCTCATAGAAATGCTTTGTATGGACAACAGCAGCACAATTGATAAACACCAGACGACCATCGCACTCAATTTTGAGTTCTTTCGCCTTATCGCATACTTCATCCATCTGAGCGACTTTGTTAATGTCGTAATTATAGAAGATGAACGAGGGATTGTCAATAATGTCTTTAACGGTATCAATAGAACTTGCAAAGAAGTTGTCGAAACCGATTACCGTATGACCCTGAGAAACAAACTGACGAGACAGTTCACTACCCGTCATGCCAGTAACACCACTTATTACATATAAGTTCTTCATTTATATTCCAAATTTTAATCGTTCGCTGTAAAAAGTATCTATCTCTTTGGGGAAAAGAGATTGTTCAGCTTCAATATCGTAAGGAACTGCATTGAAATGGGTTTCCCCCGTTTTAAAATTGATATACACATATTGTGCATATGGATTCTGATTGCGAGGTTGTCCAACTGAACCTGGGTTGATAAAAGTCGTACGTTTCTGATTGCGCATGATTGGATTGTCAACTTTGAAGAATACATCTATCTTAAAAGGTTGATGAATGTGACCGCTCAATACGTAGTCAAAATCCTGATACTTTTCATCTTCCACTTTTGCTGGAGTCAGTTTTCCCCAATAGGGATCATCAATAGTTCCATGTAAAAGAAGTACTTTCTTACCACCAATTTCCAACTCTTGCATTGGCTCTTGCATCACATTGCTTATATAATCAATAGATGTCTGAGTGAGATGGTTTCTTGTGTATTTGGACATCACACGAGCTCTTTCTGAAGAGAAACATGAGAGTTCCCCATCAATCAAAGCCTTCTCGTGATTGCCCTTCAAATTGGCAAGTAATGGAATATTAACAGTTTGTATACGTTCAATAATTTCATTTGAACGCATACCATAGTCGATAAAGTCACCTAGACTAATCATGGCATCTGGCTGATAGTGTTTCTCAATATCAGCTAGAACCGCCTCAAAAGCAGAAAGATTGGCGTGTATATCAGCAAACAGAATTACTTTCATACTTTACTTGTTAAGAAATTCCATAAAAGCCTCTTTGTTCTGAATAGGAGTTGTAGTTGGACGGCCAAGGTCCTTGCGGTTTCCCTTTTTTACGCAAATCTGAAGGAAAACAGGACCTTCTGCGTTCTTGAATTCTGCAAGTTTTGCTTCAAGTGCCTCCATAGTTTCTACACTATAAGCAGCCTTGTAGCCTACAGCTTGAGCAATTGCACAAAAATCAATCTTGAGACCAACAGTAGGCTGACCACCAACAGAATCGTGTGCGCCATTGTTGAACACAATGTGCACATAATTCTTGCATTTCATGCTGGCTGTAATAGCCATATTACCCATGTGCATGATGCTGGCTCCATCACCATCAAAACAATATACTCGACGCTCAGGCTTTTGGAGAGCTATGCCGAGAGCTATCTGGGAAGCATGGCCCATCGCCCCTACAGTAAGGAAATCACGTTCATGACCTTGGCTCCAAGCAGTACGTGCCTCAAAGAGCTCGCGAGAAATCATACCAGTAGTTGATACGATACAAGCATTATCTTCAATGTTTGAAGCCACCTTCTGAATCGTCTCTTCGCGAGACATTGCCAGTTCGTTTACCTCAACGCTCTGAAGCTTATAGGTATCGAAAGTATCCTTCTCTATCACAAGGGCATAGCACTCGTTGGTTGCCTTCATGAAGTCGACAGCTATTTTTATCTGCTTTGCAGCTCCCTCTTCATCCTTTGGCAGAATAGCATAGTTGATACCCATGGTATTAAGCAAACCGATTGTCACCTTACCTTGCTTCACATGCTGAGGTTCATCGTGAACTCCAGGGCGCCCTCTCCAACCGATAACGAGGAGCACAGGAATGTTATAAACGTCCTTGTCGGTAAGAGAGGCAAACGGATTAATGATATTGCCTTCACCAGAGTTCTGCATATAAACTACAGGCACCTTACCTGTTGCCAAATGATAACCTACAGCAATACCCATGGCCCCTCCTTCGTTAGCAGCAATAATATTCTGCTCAGCAGGAAGGTGGTCGGTAATATATGCACAAATGTTCTTGAGCAACGAATCAGGAACACCAGCATAAAAGTCTATACCTTGTTCCTTGAGTATATTTACAAAAAATTCGGGTCTTACCATTTGTAAAATAGTTTAAGGGGTAAGAAATTAATGTTTACTTCTTCTTTGTGCCTGGAATAAGATTAAGAATCTGTTTGATAGGCATACAGTACTGCTCAGATGCTTCAAGCGAACGGCTAGTATAGAGGATGGTTTCTGCACATTTAACCATTGCAGGATAAGCAGAACGAAGCATGTGATTAGCATAAATCACTACATTAATACCCCATTCAGCAAGTTCCTCTTCTGTGAACTGGTTATAAGTAGTAGGCACAACGATGATAGGAGTATGAGCATTCTTCTCGCGAAAGCGCAAGCAAAACTCCTTGATGTCCTCTCCAGACTTCTCTTTGGAGTGGATCATTATACCGTCAGTACCTGCCTCTACGTAAGCATGACAACGCTCCAAAGCATCATCTACAGTCTTACCAGCAATGAGAGACTCACAACGGCTGACAATCATGAAGTCACGAGTAATCTGCGCCTCCTTACCCGCACGGATTTTAGCCTGAAAACCTTCGATTGTATCCTGAGTCTGTACAGCATCAGTACCAAAAAGTGAATTCTGTTTCAAGCCTACCTTATCTTCAATTATAACGCAAGAGATTCCCAAGCGCTCAAGGGTGCGAACGGTAAAACCGAAGTGTTCAATCTTGCCACCAGTATCGCCATCGAAGATAACAGGTTTTGTGGTTACTTCAAGGGTATCATTGAGGTCATGGAGACGGGTAGTCAAATCGACAGCCTCAATATCAGGCTTACCCTTAGAGGTAGAGTCGGTAAGGGAGGAAGCCCACATGCCATCGAATTCACGCTCCTGACCATTCACCTCTACCTTAGTATGTTCTGCTATGAGGCCAGTAAGACCATTGTGACTTTCAAGAATACGTACAATCGGTTTAGCTGCAATAAGGCGACGGAGAGAAGAAAGACGCATCTGAGGAGTTACACCAAGAGCATCAATCTCTTGTTTGATACCAGAAGCAGAGATGTTTTGGGTGTAAGGAATCTCGATAACCTCACCACCCAACTTTTCCATTACTTTGAATACCTCATCACGGATATACTTGTCAGGACCAACCTGCCAATCATCACCATGAATGATGTAATCAGGCTTGTACTTAAGGAGATTAGAGACATAGCTCCAATCATCCTGAGGGACCACCCTTGATACGTTCCTGATGCTCTCAACAACGTTCTTTCTTTGCTCCCAAGTGAGATAAGGAAGTCTACGGTGGTTAGCAATCGCCTTATCAGTGAACAAACCGATTATCACATCGCCATACTCAGTAGCTTTGTTAATGATGTTAATGTAACCCGGATGCATGATATCGCCTATCATACCAAGATAAACTGTCTTTGCCATTATTATTTAACATTTTTCAAATTATTATAAAGAGCATCTATAGTCAATCACCTCAATTTCTCCTGCTTGAGAATAAGTATACTACACATAGATAGATTTACCATAAGTTCGACTACACTTCTGAACCACTCAATAAGTTTCTCCATTTGCGGAGAGCAAAGGAACTGTAGGACTCTACCATTGTGCTAAAAGAAGAATGGATATACCATTGAGTTGGAGTAACAATGATGATGCGGAAGTTCTGTGGCTTTCTGTCAATTGCAACGAACACTCCCCATTATGAGAAGCATAGTTATAGGTTTCAACAAAAAGACAAGCCTTACTTTTGTCCGCAAACAAGAACTTGTCTGTATTAGAGAGAATCTCAGTAAGCACTCAATTTAGGGCATCCCCCTTTGAAAGGGCACTTTTCAGTGCCCTAAATGAAAGTAAAAACTTTACAGATCTTCACTGCTATACATAATTCTATAAATTGGGTGGGCAGCGAAGTTATCACTTTCAATTAATAGCCATTTTTTGACTGCTTACAGAATCTCAAAAGCTCGTGATTTCTTTTATTGGTCAATATACCATCAAAGTTAGATAGTCTTGCAATATGCGATCCCCATATTGTCGTTATTAGCGAATCCAAGTTTACGATAAATTCGAGAATAATATAAATTCATAATGTCGATTTTATCTTTTATTTCTTACGAAATTCATTGATAGCCTGTGCAAAGAAAACAGTTCGCTTTTGCTCAAGTAATTTCGGTTCGTAATTCTTTGAACGCTCAAAGTTAATCTTTACCTCAAACTCCATCTTATCTTTGCTAAAGCCTTTGATTATATTTACTAAAGTATCAATCTCTGTACCATCGTAAGTAAAAAGCGAATCACCATCTATGAGTTCTGGTATACCACCAACAGAAGAGCAAATACAAGGAACAGCCTTGGTCATAGCTTCTAAGATGGTACGAGGGAGACCTTCTGAACGACTGGGATGTACATAAATATCAATAGTTTCGAACCATTTTTGAACATCATCATGCTTAAACTCGCCTAGAAATTCAATCTGATTAGCAATCCCCAACTCGGCAGCTAGATTGCGTAGACGATTAGGTTTACCTGTTCCAACCATTTGAAATATGTAGTTGGTGAAACCTTCGGCTTTTAGTTTTGCCAAAGCCTTGATGATAGTATCCTGTCCTTTCAACTCTGTATCTACTGATCCTACAGTTCCCAGTACAATCGTTCCCTCTTGCTTCTGAATCTTATTCAAACGTTTTGTCAATGACAACTCATTAATATCAAGGAACTCAATATCCGAACAACCAAGGCTCTTGCCTTTGCATGGGTAGTTACTCTGCAGATAATCCTGTGTAACATAGCAAGCATAGTTAGCTTCTCGAACCATGCGATGGGTGTAATAAGAAAGAGGATAGGCTGACAAACGAACCAATAGACGAGAATGGGCAATCGTATTACGGAATATGTCCTCATTCACTACTGCCATATAGGGTATATGCTTCTTGAGACAAATAGTGCTGGCAAATGAGGCAGCAATGCCACTACGCAAATAGCAGAAATCTGCATCCTTGAGAACCCGTTTCATCAAGCGATTGATAGCAAGAAGGTTCTTCGGATTACGAAACTCCGGTACCTGCTTGTAAGTGATACGAGGGTTAGTTACATCCTTGTATTTAGCCACCTCCTGAGCACAGTTACGATTGATGATGCCTGTATATACTGTCAAAGTATCATTCTCATTTAAGCCCGCAAGAAAACGTGAGAAGAAGTGCTCCGATTTGGAATGATAGAATTGGCCATTGTAATGGTCAATTTCCTGATCTTGTATATATATTACGTCCATTACAAGCTATTTAAGAATATTCAATAAGTTGTTCTAGTTCGATGTAGGCTTGATTTTCTTTTGAAAACAAAGAAATACAACCAAGCATAAAACAAAACCATTACTATTAATTCAAATCCAAAGAATAAATATATCAACACGAAAACACTTCCTGATATATTTAGCATTGCCACATTAGACCGCTCTGACACTCGTACAATTCCAATAATAAACAATAGCGAGAGTATACAGCCTAGTAGTCCAAAATTTGCTATATATTCTGACCAGATATTAACTTGGAAGTTGGAACCCTCCATAAATGTCTCTGCGTGTCCGTTGTAGGCATAGGCCGTTAGATAATTAAAAAAACCATATGGCTTATCTTCCCATAAAAATCTTGGAATGTAACAAGTTATATCATATAAAAGAGTAGCACCATCGTAAGGCAGCATATCCGCTCCATTAAGACGGCTATAAATAGATAATTTCACCTCAGACTCACGGCTAAAATATGCATCGTATGTTTCATAAAAACTATCATCAGTATTTTTAGTTGTGAACATAGAATATACAGCAAAGTAGGCTATAAACACACAAGAAAGTAACGCGCCTTTTTTTACCAGCTTCCAATTAGATTGAGTCTGATTTTTTATAAAATCTACTAGTAATATACCTACAATTAGAAAGGCCAGCAGACCTCTTTTTCCATCTATCCAAATACATATGACACTAGAAAGAAGCATTATAATATTTTTACTTGTGCTCCCTTTAATTAAATAATAATATACCAGTATCGATAGAAAAGACAGATAGATAATATACGGCATTACCAATCTATGATACAAATATTCTACAGCCAGTGGATTATACGAATGAGTGTAAAAATACGAAAAATTCGTGTAGATTTCGGGCGTTGGCGCCAGAATAACTGCAGCTACTGGAGCGAACATCAACAACACAATACATAAACGGTAAAAGCTATTTATAGCTTTTGTCCTTTGAAACATAATATTTACTCTTTTATGTGCAAACTTTTGTGCTGTTGACGTCAATCCTACCATTACAAAAATAGCAAACAAATTATAAAGATATGCAGTGTTTTCATCAGTCAGTGCATTATATAAATATTTAGTATGGGTACCTAATGAATTTACATCATTGAACATATCTACTACCAGCGGCAATACTTGAATAATAAAAAACAGTATACTACATAGGTGTAGTATACTATATCTATTTTTTAATACTGCCTTTAGTGATACAAATAGATAAAAGAGGTCTATTATTATTGTTATTAATGTAAAAAATAGTAACATAATTAAAAACAGCTACTATTATTAGCAAATATTCTTTACGGTTTCTATATATCTGCTTATATAATGCTCCATTGTAAAATGTTCTATGAACAAGTTTCGAAGTTTCTTAGCTTTGACTTTCAATATTCCATTTTCCAACTCATAAATCATTTTGTTGAATTGTGCTTCTTGGTCTTTTATGTCTCCATAGTTATACAAGAAAATACCATACTCCTCTCCGTACCTTTCGAAGAATTTGTTACCACCAGTTCTAGACATAAGAATAGGAATCCCCTCTCTCATGACTTCTAAAGTAACAAGATCAAAATACGTTTCCTTATTGGGCAAAATAAAAATATCCGATGAAGATACCAAACGATTACCATAGTTAATCCAACCTAACTCTTTCCAGTTTGGATGATCAAGTCTGGTTAATGGTTCCTCGTTTCCTGCTATAACAAACTCAAATCTACTATCTTTTGACAAGATATGCTCTGCAAAGAGTTTCAGTTGGTCGTAACCCTTAATTTCATTATGACGCCCCAAATAGCATATTAGATATTTAGAGGAATCTATACCTAATTCTTCTCTATCTAGCGGTTTTGAGATTGGTTTGTCAAGTATCGAACTCTCGCAATAAATGAATTTATCGGTATTGCAATCCTTATAATCTTTTATCTCTTTTTCTACATAATATGGTTCGAGTGCACCTTGCACAGGAAACATTATATAATCCGCTTTTTCCCATCCTTGTAATTCTTTCTTCAAAATTTGTTTTTTTATTAATCTTCGCAAAACAGACCACTTATAAACAATATTCTCTACATCCTCACATGCCTTTGGTTGCGGAGAATGCGTAGTCAGTATAATCTTACCTTCATAAGACCTAAGAAGTTCAGAAGCTCTATACAAATCTCCAGAATTATGAAAATGAATAGCGTCAAAATCATTCAGATTTATACCAGATATAGATTTTGCACTTAGTTTCTTATTCCAATACATTAAGCATCTGAAGGTGCGAAAATACCCCATAAGTGAGAGAATATCCAACTTATGTATTTTCTTCATCAAGTCCTTATGGTTAGTATTTACAGACCTATCAACATTAGGAATGCCTAAATCATCCTTCAAAAAATGTATTTCTGCATCTTTAGTTGGATGCTTCAAAAGGTATTCTCTAATATTGTATAAATATCCAGCAGGACCTCCAGAGTTTTTTAATACATAGTTCAAATCCCATATCAACACTTTTTTCATATACTCAAATATTTTCAATATTCAACACTTGCTCAATCACAGGAGCCATATCAAAATATCTATACTGGCCAAGGCGACCGCCAAAGATAACGCCTTCTTCTTTTTCAGCTAACTTGCGATACTCTTTAGCAAGGGCATTGTTGCGGTCATCGTTTACAGGATAGTATGGTTCCATACCTTCCTCGTATTCGGTTGAATACTCTTCGCTAACAACAGTCTTTGGACAATCATAAACTTCCTGACCAAACATCTCAAAGTGCTTGTGTTCAATGACGCGAGTATAAAGTTCATCGTGACTGGTATAGTTCACAACGGCATTACCTTGGTAGTTAGGTGTATTTTCTACACGAGTCTTGAAGTTGACGGTACGCCAATCAAGCTTACCTAACTTATAGTCGAAGTACTCATCTAAAGCACCAGTATAAACAAGCTTGCTAGCATAGTTCTTCCAATCCTTGTACTCTGAATTGAAGAAATTGACCCCAGTCTTGCATTCCACACCCTCAAGCAATCCTTCGATGAGTTTATTGTAGCCACCGATAGGAATACCTTGATAACAATCATTGAAGTAGTTGTTGTCAAAAATCATACGAACAGGCAGACGCTTGATGATAAATGTGGGAAGATCCTTACAGCTACGTCCCCACTGTTTCTCCGTGTATTCCTTGATGAGTTTGTAGAAAATATCCTTGCCTACAAGGCACAAAGCCTGCTCAGCAAGATTTTGAGGTTCGCGACCACCAAGAGCAGCTACGGCCTCTGACCTCTGATCATCAATCTTTTTCTTTGCCTGTATAGGTGTATGTACCTCAGGCCACATACGGTTGAAAGTATTCATATTGAAAGGTAAGTTGTACAACTCACCCTTGTAGTTAGCTACAGGACAGTTAGTGTAGCGGTTAAACTCAACGATAGAATTCACGAAGTCCCACACCTCCTTGTTGTTGGTGTGGAAGATATGCGCACCATACTTATGCACGTTTATGCCCTCAATGGACTCACAATATACATTGCCACCGAGATGAGGACGTTTTTCAATCACAAGCACTTTCTTCCCTGCTTGTTTAGCTTTGTATGCGAATGTAGTTCCGTAAAGACCAGAACCCACTATGAGGTAATCGTAATGTGGCATAATATATATTATTTTTTGCACTTATTTTTGAGCAAAGTAATAGTTTCGTTTCCTGAAGCAATACATAAAAATAAGTATGTAATACTACCTAATAGAACAGCAATTACAGTTTGTATATAGATATTATCAAACAATAACTTAGTCACATATACTACAGAAACCATAGCTACCAGCGGAAGAAACGTCTGCTTGACAATTGATTTAAGAGAAAGTGGTATGTACTTGTTAACATAATACAATTGATATGCTGCAATAACAAACTCTGTAACAACAGATGCAATAGCCGCTCCATAATGTCCATATGGCATAATTAACAAAACATTTAGCACCACATTGATTATTGCTCCGATAATTGTAGAATATAAAACTATTGTTTCTTTTCCTAATGAGACTAATATCTGATATCCTGTGAAGTTACTAATAGCAATAGTTACAACTGAAACAGTGAGTATTTGCATAGATAATATTGTTGCTTCAAACTCCTTACCAAACATTATGAGAGTACAATCTTCTGCTAGTAGCATAAGCCCTACGGCTACAGGCAAAGATAAAGTAAGTAGCATCGACAGCCCCTTGAAAGCCAGCGACTCAAATTCCAGCTCTCTTCCATGACTTAAGTAGTAGTTTAGTCGAGGTAAGAAAACCGCACTTGCTGCAGCTATCATGACTCGTGCTATTCCAACGGTCTTTGCAGAATTTGTATAGTAGCCAACAATTTCATCACCCTTAAAAAGACTCAACATTGTAGTATCTGCGAGCGTGTATATCTCAATAGCAATCGTTGTAGCTAAAAGTACAAATACAGGTTTTAAATGGCGGCTGACATCAAGGCCATTATATTGGAAATCTACATATTTATGTAAATTAACAACATTAAAAATGTAGTTAGAAACAAGACTCAGGGTAACAATTAAAGCATATATAGGAAAATCGTTTGCATTATGAACAAATATAAAAACTGACGCTAAAGCAAGCAGCTTAACAATAAAACTGCGAAACATTATATAACGATATTCTTCTATACCTTGATAGAACCAGTCAATATTGAAAATATTTGCAAATAATTGAATGCCAACAATAAATGATATGAGTAATTTGTCTTCAAAATAGTCAATTCCTAAAACTATGCCCAAGTATACACATATACATATCAATGTACTGATCGCATTTATTACTGCAAGTTCTGAGAATGTTTTGCTTCGCTTCTCCCTTTCATCAAAGCATTCTGCTATCTTTTTCACTCCATATGTGGGAAGTCCCAAAGAGGCAATTATCACAAAATATGACACTATATTTTGTGCCGATGCGACCTTGCCTACCCCAACTGGCAATAGCACACGTGATACATATGCCATAGTGACCAAAGGGAACAATGCGTTCAAACTCTTGTAAAGTATATTATATATTGCGTTAGAACCTAATGTTCTCATTTATTTCTTGCTTGTTGTTTATTTCTGGATTAAACAAGCGGCTGTAAGCACTCAATTTAGGGCATCCCCTTTTGAAAGGGCACTTTTCTGTGCCCTAAATCGAGTTTTGTTAATTAATTAGTTTTGAAATTAACATTGGCTTGTAGCCAAAGTGATTTTGTCAGGAACCATGTTAACATAATCCCGGCATCCGTTAAAGATTTTTTTGAAAAAAGTTCCGATGAAGTTCCAGACAGAACTGCCATGAAGCTTTACCGTTCCTATCATACTGTGATAAGTTGCAGCCATCCCAGCACCGGCATCACTACCATATTTAAACCGGGCTGATTTCAACTCATTGCCGATAAATACATAAGCATTGTATCCGTCGGACATAATACTCTTCAATTCTGCATCACCCAAAAAGTCTGTAAGTACATCACGACCGCGCGAGCCATTCTCATAGAAGAAAATGGCTGTTTTCTGAGCCTTGTTGACCAGCACCCAAATGTAGCACTTCTTATAGTGATCATATTTACGCACTTTACACCAGGTCTCATCGCAATTCACAATCGAGTCTTTTTCCAAAGCTATGGACTTCAATACACAGACCAATTCATCCAGGTATTTCTTGCCTTTCTTAAGCCAGTTGCACAATGTGTTTTTAGAAACGGTCATGCCCATATCTGTCAGCTATTGACGAAGAAGACCGAAAGTCACATTCTTCACATAAACTTCATAGGCAATAGCCTGCAGAAATTCAGGAGTGGCTCTAGTGCCTTCAAAATTGGTTACTACCTCCGGATGGCTTTCAGAAGGGAAATAACCCCACCCGGGCTTTTTACCCGGTTCTGCATAATGAACCATCTCAAAACATTTTTCCGCAAGGAAAGCAATCAATAGCCATTTTTTGACTGCTTACATAAAGAATATCAAAAAAGGACTTGAGTTTTAAGTATTATTAGTTTGGATTCCTATCGTTCATAGGAAAGGAAGTTTGCCGAGGCATGAGTGCTAAAGAGTTATTCCACAATATACCTCTCCACATTCCGTGTCTCCCTGCTGAAGTTCACCCCCACTTTCACCAGCCGCCTGCCATCCAGCACATAAGGAATCAGATAACCTCTCTCATCAATTTGCTTCAAGGCATCTTCGGCACTGCCGTTCAGCTTGAACTCAAAGACGTAAACGGCATCTTTTGTCTGCACCACGGCATCGGCACGACCACGCGCACTGCGCACTTCCGCCTGTACGAATTGACCCAGCAAAGTGAAGACGACATAAAAGATGGCCTGATAGTGGCGTTCGGTATTGTTGCTCAGTTCGTAGGGAATGCCTGCAAAGAATACTTGCAGGCGTTCCATGAATGCATCCACATCACCGGAACGGAGTTCACGCATAAACTTGGCTATGTGGAAACCGGTTTCATCATCAGTCACTCCTGTATAATAAGGAACCAAGAAATTCAAGAAACCATAGCGTACCTCATCATTGGGAAAACCCAAAGTGTACAATAAAACATCCCTATCGTAGTCTTTGATGGTCAGATAACCACTCTGATAAATCATGGGAAGCGGATTCTTTACTTCCGCACGATACTCAAAAAAGGCGGAAGCCGTCACTTCAACTCCCTCAATCAGAAGGCGCAAATCATAATCACTCTCTTTCAATAAATTTACCAAATAGGTAGGAGTACCGGTCTGAAACCAGAAATTATCCAAAATCTTCGACTTGCATGCATTCAACACACTGAAAGGATTAAAAACCCCTTCACAATGGGGGTAAAAATGATAACCGTCATACAGCTTGGTCATCTGCTCCAAAGTTGTATCAAAGTCCATTCCATTGGAAACACCCAAACGTTCTATCTCCGGAGTAAACGTTGTGAGCAGTTCTTCCTTAGTAATACCACATAAAGAAGAATAGTCGGGCCATGTACTGATGTCCTGCAACTGATTTAAATCACTGAACACGCTAATCTGCGCAAACTTCGTCACACCCGTCAAAAAAACAAAGCGGAGATAACGGTCGGCACTTTTCAGTACCCCATAAAAGGCTTTCAATATCCGACGATATTCTTCCGTTAGCTTTTCATCCGAAAGAGCTTGAAGCAAAGGCTTATCATATTCATCAATCAACACTACCACTTGCTTACCCGTCTGGGCATACGCCTGCTCTATCACATAGGCAAAGCGCTCTTCGGGACTACGCTCCTGCTTTTCCGCACCATATTTCAATTCCCACTTTTCCAGATATTGATTAAGCATGGCTACCAAATCTCCGGCTGTTTCATATTTACGGGCAT
The DNA here is from genome assembly GCF_003602695.1 of Bacteroides sp. AM07-18. Lineage (NCBI taxonomy): Bacteria > Pseudomonadati > Bacteroidota > Bacteroidia > Bacteroidales > Bacteroidaceae > Bacteroides > Bacteroides sp. AM07-18. The sequence goes on from NZ_QTLM01000001.1 coordinate 721,122, forward strand.
TCAAGTCCAGATGCAATACAGGATATTCCTCCCACCGGGTTTCCAGTTTTTCGATGGCAAGTCCGTGAAACAAATCTTTACGTCCTTGAAAGTAAGCTTCGAAGGTAGATATAAGCAAACTCTTACCGAAACGGCGAGGACGGCTCAAAAAATAGGGAGTGGAATTGGATGCTATCTTATAGACCATTGCTGTTTTGTCTACATAAAGATAATTTTCTTCACGCAGCTTTTCAAAAGTCTGTATACCAATCGGCAGTTTACGCATCTGTTCCATCTTATTTCTCTTTTTTAGAAGCTATATGCAAATATACGTTTTTTCTTCAAAGAGAAATCCTATTTATACATTTTTATTCCATTTCCTCCCATGGATAAGGATTATCCACCACATTCTGAAACTCATCAACTGCTTCCTGCTGCTCGGCAGTCAGTGATGCAACACTCCAAGAAGCAATGATGGAACGAGCTTCATCCACCAAAGCCTCATCAAACACCTCACCATAGCAAGCAGTAAGCAGACGAAGCTTTAGTAATGAAGCAGGAAGAATATCCAGAATATCCCAACAGCGCTTCAATACCTCCTGCACATGTTGTAGCTTTTCACCATGGTCAATGAACGAGGCACTATACCCTTTCAAGAGAGCAAGACAGACATTTGCCTGCTCCTCCACCGTAGTGCCCCAGATACTGGAATTATACAAAGTTGTGGTCAAGCGATAGACTTCGCTGTTACGACGGGACAAGTCATCACTATAGATAGGACTCCCGTCCATACCCAAATACATCAGATCGTGCGCAGCACGCTGAAGGAGGAGTGCTTCTTCTAAAAGAGACATGATTAATTAAAAATTATAAATTAACAATTAAAGACTAGCGGATTACTTCGATGAGATCCGGATGGATAGTCGCCATGGCAACGGCAATGATACCTTGTATAGCAATCACTACACGACGATCACGGGCACCTTTTACTTTTAGAAAAACACCTTCTTGACCCTCGAAGTCGCCACCGGTGATACGGACTTTCGTACCTTTGGAGAGATTCAGCTCTTCGGGTTGGAAATAGAGAAGATGGTCATTATAGGTACCGGCGACGGCTATAAAACGTTGCATATCATGGTCGGGAATGACTATTTTCTGACCGCTACGGGTATCGGTGATATATTGCAAATAAGTAATTTGAGACTTAAATCGCTGCACTTCGGAAGGACGTGCGTGGACAAAAACCAGATTACGGATGACAGGAACCAAAGCACGGACTTTCCTGCCCCTACGGATACTTATCTTATATTGCATGGGAATGAAACAGCCAAGATTTGCCTTTTCGAGAAGATGCATAGCTTCAAGCTCCCTGCGGTATGTGGCACGCATGGCAAACCAAACTTCGGTCTCTTTATCCATTTCTATTCTTGTTAATTTTACTTAGAAAAAGGTATTCCTTGGGGGCTTTGAACTACTATTACAGAACTGTAGTTCAATTACTTGCGAGCATTTTATGGGAAGTTTGACAAGCACTATGCCCTTCTTGTCAACAGATTCTCTGCGGTTGTTCATTACCTTTTGGTAAGAGACTATAAACGAACGTATTAGAAACAAAAAAGCGTTTTTTAATCGTACGTTTAAAAAACACCTATTTCGGACTTATACAAGACATATTCAAGAAGCTAAAAATAAGAAGATTTTAACTGATTACATATGTTGCATATACTACTGAAATTCAATGCAATATACTTATCATTATTTATTATTAGGAACATTTTTCTATCAAACATTTTGCCATTACAAAAAACGTCTCTATCTTTGCGTTCATTAAACGTACGTTTTTTAAACAGCATATCATCTTATATATCAACTATTTACAACTCGCCCTTCACATTTCCCTCCAAAATTCCCTTATTTCTCCCTCACTTTTTATACTTTCGCATTTTTTAACCAGAATAAAAAACAGTTAAACGAACAAAGAATTACACAAATGAAAGAACTCAAAAAAAGAAGCATCTCAACAGTAACGAACAGAGAAGCATGTCGTATCAATCTGATACACAGAAACTAAGAGCAACAAAAGTAAAAGAACACAGTTCCATAGTGGATGAAAAGCTATTGTCAGAACGGGTTTACTACGGAGACCAGACCCATGTTTATGTAGGTTACTTAAGAGCCTTTAAATCAGGCTATTTTGAAGGCACAAAAATTAGAAAAATAACGGATATAGCCAAACTGCTCGTAGCATCCGAAAACTTCACAAAGAGAACCAGAGGAGAGCAAAAGCCTTTGACTTACAGCACGATAATTACCGAATTGGAGAAGGTATGGGCCATCATAAAACGAGAAGACACCACACTGATTGACCCATACGGATATGATGTAAGGATAAATCACTGATAGTTCAGCACCCGGAAAGGCAGTAATTTTGCCGCCGTCAGCAACCGGACAGAAGGGCTACACCTTTCTCGTCGGATGGTGTAGCCTCAACAAGGCAAGGGCGTAGCCATCCGTACTGAAAGGAGTAGCCCTTTTTCATTGCTGATTATCATACATTTACTAACCCTAAAAACATAAAAAATGGGAAAAGAAAAAACTGAATTTGAGGAGAAATTTGTATCCAAAACAGAAAAAACAAAAAAGCTATGGGAAAAACGGATTACGGAAAACACGACATTGAGCATGGAGTCTGTACAATGGATGGCACAACGCATAAATTCCCTATTGGAATACATGCGATACGGATATGCATTGATAGCCTACCGAAAGCAGGACGGCAGCTTCTACATGGGAAGAGGAACCCTTGTTTCCTACGAAAGCGACTTCAAAAAGAAACATGACATGACAAGCATTAAAGCTCACGTAGCCTATTGGGACGCGGAACAACAAGGCTGGCGGACTTTTCTGATTGAGAATTTTATGGAGTGGAGACCGATAGTAAACTAACAAAAAACATCAATATCAAAAGCTATGGAGGCTTATTTACTACATGATGCCAATGCCGGCAGCAACCTAAAATTAATGATTATGATACAAGAAGAAGGTATGAAAGGATATGGCATTTACTGGACAGTGCTCGAATTCCTCAGATTGCAGAATGAATATAAAGCCAGCCTGAAAGTGATTCCCATACTGGCACAAAAAGCAAGGGTGACAACCGCCACACTGAAGCGAATCATCTATGACTATGCGCTGTTCGAGGTGAACGAGACAAGCTTCTCATCCCCCGGACTAAGCCGCCGCATGGAGCCATGGGACGCCCAACAAGAAGCTAAAAAGGAGGCCGGACGTCGCGGTGGACTGGTTAACCAGCAGAGAATCAGGGATGCCAAAACAAGCAGCGCTTTAGCAAATAAACTAAATAAAGAGAATAAAGAAAACCCCTCTCTATCTCCCCAAGGGGAGACGGGAAGAAGGAAGGAGGAGATTCTTCTGACTCCACCGGAGTACACGCTCAACAGACAGACGCATAATTACCAAGGCCTGATGGAAGAGCTGGCAAGGCAGAAAGTAACCGACATCCACGATTTGAATGCCATCCTGAGACTGACAGATTTTGGAAAACTGGGAGGGAAAATCTGGAAAATCCTATATGAGTTGAACAGCTCACCCCAACTGAAAGCCCGCATCGTGATGCCCGGAAAGTACATACTGAAATTACTCAGGGGTTAGATTTAATAAAAGAAATATAATACTTATCTTTGTGTTCAAAACAAAACACCCTAATCATTATGAATCTGAAAAAACTATTTTTTGCTTCTGCCCTGCTCTTTGCTGCATGCGGCACTATCCAGGCCCAGGAAGTCATTGCCCACCGTGGTTTCTGGACTACGGACGGTTCGGCTCAGAACTCCCTTGCCGCACTTGTAAAGGCTGATTCTATCCACTGCTACGGTTCCGAGTTCGACGTTTGGCTCACCACAGACAATCAGCTGGTTGTCAATCATGACGCCACCTTTAAAGGCGTAACTATGCAAGATGCCACAGCCAAGGTATGCACCGCCGTACAACTGGACAACGGCGAACAACTCCCTACCCTGCAACAGTATCTGGACAAGGCAAAAAGCCTGAAAACCCGCCTTATCCTCGAGCTGAAAGCCCACAAGACTCCCGAACAGGAAACACGAGCCGTAGAGGGTATCGTAAAAATGATAAAGGACAAAGGACTGGAGGACCGTACGGAATATATCACCTTCTCCCAACATGCCACCAAGGAGTTTATCCGTCTGGCACCCAAAGGCACCCCCGTCTACTACCTGACCGGTGACCTTACCCCCAAGGAGTTGAAAGCATGGGGTTGTGCCGGTCCCGACTATCACTTCAGTGTCTTCCAAAAACATCCTGAATGGATAAAGGAATGCCACGACCTCGGCATGAAAGTAAACGCCTGGACCGTAAACGAAGCCAAAGACATGGAATGGCTCATCAGCCAAGGAGTAGATTTCATCACAACCAATGAGCCGGTAGTGCTGGAAGAAATTTTAAAGAAAAAATAGCTGCTCCTTATACATTTAGAAACAAAAACCAAACAAACCGCTTCATTATGTCCGCAATGGAGCGGTTTATTGTTTTCAAAAAGATAGCAATTAGTCCTATGAAAAATCTTTTTTCTTATTTTGAATCAAACTAAACTTTCACATGGATTACAATTTATATAAAAACAAAGCCATATGCTTTTAAATTGAAAGCCTGACAGTAGATATTCTCATTGAATGAAAGTTTCGCTAAAAAATAATAGAAAATAGATATGCTTTACAGTTAATTATAAAACAAAACGTCGTATATTTGCATCGAAATAAAACAAAAGGATATATTAACCAACCGATAAAGGACAAAATGACAAGAGCTATAAAATTCACCAAGATGCACGGTGCCGGAAACGACTACATTTATGTAGATACGACCCAATATCCTATCAGCCATCCGGAAGAACTTGCGAGGGCATGGAGTGCACCGCATACGGGAATTGGAAGTGACGGTCTGGTACTTATCGGTTCTTCGGACAAGGCCGATTTCAGCATGCGGATATTCAATGCCGACGGCTCGGAGGCCCGGATGTGCGGCAATGCAAGCCGCTGCATCGGAAAATATCTTTTTGACTACGGACTGACCTCCAAAACAGAAATCGCACTCGATACACTGTCAGGTATAAGGATGCTAAACCTGCACTTGGCAGACGGAAAGGTCAACTCTGTAACCGTAGACATGGGCATACCTGCCGACGAACCGGCAGACTACGACGGCAAAGGAGCCAAACCGATGAAAGAACAGCCCATCGAAGTGGACGGAGAACGATATGTAGGGACCACCGTATCCATGGGAAACCCACATCTGGTAATCTTTGTCAATGATATTGAAGCCATCGACCTTACAGTCATCGGTCCCAAACTGGAGAATCACCCTCTCTTCCCCGGACGCATCAATGTGGAATTTGCCCAGATATTGGGAGAAGGAAAAATAAGGATGCGTGTCTGGGAACGAGGCTCGGGCATCACCCAAGCCTGCGGAACCGGAGCTTGTGCCACCGCCGTGGCAGCCTTCCTCACCGGACGCGCAGGAAGGGAATCCATCATCATCATGGACGGAGGCTCACTCACCATCCGATGGGACATCGCCACCAGGCATGTACTGATGACGGGAGAAGCCACCAAAGTATTCGACGGCAAAATTGAATTAATTGACTAATCACCAACTATCAACCAAGAAAAGATTATGGCATTAGTAAACGAACATTTTTTAAAGCTACCGGGTAGTTATCTGTTTTCAGACATAGCCAAGAAGGTAAATACTTTCAGGATAACACATCCCAAGCAAGAGGTCATCCGTCTGGGTATCGGAGACGTTACCCGGCCACTGCCACCGGTCTGCATCGAAGCGATGCACAAGGCAGTGGAGGAGATGGCTGACGCACGGACATTCCGTGGATATGGTCCCGAGCAGGGATACGACTTCCTGATAGAAGCCATCATCAAGCACGATTACCTTCCGCGAGGCATCCATTTCGGTCCTACGGAAATCTTCGTGAACGACGGAGCAAAGAGCGACACGGGAAACATCGGCGACATTCTCCGCCACGACAACAGCGTGGGAGTGACCGACCCGATTTATCCGGTCTATATAGACAGTAACGTGATGTGCGGACGTGCCGGAGTACTAGAGGAAAACGGCCAGTGGAGCAACGTCACCTACATGCCTTGTACCGCCGAAAACGACTTCATCCCGGAGATTCCGGACAAGCGCATCGACATCGTCTACCTCTGCTACCCCAACAACCCCACGGGCACCACCCTGACCAAGCCCGAGCTGAAGAAATGGGTGGACTATGCGCTCGCCAACGACACGCTGATTCTGTTCGATGCCGCCTACGAAGCCTTCATCCGCGAAGATGACGTACCCCACTCCATCTATGAGATAAAGGGAGCGAAGAAATGCGCCATCGAGTTCCGCAGCTTCTCGAAGACTGCCGGATTCACGGGAGTACGCTGTGGCTACACCGTTGTGCCGAAAGAACTCACTGCCGCCACGCTGGAAGGCGAACGCATCCCGCTGAACAAGCTCTGGAACCGCCGCCAATCTACCAAGTTCAACGGTACCAGCTACATCACCCAGCGGGCGGCGGAAGCCATCTACACACCGGAGGGACAGCGGCAGATAAAGGAAACGATAGATTATTATATGGACAATGCCCGGACCATGAAGCAGGGCCTTGAAACGGCCGGGCTGAAAGTCTACGGTGGTGTGAACGCTCCTTACATCTGGCTGAAAACACCCGACGGAACAAGCTCCTGGCGGTTCTTCGAACAGATGCTGTACGAAGCCAATGTAGTGGGCACACCGGGTGTAGGTTTCGGCCCCAGCGGTGAAGGATATATCCGGCTAACGGCCTTCGGCAAGCACGAAGACTGCGTGGAAGCCATGAAGCGCATCCGGAAGTGGCTGAAATAAAAAAACAATTGAATTAGCGAGGTACTTGCTATAATCGAGTCGGACTGATCATCCGGAATTTTTCTAAACTTAAAGGTAAAAAGGTATGAAAACAAGAAGTGTAAAATGGGTAATAATGGCAATGGCGCTATTATCAATGGCAATGCCTTTCACAGCAAAGGCTCAGGATAAAGTGGAAGCATCGGTAAGCGTCGACCTCGTAAGCGGTTACGTGTGGCGTGGCCAGGATTTGGGAGGGGTAAGCCTCCAGCCGAGCGCATCCATCGCCTACAAAGGTTTCTCTCTGGGAGCTTGGGGCTCCGTAGGCATCGAGAGTTCGGACACGAAAGAGTTCGACCTCATACTGGGATATTCAACCGGAGGCTTCAGCGTATCGGTGACGGACTACTGGTACAATGTGACCGGAGATGGGGTGACAGCCAAATACTTCCAGTACGGTGCACACAATGCTGCCAACTCACATCTGTTCGAAGCGCAAATCGGCTATGATTTCGGCCCCGTAGCCATAAACTGGTATACCAACTTTGCAGGCGACGACGGTGTTGACAAAGACGGTGACCGTGCTTATTCATCCTACATCTCCGTGGCAGCCCCCTTCACACTGGGCGGTCTGGACTGGACGGCCGAGATAGGCGCTACCCCTTGGGCCACGGACTTCTATGGAGCCAACGGATTTGCCGTATGCGACGTCAGCCTGGGAGTATCAAAAGACATCAAAATCACCGATTCCTTCTCCCTCCCGTTGTTTGCCAAAGCAACCTGGAATCCAAGGTCTGAAGGTGCCTATTTCGTAGTCGGACTAAGTTTCTAAGATGAAAAACCTATGATTTACACACACCGAACGGTAAATCGTAAATTGTCTAATCGTAAATTATTTAAGGTATGAAAAAGATTGAAGCTATTATCCGAAAGACCAAGTTCGAGGACGTGAAGGACGCGCTGCTCGAAGCGGACATCGAATGGTTCTCCTATTATGATGTACGGGGCATCGGGAAATCCAGGCAAGCCCGTATCTACCGTGGTGTCATGTACGACACCAGTTCCATCGAGCGCATCCTTATCTCCATCGTGGTGCGCGACAAGAATGCGGAAAAGACCGTACAAGCCATCATCAAATCTGCACAAACCGGTGAAATCGGCGACGGACGTATCTTCGTCATCCCCATTGAGGATGCCATACGCATACGTACTGCAGAGAGAGGCGACATCGCACTCTACAATGCCGAACAAGAAAGATAACGGGCAGCTACAAACCACAACCAAGAAAATACAATACAACTAAAAGCAACAAGAAATTATGGATAAACTTATTTTAAGTGAACTGACCAACGGACTGAACACCGTATGGATGCTGCTTGCCGCCATGCTGGTATTCTTCATGCAGCCGGGCTTTGCACTGGTCGAAGCCGGTTTCACCAGAGTAAAAAATACGGCCAATATCCTGATGAAGAACTTCGTTGACTTCATGTTTGGCAGCCTGCTCTACTGGTTCATCGGTTTCGGACTGATGTTCGGTGCAGGCGGATTCATAGGAATGCCCCATTTCTTCGACCTCTCGTTCTACGACGGAGGCGGGCTTCCCACGGAAGGTTTCCTGGTATTCCAGACTGTATTCTGCGCAACGGCTGCCACCATCGTGTCCGGCGCTATGGCAGAACGTACCAAATTCTCCATGTACCTGGTTTACACCATCTTCATCAGTGTGCTGATTTATCCCGTTTCCGGTCACTGGACTTGGGGCGGCGGCTGGCTGATGAACGGTGAGGCAGGTTCCTTCATGATGGAAACATTCGGAACAACTTTCCATGACTTCGCAGGTTCCACCATCGTCCACTCCGTAGGCGGCTGGATTGCCCTGGTAGGTGCGGCCATCCTCGGCCCGCGCATCGGGAAATACGGCAAAGACGGCAAGTCAAGAGCCATTCCGGGACATAACCTCACGATTGCGGCACTGGGTGTATTCATCCTTTGGTTCGGATGGTTCGGCTTCAACCCCGGTTCACAGTTGGCAGCAGCCACTACGGACGATGCAAGGGCCATCTCGCATGTATTCCTCACCACCAATCTGGCAGCCTGCGCAGGCGGTTTCTTTGCATTGGCGGTAAGCTGGATGAAATATGGCAAACCCTCCTTGTCTCTGACACTGAATGGCATTCTGGCCGGATTGGTAGGCATCACGGCCGGTTGTGACATGGTTTCTCCCTTCGGGGCGGTAATCATCGGCACCATCTGCGGCATCCTGATGATTTATTCGGTGGAATTCATCGACCGGACACTGAAAATTGACGACCCCGTAGGGGCCAGTTCCGTACACGGCGTCTGCGGTTTCACGGGAACCATCCTCACCGGACTGTTTTCCACCAGTGAGGGACTGTTTTACGGTGCAGGCTGGAGCTTTCTCGGAGCGCAGGTATTCGGTGCACTCGTAGTAGGCGCATGGGCAGCAGGCATGGGATTCATCATCTTCAAAGGACTCGACAAAATCCACGGCCTCCGCGTTTCCAAACGTGTGGAGGAAGAAGGACTCGACATTTACGAACACGGCGAGTCTGCCTACGGTGCATAATGATTTTATATTTTATTAAACCAACAATTACAACTCTAAGGTATTATGTCAAAATTGAGATTCAGAGTAGTAGAGACGGCGTTCAAGAAGAAACCCGTTGCAGTGGCAGTCCCGGCGGAACGTCCGTCAGAGTATTTTGCCAAGTATGTATTCAACAAGGAGAAGATGTTCCGCTATCTGCCGAGCAAGGTGTATGCCAAACTGACGGATGTGATTGACAACGGAGCTCCGCTGGACCGCAGCATAGCCGACGAGGTTGCCGCAGGTATGAAGAAATGGGCGGTTGAAATGGGGGCGACCCACTATACGCACTGGTTTCATCCGCTGACCGAAGGTACTGCCGAAAAGCACGATGCTTTTGTGGAACACGACGGCAAAGGCGGGGTAATGGAGGAATTCACCGGCAAACTGCTCGTGCAGCAGGAACCGGACGCATCCAGTTTCCCGAACGGCGGTATCCGCAATACGTTCGAGGCACGTGGCTACTCGGCATGGGACCCCTCCTCCCCGGCATTCATCGTAGACGACACGCTCTGCATCCCGACTATTTTCATCGCCTATACCGGTGAGTCTCTGGACTACAAGGCACCGTTGCTGAAAGCCCTGCGTGCCGTAGACAAGGCTGCCGTCGACGTATGCCACTATTTCAATCCGGAAGTAAAGAAAGTGGTTGCCTATCTGGGCTGGGAGCAGGAATATTTTCTGGTTGACGAAGGGTTGTACGCCGCACGTCCCGACCTGCTGATGACCGGACGCACGCTGATGGGCCATGACAGCGCCAAAAACCAGCAGTTGGAAGACCATTACTTCGGGGCCATCCCCAGCCGTGTGGCCGCTTTCATGAAGGAACTGGAAATCGAAGCGCTGAAACTCGGCATCCCCGTCAAGACCCGTCACAACGAAGTGGCTCCCAACCAGTTCGAGCTGGCTCCCGTCTTCGAGGAATGCAACCTGGCGGTAGACCACAACATGCTCATCATGGCCTTGATGCGTAAAGTGGCACGTAACCACGGTTTCCGCGTACTGCTGCACGAAAAGCCCTTCAAGGGTGTCAACGGTAGCGGCAAGCATAATAACTGGTCGCTGGGTACGGATACCGGTATCCTGCTCCACGCACCCGGCAAACTGCCCGAAGAGAACCTGCGTTTCATCACCTTCGTAGTGAATACGCTGATGGCCGTATACCGTCACAACGGATTGCTGAAAGCCTCCATCTCCAGTGCGACGAACGCCCACCGGCTGGGTGCCAACGAAGCGCCTCCGGCCATCATCTCTTCCTTCCTGGGCAAGCAGTTGAGCCAGGTGCTGGAACACATCGAAGAGAGCACTAAGGACGACCTCGTCAGCCTCAGCGGCAAGCAAGGCATGAAGCTGGACATCCCGCAGATTCCGGAACTGATGATAGACAATACCGACCGCAACCGCACCAGCCCGTTCGCCTTCACCGGCAACCGCTTCGAGTTCCGCGCCGTGGGTTCCGAGGCCAACTGCGCCAGTGCCATGATTGCGCTGAACTCCGCCCTTGCCGAGCAGTTGGTGGAATTCAAGAAAGATGTGAACGAACTGATTGAAAAGGGTGAGCCGAAAATCTCCGCCATCCTCGAAGTCATCCGCCGGTACATCAAAGTCTGCAAACCCATCCACTTTGACGGCAACGGTTACAGCGACGAATGGAAAGCCGAAGCAGCCCGCCGCGGTCTGGACTGCGAGACAAGTGTTCCCGTCATTTTCGACAACTACCTGAAACCGGAGAGCATCCGGATGTTCGAGTCCATCGGTGTTATGACGAAGAAGGAACTGGAAGCCCGCAACGAGGTGAAATGGGAAATGTATACCAAGAAAATACAGATTGAAGCCCGCGTGCTCGGAGATTTGGCCATGAACCACATCATCCCCGTAGCCACCCAATATCAGACCGATTTGGTGGACAACGTCTACAAGATGAAAGACCTGTTCCCCGCAGAGAAGGCTGCAAAACTGTCTGCCAAGAATCTGGAACTCATCGAAGAGATTGCCGACCGTACCGCCTTCATCAAGGAGCATGTGGATGCCATGATTGAGGCGCGCAAAGTGGCCAACAAAATTGAGAGTGAACGTGAAAAAGCCATCGCCTACCACGACAACATCGTACCGATGATGGAGGAAATCCGTTACCACATCGACAAGCTGGAACTCATCGTCGACAATCAGATGTGGACGTTGCCCAAATATCGCGAGTTACTGTTTATAAGATGAAAAATGAAGGATGAAGGATGAATCCTTAATCCCTATCTCATTCTTTTGTTGGTTGTTTTAAGTTTGCAGGGGGGAGAGGTGCCGCGAGGCAGTTCTCTCTCTTTTTTCGTCCATGCCAACTGTTGGCGGTAAGCGGGAAATAACCTATCTTTGCCCGTCAGATAAAACAATCCTGTCATCATGAAGAATTTACGTAACTGCTATGCAGCGTTCCTGCTGTTTGCCTTGCTGTTCGTTTCGGCTGCTGCCCCGGCACAAACCGATCTGCAGCAAAAACTGGGTCGGATTTCCGCCATTACGGAAACCCGTCCGTTGGAGTCCACCCGGTTCTCCGAGAAGTATGTAACCTATTTTACCCAGCCGTTGGACCACCGTCGTCCCGAAAAGGGCAGTTTCCGCCAGCGTGTGATTGTCTCCCACGTCGGCTTCGACCGTCCCACGGTGATTGTAACCGAAGGCTATGGAGCCGCCTATGCCCTCAATCCCAAGTATCGCGAGGAACTTTCCGAGTTGCTCGATGCCAACATGATTTTTGTGGAATACCGTTATTTCCTGGAATCCACCCCTGAGCCTAAAGACTGGCAATACCTCACCGCCGAGAATTCTGCCGACGACCTGCACGCCGTCCGCAACGCCTTTAAAAGCATCTATCCCGGCAAATGGATTGCGACCGGCATCAGCAAGGGCGGACAGACTACCCTGCTCTACCGCACGTTCTATCCGGACGACGTGGATATTTCCGTGCCTTATGTAGCTCCGCTCTGCTACGGGGCGGAAGACGGACGCCACGAGCCTTTCCTCAGGAAAGTGTCTACTCCGGAGGACCGCAAACGGATTGAGGACTTCCAGTTGGAAGTGTTGAAACGGAAAGCCGCACTGCTCCCCCGCTTTGAGAAATATTGCAATGAAAAAGGACTCAAGTTCCGTGCGCCCGTTGAAGAGATATACGACTATTGCGTGCTGGAGTATTCTTTTGCCCTTTGGCAGTGGGGAACTCCCGTCAGCAGCATCCCTGCCACCACGGCCTCGGACGATGAGATATTTGCCCATCTGCTCGACATCAGTAATCCCGACTACTTCATTGCCGACAGTCCCACAGCCTCATTCTTCGTGCAGGCCGCCCGCGAGCTGGGCTATTACGGCTACGATACGAAGCCTTTCAAGAAGTATCTTTCCATCCAATCGAGCAAGGATTACCTGCACCGCCTCATGCTCCCCGAAGAGCTGAAAGACATGCCCTTCGACAAGACCCTAAGCAAGAAAATCACGAAGTTCCTGAAAGAGAATGACCCGAAAATGATATTCATCTACGGACAGAACGACCCGTGGACGGCTGCCGGAGTGACCTGGCTGAAAGGGAAGAAGAACATCCATGTATTCGTAGAGCCCGGCGGAAGCCATCGGGCACGCATCGGCACACTGCCCGACGTTCAAAAGCAAGAAGCCATTTCACTGATAAACAAGTGGCTGCAAGAATAAAAAGAACAGATGGTCCGCTTGATTGAAACAGGCCATCTATTCAATGCAAACAGACCATGCGTTCAGGGCAAACAGACCATCTGTTTACAACCAACGCATGGTCTGTTTTTTATTCTACGATTTCAGCATCTTCAATGTTATTGATTTCTCTTGAAGAGGAGTCCTTTGTACCCGGTGCTTTGGGACGGCGACGCGTAAACTTGAACCAGTTCAGCAGTTCCGAAGCCGCATAGACCAGACTGCTGATACCGATAATGATAAATGCCGTGGAACGTACTCCCGTAGGATTAAACAGCGCCACCAGTCCGGCAATCAGAATCAATACAGGCACCGCATAAAAGCCATACGGCACCGGCATCCAGCGACGGGCAGCGGAAAGCGGGGCAATCTGTTGCACTCCTCCCATCACCAGGATAAATCCCAATACAAATGTCAGCAAATCGGCAAAGAAACCGGGCATGATAATCAGCCACAAGCCAAACAGCAGGCTGCCCACCCCCTCGATAGGGAAGCGGCGGCGCATCTCCGTGCTCTGTGCAAAGTAGCCTATGATGCTGACAAGCGAAGGCACCAGAAAGATGACGCCTATCGTAATCACCAAGTAATCACCGGCCTGGTCGGGAAACATCACCAGCACCAAACCGATAACCAGCGCACATATAGCACGCAAAAATGAATAACTTAATCCTTTCATGAGTCTATGTTTTTTTGCGAAGATACATCTTTATCCGAATAACTCCACACGAAAATCCCGAAAAATCAGTTTACATTCAGCCAGGCATTCATATCTTCGGCCACAAAGAGCCAGTATAATAACAACAGTACAGCAATAACTACGCCTATGGCAACTAAATGTTTTCTATTCATAGTTTGTTCCTTTCTTTTTTTGAATGAATATTCGTTTTTACTACACTTATAAGAACAATATTTCAAGAAAAATGTTCTTATCCAGAAAAAAAGTCATATTTATTTTGGCAGTTAAAACAAAGTGCTTATATTTGTCGCGAAAACGAAGACAGGCTGCACCTCAGCATAAAAAATGAACAAGTTCATTTTATTATACATTCGGTTTGCACTGTCTTTGCCCTCGATAAAACAAAAAAAGTCAATGAAAACAATGTTAGTAAATACATATTGGTGGTGGCACCCGTTACAACTCCGACAGTCGTAAGGGAGCAGCGCTCGTATGTATATATGTAATATATAGTAAAAAACAAAAAGAGCCCTGTCGCACCAAGCGACGGGGCTTTTTTCGTTTAAGCAATAATGCGTTTTGATTTCTGAAATAGTAAATAGTAAATCGTCAAATAGTAAATAACATGATGAATTTCTTAGTTGACAAAGAAGGTTATTACGGAGAGTTCGGCGGGGCATACGTTCCCGAAATCCTCCACAAATGTGTAGAAGAGTTGCAGAACACCTACCTCAAGGTGCTGCAAAGTGAGGACTTCAAGCGTGAATACGACCAGTTGCTGCGCGACTACGTGGGACGCCCTTCCCCACTCTACTTGGCACACCGCTTGTCCGAGAAGTACGGTTGCCGGATTTACCTCAAGCGTGAAGACCTGAACCACACCGGTGCCCACAAAATCAACAACAGCATCGGGCAGGTGTTGCTGGCACGCCGCATGGGCAAGCGCCGCATCATCGCCGAAACCGGAGCCGGACAGCACGGTGTGGCCACAGCCACCGTCTGCGCCTTGATGAACATGGAATGCATCGTCTACATGGGTAAGACCGACGTAGAGCGCCAGCGCGTCAATGTGGAGAAGATGAAGATGCTCGGCGCCACCGTCGTTCCCGTCACCAGTGGCAATATGACGTTGAAGGACGCCACCAACGAAGCCATCCGCGACTGGTGCTGTCATCCCTCGGACACCTACTACGTGATAGGTTCCACCGTCGGCCCGCATCCGTACCCCGACATGGTGGCACGCCTGCAGTCCGTCATCAGCGAAGAAATCAGGAAGCAGCTCCTTGAACACGAGGGACGCGAATGCCCCGACTACCTCATCGCCTGCGTAGGTGGAGGAAGCAATGCAGCCGGCACCATCTATCACTACGTCAACGACCCGCACGTGCAAATCGTCCTCGCCGAAGCCGGCGGAAAAGGCATTGAAACGGGAATGACAGCCGCCACCATCGCCCTCGGCAAGATGGGCATCATCCACGGCTCGCGCACCTACGTCATCCAGAACGAGGACGGACAGATAGAAGAGCCCTATTCCATCTCTGCCGGACTGGACTATCCGGGCATCGGCCCCATGCACGCCAACCTTGCCAAGCAGAAACGTGCCATCGTCCTCGCCGTCAACGACGATGAAGCCATCCGCGCCGCCTACGAACTGACCCGGCTCGAGGGCATCATCCCCGCATTGGAAAGTGCCCACGCACTGGGTGCGCTGGAGAAGATGAGGTTCAAGCCGACGGACGTGGTGGTGCTGACGGTGTCGGGACGGGGGGATAAGGATATAGAGACGTATTTGAGTGATGAGTTATAAGTGATGAGTTATTTGAAAATACGAGATACAATGAAATAAAATACAAGATACAATGAAACAATATGATTATAAAACAATCAGCCGCACCATGCTCGGTGACTTGCATACGCCGGTGAGCACGTATCTGAAGGTGCGCGACATCTTTCCGCAGAGCGCACTTATGGAGAGTTCCGACTATCATGGCAGTGAGAACAACCGCTCGTTCATCGCTCTGTGTCCGCTGGCAAGTGTCAGCATAGACCACGGCACGGTTATCTTCCGCCTGCCGGACGACAGCCGCGAAGAGCATCCCATAACCGATACATACCGGGTGGAGAATGCCTTGAACGATTTCCGCGCCCGCTTCCGCGTGGAGGGCGAATACAGCAATTACTGCGGACTCTACGGATACACCTCCTTCAATGCTGTCCGCTACTTCGAGAATATCCCCGTGAAGGACAGCCGCGAAGCTACCAACGATGCGCCGGACATGCTGTACATATTATATAAGTACCTCATCGTCTTCAACGATTTCAAGAATGAGATGCTGCTCCTCGAGATGCTGGCTCCCGGCGAGACCAGCGAACTGGACCAGGTGCAGAAGGCCATCCATAACCGCAACTACACCGCCTACGATTTCCGCGCCGTCGGCCCCACCACCTCCCCACTTACGGACGAGGAGCACAAGGCGAATATCCGCCGCGGCATCGCCCACTGTCTGCGCGGCGACGTTTTCCAGATAGTCCTCTCCCGCCGGTTCGAGCAGCGTTTCACGGGCGATGACTTCAAGCTCTACCGTGCCCTGCGCAGCATCAACCCTTCTCCCTATCTGTTCTATTTCGACTTCGGGGGCTTCCGCATTTTCGGCTCGTCTCCCGAAACCCATTGCCGCATCGAAGGCCGCCATGCCTATATCGACCCCATTGCCGGAACCACGAAGCGCACCGGCGATGCAGAGCAGGACGCCCTCAATGCCCGGTACCTGCACGACGACCCCAAAGAGAACGCCGAACACGTGATGCTGGTGGACCTTGCCCGCAACGACCTCTCCCGCAACTGCCACGATGTAAAGGTGGACTTCTATAAGGAGATGCAGTATTACAGCCATGTCATCCACCTCGTCAGCCGTGTCAGCGGAACGCTCCGCGAAGAGGCCGACCCCGTCAAGGCCTTCATCGACACCTTCCCTGCCGGTACCCTGAGCGGCGCCCCCAAGGTACGCGCCATGCAACTCATCAGCCAGCTGGAACCGCACAACCGTGGAGCCTACGGAGGCTGCATCGGTTTCATCGGACTGAACGGCTCGCTGAACCAGGCGATTACGATTCGTACTTTTGTCAGCCGCAACGGTGTCCTCTGGTTCCAGGCAGGCGGCGGCATCGTGGCCAAGAGCAACGACGAGTACGAACTGCAAGAGGTGAACAACAAGCTCGGCGCACTGAAAAAGGCGATTGAGATGGCAGAGAAAATGTGAGTTTATGTACGATTTGACGATTTACGATGTACGATTTGCCATGCGACGTACATTGCGCAGCCAAATCGTACATCGTAAATAAAGTAACTTCAATCGTACATCGTAAATCGTCAAATAGTAAATAAAATAGATTGTAAATACAAAAGATGAAAACAGTTATCATAGACAATTACGACTCCTTCACCTACAACCTTGCCCATCTGGTGAAAGAGCTTGGCGCAGAAACGGATGTGCTGCGCAACGATAAATTCCGGCTCGAAGAACTGGAGCCATACGATAAAATCATCCTCTCACCCGGCCCCGGTGTCCCCGAGGAAGCCGGACTGCTGCTGGATGTCATCCGCACCTATGCCGGACGGAAACCCATACTCGGTGTCTGTCTGGGCGAACAAGCCATAGGACAAGTGTTTGGCGGAAAGCTGGTCAATCTGGAAGAGGTGTTCCATGGGGTACAGACGGAGATAAGGATTAGGAGTGAGGGATTAGGGACGAGGGAGGAAGGATTAGGGATTAGTGATGAAGGATTGGGGGGAAAGGATTATGAAGGTATTTCTCTCGAAGAAGACTATATCTTCTGCGGTTTACCCAATAGGATTCCCGTCGGACGATACCACTCCTGGGTAGTGGATACGAAGGACTTTCCCGAAGCGCTGGCCATTACCGCCATCAGCCCCGAAGGACAAATCATGGCGCTGAAACATCGGGAGTATGACATACACGGCATCCAGTTCCATCCTGAATCGGTACTGACACCCGACGGAAAAACAATCGTAAAAAACTGGCTTTTCAAATGAGGCACTTCAGAAAAAGAGTAAATTCAATCGTCAAATCGTAAATCGTCAAATCGTAAATAAAAAGATGAAAGCAATACTCACCCGTCTCTTCAATCACGAAGAGCTTACGTCGGAGGAGACCAAACAAATCCTCCTCAACATCACCAAGGAAATGTATCCTGAGGCGCAGATAGCAGCCTTGCTCACTGCCTTCCAGATGCGGAGCATCACTGTGGACGAGCTTATCGGTTTCCGCGAAGCACTGATGGAGACACGCCTTCCCATCGACTTCGCCCCCTATCGCCCCATCGACATTGTAGGTACGGGCGGCGACGGAAAGAACACCTTCAACATCTCCACCTGCGCTTGCTTCGTGGTGGCGGGAGCCGGCTACAAGGTTGCCAAGCACGGCAACTACGGAGCCACTTCCGTGAGCGGAGCCAGCAATGTCATCGAGCAGCACGGCGTACGCTTCACCAACAACCCCGACACGCTGAAACGCAGCATGGAGGAGTGCAACATCGCCTACCTTCATGCCCAGCTTTTCAATCCGGCGATGAAGTTTGTCGGTCCCGTACGCAAGACGTTGGGAGTGCGCACCTTGTTCAATCTGCTCGGCCCGTTGGTGAATCCATGCTGTCCGGCATACCAGCTGCTCGGTGTGGCAGACCTCTCGCAGATGCGCCTATACACCAACGTATTCTATAAGCTCGGCATTGACTTTGCCGTGGTCAACAGCCTCGACAGCTACGACGAAATCTCCCTGACGGACGAGTTCAAGGTGATGACCCGCAACTATGAGCGCATCTACCGTCCGCAGGCTCTCGGCTTCAAGGATGCCCGTCCCGAAGAACTCTTCGGCGGCGCATGCAAGGAAGATGCCGCCCGCATCTTCGACAATATCCTTACGGGGCATGCCACACCTGCACAAACGCAATGCGTCATTGTCAACGCCGCCTTTGCCATCCAGGTGATGGAGCCGCAGAAAGAGATTGAAGAGTGCATCGCCATCGCACGCGAATCACTGGATAGCGGACGGGCGCTAGCTACACTGAAAAAATTTATCGAGATTAATAAATGAAGCAATGAAAGATATACTGTCCGAAATCATCACCCATAAGCAAACAGAGATTGAACTGCAAAAGCAAACCGTCTCTCTGGAACAGTTGCAGGAGCAGGCCGGAATCATCATCCGGGAGAATGCGGCCCACCACCGCAGCATGAAGCAGGCCCTTGCCGCTTCTTCTACAGGAATCATCTCCGAGTTCAAACGCCGTTCACCCTCCAAAGGCTGGATAAACGAGGCTGCCCGGGCAGAGGAAATACCTGCCGCCTACGAAGCCGCCGGCGCCGCCGCCCTCTCCATCCTGACGGATGAGAGGTTCTTCGGCGGTACGCTGCGCGACATCCGCACGGCCCGTCCGCTCGTCCGCATCCCCATCCTGCGCAAAGACTTCATCATCGACGAGTACCAGCTTCTGCAAGCCTGCATTGTAGGTGCCGATGCCGTATTGCTCATTGCCTCCTGCCTCAGTCCGGAGCAGTGCAGCACCCTCACCGCCCAAGCCCACGAACTCGGGCTGGAGGTATTGCTCGAAATCCACAGCCCTTCGGAACTCTCCTATATAAATAAGGAGGTCGACATGGTGGGTGTCAACAACCGCAACCTCGGCTCTTTCGTCACCGATGTGGAGAACTCCTTCCGGATAGCCCGGCAACTGCGCGAAGCCACCCACGGACCGGCATCCCCGCTCCTTGTCTCCGAAAGCGGCATCTCCGACCCCGAAACCATCTGCCGCCTGCGTGCCGCCGGCTTCCGCGGTTTCCTCATCGGCGAAACCTTCATGAAAACAGCCAATCCGGGCGAAACCCTGAAAGAGTTCATCCAAGACAGTCTCTTAATTGATAATTGAAAGCTGAAAGTTGATAATTGTAAATACAAAAGTCTCTCATACAGCGTTACATCGCGCAGCCAAATTGTAAATCGTAAATTGTAAATCGTAAATAAAATGTCTCCTCTCATCAAAGTATGCGGAATGACCGAAGCAGAAAACATCCGCAATGTAGAACTGCAAGGTGTAGATATGATTGGTTTCATCTTCTACCCAAAATCTCCCCGTTGTCTGTGCCAGATGCCCGGGTATCTGCCAGCCTGCGCCAAGCGTGTCGGTGTCTTTGTCAACGAAAGTAAGGAAAACATCCTGATGTATACCGACCGTTTCAGCCTGGACTACATCCAGCTGCATGGCAATGAGGCTCCCGAGTACTGCCGTTCCCTGCGCAATGCAGGCCTGCACCTCATCAAGGCTTTCTCCATCTTGCTGCCCAAGGACCTGCTTTCCGTTTCTGCCTACAATGGTCTGTGCGACTATTACCTCTTCGACACCAAGACCCCGCAGTACGGCGGTTCCGGCAACCAGTTCGACTGGAACCTCCTGCACCGCTACAACGGACCCACCCCGTTCCTGCTCAGCGGTGGCATCAACCCCTACAGCGTAAAAGCCCTCCGGGAGTTCCGCCATCCCTATTTCGCAGGTATCGACATCAACAGCCGCTTCGAAACGGCACCGGGAATAAAGGATGTGGAACGCATCTCAAACTTCCTGAAAGAACTCAAGGGAGGTACGATTTGACGATTTACTATTTACTATTTGGCTGCGCAATATACGCCACATGGCAAATTGTACATTGTACATGGTAAATAGTAAATAGTAAATTGTAAAATTGTAAATCGTACCATGCAGCATATATTGCGCAGCCAAATAGTAAATAGTAAATTGTAAAATAGTAAATAGAAATAGTATGTTGAACCGCATTAACCAACTTTTCCAGGACAGCCCCAAGAATCTGCTGTCCATTTACTTTTGTGCAGGCTGTCCCAACCTCGACGGTACTGCCGACGTTATCCGTGCCCTCGAAAGAAACGGAGTCAGCATGATTGAAATCGGAATTCCGTTCAGTGACCCCATGGCCGACGGCATTGTCATTCAGAACGCCGCCACCCGCGCCCTGCACAACGGCATGTCCCTCCGCCTGCTTTTCGAACAATTGCGCGACATCCGTCGCGATGTCCGCATCCCCCTCATCCTTATGGGGTACCTCAATCCCATCATGCAGTTCGGCTTCGAAGCCTTCTGCCAGAAGTGCGTGGAATGCGGCATCGATGGCGTCATCATTCCCGACCTCCCTTTCCGCGATTACGAAGAGAGTTACAAAGCCATCGCCTCGAAGTATGACATCCGTGTCATCATGCTCATTACCCCCGAAACCAGCGAAGCCCGCGTCCGCGAAATAGACGCCCACACCGACGGCTTCATCTATCTGGTGTCCAGTGCCGCTACCACCGGTGCCCAGAAAGACTTCGACACCCGGAAGCAAGCCTACTTCAAGAAGATAGAGGATATGAACCTGCGCAATCCACGCATGGTAGGCTTCGGCATCAGCAACAAGCAGACATTCGATGCCGCTTGCGCCCACTCATCCGGTGCCATCATCGGCAGCCGCTTCGTCACGCTGCTCAACGAGAAGGAAGGAGATGCGGAAAAGGCTATCAGGCAGTTGAAGGAAGATTTGAAACAGTGAGCTTATTCAAATTTCATACAATATATTTTTCGCAATGAAATAATAAAAGAGACAAAATCTGCAAAGACTTGTCTCTTTTATTTTCTCCCCATCTCATATTTCACTATCTTTGTGCCCGAAAAAAGCTCTAATACGAATATCATGAAAGTCGATTGCCCTTCCGTACTATTGATTTACACTGGCGGAACTATCGGAATGATAGAAAATCCCGAGACCGGTGCGCTTGAGAACTTCAACTTCGACCAACTGCTACAGCATGTTCCCGAACTGAAGCGCTTCAACTACCGCATCTCTTCCTATCAGTTCGACCCACCGATCGACTCTTCCGACATGGAGCCTTCCCTCTGGGCAAAGATTGTAAAAATCATCAACTACAACTACGACAATTTCGACGGCTTCGTCATCCTGCACGGTACCGACACCATGGCCTATACAGCCTCCGCCCTCAGTTTCATGCTCGAGAACCTTTCCAAGCCGGTCATCCTCACCGGTTCCCAGCTTCCCATCGGCACCCTGCGCACCGACGGGAAAGAGAACCTCATCACCGCCATTGAAATAGCCGCCGCCAAGCATCCGGACGGTACCCCTATCGTCCCCGAAGTGTGCATCTTCTTCGAGAACGAGCTGATGCGGGGCAACCGTACCACCAAAATCAATGCCGAGAATTTCAACGCTTTCCGCTCCTTCAACTATCCCCCACTGGCAAAGGCAGGCATCCATATCCGCTATAACGAGCACCTCATCCGACGCCCCGACCCGTCGCGCCCCATGAAGCCGCACTACCTTTTCGACACCAATGTCGTAGTGCTCACCCTCTTTCCCGGCATCCAGGAAAGCATTATCAACTCCGTGCTTCATGTTCCCGGCCTGAAAGCCGTTGTCCTCAAGACTTTCGGTTCCGGCAATGCCCCCCAGAAAGAATGGTTCATCCGCCAGCTGAAAGAAGCCAGCGAACGTGGCATTGTCATCGTCAACATCACCCAATGCCAAAGTGGCGCCGTCGAGATGGGACGTTACGAAACCGGTCTGCAACTTCTCCAGGCAGGTGTCATCAGCGGCTATGACAGTACCCCCGAATGTGCCGTCACCAAACTTATGTTCCTCCTGGGACACGGACTGAACCAAGCCGAAATCCGCCACCGCATGAATTCCGACCTGGCAGGAGAAATCACCAAGATTCAGTAAAGCGGCAATACATAGGGTATATAGTAATATTGATAATTTTCAAGACAAACTTGCATTATCTATCCATACAAAATCGTTAAAAAGCGTTAACCAACACGCTTTTATCCCCCATTAATAAAGCTTATTAGTTTAAATAAACGTACTTTTGCTTACAATCAAGCAAAACAAATGTAAAATATGGGAGAAAATATCCAATACAAACGCTTTCTGCCGCTTGTTATTCTTACAGTAGGCATGCTGCTGCAGGGTTGTAAAGACGATGTTTTTAACCCCGAGAAAGTGAAAGCAGCCTATCAGGACAGGTTTCCGGTCAAGAACATAGACCCGGCTATGGATTGGAAAATGACTCAGCAGGTCCGGGTCAATGTTTCTGTATCCGAAGATACCGGCATCGACTATACCATACGTATTTACGACAAGAACCCCTTAATCAGCCGGTCATCTGCCAAACTGCTGGCAGAAGGCACCGCCAATAATACAACAGTATTTACTACCGTCATGGACTGCCCTTCTGTGCTGACGAGCGCTTTTGTGTGCCGCACCGATGCACACAGCCGCAACATAGTAAAATACGTATCCATCCAAAACGGTCAGCTCCACGCCGCTTTCGGCAGTTCCCCTGCAACTACACGTGCCGCATGGACACGCAGTGTCAGCATCGAGACCTATTCACCGGAAAAGTCCGAGGCGGAAATCACCGCAATGCTATCAAGTGCCGAAGAAATAAGGCCGAATACCGATTTTCAAAACGGAAAAGCCTACAAAATCTCCAAAGACAATATATATAGGAATAAAATCAGCAAGGACGGCATGGGAAGTGACAATCCGGCCATCATCATCATTGAAGGCAGCTGGGAACCCAATGGAAACAACATGACCGTTGAACGAGGCTTCGAATTCTATGTGATTGACGGAGGGGAAATCGTGATACCGGACGAGCACACCTTCACTTTAGTGCAATCCAGCCGGTTTATCGTCTACGCGGGTGGAACCATCAAAGGGAACGACATCGAATTGACCAATGCATCCGGAGGCAGCTACAACTACAATGCCGGCACTATGGAAATAGATGATTTCCATGTCAGCCAGGGAGGAGCATTCTATAATTGCGGTACCGTGCGTGTCGATGAAATGAATTTCGACAGCGGATGCAAATTCATCAACCAGGGCAAAGCCTATATCGGGAAAACCGACAGCAACATCACTATAGACAACGGATGCTATCTATATGCGGAAGAATTTGTAGGCACACTGAACATGGGAGACACCTCTTCTGCAGAGATAGAGGATTTCGGGGACCATAGCAACAATTACAACACCCAAATCACGATGGGTGACAACTCCATGATAACCGTACTTGATGAAGCAGAATTGTCACAAGCACAATTTATGGGTCCAAACAATGAATATGCACTGGTAAAAATCAATAAAATTGAAGATATAGGAAATTTCTCCAGCCAGGGAAACATTCATTATGAAGTGAAAGAAATTGACGATGATATCACCGAGGATATCTGGTGGGAAGCCAAATTCCTTGATGCCATCAAGAACACCGAAGGAACCATATCCAAATGGGGAGAATCCCCCATCACCATTCCTGCCGGAGACTGTACGGGCGAAGGCAATACTCCGGACGAGTCCGGCTCAGAAACCCCTACAGACCCGGTCTCCTATACGTACGTATTCGAAGACAACTTCCCGTTGGTAGGCGACTATGACTTCAACGACGTGGTCTTGGACGTGGAGACCTACTATCACCGCGAGAAAAAGACGAACCACATCAAGCGCATACAGCTCGACGTGACCCTTGCTGCAGCAGGAGCAAGCAAGCCGTTGGGCGTAGGGCTCCGGATTACCGGAATCAATAAATCCGATATCCGGGAAATCAAGACCGGAGGCGACGATTCGCGTTTCCAGGAGTCATTCAACAGCTCGTACAACAAATTCAGGTACAATAACGTTACTTATATGGAAGATTCCGATCCGAGTGTCGTAATCCCCATTGCAGGCGAAGTACACAATGTATTTGGAGTCGAACCGGGTGAGATGGTAAACACCGGCATTGGAGTAACCGCCAAAGAATATACTTATGAAGTCATTATTGAACTGACAGACCAAACTCGGACAGAGCCCCTATTCTCAAAAGACAATCTGGACTTCTTCATCTGTTATCAATATAAAAGCATGGAACAACGCATGGAAGTTCATCTTTACGAATTTTGGGGATATGGCGCCACTGCCGCCGGAACCATACAGCAAGAGAATCTTGACTTAGCAGGCAACAACACGTGGGCAATCTGCGTGCCGTATGGCTTCCGCTATCCCAAGGAAACCATCAATGTTTCACGTACTGACATCCCCGAAGCAAGCGCATATCCGGAATTCATCTATTGGGCCCAAGACAGAACCCAGTATACGGAATGGTACGAACACCCGGTAGAAGAAAATGTATATAGATAAATATAGCAAACAATTATCATAAACAATGAAACAAATATTATTTGTAGATGACAAACCTGCCATAGGCAAGGTACTCTCGGTCTATTTAGGGAAAGAGAATGAGCTGGTTTATTTCGAAGATCCCGTCAGGGCCATAGAATGGCTGAATGAGGGGAACGAGCCCGCTCTCATCATTTCGGACATACGCATGCCTAAGATGACCGGCAGTGAATTCCTGGCATATCTGAAAAGCAATTCACTTTTCAAGGACATTCCGGTTGTGATGCTTTCCAGTGAAGAAAGTACCACCGAGCGCATCAACCTGCTCGAAGCCGGAGCCGAGGATTTCATACTGAAACCTTTCAATCCTATGGAGCTGAAGGCCCGTATCAAGAAATTTCTCTAAACGACAAAATCAATGGATATGTTATATTATATCTACATAGGTAGCAATCGCGTCACCATCGACCACTTGAGCAAAATTGCGGGAGGCATGTTCATGGCTGTTTCATCCTGCAACAAAGCGGCGAAAGTCATCGACGGTATCCGCGAACGGTACAACACATCCATTCTTTACGAAGAAAGCACCCCTCAAAAGGACAGCCAGAATATCACTTTCCTGCACAAGCGCTTCCCCCGTGTCTACATCATCCTCATCACCGAAGGACTGCAGAAGGAACACCGCAAGCTCTATCTGCAGGCAGGTGTCAACAACACCCTTTCCCCCATGGCCAGCGAAGAGAGCCTCCAGCAAATGACAAAATTCCTCCAACTGCGCAAGGAGCATAAGTTGCAGGAATTCAGCCAGTCACACCGTAAGATATTCAACACCTTCCACCTGCCTATGTGGAAGCGCATATTCGACATCCTTTTTGCCGTTGCCGTACTGATTGTGCTGTCTCCCATACTCATCGCGACAGCCATAGCCATCCGCGTGGAAAGCAAGGGAAGAGTGATTTACAAGTCCCAGCGTGTGGGCAGCAACTACCAGATATTCAACTTCCTGAAGTTCCGCTCCATGTACACCAATGCCGACAAGCGCCTGAAAGAGCTGAACGCCCTCAACCAATATAAGATAGAGGAAGAGCTTACGGACGAGCAGCCCGATATCCGCTTCGACGACCTGACCGGCACTTCCGAAGAGGAGGCTACCCTGCTGATTTCGGACGATTTTGTCATCTCTGAAGAAGATTTCCTTAAAAAGAAGGCCCAAGAAAAACAGAATACGTTTGTCAAGATAGAGAACGATCCCCGCGTCACCCGCGTGGGCCGTTTCATCCGCAAGTACAGCATTGACGAACTGCCGCAGCTGTTCAACGTCCTCAAAGGGGACATGAGCATCGTGGGCAACCGCCCGCTCCCCCTCTACGAGGCCGAGCTGCTGACCAGCGACGCGTATATCGAGCGTTTCATGGCTCCCGCCGGACTGACGGGACTGTGGCAAGTGGAGAAACGAGGCGGTACCGGGAAGATGTCGGCCGAAGAGCGCAAGCAACTGGACATTAAGTACGCCAAAGAATTCTCATTCTGGCTGGACATGAAGATACTGTGCAAGACGCTGACAGCGTTTGTGCAGAAAGAGAATGTATAAAAATAAAGATAACAGGAATTATATGGCTTTAGAGATGATAAAAAGATATATCACGTCCATCATTTACAGTGTAATCCTCTTAGGATTGTTGGGGGTACCTTTGTCTGTGGCTGCGCAGCAGGAGTTGACACGGGAGGAGCGCATCAAGATATTGGAGCAACTCAAGATGGAGGATAAAAAAATAGAAGTCAACACATTGGGTTTAATCAGTCCGAAGGCATCTATAGAAATTGAAAAATTAGAGCTTCCTCCTCTATCTGTCTTTCTTGATGCAGTGACAGAGAATGCGTCAGTAAAAAGAGCCCAGTCCCAAGTGGAGCAAGTGAGGAACCAATATCGCCTGGAAAAAAGGAGTTGGTGGAACTACTTCAGACTGAACGGTAACTATTCTTACGGACGCTACAATATTATAGGCAATTCCAGTGACGAGTTCACCTCTGTATACCAGACAACGATGTCAAGTGCCCAGCACAACTTCAATGTCGGGGCCAGCGTTGGGGTAAGTTTAGGGG
This sequence comes from Bacteroides sp. AM07-18, assembly GCF_003602695.1. Lineage (NCBI taxonomy): Bacteria > Pseudomonadati > Bacteroidota > Bacteroidia > Bacteroidales > Bacteroidaceae > Bacteroides > Bacteroides sp. AM07-18. Next base: position 748,362 of record NZ_QTLM01000001.1, read on the forward strand.
ATTTGTTTAACCGTCCGCTGAAACTGAAAGACTACCGCTACCAGATAGAGCAACTGCAATATACGCAAGAAGGAGTTATGGAAGACCGAAAGCTGAAAGTTCTGGAAGCCTACAATGCAGTTACCGAACAATTGGCTACGATAAAGGCCAAAGCGGAAACAGCTGCATTGTATAACGCACAGATGAAAATTTCTGAAAATAATTTCATACAAGGAGCCATTGATATCATATCGCTTTCTTTGGAACGTGCACGCCGTACCAGTGCTGTGACCAACTATGAACAGAGCCGTGTAGCCCTGCACAATTCTATCGTATTGTTAGAGATGCTGACTAATGTTAAAGTTATAACAGACAAGTAAAATACCAGTTATGAATATAGTACAATTTTTGGCAAGCTTCTTTTACCGCATCCGTTATTGGTTATTGTGGGGAAGCCTCCTTGTTACAGCATTAGTCATATATTTCACACAGTTTTTACCATACAGTTATACGGTAAACAGCAGCCTATATGCAGGTGTAACCAACAGTACCAATCTGGACGGAAGCCAGCTTATCAATATCAATAGTACCTTCGACAATATCATCAATATAGGTAAGTCCAAAAACACTTTGGCAAAGGTTTCGGTACGTCTGCTTGCAACCAACCTCGTATACGGTGATGAGTGGAAAGACAACATGTACATTCAAGCCAAACACTACAGACAACTTGTCCAACTCCTTCCTAAAGAAGTGCTGGCTTTGGTAGACCGTTCCTCTTTGGATAAAACTACAAATAACCTGATGAATTACCGGAAAGAGAACAGCAGTAATTTCGTTTATTCAATTTTCAACCGTCCCTATCCTTTTTATAGCTACGATGCATTGAATACTATTATTATCAAACGACTGGGAACCAGCGACTTAATAGAATTGATATATACTTCTTCCGATCCCGGCATCACACAAAACACACTCAAAATATTGGAAGACGAACTGTTAAAAGCCTATGAGCTTCTCCGGTTCAGTGCAACGAACAGTGCCATTGCCTATTTTGAGGAACAAGTACGCATAGCCAAGAGCAAGCTTACCGACGAAGAAGATGACTTAACAGATTACAGTGTCCAAAAGCAAGTTATCAATTACACTGAACAATCCAAGTCTTTGTCTATAACCAAATATGCAACCGACGACCGCATGGAAGAGGCTCAACGAAACTATGCAAGTGCCATTGCGCTCCGTCAGATGTTAGAGAATAAGATGGATATACGTGCCAAGATTATACGTACCAACACTGGCTTGCTGCAAGAGTTGGATAAAGTCAGCACCCTAAACCAAAGTATTCTTGAACAAGAAGTATTCACCACAGAACAGAGCCAGCAGAACAGCAGTAAACTTCAAAGAGAAAAAGATGCTCTGCAAAAGGCAGAAGAGAAAATCAGTCATCTCTCCGACAATTTGAATGAATATGGTTTCTCCAAAGAAGGTGTAGGCATTCAAGATATGGTGACAGAATGGCTGACGGCATGTGTCAATGAGGCTAAGGCCAAAGCCGAAGTGAAAGTTTTGATTGACCGCCAGCATGACATCGTCAACCAATATCGGGATTTTTCACCCGTAGGTACTCAAATAAAACGAAAAGAGCGTGCCGTAGGTATTGCTGAAGATAATTACCGCCAGCAATTACATGGCCTTGCAGAAGCCCATCTCCGTCTGCAGAACATCAAGATGACGACCGCCAACCTGCAAGTTATAGCATCGCCCGAGTATCCATTGACAGACAACGGCAGAAAAAGGCTTATCTACATCCTTGCCGCATTTTTCGGCAGTTTGGTATTCATAAGCGGCTACTTCCTGCTGATTGAATTGTTAGACCGCACTCTCCGTGACCCGGACCGCAGCAAACGTCTGACCGGACTCTCTGTCATTGCAGCATTCAACGGCGTAAGCAACTTGAAATTCCGTGGATTCCTCAAGGCTTGCAACCGGCTTGCCGCTGCCTATAGTTGCCGGCAAATGAACAACTATCTGCGTCCGGACCGTCCCACCGTCATCAACCTGCTCAGTATGGAGAAGCGTGAAGGAAAATCATTCCTTGCCAAGTACTTCATTGATTACTGGGAAACTGAAGACATGAAGGTACGCCTTGTACAATACGACCACGATTTTGACACACAAACCAAAGCGTATGTACAAGCGCAAGAACTGTCCGATTTCTGGGTATTGAACGAAGCAGAAGAGATACCGGACATCATCTTGGTGGAATATCCCGCTATCAGTACCGCAACATTGCCTATGCCGGTATTGAAGAAAGCAGATTTCAATCTGCTGATAGCCAATGCCGCCCGCTTATGGGGCAAGGACGATGACACGCAGTTGAAGCCGTTGAAGGAAGAACTGGAAGGCACTCCCCTATTCATGTATCTCAACAATGCAGATCGTGAAGTGGTTGAGAGTTTCACTGGAGAATTGCCGCCTCATACTCCTGTCCATAGCTTCTTCAGCCGATTGGCACAATTAGGTTTAACGTCAAAATCAGCAGCTGTCAAATAAATGCAAACGGATATCAAAGGACATAGCATATCTCCCTTGGCGGTCACATTATTAGTGTTCATCATCGGATTAAGCGCAATTATCTATAGCGTACTATTCAGTACGTGGGATATCATTGCATACATTTGCTTTTCCCCTTTTTTTCTAATAATACTGATACAAGCATTTAAGAACCCATTCATCGGCTTATGCTTTTTGTTTACATTCAATTACTTCTTTATACTTTGGTATAGATATACGTTAGGAACCGGATTAAGTGTCTGGTATGACACTTCAACTATCATATTGTTTGTAGTATTTTTAGTATATTCTTACCATCAAGGAAAAGTTTCATGGAAATACACAAAAAATATTCTTACATTAGGAGGTGGTATATGGGCGTTATATACCGCAGCGGAAGTAATGAATCCAACAGCTGTCACAGAAGCCTGGATCTACTCCCGCGGAATTATATACAGCACCTTCATCGTTTCATTAATCGGTGTCCTGACGATAACTTCCTATAAACGGTTACGTATTATCCTATTTTTTCTCTCTGCATTTACCTTAACAGCTGTTGCCAAAGCCGCCTACCAGAAATACTTCGGCTTTGATGACATAGAAATGAACATGCTGATTGAGACAGAGATGTACAAAACACACTTTCTGCCTGGCATTACACGCTATTTTTCTTTTTTCACTGATGCCGGAAATTTTGGTTCCAATATGGGTTTTGCCGCTATTTTATTCGGAATTTCGGCAATCTTTATGAAAAAGCGCTCCATAAAGATATATTTCATTGCCGTTACAGTCTGTGCCATCTATGCTCTATTCATTTCCGGAACACGTGGAGCTTTATTCGTCCCGATAGGAGGCATCATTCTATTCACCTTCCTAAGTAAAAATGCCAAACTAATGGGAGCCACAGCCATATTCGGTTTATGTGTTTATCTTTTCTTCGCCCATACTTATATCGGAGAAGGCAATCCTCAAATCAGACGCATGCGTACAGCCTTCAGGCCGACTGATGACCCTTCATATATTGTCCGCCAGGAGAACCGGAAGAAATTAGCTGAATATCTGAAATACAAACCTTTCGGCGAAGGGCTCGGCTTAGGAGGAGTAGAAGCCAGAGTATACGGAGAGCGCCTCACCACCATGACTCCGCATGACTCGTCTTATGTAAAGCTTTGGATGGAAACCGGCATTGTAGGGTTGACACTTTTCCTTACCATATATATAAGCGCATTGTTAAGGGGATGCTATCTTATCATGTTCCGGATTAAGAACGAAGAACTGCGCGGTGTACTCACAGCCATTGCCTGCGGAATTTTCGGGCTGATGATAAGCGCTTACGGGAATGCCTTCTTCATGCAATTTCCTACGGGCTTCATGGTCATTTTATTTTTATCTGTCCTGCTTAATGGGGAACATATAGACCAGCTGTTGACAGAAAAACTGAGAACGAAAAAAACAATAGAAAAAATTAAATAGAAAAACAGATATGAACGATTTTTTTTCCATATTCAATCCCGAGTGGTGGATGGATGAGAACAACAATGCCTTGCAAATGACGGACGCGGTTCTTTTTTTGTTACTGGCCATCCCCGTAGCGTATTTGTTTATTTACGCATTGGCTTCTTTGCGAAAATACAAGAATCCTTATCCGCTCGCCAAAAAACAGCACCGGTTCCTGGTCCTCTTCGTTGTATTGAGAAATGGTAAAGAAGTAATAGAGTCCATCAATCATTTCCTCGATACACAAATCTATCCGAAGGACAAATATGACATTGCAGTGGCCGCCACGCAGTTGCCCGAAGAAGATTTGGTGACACTGCTCCAGATGCCGGTCAATATCGTTGTTCCCGACAAAGAACACTGCACAAAGATATACGCCATACAGCAAGTCATGGAGCGTTATTCTCCCCATGAGTATGATGCCATTACCATATTCAATTCCGACAATAAGATAGTTCCCAATGCGCTGGAGCTTTTCAACAATGCATACTACTCCGGATGCGATGCTATCCAGGCACACCGCATGACCGAGAACTTGAATACGAACATTGCCATACTTAATGCCACCAGTGAGGAAATCAACAACCACTTATTCCGCAAAGCCCATACCATACTCGGCTTTTCGTCTGCCCTCATAGGTTCCGGCATGATGTTTGACTTTGAGATGTTCCAGAAAATCACTCCACGATTGTCGGGGAGCGACTTGGCAAAGGCCACAGAAATGGAGCTTTTAAAGGAAAACATATACACCGAATATATGGAAGAAATCATATGCTATTGCAAAAAGACGGATGACACATCAGGCTACAGCAGGGAACGCCAGCGCTGGTTGGGTTCGCAATACCGCAGTTCCCTATTGGCATTAGGACAGTTTCCGATAGCATTTTTACAAGGAAAATGGGATTTATGCGAGAAGCTGTTCCAATGGTTGCTTCCATCCCGTTTTCTGCTCATTGTGTACATCACAGTGTGTGCCGTCGTAATGACACTGCTGGAATGGCCACTGTCCATCAAGTGGTATGCCCTTTTAGCCACTTTATTCATCACTTTCTTAATGGCTATGCCCGAAGGGGAAATCAACCGCAGATTCCGTCGCGCTTTCTGGTCCCTGCCGATATTGGTATTCACTTCTTTCATGAGCCACATCACAAGAATATTCAGAATAAGGAAGAAAGGAAATGCAGCAAAATGAGAATCGCCATCGAAGCCCAACGCATTTTCCGCAATGACAAGCATGGCATGGACTTTGTCATCCTGGAGACACTGAAAGAACTGCAAAAGCGGAAAGACGGTAATGAATATTACGTATTTGTTGCCCCGGGAGAGGACCGGTGCCTGGAAGAATCGGAGAATCTCCATATCATTGAGCTTCGCTGCCCTACTTATCCACTGTGGGAGCAGATAGCATTGCCCCAGGCTGTCAGGACGTTGAAAGCAGACTTGCTGCATTGTACATCGAATACAGCTCCGCTATGGTGTCCCGTCCCATTGGTGCTGACGCTTCATGACATTATTTATCTGGAACCGCGTCAGCATCGCAGTCCTTCCTTCTATCAGGAAATGGGATGGCATTACCGCCGCCTGATTGTTCCCCGCATCCTGAAGAAAGCAAGAAAGATTATTACAGTTTCGCAGTTCGAGTGTACCCGCATACGGGAAGCTTTGCAGCTTCCCAAAGAAGTCATTAAAGCCGTGTACAACGGCTACAGCGCTTACTTTACGATGCAGGAAACACCCGATGAGAGTATTGTGCAGAAATACATACCGCACCCGGACTTTCTTTTCTTTCTTGGAAATACAGACCCCAAAAAGAATGCGGCGCGTACCCTGAAAGCATACGCGTTATATCTGCAAGCATCCCAAACGAAACGCCCCCTTCTCATTGCCGATTTAAAAGAAGAATATATCGACCAGCTTCTTCAGCAAGAAGGAATCATCGGGATAAAAGAACACCTGTATTATCCGGGATATATCAGCAACAAAGATTTAGTAACCCTTTATAATGCAGCATTTGCATTCCTCTATCCTTCCTTGCGTGAAAGTTTCGGAATTCCTATGCTGGAGGCTATGGCTTGCGGCACTCCTGTAGTGACGAGCAACGTTTCGGCAATGCCCGAAGTTGCCGGTAAAGGTGCCATTTTAGTCGACCCTCAAGAACCGCAAAAAATAGCAGATGCCTTGCTACGTCTGGAGAATGATGCAACATTCTATCAGCAACAAGTAAATTACAGTCTGGAACGTGTAAAACTGTTCTCCTGGAAACACACAGCAGAAGAATATGTAAAGATATATCACAGTATTCACCAGTAATCGGCAAACATCATGAGAGACTTCATCATCACCAGCCTGCAAACATGGGACATCGAAATAGGTAGTACCATCAAGAATACTGCATTGGAAATTTCAAAGCAGAACCGGGTGCTCTACATAAACACTCCGATGGACATTTCCATCCGGCTGAGAGGGAACAGACAATCTCCGTCATACATCCGGCGTATGGACGTCATCAAAGGAGAGGCTTCACCACTCCGGCAAATCAACGCCAACATGTGGGTACTGGACTGTCCTTTCACCGTGCTCTCGGCCAATTTCCTGCCCGCATCGCTTTTCAATATCGTCAACAGAAAAAACAATGCCCGCATAGCTCGATGGATTGTAGAGCAGGCCACCGCGCTCGGCTTCAAGAATTACATTCACCTCATTGATACAGACATTTACCGCAGCCGCTATCTGAAGGAGTATATCCATCCGGCTGTCAGCATCTATTATCGGCGCGACTACATCATAGGCGAGGCCTACTGGCGCAGGCACGGCACTCGTCTTGAGCCGGAATTAGCAGCCTCTGCGGACATTGTTCTGGCAAACTCCACCCGTTTTGCCGCAGAGTTGCAACCCTACAATCCCCATACCTACCCCATTGAAACCGGCGTAAACCTGGAGCTGTACAATCCGGCCAAGAAGTACGAAACACCCGGTGACATGCAAGACATTCCACGCCCTATCATCGGATATATGGGTACGATAAACAGTACCCGCCTTGACGGAGAACTGCTTTATCAGATAATAAGTCAGCGTCCCGATTATAGTTTTGTGTTCACCGGACCAGAAGATGACATTTTCCGTCGGAACCGTATCCATAGTTTGAAAAATGCCTATTTCACCGGACAAAAAAAAGTGGACGAATTACCGGCCTACATAGCTGCCTACGATGTCTGCATCAATCCGCAAATGGTGAACGAGATTACCGACGGTAACTATCCGTTGAAAATAGACGAATATCTGGCTATGGGTAAACCCACTGTCGCAACCAGTACCCACACCATGCGCAACATATTCGCAGGTCACACGCACCTGGCCATCAACCCGGAGGAATGGCTTGCGGCCATAGACCGTGCTGTGACCGAAGCTGACTACAAAGAACTGGCCAAACAGCGCATAGCCTTTGCCGAGACCCACAGTTGGGGGCATAGCGTGAAGAAAATATATGACATAATCGATAAATTCCTGAAGGAGAGAACTACATGAACTATCGTAATATAGATGACCTGAACCATTGCATCCTGCAACATCTCAGCATTCTGCCACGGGATTTCGACCTCATCGTCGGCGTGCCCCGCAGCGGCATGTTCCCGGCCAATCTGCTGGCGCTCTATCTGAACCTGCCGGTCACGGACATAGATTCTTTCCGCAACGGACATATCTATCAGGCAGGAGAGCGCGGCAAGACTTTCAATATGACCGGCATCCGCAAAGTATTGGTGGTGGATGACAGCATCTCCAGTGGAAACGCCATGAATAAATGCAGGATATTGCTGCAGGACCTCAAGGACAGCTATGAAATAAAATACTGTGCCATTTACAGCACACCCGAAAACACCAAAAGCGTAGATTATCATTTTGAGATTCTGAGCTATCCCCGTTTCTTCCAGTGGAACATAATGAACCACTCCATCCTGCAAAAATCATGCATGGACATCGACGGCGTGCTTTGCGCAGACCCCACTCCGGAAGAGAACGATGACGGCGAGAAGTACCGTCATTTCCTGCTGAACGCTCCTCCGCTATTCATTCCCAAAGTCACCATTGGCACACTGGTCACTTCACGCTTGGAGAAATACCGTCCGGAGACGGAAGCCTGGCTCCGGAAGAACCATGTGAAATACAATAAGCTTGTCATGCTGGACCTGCCGGATATGGCTGCACGCCAACGGGCGAATTGCCACGCCTCCTTCAAAGCCAAAGAATACGGTTCATCCACCGACTACATGCTGTTTGTAGAAAGCTCTATGCCGCAGGCTGTGGAAATCAACCGCCTGACCAAGAAACCGGTACTTTGTACAGAAACTTTCCGGATGATTTATGAGTCCAAATCACTATACTATAATCTGAAGTCGGGAGAAACATGCCCGTGGCTACGGCGTTTTATGATAAGGGTGCGCAACAGACTGAGAGCATTATCTCCTTCCAAGAAATAGCATTCGCAGCATTTTGGAACAGTTAAACAGTTTGTCTACTAATACCGGCCCGATTGTTGCAATAAAAGTTGCAGACAGCAATATGGGGACAATCGCATCAATCCCCATCATTTTCAGTATAATCCGCCCACCGGAAGTACCGAAACCATGAAAAAGATAAATACTGTACGCATAGCCGCCTATCCAGACAAAAAAACGGTTGTGCCACTTCGATGCCAGCAGCAGGAACAAGGTGGGAATCAACGTCACGGGATAAAGCAGCATGCTCAAAGAGGCGTATTTACCGGGATAGAACCACACTATCTGTATCAAGACAATCCCCCATAGCGCCACGGCAAGCAAGACACGCCTGACAGCCGGACGACTGCAGAGCGACACAGCAAAACGGCAGGAAGCCACACCGACAAAGAAATAGGGCAATTGCCCCAAAGCACCCTTGAAACTGAACAGGTCGGGAACCTCATGCAGAATCCATACATCATTTATCCTACTAAACACCAGAGCCACCACACAGCAGATACTCCACTTGCCCAGAGTGTCCATCCACTTCCGGCTGTCTATCCACCATTGCACCACAAAAATCAAGAACAACGACGGCAGATACCAATATATAGTGTAAGGAAATATATATATGCGCCACAACTGGCTGAGTTCCCCTTTATTATTGGTGCCCGGCATCAGATACTGTACCAGAAAATACAACGTGCCCACCGCCGCCATCGGCACCAGCAAGCGCAACGCTTTTTTCCGGACAAAACTTCCAAAACCGGAAGATGCGGAGAAAGGCTTCAGTGCATAAACCCAACCGGCAATGGCGGTAAACAAAGGCATCTGAATATAATCTATCCATACATAGAAATAACGCAATGGGTGGGGAAAATCAATCTTCATGCCGCCATCGGGCCCGGAACCGATGACATGTCCCACCACTACCAATAGAATAGCGATGCCACGCAAAGTTTCAACAGATAAGTTTTTTTCCACATTTGCCATATTGCAAATATACGGAATTTTTCTGTAACCGGTCTCACTATTTCCTTCTTTATTCCTGCATTGACGCACTTTTAAAATTGTAAAAATACATCTCCTTCCGGGTAAAATCCGTATCTTTGCCATGTTTTTCTTAAAAACGTACAATGAGTAAAAAAAGTAACCCTGACCCTCTATAGCGAGGGTCAAAACGCAGTAAGCATCGAAAAGAATACTGCACACAGTAGAAATCCATTATTGGATCAGTTGGAAATCATTGCAGAGGCAATTGGCGGCTTACTGGAAGGGAAATCGTCTTTCTCCCAAAGCGAACTGCGCAGTCTGGCCCACATACGGCAGATGACACGTATGCACAAAACAAAGTCCGGAGAGTAATAGCTACTGTGAATCAAATGTTTACGAATGTAACAAGTAGAAGGCCGCCTAAAGAGAGGGCTCCACCGGCTACTTTCTGTAAAAAAAATCACATATTTCACCATTGTATGCCTAAGCACCCGAAAAAAGGCGGGAACACACGCAGAATAGCTTCTGAGGCCGATGAAATACTGCTAAACCTACAAAAGTCCATTTGCAGGCTTGTTCTGTTATACGTAACTTTGCCGCATATTTTAAAAGATATGACCGCTGAACAGTCTCTCCCTTACACATCACTATGAAGCCCTTCTATCCTTTCAGAATATAAGATAACTATCAGGAAATAGAAAACTAATACACGAAGAAAATGATTTGGTTCAAACACCCCAACGATTTGCCTAATGACAAAAGACTGGCCGCACTCATCGACAATGAAGGATGCAGGGGCTATGGCATGTATCTGCGCATCATCGAGATGCTCTGTGCACAGCCCGACAGGAAACTCAGTTTCAGTCAACTGAATATTATTTCAAGAAAAGGGTTCTCCAAAAAATACATGGAGAAAATCATCTGGGAATACAAACTTTTCACTATCCACGAAGAAGAATTTGAATCAGCCATCAACTTCAACTATACGGAAAAAGGAAATCATTTGCAAAATGATTTGAAAACTCCAGAAAAAACGGAGGATGCGAAAAATGAAGATAAATCACTGAACAACAGTGGTAATACAAACAAAACCAGCCTCGCGCGCGTAAGAGAAGAACAGAATAGAGAAGAACAGATGAAGAGAAAAGACGACGATGTCGTCCAAAAGAACGGCGGCGACGGCGGCATCACTCCCTACCAGAGCTGGAGGAAGCAAGTGGATGGCTTGTCGAAAAATCAACTGTTCCGTGAAATGGTCTGCATGAGAAGCGGATACAGTGTCCTGCTGAACAAGCATTTTGATACGGCACTGGAAGAATTCAAGAAACACATCGTACTCCTCGGAAAAGAGGAGAAGATGAACAGCCAGGAAGAAGTGCGAAGCTACTTCACGTTCTACACCCAAGCCGGCCAGCGCACCTCGCAGGAACTGCACATGCTGTTGCAGGGCCTCGAAAAGCAGCAGTCCGCCACCGCTCCTCCCGACCCCCATCGCTACGAGCAACTGGTGAACGGACGGCGCACCTACCTGGGCTGCCCCATCCCCGACGGAGCGCCGCCCCGACCGGACAATACCGCCTTCTGGAACGAAACGACCCGTTCGTGGACTTCGCAAAACCCGCCGCCGTCATCGAAAAAGCCGAAACAGAACCCCGGCTGAAACGCCACACTCCGGCATCCGGAATGCCACACGTCAGTGTTCCGAATGCCACATGTCAACGTTCCGAATGCCACACCTCAGCACGTCCCAAGTGTGGCATTTACCCTCGTGAAGTGTGGCATTCCAACCCGCTAAGTGTGGCATTTCAGCCCCTCAGGCTGCCTTGAAACTAAAATCTGCGTCTAAAAAATTATCAGAAAACTACTAAAGCAAACCTATATGAGAAATTTCCATCAACACGGTATCGACACCCGTGGCCGCATCAGCGGCAAAATCAAGACCATCTGCCCGCAATGCAACGACACCCGCGGACACAAAGGCAACAAGTCACTCTCCGTAGACCTGGACAAAGGCTTGTGCTACTGCCACCACTGCGGCTACAAGCTCTACGTGCCCGACGACACCGAAGAACGCCTCAAGCAGCAACGCCGCGACATGCACCGGAAGCCCACCGCACCGCCCCAGCACTTCCGCCGTCCCACCTTCGACCCTGCCCGGATGCAACTCTCCGAGAACCTGGAACGCTACTGGACCACCGTCCGCTGCCTGCCGCAGGAGCTGCTGCGCACCCTGCGCATCACCGAAGAGACGGTGCGCCTCCCGGAGAGCAGCCAGGAGGAGAACTGCATCTGCTTCAACTACTTCGAGAACGGGACGCTCGTCAACACCAAATACCGCAGCGCCCTGAAGCACTTCATGATGGTGAAGGGGGCCGAGCTCATCCCCTACAACGTGGACAGCATCCTGGGCACCCCGGAGTGCATCATCACCGAAGGCGAGTTCGACGCGGCAGCCATCATCGCCGCCGGACGCAAGGACGTCGTCTCCGTGCCCGCCGGCGCCCAGAGCAACCTCACGTGGCTGGACCGCTTCGTGGAGTCGCACTTCGAAGACAAGCAGGCCATCTACATCACCGTAGACGAGGACCCGGCAGGGCAGTCGCTCCGGCAGGAACTCACGCGCCGCCTCGGAGTGGAACGCTGCCGCATCGTGCACTTCGGCGAGGGCTGCAAGGATGCCAACGAGCATCTGGTGAAATACGGCGCCGAAAGCCTCCGCATCTGCATCGAGCAAGCCGAAGAAATGCCCCTGGAAGGCATCTTCACCGCCGAAGACTGCCGCGACGACCTGCGCTCCCTCTACGAGAACGGCCTGCAGCGGGGTGCCGACACCGGCTGGGACAACTTCGACGAACACTGCACCTTCGAGCCCCGCCGCCTGCTGGTGATGACCGGACGCCCCGGCGACGGCAAGTCCGAATTCACCGACGAGCTGGTGCTGCGCCTCTGCCTGCGCCACGAGTGGAAAATCGCCTTCTTCAGCCCCGAAAACATGCCCATCGCCTACCACCTGCACAAGCTGGCGGAGAAGCTGACCGGCCACCGCTTCACCCCCGGACCGGGCATGACGGAAGCCCTCTACGGGCAGGCAGTGGGCTGGCTGGACCGCAACGTGTCGCACATCCTGCCCGACGACGGGAGCTACGGCATCGACCACATCCTGGAGAAAGCCCGCCAGGTGGTGCGCCGCAAAGGGGTACGCATCCTCGTCATCGACCCCATGAACCGCCTGGAACAACGTCTGGAACCGGGGCAGACGGAAATGGACTACATCACCGACACGCTGAACAAGCTGGGACGCTTCGCCACCCGCAACCAGTGCCTCGTCATCCTCGTGGCCCACCCCCGCAAGGTGAACCGCAACGAAAAGGACGGCACCCTGCGCCGCGTCGAGATGAACGACATCAACGGCTCCGCCAACTTCGCCAACATGTCCGACTTCTGCCTCGTGGTAGACCGTAACGACACGAAACAGATAGCCACCATCTACATCGAGAAAGTCCGCTTCAAGCACCTGGGCAGTGCCCACACCGAGGCCAAATTCGTCTACAACCACCTGAACGGACGCTACTGGCCCTGCGAGGAAGACATCATCCACACCCCCCAAGGAGAGCGACCGGGACCGGTGAACACGCAGTTCGACAATGAGAATTGGTTGAAAAATAATGAAGAACAAGGCAGGTTATTCGAATAAAAATCCGTATCTTTACAAGACAGAAAAAGAGAATCCGTGCAAGCATGTGCAAACTGTGCAATCACAGGTTATCCGTGCAATCATGTGTTATCCGTATTAAAGAAAACATATAACCTGAACTTTAAAGAATATGATGAAAGAAAATGATTCCTTTGCAGAGCCCCGCTTCCCCGTCCGCAGTTACGGGAAAGGCGAACTCGCCATGTACTACCTTCCGGGCATTGCCCAGCAGACTGCCGTCAACCGGCTGAACGAATGGATACGCACCGCCCCCGGGCTGGAACAACGCCTGCTTGCCACGGGCATGAACCCCTATTGCCGACGGTACACGCCCGCGCAGGTGCAGCTTATGATCAATGTCTTCGGGGAGCCTTCTTAGAAGGTTCCCCACTTTTCACATAAATCCTCACCCCCACTCTGTCTATATGCTCACGCAATGCCTCGTTTTCAAGATTGGCATATACCACCACATCACGCACTTCATCAAAACGAGCTAAAACAGCACATATCCTGATTACTGTTTTCCAACATATTCCATGTCTTTTTATTCAGTTTACGCACATCTATGCGAATACAAATATACCTCCTATTTGTCACAAATCCAAAACAAAAGAAACAATAACCTCCCTTATCCTCTCCCAACCTCCTCCTGCCTCCCCCAACCTCCCTTCTTCCCTGCCCCATGTCCTATCTTTGTATCAACGAAACGGAACAGAAGCCATCGCCGCGGAGACACCTCCTTTCCCTTTCGGAATGAAACATTAACCATTAAACATCAACCATCATGTCAACAGCATTAGTAGTGCGCACACAGCGCCACAAGAAAATCGGGGACAGCAGCTCCCCCATGGTCTACACCCTGAAACGCAAGCCCCAAGATGCCAAAATCTTCGACCTTGCCCGCATCGCAAAAGACATTGAAGCCCTGGGCGCCATGTCGTCCGAAGACGTGGAGCACGTAGGCAAAGCCATCGTACGCCAGATGCGCCAGACGCTGACGGACGGCAACAGTGTCCGTCTGGACGGTTTCGGAATCTTCCACACCACCTTCAAGTGCCGTGCCACCGAACTGGCCAAAGACTGCACCGTAAAAAACATCGAGCGCGTCAACATCCGCTTCAAGGTAGCCAACACCCTGCGCTTAGTGAACGACAGCAACGCCACCACCAAAGGCGGAGCAAACAACCTCGTCTTCGAGCTTGTAACTGCCGACAAGGATAGCACCGGTAGCGGAAGCGGCGACAATAACCCCGATGGCGGAGGTTCCGACGGAGACCAGGGGGAGAATCCGCTGGGATAAAAAATAGGGGTTAGGGGTTAGCGATAAGCGATGAGCTTGTGTTCCCTAACCCCTACCCCTAATCACTAATCCCTAATCACTAACCATTAACCATTATGAGTACAAAATCATCAACCTGGGACAAGATTCTGAAAGTAATCATCGCTGTAGCTTCGGCACTTTTGGGTGCATTCAGCGCACACGCCATGAACAGCGGTGGTCCCCTTTAGCGCACAGCCCCCAAAGGCAAACAGTAGAAAGAAATGAGAAAAATCAACTTGATTGTGATACATTGCAGCGCCACGTGCGAGGACCGTCCCTTTACCGGGCAAGCTCTGGAAGCCGCGCACCGCCGACGTGGATTTGATGGCACGGGCTATCATTTCTACATCCGCCGTGACGGACAAATCCTGACCACACGCCCAGTCGAGAGGGCCGGCGCCCACGCCCGCGGCTACAATGCCCACTCTATCGGAATCGCCTACGAAGGCGGATTGGACCACTATGGGAATCCCAAAGACACACGCACGGAATGGCAGCGCCACTCGCTCCGCGTACTGGTCCGCGCTTTGCTGATGGACTATCCGGAAGCCAAAGTGGCGGGACATCGCGACCTCAGCCCCGACCGGAACAACAACGGAGAGGTGGAACCGATGGAATGGACGAAACAATGCCCGTGTTTTGAAGTAAAAAAAGAGAAGTGGTAACCAAGAAAAGGGAGGTGACAAAGCATGACAAAAGCTTTGCCACCTCATTTTTTATTCATACATTTGTTCTAATTAAGCAAAATGCGCATCAAACAAAGTTCAGCCGTATGAAGTACCCTATTGGAATACAGAGTTTTGAGAGCCTTATCAATGACGGATATATCTATGTGGACAAAACCGCCCTGATTTATCAGTTAGTACATACCGGTCGTTACTACTTCCTGAGCCGCCCGCGGAGATTCGGAAAGAGTCTGCTCATCAGCACACTGGAAGCCTACTTCAACGGGCAGCAGGAACTGTTCAAGGGACTGGAAATGGAACGGCTCGAAAAAGAATGGACGAAATATCCGGTACTGCATTTGGATTTGAACACGAGTAAATACGATGAGAAGAACAGTCTTATCGACATATTGAACGATACTCTCTGCCAATGGGAAAACATCTACGGAGCCGTCTCCAGCGAAGTCAACCCCGAACTGCGTTTCAAGGGAATCATCCGCCGCGCCTACGAGCAGACCGGCCAGCGCGTGGTCATCCTCGTGGACGAATACGACAAACCCATGCTCCAAGCCATTGGTGACGAAGAACTGCAAAATGAATATCGCAACACACTCAAAGCCTTCTACTCCGTAATGAAAACGCAGGACCGGTATATCCGTTTCGGCTTCCTAACGGGAGTGACGAAATTCGGAAAAGTCAGTGTGTTCAGCGACCTGAACAACCTGATAGACCTCTCCATGGACCGACAGTTCCAGACGCTCTGCGGAATGACCGACAAGGAGATACACACCTATTTTGAAGAACCGCTGCACCAGATAGCCGAAAACTACGGTATCACCTACGATGAAGTCTGCCTGCGACTGAAAGAACGGTACGACGGCTACCGCTTCCGCCAGAACGGAACCAATCTGTATAACCCCTTCAGCCTGCTGAATACCTTCCGTTCCCTGGAGTTCGGCAGCTACTGGTTCGAGACCGGCACCCCCACCTACCTTGTGAAACTGCTGAAAGACAACAACTTCTGTCTGCCCGACCTTACGAGTGAAGGAGTGACTGCAGAGACACTGACAGACGTGGAGTCGTTCAAGGATAATCCCATTGCCGTGATTTACCAAAGCGGCTACCTCACGATAAAGGAATATGACGAAGAATTCAACATCTATCGGCTGGGATTCCCTAACAAGGAAGTGGCCGAAGGATTCATCAAATACCTGGTTCCCTACTACATGCCGATAAAGGACAGTGAGTCCGTCTATTTTGTATCAAACTTCATTGCAGATGTACGCAAGGGTAATCCGGAGCAGTTCATGACCCGCCTGGCCACCATGTTTTCTGATACGGACTATAAGATTGTAGGCGATGCCGAACTCTATTTTCAGAATGCTTTCTTCATCGTGATGCGCATGATGGGATTCTATACCAAAGTGGAGCGTCCTACCAGTGAAAGCCGTATGGATATGGTGATAGAGACTAAGGATTACGTCTACATCGTAGAGTTTAAACTGGATGGTACACCCGAGGAAGCCCTGCAACAGATAGAAGACAAAGGATATGCCAAACCCTTCGCAATGGACCACCGGAAGCTGTACCGCATCGGCGTAAACTTCTCGTTGGAGAAGAGGAGTATCGACGGATGGAAAATTGAATAAAAGCGTATCATAAAAGCCACTAATTATCAATAATTTACCCACAAATCACAAAAAAAGGAAGCATACTGTTTTTTTGTGTACTTTTGCCGGTAATAACAAAAAACTTATGCCTCAGGAGTCACGCCTTAAAAAATCATTGCTCAATGCGCGGGTTAACCTCATTTTTTATGTCCTGAGTTTAGCCCTATCATTTTTTTCCAGGAAAATCTTTCTGGATGCATTGGGCGCAGACTTTATGGGGCTGATAGGTACACTGAACAATCTCCTGGGTTTTCTGAACCTTGCCGAATTGGGTATCAGCACAGCCATCGGCTACGTTCTGTATAAACCCCTCTTTGAACACGATGAAAGGAAAATCAATGAAATCATTTCCGTTTTCGGTTTCATCTACCGCCGTATCGGTTTCATCATTCTAAGTGCAGGATGTGCCTTGGCATGCTTCCTACCCCTGATATTCCCCAATAATGTCTTTGATTTAGGCATCATCTATTTTGCATTTTTCTCGTATCTGACCACTTCACTAATAGGATATTTTGCCAATTACAAGCAAACCCTTTTGGGAGCGGACCAGAAAAACTATGTAGTGACAGCCTATTTTCAAAGTGCCGTACTGATAAAGACTTGTCTGCAAATGGGATTAGTCTATTATACGGGCAACTATTACCTGTGGATTAGCCTGGAACTTCTGCTGGGCATTGTCTATTCCATTATCCTGAACTGGAAAGTCAACCAGGTATACCCTTGGCTGAAAAGCGAAGTGAAACAAGGCAAGCTGCTTTTCAAGAAATATCCGGAAGTAACCCGGTATACCAAACAGCTATTTGTCCATAAACTGGGCAGTTTCGTACAATTCCAAACCACTCCCTTCCTGGTATATGCCTTCGTCTCTCTTAAGACTGTGGCATATTATGGAAACTATACCCTCATTATAGATAAGATAAGTATATTTATCAGCAACCTATTAGGGAGTACCAATGCAGGAGTAGGCAATCTGATAGCCGAAGGCGATTCCAAACGTATCCAGCAAGTATTCTGGGAGCTGATGGGTATCCGTTTCTTAATAGCCGGAACCATTTCATTTGCCCTGATTCGACTGACCGGCGCTTTCATTTCATTATGGTTGGGAAGTGAATATGTATTGCCCCAACACATTCTGTACCTGATTATCATCAACTCGTTCATCAGCTACACCCGAGGTGCCATAGACCAATTTACCTATGGGTATGGCTTATTTCAAGATACTTGGGCTCCCATTGCGGAAGTAATCATCAACCTGACTGTTGCCATCATTGCCGGACATTTTTGGGGACTGCCGGGAATTTTGATGGGCAACATAACCAGTTTATTTCTCATCATAGTCATTTGGAAACCTTACTTTCTTTATTCGCAAGGATTCAAAATATCCGTTTTCCACTATTGGACGGGCTACATCAAGCATCTGCTGATTATACTGCTGCCGGGAATAGTATGCTACCATCTCTATCCAAGCAATGACTTTACACCGGAAAGCTCTTTTACACATTGGATTCTCTATGGAATGATTCTGATTTCCACTTATGGGATATTAACCTGCTCGTTGCTCTATCTTTTCACTCCGGGCATACGTGCATTCGCTCACCGGATACTGAAAAGGCATCATTGATTGTTTTTCAAACGGTCAAAAACTTTCTCCCATTCATCCACCACATTTTGTATATCAAAACGTTTCACATGCTCCATACAATGCTTTGACATCTCCCTGCGCAATTCCTCATCCTTCATCAATACGCCCAGCTTCCGTGCAAACTGCTTACAAGAGAAAGGAGGAACCAGCACGCCGGTCTGTCCGTCTTCTATAATATCCGTTATAGCAGCGAACGAGTTGAATGCCACCGGAATCGTTCCGAATGTCATGGCTTCGGTCAATACCATTCCCCAGCCTTCAAAATCACTTGTCATACATAAAATACTTGCATCCCGGTAGAACGAATCAGGATTTTGGTATCCTGCAAAAACAACACGTTCCATCTTTGAAGACTTTTGCTCCAACTCCTTCCGTGTCGGTCCATCACCCACAATTACCAATTCCCAATCAGGAAAATCTTGATACAGATATCTCCAAATGTCAATTAAACGATCAACCCGTTTTTGATACCACTCTATCCGGCCAACATACAATAACTGTTTTTTCTTTGTCTCTATAAAAGTCTGTGTGGTATAAGTATTAGGATTACCGATGGCGACAACCCGCTCCATATCACCCGGATGTATCCTTTTCAGTTCAGGAATGAACTTTGAGGAAAGCAAGCAGAATAAATCTGTATAAAGGAAACAATCGTCATAACAGACTTTCAAATTCTGCCAATAATCGGATTTTATCTTCGGAATCTTGATTACGCGAGCTATTCGCTTGACCTTTTCAATCCATGATTTGTTTCTTAAACGCATCGTGAGGCCAAACAAGTGATCATACATATTTAAAGGAGACAAGTGCAACACGGAGATTGCTTTTACCCCACTGATGTCTTTGGAAAAGCGGCACAGTGCATGATATGCCATAATATCTTGGTTTATCACAATATCAACATGATGTTCTATCAGAAAATTGCGATAAAAAGGAGCATTCTTCTCCACTTCTTGAACAGAAAAAGGGAAAAAATAAATAGGAGCAGGATATGGATAATCCTCAAGGGATTCATCACAAATGTTATGCAAAAACAACACCTTGTGTTTTCTCTTTATCAATTCTCTGCAAAGCAAATCGCTCACTCTTTCGATACCTCCGCGATGAGGATGGAACATTCTGGGATATATAAACAAGATATTCATAATGACCTCCGCTATTTTACTCCAAACATTTTCTTGAATTTTATACCTGACAAGAAACGCATCCACCCGTCAAAAGCCGATGCCCCCACCCTGCAAAGCAAGAATTTGCCCAACA
The DNA here is from genome assembly GCF_003602695.1 of Bacteroides sp. AM07-18. Lineage (NCBI taxonomy): Bacteria > Pseudomonadati > Bacteroidota > Bacteroidia > Bacteroidales > Bacteroidaceae > Bacteroides > Bacteroides sp. AM07-18. The sequence goes on from NZ_QTLM01000001.1 coordinate 768,108, forward strand.
CATCCGCTTTATATTGTGGAAGAAAAAATCTTCTTATCCATTCTTTGTCTGATAAAAGGACTTGATGTAAAAAAGACAACCGTTCCTGCCGGGTATACTTATGCTCTGGTTTATAGATGGCCAAAATCACTTTATGGAAAAAGACAGTCAATGAATTCCATGTTCTATCCAATGAGCTATCCTCCAAATTAAATTTCTTTTGATACACATACACCCTTTCCAAAAAATTGGAGAATGCTGCATATTCTGCCGGAAAGCTGTTTATACATACAGACAATGTATCCATGGAATAGCCCACTCTATAAATATAATTATTATAATCACGAATAACCATAAAATCCGAATACATCAAGTAGTCCAACATAAACAGCATATCTTCCAATCCGGAGACAAAAGGGACAAAACTCACTTGATATTGCTTGATTATTCTATTGTCGTATAGCTTGCTCCATGCATACGCAACGCGCTTGTCTATCAAATCCGTCAGCATAAGGTACATTTCTTCTGAAACGATTTCCTGCTCAGGAACGTGAAACGTTTGAAAATTTCCATTGGACAGATATATATCAAAAGAGCCGACTATTACTCCCTCCTTTGTTTTATCGGCAGGCAATGCACCGTACAGCCTCTCAAGATAACAAGGCTTTACATAATCATCTGAATCAACAAAGGCTATATATCTTCCACAAGCATTCATCAAACCAGTATTCCGGGCACAGCTCAATCCTGCATTGACCTGATGGAACACCCGTATCCTCGTATCCTTCCTGGCATACTCTTCACAAATCTCCCCGCAACGGTCAGGGCTCCCGTCATCTACCAGCAACAGCTCAAAATTCGTAAAGGTCTGTGCAAGAATACTGTCAATGCACTGGGGCAAGTACTCTTCTACCTTATAAACGGGTACTATAATGGATATTTCCGGAACATTATTCATATTCGCTCATTTTGTATGCAACACTGCCTTCATTTTTATAGACAACACCAACAAATAGTAGGCTGACTTTACAAAAGCCTTAAAATACAAATAGCCGGCATACGTAGGAAGCACATAATGGATGTTCTGCAACATCAGCTTCCATTCGGGGTGCAGGCCCGTCATCTCCAACAAAGACGCATACTTTTTGTTCCTGAATACCAAATAACTCTGATAATGAAAGGATGTGTCTTTCGTAAAATACAGAATACGGTCAAAATATTTCGCTTTCAGATTCTCAAAGTATATATATATCTGCCGGTTATCCTGCAAACACCGGGAAGACCGGATAAAGTCGTAAATATACCCCAGCACCAGCACACGACATTCCAAATTACGTATAGACGGTGCCCGCATAATAGAATTCGGTTGCATAAAATAAAAGTAAGTTGCCTCATCAACAACATACATACTTTGGGCTATACATGCCAACTTAAATGACCATAAATCATCTTCGTGTACAATACCTTCCTGAAAATAAAGTTTATGTTGCAAAACAAAGAAACGATTTATCAGCTTGTTCACCGCCATGACATACCATTTTCCCTGCACATAAGTGGAAAGTACAAGAGCATTCCCTTCATAAAACCCGGTGCCTAATGATAAAGGAGGAGCCCAACGTCTGGCGCCGGTCACCTCGTAATTGCCTATCACAAAATCCGGTCGCTTCTGCACCGCTGCATCTGCCAAAAGCTCTATTGCATTCGCAGAAATATAGTCGTCGCTATCCAAGAAGTACAGATAATCGCCAACAGACGCTGAAATACCGGTGTTTCTTGCAGCAGAAAGCCCTCTGTTCTCTTCATGTTCCAGACATCTCACCACCGTTCCGCGCGGATGCGAAGCCACCACCCGTCTGGCTATCTCCATAGAGTCGTCCGGAGTGCAGTCATTCACAAGAATGACTTCCAAATCCTGCCAAGTCTGGTTCAACACGGACAACAAACACCGTTCTATGTACTTGGCAACATTATAAACCGGAACAATAATGGAAACTTTCATGCTTTCAATCATATTTTCAGAATTTCACCTCATGTCCTTCCACAAACTCTTCCCACCACACAACAAGCGTCAACAGATTGAAATATTGCAAAGCCTTGTTCTGCCTATGCCAGAACCAACCACCCTCCTTCTCTGCAACTTGTTCATAATCTGTAAGAAACTTCTCCACTGCATCACGACGCAGATAGTTGTCCATAATGCCGGAAGCAAGAATAAATTCCTTAAAGAAAGCACGTCGGGCCCTATCACGGAAGAACAGTGGCATAGGTGCAAAACCGCCCTGCTTCTTCTTCAAGGTAATGGCCTCGGGAAGTAAAGGTTTATAATGGTGCTTTAACAGATATTTAGAAACGGAACGGCCCCGCGCAATGTCCAGTACACTGTTGCCCCTGCACTTCAACCCTACCGGCAGCTCCTGCAGGAAATGGAAAAGCTCCAGGTCCATAAAAGGATACGTCAGATTGTTACCGAACATGCGTGCCATGCTGGAAGCCTTGAAAAGAATGATACGGTTGATTACAGTCTCCAAATCGGAAAGAATGGCATGCTGCGCGTAAAGATGTTCGAAACTGTGGATATCGGGCCGTAGTGATTTTACCGGCTCAAAATCTTCTTTCGGATTTTGCAGAAGGGCACACAAGGCAGAATCGGAGAAGCCGAAACGCTCCCCTTCCAGAATATGAAGTATCTTATCCAAATGGAAATTGATGCGGGAAAGCTTTCCACCGGTATCAAAGGTTTCATGCTCCAGCAGACGGCTGATGCCACGTAGCAAGGGACGCAATCCTATGCGGGCGGATAGATAATGCAACGCCACTTCGCGACCGGAAGTACCGAAATACTGGTCACTGCCGTCACCTCCCAGAATCACGTCGGGCTTGTCATCGCCTATCATGCGCATGGCACAATAGTTTACCATCAGCCCGCCTTCCATAAAAGGCTCACCCAGAAAACGGACAATGTCGGGCAAGGCACTGGTTTCCGTACCGTCAATCTCGTACTCGTGGTGGCGGGTACCAAAGGTTTCAGACATCAGACGGGCCATGGGCAGCTCCGTCCAGGCATCTCCTTTAAAGCCCACGGAATAGGAGTCAATCTGGCCGTCGTAAATGCTGCGCAGCGCAGCAAGGTTTGAACCGGAATCATAGCCGCCACTCAGCAGGATACCTACCCTGCGGCTATGGCCGATACGCCGGCGGATGGCTTGCGCATGCAATTCTCCATAACGGCGGGAGTAGGTTTCTACATCCGGATTCCGTTCAGTCGCCACCTTGGGTTCATGCTCAAAAACGCTGTCGCGCTTCAGACAATAAATGTCATCTGCCACCTTTTCATATAAGCTGGGATTTCTTTCCTTCAGCGAATCAAACATGGAATGTACTTTCGCTTGTGTCTCTAACTTTACAGAAGCCCAAACCGGCATCAGATAACCAAGCTCTGTCAACATGTAGAACTTTTCGCCGGCACCTAAAGAATGAACATCGAATAGGGCGAAATTATTCTTCTTCAAAATGCCACGCTGAAGGAATGTACTCAATGAAACCAGATTAGGCTCGAAATTTTCTTCCAGTTGGTCCTCTAAAAATTGCCAGGAAGTGGCAAAATTACCATCAATGTGACAATAGACGGGATAATGCGTGCCATGATGGTCGCGCACCACTCCGCATTCATTTTCTGAATAATATACTATGGTGAACGAACCGTCCAGGCGTGAAAAGCCATATGCCGGATCGGATAGAAACGCATCAGCAGCAAGCTTGGCATTGGTATCATCCGGAGTTGCCTGCAAGGTGTCCCGATTATACAAAGTTCCGAAAAAGAAAAGTCTCAGATTATAACTTTCAAAAGAAGATTCCGGCTCTTCTCCCTCTACACAGACTGTACGCCAATCTTCTAAAGTGATTTTTCCGTATATCATTTGTTTGCTTATAGACTTGTTTATTGTGTATCCCTTTCTATTTTTCCGCCACCCCATGCCTGGTATGTATAAAGGTCTTGTTTGCTCCCCTCAGCTTGAAGATGTTTCCTGCCATCAGCAGGAATGTATAGGGTATCTTTTGCAGGGCCATTGCCAGGCGGCTGGTGCAGAACCTTTTGGGAACGGCAACGAGCAGTGCGACAGCGAGCAACACCAAGAGCAGCCACCACTTCAGCCCCCATGTCCAGCGATAAACCGTAAACAACACGGAGAAGAGGAACGTGAAGCCCATCAACAGCAGGCGGGGAATGGAAAGCTGCTGGAAAAGCTTGTCGCAGAAGTCCCAGTTACGCGCAACAAGCGCCTTCCACAGAAACTTGGCGAAAGTCTGGCAGTAGTGCCATTGTGCCGACAGCCAGCGGCGGCGCTGACGGGAGAAATCGCCGGTGTTCTGTATCTTCTCATCGAACACAAAGGTTTCGGGCAGATAATAAAAACGCTTGCCACGATAGAGCAGGGTCAGCTCCAATTCACGGTCGAAACCGCCCACAGCCTTGATGTCAGCCATCGTATCACGAAACAAGTCATAACGGAACGCCATACCGGAACCGATAAGGGCAGCCGACAAGCCCAGCTTGGCATGCCCCAGACGGAAAATGGTATTGTTGATTTCCTCACTGATGGCATCGAGCAGGGCCATGTCATTGTTCAGGTTCTTGGCACTCCGGTGGGTCTGCACAATCTCGACTTCCGGATTGGCGAAGAGGTCGTTAATATCACTCAGATAATCGTAAGGGATGACATTGTCCGCATCGAGCACCAAAGCGATGTCATAGTCATTGCCGATGGCAGCCATGGCGGCATTCAGAGATTTGGACTTGGTGCTTTTCTCAAAATGCACTTCAACCAGGCGGACAGGAAGCACAGCGAGGGAAGCGTTGGTTTCGGGCTGCATACGGTCCGAAATGACAACCGTATCAAAACAGTCGGCGGGATAATCCTGCTCCAGACATGAATGGACGCACTCGTGTATCACGGCATCTTCGCGGTAGGCAGGAATCAGTATGGCAAAACGCTTGTGTTCCTTGGCTGGAGGGGGCAGAGGCAGGTCACGCCGGCGTGACGCCAGACTGTAAACCAATAGATACAGTATGTTTATTGCAAACCATATGTATAAAAGCCAATCGAATATATTCAATATATGTTCCAAATTCAGAGCTATTTAAGCTTTAGAGTTGCTGCTTGTTTTTAATGGGTATCCGACACAAAGATACAAAAAAGAAGTAGAGTCCGGACAAAATATACAAAAAATGCGAAGAATATAGGAATAAAAAAACGAGCAAGCTCTCACGAACCCCTCGCCCCTGTAAGAAAAGCCTTAAAGGCTTTTCTTTTAAACTGCGTCAATGTTACCTAAAAATCAATCTTTCTCTTTACCTGAAAAATAAAACTTCAATTACCTATTCTGAAAACTTCAAAATCCAATTTTTACCTTTACCTAATTTACCTATTTATTCAAAACATTTAGCTTATGAAAAAAATCTATTTTCAATCCTTTTACCTAACAACTAATATCCTTTATTGAAAACTGTTTTTATTATTTATCAAATCCAAATGCAGTTTCCCAACTGCACTGCAAAGGTAAGTGTTTTCTCCGCGCACGCAAAATACCGGCACATTTTTCGCATGTTTTATAACATTGTTTTAGAGTTTAAGGGTGTAGTTTACACTTATAAACAGTTTGTTGTTCATCGGGAGTATACTTTCCAGTAAAAAACAAGCCACCGAAGCGCCGAAACGCTTCGATAGCTGTCCCCTTTAAACAAAATGAATTTCTTATTTATTTTCTTGCTTCGGCAATATACCCCAAAGCTTCTTTACATTTTTCTGTAACGTAAGTCCAGTCTTCGGCAGCGACCTTATCCTTCGGGAAGAGTTTGGAACCCATACCTACGCAGAACACACCCGCCTTAATCCAGGAGGTCAGGTTTTCCTGAGTCGGCTCCACCCCACCGGTCACCATCAGCTTGGACCAGGGCATCGGAGCCAGCAGACCTTTCACGAGTTTGGCACCAAGCACGTCGCCCGGGAATATCTTGCAGAGGTCGCACCCTACTTCTTGCGCGAAGCCCACTTCTGAAACGCTTCCGCATCCCGGAGTATAGGCTACCAGGCGACGGTTACAAATCTTAGCAATCTCCGGGTTGAACAACGGGCCTACAACGAAACATGCACCCAACTGCAAATACAGCGCCGCAGTAGCAGGGTCAACGATGGAACCTACACCCATAGCCATCTCCGGGCACTCTTTTGCCGCAAACTTCACAACTTCCGCAAACACCTCGTGGGCAAAGTCACCACGGTTCGTGAATTCGAACGCACGAACACCTCCATCGTAACAAGCCTTTACAACTTTCTTTGCAACTTCTGCATCCTTATGATAAAAGACAGGCACCATTCCGGTAGAACCAATCTTATTCAATACTGAGATTTTATCAAATTTACTCATCTTTTTATTTACTATTTACAATGTACAATGTACAATTTACCATGCGGACTACTTGTACAATGCTTAATTGTCATATTACTTAATATATTATACTTACCTCTATATATTATACTTTACCATTTACTTTATCACGCATAGTGAGTATAGATTTTACTACAATCTTCAAAAGCTCCTTGTTTTCAAGATACAAATCCTGCAACAAATCAGGTTTAACAAGTTCCAATTCCATTATAAGCTCCAACCAATAGGCCGTTTCATCAAGTTCTTCCTCTACCATTTTTAATTTGTTTAAGAAATCCTTGTCTGATTTTCCAACACAAGCTGCCCGATAATTGGCACCGGGAGAAGTACCGGAACGGACAATCTGGTTGCCAATAGCTCTACCTGCTGATGTATTAGGCAACTTGTCTACCAGCCTTATTATTCGTACCGCAAACATCTTCAAGCGGTTTTTCATATCATCTCGATTCATCAGCAGCACAAATTGTACATTGTAAATGATAAATTGTAAATGAACTTATCTCTGCACTCGTCCGCTTGCATCCCCTCCTGCCAGCGCTTCTACCTCTTCTGTGGAAACAAGGTTGAAGTCACCGTTGATAGTGTGCTTCAAGGCGGAAGCGGCTACTGCAAATTCGAGGGCGGCACCCTGGTTGGGTTTTGTCAGCAGGCCGTGGATGATACCACCTGAGAAAGAGTCGCCGCCACCTACGCGGTCGATGATAGGATTGATGTCGTAACGCTTTGACTCGTAGAATTCCTCGCCGTTGTAAATCATTGCTTTCCAGCCGTTGTGGGTAGCGGAGAAAGACTCGCGCAACGTAGAGATTACGTATTTGAAGCCGAATTCCTTCGCCATCGCCTTGAAGATTCCCTTGTAGCCTTCAGCGTCCGTCTTGCCGCCTTCCACGTCTGCATCGGGCTTGAAGCCCAGACAGAGTTCAGCATCCTCTTCATTGCCGATGCAGACATCCACATACTGCATCAAAGGCTTCATGATGGACTGGGCTTTTTCTTTGGTCCAGAGTTTTTTACGGAAATTGAGGTCTACCGACACCGTAACGCCGTGACGTTTGGCAGCCTCGCAAGCCAGGCGGGTCAACTCGGCGGCCTTGTCGGAGATGGCGGGAGTGATACCTGACCAGTGAAACCAGTCTGCACCTTCCATGATGGCATCGAAATCAAAGTCTGCCGCATCTGCCTCGGCAATGGCAGAGTGTGCACGGTCATAGATTACCTTACTGGGACGCATGGAAGCACCGGTCTCAAGATAGTAGATACCTACACGGTCACCACCACGCGCAATGAAATCTGTCTTTACACCATACTTGCGCAATGCGTTGACAGCCGACTGGCCTATTTCATGTTTCGGCAACTTGGTTACAAAATAAGCATCATGTCCGTAGTTGGCACAGCTGACAGCCACGTTGGCCTCGCCGCCGCCATATACCACATCAAAAGAGTCGGACTGCACAAAACGGGTGTTTCCCGGAGTAGACAGCCTCAGCATGATTTCACCTAATGTAACTACTTTCTTTCCCATAATCTTTCTATGTTTTATTTTAATATGAAATTAATTTGTTTCCTTTCAATTTATCATTTCGAGGTATAAACAGAACCTAAACATCTGAAACTATGGAGAGTAAATCAAAATAATATTCGTTCTTCATAGTCTTCGTGTACGGGCACAAAGATACAACAATTTTTGAAATACAAAAAATTATCATATATTTGTATCGAAAATATTAAGATTATAATTGTGTGCGAGCACAAGAAGATGTACGATGGGACGATTTACGATTAGACGATTGAGATTACATTGTAGAATCGTAGCCAAAGCAACATCAATCGTACATCGTAAATCGTTAAATCGTAAATATACAGATGGAAAGAGTCAGAATAAAGGATATCGCCAAGATGGCCGATGTATCCGTGGGAACCGTCGACCGTGTGATTCACGGGCGTAGCGGTGTGTCCGAGTCCAGCCGGAAGCGGGTGGAAGAAATCCTGAAACAACTGGATTACCAGCCCAATATGTATGCCAGTGCACTGGCTTCGAACAAGAAGTACGCATTTGCCTGCCTGCTGCCACTGCACGAGAAAGGCGAATACTGGACAGACGTGGAGACGGGCATACACAACGCCGTAGAGACTTACTCTGACTTCAACGTGGCCGTGCACCTCTCCTACTATGACCCGTATGACTATCATTCATTCGCGGAAGCCTCCGGACAGATTCTGGCACTGGAGCCGGACGGAGTGATGTTTGCCCCCACCGTTCCGCAATACACCAAGCCCTTCACGGATGAGCTGACGCAACATAATATACCTTATATATATATAGACTCCAACATAAAGGAAGAGCCCGCCCTCTCCTTCTACGGGCAGAACTCGCACCAGAGCGGATATTTTGCCGCCCGCATGCTGATGCTGCTTGCCGGAGAAGACGCGCAGGAAATCGTCATCTTCCGCAAGATAAATGAAGGCATCGTGGGGTCGAACCAGCAGGAACGCCGCGAAATAGGTTTCCGCGAATACATGCAGGAGCATCATCCCGCCTGCCGCATCTGGGAACTGGACCTGCATGCCAAGCGCGACAGCGAGGACACACTGATGCTGGACGAGTTCTTCCAAGAGCATCCTACCGTAAAGAACGGAATCACCTTCAACTCCAAAGCATACATCATCGGGGAATACCTGCTGAAGAAAGAGAAAAAGGGCTTCAACCTGATGGGCTATGACCTGCTGCAACGCAACGTAGACTGCCTGAAGCAGGGAAGCATCTTCTTCCTCATAGCACAGCAGCCCACCCTGCAAGGATTCGACGGCATCAAGGCCTTGTGCGAATACCTGATTCTGAAGAAGGAAATCACAAGGGAGAACTTCATGCCGATTGACTTGCTGACGAAGGAGAATATAGAGTTTTATTACAATAAATAGTTACATGTACAATGCACCATCTACAATGTACAATTCGGCCATGCGGAAGGGGACTAATACTAATGCAGCGCAGCCAAATTGTACATTGTAAATGGTAAATGGGAAATTTAAAAGATGGAGGCAAAGTACCTGAAAATCAACCCTGCCGACAATGTTGCAGTGGCCATCACAGCACTCCCGGCCGGTGAAAAACTCACGGTGGACGGAAAGGAAATCACCTTGAATGAGGATGTTCCTGCCGGACACAAATTTGCACTGAAAGATTTTGCGGAAGGCGAAAACGTCATTAAATACGGATATCCCATCGGCCACGCCCGGAAAGCGCAGAAGCAGGGGGATTGGATGAATGAAAACAATATCAAGACCAACTTGTCCGGGTTGCTGGAATACACTTACAACCCCGTCAACGTAGACCTCAATACTACAACCCTAAACCTCAATACCGGCGCGCCAAACCTGACCTTTAGAGGGTACAAACGTAAGAACGGCGACGTAGGTGTGCGCAACGAGATATGGATTATTCCGACAGTGGGCTGCGTGAACGGAATCATCAACCAGCTTGCCGAAGGCCTGCGCCGCGAAACGGGCGGAAAGGGCGTGGATGCCATCATGGCTTATCCCCATAACTACGGCTGCTCCCAGTTGGGCGACGACCACGAGAATACAAAGAAAATCCTCCGCGACATGGTGCTGCATCCCAATGCGGGAGCCGTACTCGTGGTAGGCTTGGGGTGCGAGAATAATCAGCCGGATGTATTCCGCGAGTTCCTGGGAGACTATGACCAGGAGCGCGTAAAGTTTATGGTGACCCAGAAAGTGGGTGATGAATACGAAGAAGGAATGGAACTGCTGCGCGAACTTTATGCCAAAGCCATCCAGGACCAGCGCGAGGATATTCCCTTAAGCGAACTGCGCGTAGGCCTGAAGTGTGGCGGTTCGGACGGTTTCTCCGGTATCACCGCCAATCCGCTACTGGGCATGTTCTCCGACTTCCTCGTAGCACAAGGCGGCACCAGCGTACTGACGGAAGTGCCGGAAATGTTCGGCGCAGAAACCATACTGATGAACCGCTGCCGCACCAAAGAGCTGTTTGAGGACACGGTGAAGCTGATTAATGACTTCAAGGAATATTTCCTCTCACACGGTGAACCGGTAGGTGAAAACCCGTCTCCGGGAAATAAGGCGGGTGGCATCTCTACATTGGAGGACAAGGCCTTGGGATGCACACAGAAATGCGGCACAAGCTACGTGGAAGGGGTACTTCCATATGGCGAACGCCTGAAAGTAAAGGGACTGAACCTGCTGTCTGCTCCGGGAAACGACCTTGTAGCCGCCACTGCCCTTGCCTCTTGCGGATGCCACATGGTGCTGTTCACCACAGGACGCGGAACCCCCTTCGGAACCTATGTGCCGACCATGAAGATTTCCACCAACTCCACTTTGGCAAAGAACAAGCCGGGCTGGATAGACTTCAACGCCGGAGTTATCGTCGAGAACGAACCGATGGAGAAAACCTGCGAACGCTTCATCGAATATATCATCAAAGTAGCAAGCGGTGAATTCGTGAACAACGAAAAGAAAGGCTACAAGGAAATAGCCATCTTCAAGACCGGAGTAACTTTGTAAATTGAAAATTAAGGGCTGATAGATGGAGGGCGGGACAAAACCATTTTGTGCCGCCCTTTGTTTTTGTTACCTTTGCGGCGGAATTGATTTCACCACAGATAACACCGATTAACATGGAATTGATTGAAAGATAGAAATCTGTGGTGAAACATTAATCTCAACCAAACAATACAACTATGTCAGCAACAACCGATACAACCCCTAAAACCAAAGGCGGCTGGTGGGCACTCAGCCCGTTGGCGGTGTTCCTTTGCCTCTACCTGGTGACCTCGCTCCTGGTGAACGACTTCTATAAAGTCCCCATCACGGTAGCCTTCCTCGCCTCATCCTGCTATGCCATCGCCATCACGCGCGGCCTGAATCTGGAACAGCGCATCTATCAGTTTTCCGTAGGCGCCAGCAACAAGAACATCATGCTGATGGTATGGATATTCATCCTTGCAGGAGCATTCGCCCAAAGCGCCAAGCAGATGGGCGCCATTGATGCGACCGTAAATCTGACCCTACATATACTGCCGGACAACCTGCTGCTGGCGGGCATCTTCATTGCAGCCTGCTTCATCTCCCTCTCGATAGGAACAAGCGTAGGAACTATCGTCGCACTGACTCCTGTAGCCGTGGGGCTGGCGGAAAAGACGGGCATCGACCTGCCCTACATGGTTGCCATCGTGGTGGGAGGCTCGTTCTTCGGAGACAATCTTTCCTTCATATCCGACACCACCATTGCATCGACCAAGACGCAGGACTGCGTGATGAGGGACAAGTTCCGCGTCAACTTTATGATTGTGGTACCGGCAGCACTTATCATACTGGGCATCTATATCTTTCAAGGACTGTCCGTCTCTGCCCCACCACAAGTACAGACCATCGAGTGGATAAAAGTAATCCCCTACCTCATCGTACTGGGTACGGCCGTAGCAGGCGTCAATGTCATGCTGGTACTGCTGCTGGGCATCCTCTCTACTGGAATTATCGGTATCTATACCGGTACCGCCTTCTTCGACTGGTTCGGAGCCATGGGAACGGGCATCACCGGCATGGGCGAGCTCATCATCATCACCCTGCTGGCCGGAGGCATGCTCGAGACCATCCGCTACAACGGCGGCATCGACTTCATCATCTCCCGGCTGACCCGCCACGTCAGCGGCAAGCGGGGAGCCGAATTCAGCATCGCCGCCCTGGTCGGCATCGCCAATCTCTGCACCGCCAACAACACCATTGCCATCATCACCACCGGCCCCATAGCCAAGGACATCGCCCTCCGCTTCCACCTGGACCGCCGGAAAACAGCCAGCATACTGGACACCTTCTCATGCCTCGTGCAAGGAATCATCCCCTACGGAGCGCAAATGCTGATAGCCTCCGGACTTGCCGGCATTTCACCCATCAGCATCATCGGAAACCTGTATTACCCCTTCTGCATGGGAACATGCGCCATACTCGCCATTCTGCTGAGATACCCCAGGAAATACTCGGGAGAAGGATGAGTGACAAGTGATGAGTTATGGGTGACGTTGTGTGAACATTTAAAAAAAACACCCCTCGTGCCAACAAATAACTCATAACTCATAACTCAAAACTCAAAATCTTTTCTTACCTTTGCACTCGCTATTACGAGATAGTAGCATAATTCAAATCATTAACTAAAAACATTTTAATTAAATGGCAACAAAAATCAGATTGCAAAGACATGGACGTAAAAGCTACGCTTTCTACTCTATCGTTATTGCAGACGTAAGAGCACCACGTGATGGTAAATTTATTGAGAAGATTGGTACTTACAATCCTAACACCAATCCTGCCACAGTAGATTTGAAGTTCGACCGCGCACTTGACTGGGTGTTGAAGGGTGCACAACCTACTGACACAGTTCGTAACATCCTCTCTCGCGAAGGTGTTTACATGAAGAAGCACTTGCTGGGCGGTGTAGCGAAAGGCGCATTCGGCGAAGCTGAAGCTGATGCTAAGTTCGAAGCCTGGAAGAACAACAAACAAAGCGGTTTGGCTGCTCTGAAGGCTAAGGAAGACGAAGCTAAGAAAGCTGAAGCAAAAGCACGTCTGGAAGCTGAAAAGAAGATAAACGAAGAAAAAGCAAAAGCACTGGCTGAAAAGAAAGCTGCTGAAGCTGCTGCAAAAGCCGCTGCCGAAGCACCGGCCGAAGAGGCTCCTGCCGAAGAAGCCCCTGCTGCTGAAGAAGCTGCTGCCGAATAATAGTAAGCACAGCGTTATCGCTAAAAATGGGATTAAAACTATAAAAATCCTCTCCGGTTCATATCGGAGGGGATTTTTTATTACTATATTTGCAGCTATAATCATTCATTAAAAAAACAAACAATGAAAAAGTTTACTTATCTGCTCGCTGTAGCCGCTGTATTTACAGCTTGTAACAGTGGAAACAACGGTTACACCGTAACCGGAACTGTAGAGGGTGCAGCCGACGGCGACACCGTATATCTGGAAACCGTGGAAGGACGCCAATTCGTAAAATTGGACTCTGCTGTCATCAAAGATGGAACATTTACCTTCAAGGGTACACAAGATACTGCTGTCAACCGCTACATCTCCTACAAAGCCGAAGGAAAAGACGGCGCAGCCATCGACTTCTTCCTGGAAAACGGCAAGATTAAAATCAACTTGTCGCAGGAAAACAACTCTGCCACCGGTACTGCCAACAATGATGCCTACCAGGAAATCAGAGCCCAAATCAACGGTCTGAACAAACAAATGATGAGCATCTACGAATCCATGTCGGACACCACACTGACCGACGAACAACGCGAGGCTAAAGGCAAAGAGATGGAAAATCTGGAAAACAGCATGATATCCGCCATCAAAGCCGGCATCAACAAGAACATCACCAACCCGGTGGGTGTACTCCTGCTGAAGCAGAACTACTACTACATGGATGTGGCAGACCTCGACCCGCTGATGCCCCAAATCCCTGCAGCTTACGACAACGACGAAGCCATCGTCAAGATAAAGAACAACGTTGAAAAGATGAAAGCCACTGCCGTAGGCCAGAAGTTTACAGACTTCGAGATGCAGACGCCGGAAGGAAAAACGGTAAAACTGTCCGACTACGTAGGCAAGGGCAAAGTTGTCCTTGTTGACTTCTGGGCAAGCTGGTGCGGCCCCTGCCGTCGCGAGATGCCCAACCTGGTGGAAGCTTACGCCAAATATAAGAACAAGAACTTCGAGATTGTAGGCGTATCTCTGGACCAGAGTGCTGACGCATGGAAAGAAGCCATCAAGAAGCTGAACATCACGTGGCCGCAAATGTCCGACCTGAAATACTGGAACTGCGAAGGCGCACAGCTTTATGCCGTAAGCAGCATCCCCCACACTGTGTTGATTGACGGTGAAGGAACTATCCTTGCACGCGGACTGCACGGTGACGAGCTTCAGGAAAAGATAGCCGAAGCTGTCAAATAATAAAACCGGACACACCGGAAACTAAAAAAGGAGTGCCACACTTCGTCAATCGAAATGCCACACTTCACGAGGCCCAATCAATGGCATTTACCTCTGTGAAATGTGGCATTTTCCTTGCTGAAGTGTGGCATTCGGAATGATGGAATGCGGCGTTTTTCAAGAGAAGATACGCGCAGCCATTTCCATCCCCAACCTTACGGTTTCCCACTGTTTCTCCTCATCGGCCTCCGAAGGCGAAAGAAGCGCATTGGCATCCGGCAGACATAAAGTGAAACGTTTCAAAGGAATATAGTTCAATACACTTTCGGTTTTTGCCTGCAATTCATCCAACTCGTCCTCCTGAGGATAATGGGACAGCACGAAACCGAACACCGCTTCCTTCTCGTGTATGAACCAGAGCAGACGGTTACGGTCGCACGCGCCACAGTCGTAATTCAGGAAATAAGCATCGGCCCCATGCAGTTGCACCAGCATGTCCGTCGGTGCATGGAATGCAACATACATCCCTGCAGGACGCTCACGCAAAACCCGGTTGTTGAGCCGGATGGTATCTTCCATTATCACCGAATGTACCCCGTCGAACTGGACGTAGCGGCAGCCTGCATCATAAAGTTTGGTAAGCAAAAATTTGTAGCAGGAAGCAATATCATCCGTCAAAAGCCGGATGTCGGAGTAAACGGTTTCTATCTGAGTCCGCTCCACACGTTGAATAATCTGGGTCATAACCTCTGCCGGCGAAGGGATATGCTGTTTTTTCATCACCCCTCCGTCCACAATGGAATCAAGAAATGCGAATTCTTCCAGAATAGGATGCCGTAGCAAACTGAGCCGTCCTGTAATCTCCAAAGGAGAACCTTCGGAGAAAGGCCGGCCGTCTTTGGAACAAATACCCTCCCAGCTTTCCAAAAAATCGCGACTTCGGAAACCACCATCGGAAACAACCTTCATGCCTCCCAGCTCCAGCCGTTCCACCAGACTGCGCACTTCCGCATCTTCAACAGCCTGCAATATCTGCCGGCTCACCTGCCCGTTCTGATATTGCTCGCGGACATCCTTCAATGCACGAGGTACACAAAAAGCCCCAGCTATATCAATTTTAAACGGAGGAAATACATTTGCCATGTTCATCCTTTCTTTGATTATTATAATAATGATACTTTTGCCCCAATACCATGAGCAGCAAAGCAATACAATCGAATGGCAACAAGAAGTATTATCAAGGACTAAAAACCTTAAATAAACCAATTCGTTGCAAATATAACTAAAAAAATCGAAGATTCACAATCTGCCCAAAAGATTTATCTTCATTTGACACTTCGAAATCAGATGATGCTTATGCATGCAATAATAATCAGCAATGAACAACTTTAAAAGTTATTTTTCATTAGAAGTTTTCCACTTTAAACAATTACATCATTAACAATCAATAGATTAACACTTTTTAAACCACAAAAAGTTTTCCAAAAAGCAAAACCTATCAATAACTATAATATCTTTGTTTCCGCAATTAAACTAAAAAAGACAGTCATATTTAAGCATAAAAGGTTATGATACAGACAGTACTCAAGCGCGACGGGCGCGTCGTCGGATTCAACGAAGAAAAAATAGCAACGGCCATCCGCAAAGCCATGTTGCATACAGACAAGGGGGAAGACCTGCAACTGATACACCAGATTACGGACCGCATCTCTTTCAAGGGAGATTCGCAGATGACGGTGGAAGCCATCCAGGATTTGGTGGAAGTGGAGCTGATGAAGAGCAGCCGCAAGGACGTTGCCCAGAAATACATCGCTTACCGCAACCAGCGAAGCATTGCCCGCAAAGCAAAGACGCGCGACATGTTCCTGGAAATCATTAACATCAAGTCCAACGACATCACACGCGAAAATGCCAACATGAATGCCGATACCCCGGCAGGCATGATGATGAAGTTTGCCAGTGAAACCACCAAGCCTTTTGTGGACGACTATCTGCTGAGTGAAGAAGTGCTGGATGCTGTCACCCAGAACTATCTGCACATCCATGACAAGGATTATTATCCCACCAAGAGCCTGACATGCGTGCAGCATCCGCTGGACCATATTCTGAAATACGGCTTCTCTGCCGGACACGGCGAATCGCGCCCGGCCAAACGCATCGAGACTGCCAGTATCCTGGGATGCATCTCGCTGGAAACAGCCCAGAACGAGATGCACGGCGGACAAGCCATCCCTGCATTCGATTTCTACCTTGCCCCCTACGTGCGCAACAGCTTCATCGAGGAAGTCAAGAACCTGGAAGAACTGAATGGAAAAGACTATTCCCATCTCTATCAGAAGGAACTGGCCGACTATCTGCTACAGCCGTTGGACGGACTGACGGGCGAGGACCGCATCGTGCAGCATGCTGTCAACAAGACCGTATCGCGCGTGCACCAGTCCATGGAGGCGTTTATCCATAACATGAACACCATCCACTCACGCGGCGGCAACCAAGTGGTGTTCAGCTCCATCAACTACGGCACAGACACCTCTGCCGAGGGGCGCTGCATCATCCGCGAGCTGCTGAAAAGCACCTATCAAGGGGTAGGAAACGGAGAAACCGCCATCTTCCCCATCCAGATATGGAAAAAGAAACGGGGTGTGAGCTACCTGCCTGAAGACCGCAACTACGACCTCTACCAACTGGCCTGCAAGGTGACGGCACGGCGTTTCTTCCCGAACTTCCTGAACCTGGACGCCACCTTCAACCAAAGCGAGGACTGGAAAGCCGATGACCCGAAACGCTACCAGCATGAAGTTGCCACCATGGGATGCCGCACCCGTGTATTCGAAAACCGTTTCGGACCGAAGACCTCCATCGGACGCGGCAACATCTCTTTCTCTACCATCAACATCGTCCGTCTGGGCATTGAGTGCATGAACATCGAAGACAAAGAACAGCGCATCGCCCGGTTCTTTGCCAAGTTGGATAGTATGCTCGAAGTGACCGCACGCCAGCTGCACGAGCGCATGGAGTTTCAAAAGACCGCCTTCGCCAAGCAGTTCCCGCTACTGATGTCTGCCTTGTGGATAGGCAGCGAGAAGCTGAAACCGAACGATACGATTGCTTCCGTCATCAACCAGGGAACACTGGGAATCGGTTTCATCGGGTTGGCAGAATGTCTCGTGGCATTGCTCGGAAAACATCACGGCGAATCTGGCGAAGCCCAGGAGCTGGGACTGAAAATCGTGACCTATATGCGCGACCGTGCCAACCAGTTCTCGGAGCAATACCAGCACAACTACAGCGTGCTTGCCACTCCTGCCGAAGGGCTGTCGGGCAAGTTCACCCGCATCGACCGTAAGAAGTTCGGCACGCTGCCGGGCATTACGGACCGTGACTACTACACCAACTCCAACCACGTGCCCGTATACTACAAATGCAGCGCCCGCCACAAAGCGGAAGTGGAGGCTCCTTATCATGAACTGACCCGCGGCGGACACATCTTCTATGTGGAGATAGACGGTGACGCCACCCACAATCCGGAAGTCATTATGCGTGTAGTGGACATGATGGACCGATACAACATCGGCTACGGTTCGGTAAACCACAACCGTAACCGCTGTCTGGAGTGCGGTCACGAAAACTCCACCCCAAACCTGGAAGAATGCCCGAAGTGCGGCAGCAAGCATATCGACAAGCTGCAACGCATCACCGGCTACCTGGTGGGGACAACCGACCGCTGGAACAATGCCAAGCTGGCAGAGTTGAACGACAGGGTCGTTCATAATTGAAAATTAAAAATTAAAGGGCCGCGCAGTGCAAAGCGGAGCTTCATTTTTAATGGTTGACGTTTAATTTTTAATGATTAATGTTCAGCTTCCTACCTGCGATGTTTAATTTTTAATTTTTAATTATTAATTCCCTACTCATGCTTTCTATTCTCGATATTTTAGAAGATACCACAGTAGACGGTCCGGGCTTCCGGACCGCCATTTATGCTGCCGGATGCCCCAACGGTTGTCCCGGTTGCCACAATCCGGAGTCGTGGGACATCAACCGCGGGCACTGGATGAGTACGGAAGAGATTCTGGAAAAAGTCCTTGCCGACAACTTTGCAGACGTCACCTTCAGTGGTGGAGACCCGATGTTCCAGCCGGAAGGATTCACCCAACTGGCACATGCCATCAAGGAGCGGAGCCGGAAAAACATCTGGTGCTATACGGGCTATACTTTCGAAAAACTACTGCGCAACCCGCGCCAAGCCCAACTGCTGAAGTACATCGACGTACTGGTGGACGGCAAATTCAAGAAAGAACTGAGGGATGAGGAACTCTATTTCCGGGGAAGCCGCAACCAGCGTCTGATTGACGTACAAACATCCCTGCAAAAAGGCGAAACCGTCATTTACCACTATAATCCGAAAAAGGGCATTTAAAAAAGAAGAGAAGTTTTCAAAAATATATGAGCACTTTTATAATGTTATAATATCAGGCGCGAATTACACGGAATAACACGGATTCAATAAACAAAATCCGTGAAATCCGCGTAATCCGCGCCTAAAAGAAAGTGTTAAGAGTTTTTTGACACCCTCCACCTATATCACCATTCTATAAATTTCCCTCTTTCCCTGCGCTTCTGCAGCTCCTCCTGAAGAAAGCGCTGCCTATCCTTGGCAATATACCGGCGGGCAAAGATATTGGGCACCGCCACTCCCAGCGCTATGCAGAGAATAATCAGTGAAGCCGTGATGCCGTTGGAAACAACCGCCGTCACCTCGCCTACCACACCGTGCATATTGATAAGCCCGAAAAGTGCACGATACATCAGCACTCCCGGAATCATCGGGATGACAGAAGGAATCGTCAGTACGTGATTGGGAACATGGAACCAATGCACTGCCTTCACGGCTATCAGGCTGACAACCATGCTGCCCATGAACGAACCTATCACCGGTCCGTAACCCAATTCGAAATTGACAAAGTTACGCGTACAAACGGCAATGATGCCGCCCACCGCAACAACCCACAACAAACGCCGCTGTATGTTGAATATCATGGAAAATCCCATGGCAGCTATCGCCGCCGCAATGGCATACACCAGATAACTGTCATGAGGCACCATACTCAATTCGCTGAACTTCTTGTCAATCACGACATCCTCCACCGTCAGCAGGCGCATGGCTATTACAATGCCGAAGGCCATTGCACAGACCATCAGCACCGTATTCACAGCCCGCACAATGCCCACCTGGATATAATTGTCAATCATATCATCCACAAAGTTTATCAGCGGCACCCCCGGAACGATGAACAGTGCACACGCCAACAACGGATGATAGGGAGTTTCCGAGAGCCCGGCAAACGAAGACACATAGGCCAGACAGGTAGAAATCAATGCGGCAATGGCAATACTCATATAGTGATTGATGCCGAACTCCATGCAACGGGCACGGACGCGGAAGCCGGCAAAAGCGCAGATAGAGGTAAACAGAAACGCCATCCAGTCACCACCGAACAGTTTACAGAAACCTCCGCAGGCAAAGCCGGCACCGATGGCAACAACGTATGGCACATAGTTCCGCTTCTTGTTTTTGATTCTTTCCAGTTCCTCCTCATACTGGTCGAGGGAATAGTCATTCTCAATAGCCCGCCAGGACAGTTTGCTGATTTCGGAAATGGCAGTCATGTTGATGCCATGCTTTTCACATTTCTGGAATTTGGAGAACGAATGCAGGCCGTCGCTCACATTCACCACCAGCATGGTATAACTTACGTCGATGTGGAGCTTTTCTTCCGGCAGTCCCAGATAGGCGGCAACACGGTTCAAGTTACGAACAACACGGTTTGTATCAGCCGCACTCTCCACCAGCAGCTGTCCGGTACGAAGCAATAAATCGAGTTTCCTGCGCAGCAGGGCAATCTCTTGTTCAGTCAAAGTCTTATCCATGAATCTTTTTACCTATTTTTTTTGGAGGCACAAAGATAGGCAAAATGTAGAAAACGATTTCATTCTTTCGGCAGAAAACTCTACCTTTGCGGCCGTTTTTTTAATGGACACAAATGGAAATATTCTGGAATACTATCGCACAATACAACGAGGCCACCTGGTGGGCACAGTTCCTCATCACCGCAGCAGGTATCCTGCTCACCACGCAGCTCTACCGGAAACCGACCTTATGGGCAAAGCGCTCCATGAAAATCTACATGGTATTTCTGAACGGGTGGATATCCATCGTGTACTACATGATGTATTGCGGAGCGCGCGGACACCACCATATACTAGCCATCTTCTGGGGAGTGATTGCACTGTTGTGGCTATGGGATTTGTTTACCGGCTACACTCCGTTCGAGCGCAACCCGAAATACAAGGTACTGGTGGGGGTACTCTATGCAATGCCTTTCCTCTACCCGCTCCTTTCGTGGGCACGCGGAATGGAGTTTCCCATGATGACCACCACCGTGATGCCCTGCTCGGTGGCTGTTTTCACCATCGGGCTGCTGCTGGCTTTCTCGCGCAGGGTCAACCTGCTCGTCATTCTGTTCCTTTGCCACTGGGCGCTCATCGCCTTTTCCAAAGTCTACATCTACAAGATTCCCGAAGACCTGCTACTGGCAAGCGCTACCGTTCCTGCCATCTATCTGTTCTTCAAGAACTACTTTGACCAGAACTTGCACAAGGAAACCAAGCTGGGCGCACGGCTCATGAACTGGTTCCTTATCCTCATCTGTATAGTGGTCGGGGTACTGCTCAGCATGACGCTGCTCCATGGAATGAGAGGATAAAGAAATAGCGCGCTTCCGCGCGCCAAAATCATTTCTTCTTTCCCTGATTGGCCACAGCCTCCATCAATTTCTTTATCTCCTCGGGATCACCCAAGAAATAGTCTTTCGTCAAGTTCAGCTCATCGTCAAACTCAAAGACGTAGGGCACCGCCGTAGGCAGGTTCAGATGCACAATTTCATCGTCCGAAATATGCTTCAGATGCTTGATAATCCCCCGCAGGCTATTGCCATGAGCCACTACCAGCAATTCGTCGGCCGTCTTCAGATTCGGGAAGATGACACATTTCCAGTAAGGCATGATACGCTCAATCGTATCTTTCAACGACTCCGTACGGGGCAGTTCGGCATCGGGCACTTCTTGATAACGGTCCTCAAAACGCGGATTACGCGGGTCATCCTCGGCCAATGCATGCGGAGCCACATCAAAGCTCCGGCGCCATACCAACACCTGCTCGTCACCGTACTTGGCAGCCGTCTCTGCCTTGTTCAGCCCTTGCAACTGGCCGTAGTGTTTCTCATTCAACCTCCACGATTTCTCCACCGGAATCCAGTCCTGGTCGAGGCGGTCCAGCACACAATCCAGTGTCTTCACGGCACGCTTCAGATAGGAAGTATACGCCTTCTTGAAGCGGAATCCCTTTTCTGCCAGCAGCTCACCCGCCCTTACAGCTTCAGCAACGCCTTTCTCTGTCAAATCAACATCCGTCCACCCCGTGAAGCGGTTTTCCTTATTCCATGCACTCTCGCCGTGGCGAAGCAAAACAATCTTTTTCATATAGTCTCCTTTCAGTTTTACCTATAGAACACCCGGCTACCTCCTCTTGTTCATGCAATAGCGGACCACATATACCAAAAGTATCAGAAACGCCACCCACACCATGCTGATGACCGGCAGGTAGCGGTTATATAAATATTCCCCTTCCTTCGGGACACGGTTGAAAGTACAGATTATGCAATTACAGCACGCATCGAGTGCATCATGCGAGAATACCGAAAAAACAATGATAGCCACCCCCGCAAGAAGCATCATCAAAGTCCCCCACACCAGCCACTTACCAGCCACGGAAGGATGGAATTGCGAATGAGTGGAATGTACGAATCTAACCATAAACACTTGTCTATTATTACCGGTACAAATGTCCTTCATTTTTAACAATCCGGCAATACCTACTTTTCATCAAAAAGAGAGTCTGCCATCCCAATTAGTAGGTAGCCGCGACCTCTATAAACCACGCCACAAGCTAACCCGAAATGGGGAGCGGCACAACACTAAAAGCCCTACATGTAGGTATTTCACGTTCTCCGGCAAAGCCTTTACTTTGCAGCAAACAATTTAATCACTTTATTTACAATGAAAAAGACTGGTGTTTTTTATGGTTCCAGTACCGGAACCTGCGAAGAGTTGGCTAACCAGATAGCCGAAAAGTTGGGAGTTTCCTCCACCGACGTACATAGTGTTGACAAGATGACCGCCGATAAAATCAAGGAATATGAAGTGCTGGTTCTAGGTACCTCCACTTGGGGAGACGGCGAACCGCAGGACGACTGGTATGACGGTGTAAAAGTACTGAAGAGCGCCGACCTTTCCATGAAGTTCGTAGCCCTATTCGGTTGCGGTGACTCCGAATCCTACTGCGACACATTCTGCGACGGCATCGGAGTACTCTACGAGGACCTGAAGGATAGCGGGTGTACCTTCTTGGGCAACAAAGTTAGCACGGACGGGTATTCCTTCTCCTCTTCCATCGCCGTGGTAGACGGTGCATTCGTAGGACTTCCCCTCGACGAAGTGAACGAAAGTAACAAAACCGCCGAACGCATTGATGCCTGGACAGCCGAAATAAAAAGCAAGCTCTAGAAAAGAAACAGACCATCCGTTTACTTTAAACGGATGGTCTGCCTGCATCATGCAGATGATATCTTTTATCTGAACAGATAATGTGTTCCGCCATATCCGCAGGCACATTATCTTTTTTTATGCTCTTATACGAACCAGCGAACGTAGCAGAAGTCCTGACGGTGAGGCAGGTCTGCATTCTTCGGGAACATACGGTAAGAAACCTTGAAGCTACCCGCATTTTCCATCTTGTGCTTAGCTTGGAAAGTATAAAGGTTACCTTCTTTCTTCACTACATTGAACGGTTCTACGGAATAAACGTGCTGTTTGCCATCCTGAGCCGTATAAGTAGTCACCAGTTCCAGACCGATAGCATCGTTCAAGCCCTTCTCGTCGATAACGTAAGTAATGGTGTATTCCTTACCGCTCTCGATGGAGCCTTTCACCAGGTCTTCGGTCTTTTCGCAAGACACCACTTCAATGCTGTCCCACTTCTCGGCAACTTCTTCCTTCCAAGCAGCTATTTCTTTAGCCTTGGCACAACCGTCGGCAGCCAGCATCTTGAAACGTTTGGCCTCCTTGATGTAGAACTTGTCGTAATAGTCATCCAGCTGACGCTTCATTGTATAGTGGGGAGCAATCTGTGCGATGGAGTTCTTGATAGTCTTCACCCAACCTTCAGAATATCCCTTCTTGTTGCGTGCATAGAACAACGGCAGAATTTCTTGCTCAAGAATGCTGTAGATAGTAGCGGCATCGAGCTGGTCCTGATGTTCCTGGTTCTGGTAAGTACGCTTTTCGGTCAATGCCCAACCGGCACCTTCACGATAGCCTTCCAACCACCAGCCGTCGAGTACGGAGAAGTTTACAACACCGTTCATCAACGCCTTTTCGCCGGAAGTACCGGATGCTTCGAGCGGACGTGTCGGAGTGTTCAGCCAGATATCCACACCTGAAACGAGGCGACGTGCCAACTGCATGTCATAATTTTCCAGGAAGATAATCTTGCCCAGGAACTCCGGACGACGGGAAATCTCGATGATTCTCTTAATCAAGCCCTGGCCGGCACCATCGTGCGGGTGAGCCTTACCGGTAAAGAGGAACTGTACCGGATAGTCGGGGTTGTTCACAATCTTGGCCAGACGGTCGAGGTCGGTGAACAGCAAGTGTGCACGCTTGTAGGTAGCGAAACGGCGTCCGAAACCTATCAGCAGAGCGTTCGGATTGATTTTGTCCAGCAGGGAAACGATGCGTGAAGGGTCACCCTGGTTCTTCAACCAAGTTTCACGGTATTGCTTGCGAACATAGTCAATCAGTTTGTTCTTCATCACCATGCGCGTCTTCCAGATTTCTTCGTCGGACACGTTATAGATAGCCTCCCAAATCTTGGGGTTGGACTGGTCGTAGAGGAAGTTCTCATCAAAATGCGCAGCATAGAGATGTTTCCACTCCGTAGCGCTCCAAGTGGGGAAGTGTACACCGTTGGTAACGTAGCCCACATGGCTTTCTTCGGGGAAGTAACCCTTCCAGATGGAAGCGAACATCTCCTGGGAAACCTTTCCGTGCAGCCAGCTCACACCGTTCACCTCCTGAGAAGTGTTGCAAGCGAATACAGACATACAGAAACGTTCACCCTTGTCGCCCGGATTGTTACGTCCGAGGTCCATCAGGTCGTCCCAGCTGATACCCATTCTTGAAGGATAGCCGCCCATGTACTTGCCGAAAAGGCCTTCGTCGAAGTAGTCGTGACCGGCAGGAACCGGAGTATGTACAGTATAGAGAGAAGAAGCACGTACCAGCTCGATAGCCTGGTCGTAAGTCAGACCTTCGGCCACGTAGTCACAGATGCGCTGTACGTTGATTAAAGCAGCATGTCCTTCGTTGCAGTGATAGATATCTTTCTTGATGCCCAGCTTCTTCAGCGTCAGAATACCACCGATACCGAGCAGGATTTCCTGCTTCAAGCGGTTTTCCCAGTCACCGCCATACAGCTGGTGAGTGATGGAACGGTCGAACTCGCTGTTCATTTCATTATCAGTATCAAGCAGATAGAGAGAGATACGTCCAACGTTCACTCTCCACACATAAGCATGCACGTAGTAGTCCAGATAAGGAACATCCACTACCATCTGCTCGCCCTTCTCATCCAATACACGGTCGATGGGCAACTGGCCAAAGTTCTGTGCCTCGTAATTGGCAATCTGCTGGCCGTCCATAGACAATGTTTGTGTAAAGTAACCGTAGCGGTACAGGAAACCGATTGCACACAAGTCGGCGTTGCTATCGGAAGCTTCTTTCAGGTAGTCACCGGCAAGTACACCCAGACCGCCGGAATATATCTTAAGTACATGGCTCAAACCATACTCCATACTGAAATAAGCCACGGACGGGCGCTTGCTGTCAGGCTTCACATCCATGTATGTGCGGAACTTGGAGTATACGTCATCCATTCTGCGCAGAATAACTTTGTCATTTGCGAGTGCCTCGAGTTTAGCATAACTCATACGTTCCAGCAGAAGTACGGGGTTCTGTCCCACTTCTTTCCAGAGAGCAGGGTCAAGGTCTCTGAACAGTTCGGTGGCTTCATAATTCCATGCCCACCAGATGTTATGTGCCAGTTCAGACAGTTTCTCCAGTTCGGCGGGAATGTGCGATTTCACATTCACATCTTTCCAGTTAGGAGTGTTTACATTACTAACTTTAATCTTCATTGTATGATAACTAATTGATTAATAATTCTTTTATTTTAGTTGACGCTTCATGGCATTGCGCAGTGCAATGTCGTAAGCCTCGTAATAATATTGTATAAAGTGCTTCCACAAAGCCTGCTCTGCCACCTGGCCTGCACGCT
The DNA here is from genome assembly GCF_003602695.1 of Bacteroides sp. AM07-18. Taxonomy (NCBI): domain Bacteria; kingdom Pseudomonadati; phylum Bacteroidota; class Bacteroidia; order Bacteroidales; family Bacteroidaceae; genus Bacteroides; species Bacteroides sp. AM07-18. The sequence goes on from NZ_QTLM01000001.1 coordinate 793,945, forward strand.
TGCGTATTTCCTTGATTTCGGCTTCCGTCTTGGTAGAGAACAAGGCTACGGTGTCCTTGATGCCGTCTGCCACTTCGGAATAGTTATAGTCCGAACGGTGCAGCACTTCCACTCCGTCGTTTATGCCATGCTGGTTTTTCAGGCTGTTCACCCAAAGTCCGAAACCGGCAAGGTCGGTGGTGATGGTAGGCACCCGGAAAGCCACGCTCTCCAGCGGGGTATATCCCCACGGTTCATAATAGGACGGATAGACACTGAGGTCCTCGCCTAAAATCAAGTCATAATAATGCTTGTTGAGGATGCCATCGTGACCATCCTGATAGCAAGGTACAAAAATTACTTTCACCTTATCTTCGGGACGATTGCCCATACCGAGGTATTTCAGCATATCCAGCACCTGGTCGTGCGTCATATTGTGCAGCCAGTGGGTGATGAAAGGACACTGCAACGGTTCGGTGAACTTATCTTTGCTCTTCAAGCGCTTCTGCAAGTCCTCGCGGGGGTCTCCCACCCAGCTGGGCACGTTGACAAACGCCAATACTTTCTTCTTTAAATCTTTATCGCGGTTCAGCCGGTTCAATGATTCCAGGAACACATCGATACCCTTATTTTTGAACTCATAGCGTCCGCTGGTACCGATAATCAGCGTATCGTCGCCCAAGTCCTCACCCAGCAGGCAGTTTGCCACACGCAGCATGGTGGAACGGGCACGTTTGCGCTTGCCGGTAAAGGTGGCGCCTTTCGGTACAAAATCATCTTCAAAACCGTTCATCAGCACAACATCCGCAGGCTTGTCAAGCAATTCCCTGCATTCGTTGTTTGTGATTTCGCTCACAGTGGTGAAACAGTCCACATAGTGGGCCGTCTGCTTTTCAATGGAATGTTTGGACTGCATGTTCAGCTCCTCCGCCATCTGGTCGCCGTTGTAGGCGAAAAGATAATCGTAAAGCGGCTTGTTGTTGCCAGCTATGGAGCGGCCGATGGACGTGGCATGGGTGGTGAAGATAGTCCCTATCTCGGGAACGGCAGACTGAAGATAGAGGGCGGCCATGCCGGTCATCCACTCGTGTGCCTGGAACACCACTTTGTCCGTTTCCGTCAAATTATAGCGATAGAAGCTCTCTATCACCTTGCCGGTAGCGAAAGCAAACATGGATGCTTCGTCATAATCACCATATCCATGCAGTGAATCCACCTGATAGCGGTTCCACATTTCTGTATAAATCTCATTTTTTTCTGCAAAGAACGGTTGGAAATCAACCAATATAACAATAGGTTCTCCCGGAATGTTCCAGCGACCTACGCGGACGGAAAGATTGTCTTTCAACGCTGCATGTTTTTTCCACGCTGCACAAAGGTTATCAGACTCAATGAACAAAGGGTTCTCTTTTCCCTGCCAGAAATCCGGCCCTATAAAGAATAATCTATCGCGAAATTTAGTCTGTAAAGTATTTGCCCTTGTAGACAAAACTGTATAGATACCGCCTACTTTATTACACACTTCCCAACTCGCTTCGAAGATGTAATCGGGGGTAAGTAGTTCTTTAGTCATATTATGTTATAATCTCTTTGTCTTAATTACGGCTGCAAAAGTACGTATTATTCTTTGAAAAATAGCCTTTTAATCGAAAAAACTGATTAAATATGCATAAACAATCGTTTGCGGAATGTCATAGTTTAGCCACAAAAGCCCCATTGGCTCGCCCATCCATGCATTTTTCGTCTAAAATTCCCGAAGTTTCAAAAAAGAATTCCTGGAGTTTTCAGTTGAAGCCCCAGGAATTTAAACAAAAAACCCCAGGAATTTCAATTGTAAATCCCTGGGGTTTATTTTCTTATAATCCGGATTATACCATCAATGCAGCTACCAGCGCCAAAATAGCGTAGAATTCAGGAAGCGCGGCGTAAATCATTGTATTGGTCTGTACGTCGTGTCCCTGGGAGATACCCACAATACCGCTAGCACAAATCTGTCCCTGACGGATAGCGGAGAACAGACATACCAGTCCGACACCCAATCCGATGCCCAGCATCAAAGGACCGTCTGTCGCAAAATCCCTGCCCATAGACATCAGGAAAGCCACGAAACCGTAAAGTCCCTGCGTAGCCGGAAGGGCTGACAAAATCATATAACTTGCTGACTTGGAAGGGTCTTTCTTCAACGCACCTTCTGCCGCACTACCGGCGATAGTTGTACCGAAGCAACTGCCAATTCCTGCAAGGGCCAACATCAGGCCCAGACCGAGATAACCTAAAATTTCATTCATAATGTTTCTATTTTTATTTGTTTTTTAATTTGTTTATTTCTTTACTACTGTAAAAGGTTTATAGGCTTCGCCCTTACCTTCGTAACCGGAATTCTTGAAGTATTCCACAAATGTCAGACGGAGCGGGTGTACAAAGGCACTCAGACAAGACATGGCAATGTTCAGCGTATGCCCGAATATCAGTATCAGACCGCAGAACAGCCATCCCAGGGCCGGACCTGCAGCATCGTTCACCATGAAGGCAAGCTGGTTGAACACGCCTCCAAGCATACCGCCTGCCAAGCCGAGGGCATAGAGACGGATGTAGGAAAGTATATCGCCCATCAATCCGGTTGCCATGTTATAGGTATCCCATACTCCGGCACCGATGTTGACAAATACATTCCGGTGGATATTGTTCAGCAGGTAGATACCGATGGCAGAAACACCGCCAATCACGATAAATGCCCACGTAGACACGTCTTCCGAAATTATTTTGAAGAAGGAAAGTCCGCCGGTGCAGATAAATCCCACCACCAGCAACAGCCATCCCCAAGCACTGAGCGACTCCTTGAAGCCGAAACGAACGGTCTGTCCCACGGCCTTCACCGTCATGGCAATGCAGATGTGCACCGCACCGATAATCAACGCCAGCAGCATTTGCTTGTCATAGGTAGTCTCACCTATCTTACCCACAATCATGAATTCCTTCAGTTTGGCGGGTATCTCCAGGTCAAAGAGGCTTACACCGAAGAAGGTTCCCAATATGGCACCGATGACGGACGTAAATATACCCAACGTAATCACCAGGTTCATCATGCCTTTCATGGACTTGGACATCTTCCTTTTCAAAATGAACCCGAGTGCAATCAGTACCAGACCGTAGCCCGCATCTCCCATACAGAAAGCAAAGAAGAGCGAGAAGAATGGCGCAAGTATCGGTGTCGGGTCGAACTCGGCATATTCGGGCATACCGTACATTTTGGTAAGCACTTCGTACATGCGTGTATAGGCGTTGTTTTTCAGCTTGATGGGAGCATTGTCCTCGCGCTTGGCAGCCCTTATCTCATAATAAGTGCCGCTTTCATCGAGAAGTTTCCTCACATCCGCCTCGCAGTCTTCGGGAATCCAGCCTTCCATCAACACTACGGCACCTTCTGCCATATGTTCGCTGTTCAGCTTGACTTTCAGCAGGTCTATCTCTTCCTGGAGCTGTAGGTTGTACTTCTCCAACGTGCAGTAATTCGCTTTGCAGAATTCTTTCAATCCGGCATGTGCCTGCACAAGGGCCTCTTCCGTTTCGGCTTTCTTCCGGCTCAGTTCGGAGAGGCTGAGTGAAGGCAGACGGAGCGGTTCCACATCCAGTTCTACCGGTTGGGGAGTGACGGTCACGAAATAAAGATGTCCGCCGTTCTCTTTCACCACGATGGCATTGTAGTCCTCTGCCCACGCTTCGTTATAGTCTTTCTCCGGGCAGGTATAGAACTGCACGAACCAACCAGCATCTTCCAGCTTGCGGATGGCTCTCCAATCGAAATCGCCCCAGACTTCCATCTGCGCCACATCCTTGTCGATGGCGGGAATCTGCTGGTTCAAGTCTTGTATCCGCGCCTGCAAGTCCTCGTAGAATTTCACCAGAGCATCGGCCGACAACTCTTTATGCACCTTTTCTTCCGGCTGTTTGTCTGCCAGGGTGTGCATGCTCTGAAGCATATTCTTGTAGAGCGTACGCTTCTGCATGAATTGCTGCAAGGTGTCGTCCATCTCGCCGCACTGCCTTTCCACAACGTGCACCACGCCCAGTTCCCGGATTTGTGCCAGAAATGCTTCGTACTCCTTATGATACACAAGGAACGTGAGCTTCTTCATTTTCGTAATCATGCCTCTGCCTCCTTCCTTTTCTCCTGATGGGATTTCATGATTTTCTGCGATGACTTGGAAAGGTTCTCCTCGTCTTCCATAAACCGCTTGATTTTGCGCAGAGCATCCTGATAACCCGGAATCTGTACTTTCTCAAAAAGATTCACCTTCTGGGTGGTCTTTTTACGCGCATGTTCCAACAAGTTCAACTTGGCAACAGTAAATTCACGCTCGATGGCAGTATGTGCCAGTGACTTAAGCAAATGCAGCCCGTCTGCATACCATTTGGGCGCATTGAACAAGCTGTAAGGGCGTATCTCGAAATCTACATTCTCGAGCAACGGCACCCGTACACCGGCAATCTTCTTTACACCGAGATGAACATCGCTGACCTTTATCAATGAAGCGTCGAACTCATTCCAAAGGGCGAACATGGCTTCGTAAGCTTGGATTTCCTTTTCCAACCTCGCGTCCAACGCGGCAGCGTCTCCCTTGCAGCGCTTCACTTCCATACGCAGGGCACTCTCCTTATTCTTAATAATGGGGAGTGTACGCACGCGCACCTTCAGTTGCTTTTCGAGTTGCTGAAGCGAGGTTTTGTTATATTGAAACTTAATAGCCATTTTATTTACGATTTAACGATTTACGATTAGACGACTGAAGCTACTCAATTTCTCAATTTACAGATTTACAATTTCAGTAATATCAATCGTAAACCGTAAATCGTCTAATCGTACATTTATTTAGTTTGCTTTCGGCCAGAACTGGTCCACAAGCTCTTTCTTGATATTCACCTCTTCCGGACGGAAATACTTGCCGAACAGACTCCATGCCACATCGAGCATCTCTGTGGTATCGAGGTTGACGTCGATGGCCAGCAGTTGGTTGGAGTAGTCCTTGGCAAAGGCAAGGGTACGTTCGTCGTAGTTCGTCAGGTCGAAACCGTTTTCAAGCTTGGTTTTGGCGTTGGCGGCATCGGCGTACAGACGTACAGCGGCATTCATCACCTGCGGATGGTCCTTACGTGTCTTTTTGCCCGTAACAAGCTGTTTCAGACGGGACAAGGAACGGAACGGGTCAACGATAACCTTACCGATGTCGCTGTCACGACGGAGGAACAACTGGCCTTCCGTGATATAACCCGTATTGTCGGGCACGGCATGCGTAATGTCGCCACCGGACAGAGTCGTCACCGCAATAATCGTGATGGAACCGCCGCTTGGGAACTGCACCGCCTTTTCGTATATCTTCGCCAAGTCCGAATAAAGGGAACCCGGCATGGAGTCCTTCGAAGGAATCTGGTCCATACGGTTGGACACGATGGCGAGCGCATCGGCGTAGGAAGTCATATCCGTCAGCAGCACCAGCACCTTTTCATTATTGTTTACAGCAAAATACTCGGCCGCCGTCAGTGCCATATCCGGAATCAGCAGACGCTCTACCGGAGGATTCTCGGTGGTATTCATAAAGCTGACGATACGGTCGAGCGCACCGGCATTGGAGAATACGTTCTTGAAGTAAAGGTAATCATCGTTCGTCATACCCATACCGCCAAGGATAATCTTGTCAGTCTCCGCACGCAGAGCCACATTCGCCATCACCTGGTTGAAGGGCTGGTCGGGGTCGGCAAAGAACGGAATCTTCTGTCCGGACACCAGCGTATTGTTCAAGTCGATACCTGCAATACCGGTTGCAATCAGTTCCGAGGGCTGCTTACGGCGCACCGGATTCACGGATGGACCGCCAATTTCCACCTCCTCGCCTTCAATGGCCGGACCACCGTCGATGGGGTCGCCAAAGGCGTTGAAGAAGCGTCCGGCAAGCTGCTCGCTCACTTTGATTGTAGGAGCCTTGCCCAAGAATACTACCTCTGCATTGGTGGGAATACCTTCCGTACCCTCAAACACCTGCAAAGTCACTTCGTCACCGGCAATCTTCACCACCTGGGCCAGCTTGCCGTTTACGGTCGCCAACTCGTCATACCCCACTCCGGTTGCCTTCAGCGAACACGTAGCTTTCGTAATCTGAGTAATCTTGGTATATATTTTTTGAAATGCTTTTGTTGCCATCTATTTATTTACAATTTAGCAATTTACTATTTACTATTTAAATCTCTGCCATCCTATTCTACTATTTTCCTATCTACAACCTCCGTACACCTGCATCCGCAAGGCAAATAGTAAATTGTAAATAGTCACATAGTACATCCTTAGGCTTTACGTTCCTCAACCAGTTCCTGCAACTGCTTATGGAACTTGTCGTATTCTTCCGACTTAAACTTCGAGTAGTTCATCTGCTTACAGATGTTAATCATTTTCTTGAAGTAATCCATTACTTCGTTGAAGTTGTCGAACTCAAATTCTGTATGACAGATTTCTATTACCATATTCAGAATCTCCTCCTGACGCTCCATCGGGGTCACGGCATCAATTTCATCAAAGGCATCCTGCTGCAGAATAACGAAGTCAATCAATTCCGATTTCCAGAAAGTCACGTGATACTCTACGGGCACACCGTCGTCACCCAAGATGTTGATTTGCTCGGCAATCTCCTTACCACGCTGCAAACGGGTCTTGATTTCATTCACCTTGCCAATCCACTCACCATTGATGTGCTTGGTGATATACTCTTCAAATTCAGGGTATTCTATATATTTGGAATACGAGTCAATCGGGTTTACGGCAGGATAACGCTTCTTGTCGGCACGGTCTTGCTCAAGGGCATAGAAGCAGCGTGCCACCTTCTTCGTATTCTCGGTTACCGGCTCCTTCAAGTTACCACCGGCAGGCGATACCGTACCGATGAAAGTAATGGAACCGGACTCGCCGTTGTTCAGCTTCACATAACCCGCACGGCCGTAGAAGTTGGAGATGATGGAGGACAAGTCCATCGGGAAGGCATCGGGACCGGGCAACTCCTCCATACGGTTGGACATCTCGCGCAATGCCTGCGCCCAACGTGAAGTGGAGTCCGCCATCAGCAGTACCTTCAATCCCATGCTTCGGTAGTATTCTGCAATCGTCATAGCCGTGTAGACAGATGCCTCACGGGCAGCCACCGGCATGTTCGAAGTATTGGCAATGATAATCGTACGTTCCATCAGCTTCCGTCCCGTATGCGGGTCAACCAATTCGGGGAATTCTGTAAAGATTTCCACAACCTCGTTGGCACGCTCACCGCAGGCAGCGATGATTACGATGTCCGCTTCCGCTTGTTTTGAAATGGCATGCTGAAGCACCGTTTTTCCAGTACCGAACGGACCGGGGATAAAACCCGTACCACCTTCCACAATCGGGTTTACGGTGTCGATTACACGCACACCGGTTTCCAGCAATTTGAAAGGACGCGGTTTTTCCTTATAGTTGGTCATGGCGCGCTTCACGGGCCATTTCTGTATCATGTTCACCCGGATGTCATTACCTTCGCTATCCGTCAGCACTGCAATGGTATCCTCAATGCTGTAATCACCTTCCTTTGCAATGGATTTCACGGTGCACACACCTTTCTGTTCAAAAGGCACCATGATTTTCAGAGGTTGGAAGTTTTCGTCCACTTGTCCCAGCCAGGCAGCGGCTTCCACTTGGTCGCCCACCTTTGCCAAAGGCACAAAATGCCATTTGCTTCCTTTATCCAGCGGATAGGTATATTGCCCGCGTTTCAAGAAAACACCGTCCATCTTATCGAGGTCGTTTTGCAGACCGTCGTAGTTCTTCGAAAGCATACCGGGCCCCAGTGTTACTTCGAGCATATGTCCGGTAAACTCAGCTTCGGCCCCCACTTTCAGTCCGCGGGTACTCTCAAATACCTGCACGTAGACCTGGGTACCTACTACCTTAATCACCTCCGCCATCAACTTGTCTCCTCCGGTCGAGATATAACAAATCTCATTCTGCGCTACCGGTCCGTCGACGACGAGGGTCACCATGTTGGCTATTACGCCACTAACAGTTCCTTTTGTTGCCATATATTTTTAGTTGTTTATTTTATCTGAATTCTGCGGGTATCTGCACCTCGTCTTTCAAGGCAGCGATAATGCTGCGGAACAGTTGGTTACCCTTCTCTTTATCCAACGAAATCCACCGTTCTATCATCTCCAGCTGTAGCAGGAAGACAAACAGACGTTCCACGGTAAAGTAATCGAAGAATGTGGCCTCCTCCATCCAGTCCCAGCGAAGCTGGTCCAGCTTCTTTTCCCGGTCCACCAGTTCCTCCGTCTCACTGATTTTCACCAGCTGCTCCAGATAATCCACCTCAGTACCCAGACCGAAGTCACGGGCATTGGAAGTACGCAGAGCCTCGCACACTTCCGTATCACCCACAATCAGCGGAGCAATGTCCAGCTTGAACTTACGTGCTGTGAGCGCCACCAATATATTATTGAGAGTGAGGTTGAAGCCAAACCAGGAAGACACAAACTGATTCCTGCATTCCATAGCATAGGCGTAATAGAGCGCTGCCAGGCGGTCTTCATACAAGAAACCGTCCTCGGCAGGCAGGCTGAAGTATTCGGAAATGAACGTAGAGAGATAAGATGGGAATACACTGTCAGAGACTTCGTCGCCATCCTTCAGTTGTGAGATATATTCCGCCAGTTCCTCCGACGAATAGTTTCCGCGCGGGTCGATGGCAGCATCCTTATCCTTCAATAGTTTCAAGACATTCGCATTATCGAATTTCAGATAAAACAAATCTATCAACTTTTTATCATCTTCCGACAAGGCAGGATATAGTTCCGTCTTGAAATCGGCTACTGTATAGCTCAGTTTACTGTCTTCCAGAGTAAGTTCAGGCAAACCGGCTACCAAGTAATAGTATTTACTCATAATCCTGTGGGAGTTTTTAGAACAGCATTTCCACTAATTGCGGACGCAGGAATTCCTTGAAGTAATTCATAAATTCTTCTTCGCCAAAGTTCACCTTGTACGAACCATCGGCAGGCGATACGGAGAACAAGGTTTTGATGCCATTCACTTGCTCAATCTTCACACCCTTGTCCAGCAGGTCTTTCGCCTTCGCTGCGAAATATTTTGTCAAGCCTTCCGCATCGGCAGTAGAGATAACGATTGGTTCGTTCACACTCCATTTGGACGCCAATGCAACGATGAAGGCATTAAGATAATCCTTGTTTGCAGCAAATGCCTTTACATCGGCATTCACAATGTTGTCCGTCACCAACGTAGCGATTTCGGACTTCAGAGCATTCACAGCCTGACCGGCAAACAACTTTAATTCAGATTTTGTATTCTCTGCCAGTTCATCGGCAGACTTATGAGCGGTAGCCACGATAGAATCCGCTTCCTTGTGAGCATCCTCTATAATTCTCTTGGCTTCTTCCTGAGCTTTTGCGATAAGTTTCTGTGCCTCTTCGTTTCCTTTCTCTACGCCTTCGCGGTAGATCTTATCGGTCAGCTCTTGAATCTTGTTTTCCATATTTGCAGGAGTTATTATATGATTTATATTACAATATTAATTGCGTGATTTTTTCCCTTCCTATTAGATTCACGCCAAATTTACAAAAATCCATTTGATATTGAATAGAAAGAAAGGAAGAAAAGTTCTTGCTCTTCCAAAAAAAACTCATTTTACACCAACTTTGTTCTGTAATGATAACAAAAGAATGACAAAAGAAGCAGAAAAATACGTATGCAACAACGCATGACAGGGATTAAGGGGAGCAGTTCCGGAGGTATATAAACGAACAAAGCCTCCGTATCCTTATCAGACACGGAGGCT